>NZ_JBEGIG010000001.1:0-877449 GCF_040676555.1 Arthrobacter sp. LAR12-1-1.1 | reverse complement strand
GACGAGTTGAGCAGCCTCAACGGGATCGCGGTCTTGTTCGAGTACCAGGTGGCCGACGGCAAGTCCGAAGGCCGCCTGTTCGAGTGGAAGTAGCGCTGCACGACTCGGAAACCGACCTGATGCCCCCTGTCCCGGTGAAGGATCCCTCGCCGGGCGGGCAGTTAGTTGCCCCGACCGCCTTGGTCACCAGGTCCCGATGGCGATCGATTCACTCGGGGGCTCGGTGCGGGTCCGCCTCGTGGGGAATGACTAGGTCCTTCAACGGCGCCGGGTCTGTGTTCGTTGCCTGCTGGAGGAGCCGATAGAACAGCAGCCCGCGGCTCTTGGCGGTGCGGCGGTTGAAGCGGAAGGTGAACTCGTCCAGGTAGTAGGCCAGCTGCTCCCTCGAGATGCCCTGATGCAGGGTGCCGTCGATCCAGCGTTTGAGCTGGGAGGCGGCCATGTGGACGGCGGGCATGTTGACGTGCGCGGGGATGACCGATCCGAGCTGGGTAAAGTACTCGTGCTTGTAGCCGAGGTCGGCGAAGCGCCTCAGCTGTCTTGCCCCGTCGGTGCGGATGGTGGAACCGGGGGCGACGACGCGCTGGCCGAACTTCACCAGGGCGAGCCTGCGGTCGGCCGGCCCGGGCTCGAGGCGGATCCGTCCGATCCGGTTGTGGTCCAGGTGCTCTGCGGCGACCAGGACCGAGATCTTGTCGGGGCCGACGCCGGGCATGCCGCGGTGGACCCCACCGATGAAGCACTCGTCGACCTCGACAAGCCCGGAGAGCATCTCGCGGTCGGGCCGGACCATGGCCCGGCGCAGCTTGTGCATCCACGCCCACGCCGTCTCATACGATCTCATCCCCAGGACCCGCTGGAGGCCGAGAGCGGACACGCCGTTCTTCTGAGACGTCACGAACCACACCGCCGCGAACCACGTGCGCAGCGGAGTGCGGGTGCGGGCGAAGATCGTCCCGGCCGTCACCGACGTCCGGCGCGAGCACCCCTTGCACATCCACAGCCCGGCGCCCGTGCGCCAGTAGTCGCGGTTCCCGCACTTGGGGCAGACGAACCCGTCCGGCCATCGCAGCTTGGCCAAGTACTCGAGACACGCCTCATCGGTGCTGAACCACTCAGGGAATTGCCCGAACGTGTTGGGGTAGTCCACGCCGGCCCGCGGCATCTGCGGCAGCAAATCGGCCATACCCCAGCCTACTTCAGCCAAGCAGATACCCAATACATATGTTCGAATAGACACGCCAAAGAAGACGGCAACCACGCCCAGTTGCATCTGATGCATGATCCACGCAGCTCCAAGTATGGAGCGCGGCTACGACGTTTCAGCGATCCGCGCTCCTGCCCGGGGCCTCCGGCGGGCCGGGTTGCACGCCAGTGGGGACAGCCTGAGCTGTGCGGAGGGCTCCACCTGCCCCCAATGGGCACAACCCGGCGCAACGGTGTGCTGTTTTGACCGGATGGTCGGCCGCGGGGTTTATCGGGGTATGAGGAAGCCTCCGCGCGAATCAAAGGACTCAAACGTGGAGGAACCCGCGCGAGGCCGTCGCGGTAGGCCGGGTGAAGGTTTCCTTCGGCTGCTTCGCGCCGACGATCGGAGAGCCACCGGGCCATCGACCGTTCCGCCTTGTGCTCGGAGCGGTCACGGGGGAGCCCGCCCTCGGACGTGATCCAGCCGATGATTTCTTCCATGCGGGCAAGGCCCGCGGGAGAGGGGCCGGGCTTGGCGCCGGCGGCGGCTTGGTGTTCGGCCTCGAGTTCCGGGTCCTGACGGCGGGCGATGACCAGGTGGTAGCCGACGAGGGCGGGATGAACGCGCACGAGCTCAGCGATGCGTTTCCGGCTCAGTCCGAGCCGGTACATCAACACCCATTCCGCGTCAGGAGCGCGCCGCAACCGCATGTCCATGATGGACCCCATCCTGCCACCTGGCGATAAGGCAATCGGGACGTCATCGGAGGGACCCCTGGAAGTAGAATTAACACACAGGCCGGTCTCGGTATCGGTAGAGCAGCAGATCTCCCCTTGCCCGCCAGATCTCGCCCGCCGGTTCGTCCTCGGTCGCGAAGCCGTGATGCCTCTGCATTCGCACGGGCACACGATCCTTCAAGGAAGGATTTTCGATGTCCGAGAACCCAGAATCTGCAGCCCAACAGCACGATAACAGCACCCCGAAACCCCCCGTTGAAAGGGAGGCCGGCCAATATTCCGGCGGGGATTACGGCGAAGGCGGAACGGTTAGCCAGGACCAGACCGGGCCGGAAGGCGGAGGATACGCCGGAGGGGATTACGGCGAAGGCGGGACAGCGGAGGACCAGGGACCGGAAGCCGGAGGATATGCCGAAGGGGACTACGGCGAAGGCGGGACAGTGGGGGACCAGGCCGGACCGGCAACCGGAGGATATGCCGAAGGGGACTACGGAGAAGGCGAAACGGAGCGCCCCAGCGGCGGTGGAGACGGTGCGCTGGACGCTGAGGATGCAGCTCCTGGCCCCGCTGACGACGACACGGAAGGCACGGGCCGGAAAGCCTGACTCCCTTACAGCCGACCCCCCGCGCTGGTAAGGAAAACGCACCGAGCTGCCGCCGGACCGCCGCACCTCAGCCAGCCGCGGGCTGCTGTTCTACCGCCTCCTCCAACAGGCCACGAACACCGACCCCGCGCCGCTGAAGGACCTCGTCATCCCCGGCGACAGCGACCAGTGACTACGTCTGGGACCATGTGACGCGGGCTTGTTCCAGGACCTCCTCGGCTTGCTCTACCTCTCTGCGATGCGTCGCGGGTCCTCGGCATATTCGGACCAGCCGCCGGGGTAGAGGAGGCCACGACCGAGCCCGACATGTTCGAGGGCCAGCAGGTTGTGGCACGCCGTGATGCCCGATCCGCAATAGGAAACGACAGCAGAGCCGTCCCGGACCCCGGCACGCGCGAACGCCTCGCGTACCTCGGCGATAGGCCGCAGCCGGCCAACGGAGTCGAGATTCTCTCGGCATGGCACATTCACCGCGCCAGGGATATGCCCGGCTTGGGGATCCGTGGGGAGCTGAAGGCTGCCGCCGAAGCGGTCGGCATGGCGGGCATCGACCACGATGCCGGCCCATGCCTCGAGGTCGTCGGCTTGCACCAGGGACTCCTCGGGCCATGGAGCCGCTGTGAAGCTCGCTGGCGCAGGATGCACTGGGTCTCTGTCGAGCAGACCCGGCCATGCCGCAATCCCGCCATCGAGCAACGCCGCCCGCTTCCCGAGCGCCCGCAGCATCCACACGAGCCGTGCCGCAATGACGCCCCCGGCGTCGTCGTAGGCGACGACCGTCGAGTCGTCGCCTACACCGAGAGAAGACATCCCCCGGGCGAACACCGCCGGATCGGGCAGCGGATTGAGCCCTCTCGCACCGGCGCCGCCGGACAGCCACGCGTCGAGGTCCACGAACACGGCACATGGGATGTGCCCACTGTCGTACGCCCCCCGCCCAGAGGAACCGTCGAGGTACCAGCGCGCGTCAGCGACAACCACGCCATCGCGGTGCCTTTGCAGCCAGGCTCCGTCGACGAAAGGAGGAATAGAGTCCGGGATTGCCTGAGTCGCGTCCATGCCCCACGATATACAGAAAGTCCATAATTCAAGACAGAATGTCTCATATATCGAGATTACCGTGCCACATCTCTGCGTTGCGGCCTGATCAGGGGCAGTCCAGGTCGCCGATCAGCCCGGCCATTGCGGGACGACTTCAGCCAAGCAGATACCCAATATCCGGATTCGAACGAGCCCGGCGGGGTAGGAGCGCCCCGGCTCACATACTTCTTGCCGGCGGCCCGGACTGCTACGGCATAGCGGACCTCGACGTCCTGGACCGTATCGAAAGGTATCCGGTGGTCGCGGAGGCCGTTGAACACGGTCAATTTCAGCTGAGTGTTTACTCAGTGAGTTCGGCCAGCACTTCGGCCGCGTCCGTGTTGCCGGCGGATGCCAGCCGCCGAAGCTCCGCTAGGTCTTCCTTTTCAGCTGCGAGTTCCACGAGCTGATCCTCGGCGTCTTTGCTGCCGCCGTCGGCAAGATGCCGCAGCTCGTCGAAGTCTTCCCGCTCCGCGGCCAGCTCGATGAGTTCACCTATAGCGTCGTTGTCACCACGGGCAGCCCGCTCCCGGAGAGCTGAAAGTTCAGATTCTGACATCGCGTTGACCTTCCATGAAATGATTCTGCCGGACTCTTCCGGGCCGCCGCCGAGGTCGATGTGGCTCATCACGGCCAGGGGAGAGGCAGACAGGAGTGTTAGTGCAGAGTACCGCGCTGTAGGGATCGGCCGTACTGTGATGCCTGCCAGGTGTTCGAGCGGCCGGACCGGCCGCTGAGCTGCCGAGGAGGAACCGTGGAGGAAGCGCCTCAGCTGCGCCCGCCCAAGTGGTGGCCCTGGGCAGTGGCCATTCTGCTGGTGATCGCCGTCGACGCTTTTCTAATCGGCTCTCGGACAGGTGAGTGCATCGACTACACGGCGGAGTCGGGCGCCGTCAGCACCTGCACGAGCGGCCCGGTCCTTGGTGCGGAAGGCACGTGGCTCCTTGCCGCGGTCAGCGTCCTCGTCATCAGCCATTTCGCCCGCCGCCTGGTGCGCGCCGCACGGCACCGGTGACCTCACTTGATAGATTCGCCACCATGACCACTCCGGACATCAGCGTCAGGGCCGCGACCGAAGACGACGCCGCACGGCTGGCCGAGATCCATGTTGCGGCCTGGCGGGCCACCTACCGTGGGGTCATGACCGATGAGTATCTTGACGGTCTCGACGTCGGGCGGGCGGCGTCTGCGTGGCACCGCAACATCATGGAGCCCGGGGAAGGGACTGTTCACCTCGTGGTCCAAAGCGGCAATGAGGTTGTGGGTTTCGCCATCCTCGGTCCTGCTGCCGGTGACTCGGACCAGGGAACCGGTCAGCTCCACGCGATCAATGTGCATCCGGACAACTGGGCACAGGGCGCAGGCTCCGTCCTGTTTGCGGCCGCAGAACAAAAGTTCATCGAACTCGGCTACGAGCGGGCGTTTCTGTGGGTGGAGAAAAGCAACAATCGGGCCATCGGCTTTTACACCAACCGCCGCTGGCTCGACGACGGCGGGACGCTGGAAGACACCAGATTCGATCCGCCTGTGGCTGAGAACCGCCACAGCCGGACGTTCCCGCCCGCGCGGTAGCCGACGGACTCGCCGGCGTCAGGCTCCCGTCCAGCGCCGCAGCGTGCTGTTGAGCAGTCCTACCAGCACGGACGTCCACCAGCAGGTTTGAGAAATGCACAAAGCCGCGAGCAAGCGCGCCCGCAGCCCGGCCGCCACCGCCGTGAACAAGGTTTCCGGCGGCAGTTGGTGCAGTTGCTTCATGGTTTTGGTCAGGACCAGGCCGTTGAGCATGAGGACCAGGATGCTGACGAGTTTGATTTGCGTCGGAGGGCTGGAGAGATCGGGGTGCAGCAATGCACCGGAGATGAGCAGGATGGCCAGCCCGCCCCAGATCAGCGGTTGCGCGGCGGAATCGAGCCGCCGGGTGTCGTGGACGTCGCGGCGGCCCAGGAGCCACAGCAAACCCACCCAGTCGAGTACCAAGATGGCTCCGAAGGACAGCACGAGGGCCAGGATGTGGCCGGCGAGGGCAATCCGGTGGATCTCCGGGCCGGGGTCCAGGAACCCGCCGGCCAGCACGGACGCCAGCCACGCCGCCGAGCACCCCACTCCCAGCAGCACGAGTTTCAGAGTGGACTTGCCCGTTCGTCTGCCGGGCCCGCCGATGCCGGGTCCCGGATGTTCCTTGCCGTTGGGCCGGCCTGTTCCCTCGGTTCCGGGCGGACTGCCGGCATCGGTGAGGGCCGCCGTCATGCGAAGAGCCCTTCGCCGATGAAACCCCCCGCCCTGGTTCCCGGGGGAACCGCGAACAGGCCCGAGCCGGTGTGTTTGAGGTATTCCAGGGCCAGCGTGTCCTCCTTCGCCATGGCCAGCTGCATGGGCACGTAGTGGGTCCTCGGGTCTGTGACGAAGGCGATGAAGAACAGTCCGGCGTCGAGGTGCCCCAGACCGTCCGAGCCGTCGGTGTAGTTGTAGCCGCGCCGGAGCATCTTGACGCCGTCGTTCTGGCTCGAGTGCGCGAGCCTGATGTGGGCGTCCAGCGGGATCAGTGGTTCCCCGCTGCGCCCCTGGATCTCGAAGTCGGGGGCGGTGAATTCCTCGCCGCCGGAGAGCGGGGCACCGGCGCCCTTGGTGCGCCCGATCAGGGCCTCCTGTTCGCGCAGCGAGGTGCGGTCCCAGATTTCGATGTGCATCCGAATCCGGCGCGCCACAAGGTACGTGCCGCCGGCCATCCAGCCCTCTTCCGGTCGCGTTCCCCGGCCCGCCCACACGTGCTCGTCCAGCAGGGCGGTGTCCTCGGCTTTAAGGTTGTTGGTGCCGTCCTTGAAGCCGAAGAGGTTCCGCGGGGTGGTCTGGGACCGTGAGGTGGAGGAGGTCCGGCCGAAGCCCAGTTGGGACCAGCGCACGCGCGTTTGCCCGAATCCGATGCGGGCTAGGTTCCGGATGGCATGGACCGCCACCTGGGGGTCGTCGGCGCAGGCCTGCACCACGATGTCGCCGCCGGTGCGTCCGGGCTCCAGGTCGTCGCCGGGGAAGTGCGGCAGGTCGATCAGGGCGTCCGGGCGGCGCCCCTCGAGCCCGAAGCGGGCCTTGCCGTCCTTCTCGAACAGGCCGGGGCCGAACCCAAAGGTAAGCGTGAGTTTGCCGGCCCCCAGGTCCAGGGCCTCGCCCGTGTCCTCGGGCGGGGCGTCATAGGGGCCGTCGACGGCGCCGCTGCTGCCGGTGCTGCGCCCCGCGGTCATCGCCGCGGCGGCGGCGGTCCAGTCCTTCAGGAGCCGGATGAGCTCCGCGCGGTCCTCCGTGACGACGTCGAACGCTGCAATGTGAAGGCGGTCCTGGGCCGGTGTGACGATGCCTGCCTGGCGGTCACCATGGAACGGGATGATGTCGCCGGGCGCTGCCAGCGGCGCGGCCGCTGCCGCCACGGCGTCGTGGCTGAGGAAGCCCGCCGCCAGGCCGGCGACGGCGCCCGCGCCGCCGGCACCTGCGAGGGACAGGAGCCCGCGGCGGGACAGCCGGCCCTTTCCCGGACCGGAGGCTGCTGGCGGTGCTGGCGTGGCCGCTGCTCCTGCTGCCTTGGCTGATTCCGGTGCGTTAGCTGATTCGGGGGTGCCGCCGTCGGGCGTCTGGCCGGGGGTGCCGCCGAAGGGGCAGCCGCTCACAGGACCACTGCCGACGTGAGCTTGGCGAGCGGTTCGCCCAGGGCATCGACCAGGGCGGCGAGCTGCTGGACTTCGGTCTGGCTGAGCTCGTTGTAGTACGCGAAGCCTTCGCCGGTGGAGTGCTGCTTGAGCCCGGCCTGCAGGGCTGCGAACTTGGCCTCGAGCGCCTCGGACAGGGCCGGGGCCTTCTGCTGCAGCACGGGCTTCAGGCTTTCGAAGGCGATCCTTGCTCCGTCAACGTTGGCCTGGAAGTCCCAGAGATCGGTGTGGGACCAGATTTCTTCCTCCCCGGTGACTTTGCCGGTGGCCACTTCGTCCAGGAGCTCCTTGGCGCCGTTCCCGATCTTGTCCGCGGTGAGCTCCACGGTGCGGGTCCGCTGGGCCAGGTCCTCGGTGTCGGCAACGAGCTGCGTGGCGATGGCGGCACGCTCCGCCTTTGTCTGCGGGGTGTAGCTGGCCGGCGGGAACAGGTCCTTCTCGGCCCGGTGCCAGCCAGTCCATTCCTGGCCGGGTTCGAGGTCGGCCTCGCGGGCATCGAGCTTGGGGTCGAGATCCCCGAACGACTCGGCAACCGGCTCGATGCGCTCCCAGTGCATACGGGTGGCGGCATAGAGCCCGCGGGCCTTCGCGGCATCTCCGGCAGCGTAAGCCGCGGCGAACTCCTTCGTCCCGTCCACCAGCTGGTCGGTCTGGTCCTTGACGTAGACAGAGTACTGGCGGGTGCCGGTGTCCAGCAGCTCCTGAACATTGGCGTCGACGGCGGGTCTGCTGCCGGAGTCCGTGACGTCGAAGCCGGCGCGAATGCCGTCGCCCTGCATTCCGGGCTTGCAGGACGTGGTGTACTTGCCGGCGGCCGCGGTGACCACCAGATTGCGGCTCAGGCCGGGGCCGATATTCTCCACTTCGCCGATGACCCGGAGTCCGTCCTCGGCCAGAAGGTAGAAGTCGGCGGCCTGGGGGCCTTCGTTCTTGACCGCGAACGTCAGGTTGCCGCTGGCGACCTGGTTGGCCGAGACCTTGCATTCGGTCTGGGTGCTGGTGACCTGGATCGGTCCGTCGGCTGCTCCCGGGGTCTTTGAGTTGGCCATGCAGCCGGCGAGGGCCAGGGGAGCGGCGGTTACCGCCGCAACCAGCGCAAGTGTCTTCCGGAACCGGGGAGCGCTTTTGGGCAGGGTGAAACTGGGCATAGGGGATTTCCTTGGATCGGTCGGGTGGAACGTGCGGTTGAGGCGGAAGCGTGTGGGCCGTTGTACGTGCGGGTTCCTCGAGCGACGATGCTGAAGAAACCCGTACTTAGGTGAACCTAAATAAGGAGGATACCCACTCCGGGCGATTACGCAAACCTTTCATGCCCTAATTTGGCTTAGGCAAGCCTAATCTAATAACATCGTCCGGGTGACCACGCAGCAGCTTGATTTCATGCGGGTGCCCTTTGCCGCCGATCTTGCGAGCTACGGGGACAGCCCTGCCATCCTGACCGACACCCTGGCAATGACGTACCGGGAGCTGGCGGATCGCGTCGATGCCTTCGCCCTGCGCCTCGGCACCACGCGGCGCCTCGTGGCGCTTTCGGCAGCCAACGACGTCGATTCGCTGGTTGCCTACCTGGCGGCGCTCGTAGGCGGCCACCCCCTGATCCTGTTGCCCGAAGACAAACCGGCCGCCCTGGAATCCCTCGTTGCGGCCTACGACCCCGACGTCGTCGTCCGGGCCGGCAACGGCCAACTCCTGCTGGACGAGCGCCGGGCCGGTACACGGCACGAACTGCACCCGGACCTGGCGCTCCTGCTCAGCACGTCCGGCTCCACGGGCTCGCCCAAGCTCGTCCGCCTCTCCCATGCAAACCTGCAGTCCAACGCCGAGTCGATTTCCGAGTACCTGAAAATCGGCCCGGAGGACCGTGCCGCGACGACGCTGCCCATGTCCTACTGTTACGGGTTGTCTGTGATCAACAGCCACCTGCTCCGCGGTGCCGGGCTGGTCCTCACCGACTTTTCCGTGGTTGATCCGTGCTTCTGGGAGCTCTTCCGACGCCGTGGGGCCACGTCCTTCGCGGCCGTTCCGTACACCTTTGAACTGCTGGAACGGGTCGGGTTCGAGGACTTGGACCTGCCCAGCCTGCGCTACATCACCCAGGCCGGGGGCCGGCTGGCGCCGGAATCGGTGAGGAAATATGCGGAACTGGGCCGCCGAAACGGCTGGGACTTCTTCGTCATGTATGGCCAGACCGAGGCGACGGCCCGGATGGCGTACCTCCCGCCGGAACTGGCGGCGGAGGTCCCGGGCGCGGTGGGCATTCCGGTGCCGGGCGGTTCGTTCAGGATCGACCCGGTGCCCGGGTTGGAACACGGCGAACTCGTCTACACCGGTCCCAACGTCATGCTCGGCTATGCCGAAAGCCCGGCGGACCTCGCCGCGGGCCGCGCCATTACCGAGCTCCGCACCGGCGACCTCGCCCGGCTACACCCGGCGGGCGTCTACGAAGTGGTGGGGCGGCGCAGCCGGTTCGTCAAGATCGTGGGACTTCGCGTTGACCTGGGGCAGGTGGAGCGGCTCCTGGCCGACCTCGGTGTGCAGGCCGCCAGCGCGGGGACAGACGACGGCGTCGTTGTCGCCGTGGAAGGCGACCACGACGCGCACCTGCTGGGCAAAGTCCTCGCCCAGGGCATGGGGTTGCCGCGCGCGGCCCTTGAGGTACGCGCCGTCGAGCATCTCCCGCGCCTGGCCACGGGCAAACTGGACTACCAGGCCGTCCTGGCCCTGTCCCGGCTTAAAGCAGTGGCAGCACCTGAGGCCGCGAGCGTTAGCGGCGCGCCGGACAGTGTCCGGAAGATCTTCGAGGACGCCCTTGAGTGCGCCGAGATCGGCGACGGCGACACCTTCGTCTCCCTGGGCGGGGACTCGCTGTCCTACGTGGCCGCGTCGGTCCGCCTGGAACAAGCCCTGGGCCACCTCCCGCCGGACTGGCACGTGACTCCGGTCCGGGACCTGGAGCCGCGGCCGCGTACCGCACCGGTCCGGAAGCGTCGACGGTTCTTAGCACCGGTCGAAACGAGCATCGTGCTGCGGGCCGTGGGGATCGTCCTGATCGTAAGCACACACGTCGGCCTGTTCAGTTGGCAGGGTGCCGCCCACGTACTCATGGCCGTGGCCGGCTACAACTTCGCCCGCTTCCAGCTCTCCGGAAAACGGGTGCCGCGGCTGAAGCGGCAGCTGGGCAGCGTGGCAAGAATCGTGGTGCCGAGCATGGCGTTCATCGCGGTGGCCTACCTGATCACTGACAACTACGCGCCCGCCAATATCCTGCTGCTCAACGCCGTCCTCGGCCCGGAGGCGGTGACCACCCAATGGCACTTCTGGTTTATCGAAATTCTTGTCTACCTGCTTGTGGGGGCGACGGCGCTGCTAGCCATTCCGTGGGCGGACCGAGCAGAGCGGCGCTTCCCCTTGCTCTTTCCGCTGGCGCTGACCGGCGCTGGGCTCCTGACCCGCTTTGAGCTGGTGAACCCCGGAGTGCCGCACACCGCGCCTGCACTGTGGCTCTTCGCGTTGGGTTGGGCCATTGCGCGGTCCCGGACCTTAGCCCAGCGTTGCATGGTCTCGGTCATTGCGGCACTGACCGTTCCGGGGTTCTTCGAGAACCCGGGCCGGGAGTGCACTCTCCTCGTCGGAATCCTGCTGCTCATCTGGCTGCCCAGCGTCCCGGTGCCCAAGGGCCTCCGCCGCCTCACGGTGGTGCTGGCCAGCGCCTCCCTCTACGCGTACCTGGTTCACTGGGTGGTCTATCCGCCGCTGGCCGGGATAAGCCCCGCGCTGGCCGTAGCAGTCTCACTCGCCGTGGGAGTAGCCTACTGGGCGCTCTGCATGAGCGTGATCGGCGCAGTCAGCCGACGGCGGACACGCGCTGCCGGGCGCTCTTGGCGCGCTCGCAGCCGGCATCAAGCCAGGCTCTTGCCCAGGAACGCGAGGACATCCGGGAGGATGGAGCGCCAGTAGCCGCCGTCGTGGCCGCCAGCCTGGAAGCCTCCCTCGTGTTCACCCGGAAGGTCCTTCACGTAGTCCTTGACGCTGAAGAGCAGGTTGTCCGCCGTGCCGCAGTCGATCCGCTTCGGCAGCGGCTCCAGCTCCGGCCGGAGGGCAAAGATGTCGTTGGCCGCAAAGTCCGCGGCGCTGTCGAAGTTGTCGGACCGGCCGGCGTCGTACAGGCTCCAGACGGCGGGGCTCATCGCGGCGACGGCGCGGAGCCCGGGGACGCGGTGCTGGGAGGCCAGGAGCAGGGCGCCGAAGCCGCCCATCGACAGGCCGAACACGGCGAGCCTGCCGGTGTCGGCGCCCTGGCCGGCCAGCAGGGGGAGGAATTCCTCCACCAGCATGGCCTGCGTGTCTGTTCCGGATTCCCGGCGATGCCACCACGATTCGCCTCCGTCGATGGCAGCGATCGCGAAAGGCGTCCCTCCCCGGGCCACATGCCGTGCCAGGACGCCGCCCGCGTCCAACTCGTCGAAGACCATGCGGTGGTCCGCGCCCGTTCCGTGCAGGAACAGGGCAACGGGCAAGGGGCCGGAGGGGCTGCCACCGGTGGATCCGGGTACGGCCAGTGACCAGCCCGTGAGTTCCTGCGGCCGGAACCGTGAGGTGAAGCTGCCGCTGCGCATGGCGATGGGTGGGGCTGGCGGCTCCTGGCTGGACGCGCCCGGGCCGGCGCACCCCGCGACCGACGCCGCTGCCACGGCGCCGAGCCCCAGCAGGCTGCGTCGGGAAATTCCGGGTGATCCCATGGCCCGATCATAGGCCCGACCCGGCAGTGGGGGAGTTGTTGCCATGCGGGCGGCGGCTCAAATGGGTCACGGCACACTCCGGCAACAATTGCGGTACGAATTCGGGACAACAGTGGGCGTTTGCCGGTGTACCAGCGACACTGACGGCATGGCTTTTCACCTGAAGGACCGTGAAGGGCGCTCCGCGATCTGTGCCACGATTGGGGCACTGGTGCTGGTTGCCGCCACCTCGGGGTGCTCGTCCACCACGGGCGGGGCGCCGCCGTGTTTACCGCCCGCCTATTCGCTGACCCCGACGGAAGCCAAACCGGGGCAAAGCGTGACGGTGGCAGCGGCGGACGCCGACTGCAATCCCCGCTACGGCAAGAACGCACGAATCCAGGTGAGCGTCACCGACGCAACAGGGGCCGAAGTCGTCAAGACCACCTCCGCCATGAACGACGCCGGTGGGTTCAGTTACACGTTTGTCGTACCCGCCCGGACCGCCGTGGGGGATGCCGCCGTAACCGCAGTGCCTTACAACATTGACTGGTGCGATGACACCGGCAGGAACAACCGCGTGGCGGGAGCACGAGACGTGCCCTTCGTGCGGGTGTCGTGTGTGGTGCCTGTGAAGCCCCTGGCCATCACCCGCTAAGGGACCGCCAGCGCGGAGGACACACCGGCTTGGTCCTATACTGGCGTTCAATTGCGGGCCTGACCACCGGGGCAGCAGGAACGCGGCAGGTAGCGTCGGGTTTACTGAGGGGGCTGGGCAGGATATGGGGCGTCGAGGAAAGATTGCTCTGGCGGTCGTAGCGGCAATCGTCGTAGGCGTTGCCGGCTTTTTCGCGAATGTCCATTTTCAGAATGAAGCCAACATTAGACAGATGAAGGCAATCGCGGATCGGCTTCAGACTTCCCCCGGGTGGGAACCCATCGGAGGGACACAAGCACCCCTGGGTGGGGCGTTGTGCATCCCAATTGACGGACCATGCGCAATCTATGCGTACAGGTGGGACACGCACAGGCCGTACCGCGCCGGTGATCTGGAGCGATACATCGATCAGGTTGGACTGACTCCCGACGAGTACAAACCGTGCCTCAGGGAACGAAGGATTAACGCAGGAGGCCTGATGTGCCGGGGCGTCGGGAGGATCGATGGCTGGGACGTACGGATCACCATTGACGACTATGGCCCGGCGTCCGGCAGTTACACGACGCAGATCGTGGTTGAACGCTACGGCTACTGAAGGTCGACGCCGAGGCTCCTGAGGTGCCGTCTCCAGGTCCGAAACCGGACAATGTACCGTGGAGGCCGATGACTCTTTCTGAAGAACTTCTTATGGCGTACGACCAGCAACTCCGGACGGATGCCGAGACACCCAGTGCCATCGCCGTTGAACGGGTGGGCCCGTTACGCCTGGTGACCTTCGCAGGCGGCCGAGGCTTCGTGACTTATCAGGACCTCGATAAGGCCAGTGCCGTGACGATCGCGCATTGGGTGGCCGAAGTGCTCGCGTTTTACCGCAGCGATCCCGCAGTCGTGCGGGTTGAGTGGAAGACCCGTGGCCACGATCATGCACCCGGACTCCATGTCGCACTGCTGGAGAACGGTTTTGAGCCCGATGAGACCGAGTCGATCATGATCGGGCCGGCCAGCGCGTTGAATGTCGACGTGCAGCTCCCGCCCGGCGTCAGCCTGCGGCGGGTGACCGAAGAACGGGACATTCGCGCCCATGTGCGCAATGCAGGACGAGGTTTTCGGCACTGACGTCTCCGACGGCAATGCCGACGCAATCCTGCGTCGCGTGGCTCTGGACGACGGTATGGAACTGTGGGTCGCCGAACATGGTGGGGCGATTGTCAGTGCGGGCCGCCTCGAGCCGGTACCGGACACGGAAATCGCGGGCATCTGGGGCGGGGCAACGCGGGCAGAATGGCGCGGCCGGGGTATCTACCGGGCGCTCACCGCGGCCCGGGCTCGAGCCGCGCTAACGCTCGGTAAGAAACTCATCCACAGCGACTCAACAGAATATTCGCGACCGATTCTGGAACGCTATGGCTTGCACCGGGTGTCAACAACCACTCCGTACCGCTGGCGGCGCTGACGGCCCGCGCGCTGAAGATCTCCATCCTTAGCTGACCGGACGATTCGACTCCAGATCCAGGCACTTTCCTAGCGCCCGGAATGAAAGGTTGCCGGCGGCCCGGGGAACGGTCCTCCATTGCCCTCGGTGTCGCCCTCGGCGCCGCTGCCGAGGAGGCTTCGGGTGAGGGCGGCGCCGTCGGCCATCAGGTCATCCACAGCCTTCCCCAGATGGTTGTCCGCGACCGGCATGTCTTCCAAGGCGCCGGCAACGACCGCCCGGCGGACGAGTTCGCGTGCGAACGAGGCGGTGGTGCCTTCGGTGCGGGCTGCGGCATCTTCAATCGCGTTCGGGCTGAAGGGAATGCCGCGGGCATACAGTTTGATCAGCGAGACCCGCTCCGCCTGGGCAGGGAGGGGAATTTCGACGGCCAGGTCCACACGCCCGGGACGCTGTGCCAGGGCGCGTTCGAGCATGTCCACGCGGTTGGTGGTGAGGATGAACGCGACGTCGGCGTCGCTGGCTAAACCGTCCATGGCGTCCAGCACCTCGAATAGCAGCGGTTGGGGTCCGTGCCCGAAGCTGCGGTCCTCGGCGATCAGATCGCAGTCCTCAAGAACGACGATGGAGGGCTGCAGCGCCCTGGCCATGGTGGCGGCTTCTGAGATCCTGGCGAGCGATCCTCCCGAGAGAAGGATTGCTGTGACACCGTCGCTCCGGCTCAACAAATACCGCACCGTGTGGGTCTTGCCGGTCCCAGGCCTGCCATAGAGCAGGACGCCGCGCTTGAGGTGCTGGCCGTACTTGTTCAGAGAGTCCCGGTGCTCCGCGATACCTAAGGTGTGGTCGGAGACTTTCTCCAGCAGGCCACCGGGCAGGATGACATCGGAGGCGGCAAGGGCCGGCCGGGCGTGAAAGGTCACCCCGGCGGCGCTAGGACCATACTCGCCCATCACCAACGAAATGACCTGCCCCTTGAGCACGCTGCGGTGTTGCATCCGCCGGCGGAACTCCGAGAGGAAGCGTGCGGCCTGATCTGTAGCGTCGGCCAAAACTTCAAGGGAAGCTGACTGACGGCCATACCGGGGGTTGGCGTCCCGCTGCAGCACCGCGATCGGGCTGCCTCCGTAGCTGAAGAGCCACAGTCCCAGGGCCACGGCCTGCCGCTGTTCGTCCGGACCGACAGCGAGGTTTGCGTAGTCCGGCTGGGACAGGGGGTATTGAGGAAATATCTGGGACTGCTGCAACATGTCGCTCAGCGAATTATGGTGCCTTTGGTCTCCGCCGCCGATCCCCACGAGCCGGAACTCCGGGTCCTCTGCAGCGAGCTCTTCCATGAGGATGTCTGCGTCCACGAACCGGTGCGGCGGAATCTCCTCAACCACCACAGCCACTGATTCTGCCTGGACCGCCAAATGCTCGGTGAGCGTGGTCAGCAGCTGGGTTCCCCGCTGAATCCGGTGCTGCCCGGACTGCGCAAGCTCCACCAGCCGCGCGAAATTGTCGATGAACTTCCCCAAATTTTCATCCATGGGCTGACCCTACCAGCGCCGCAATCGGGTGGCGCTGCTCTCCAGGAAGCGTCAGCCTGCGGTTGCACTGACCGCGATGGTGCCGCCCTGGGGGTCCCTGATCACGGCGCTGCGGAATCCCGGTGTGTCCATGGGTGCCATCAAAATGCCGCCACCCAGTGCTACGGCGTGCTCGGCGACGGCGTCCGCGTCGCGGACAGCGAAATTGACGCTCCAATGCGGCGGGACCGCGACGCCGTCCGTGGCCGTCACGACCGCCACGACCTGACCCGAGCGCAGCCACAGCGAGAAAGGAGCGTCCGGCACAGATTCCAGTACCCAGTCGAACATTTCGCCGTAGAACGCTTGGGCCCGACCGATATCTGTGGTGTGCAGCGAGCTCATGGCCCAGGAATTGGGCTCATTGGCCAGCTCGGCACCGTCGTTCTCGCCGGCCTGCCGCAAACAGAATGGAACGCCGGTGGCGTCGGCGAGCATAGCAATGCGGTTACCGGAGCCGGCCCCAATCTGTCCCAAGGGCTTGCCTCCCGCCTGCTCGGCACGAGCCAGGGCTTCCCCGACGTCGTCGACACGCACGTGGGTGATCCACCCCGGAGGCGATAGCGGCGGTGCCTGTCCGATGCCGGCCACCAGCCGCCCGCCCAGGCGCGCGGTGTAGTAGTCGCCATCGAAACCGGACGGCATCGGCGTTGGGTCGTCGAAACTCCAGCCGAAGAGCGGACCGTAAAAGTCTCGGGCCGCCCGCGGATCTGGCTGCAAAGTGTCGACCCAACACGGCGCACCGACTGAGGAGGTATTTCGCGCTGTCATTGAAGAAACCCTTTCGACCGGGCCACGTGGGGCGGGAATATTGTTTCCCATGCCCGCGCATTCGAGCAAGACCGCACTGGCGCCTACAGAGTTCCAGAACGGTGCCACAATCCCCACAGCGGAAATATGGCCTCTTTTATTGGCGGCCAGGGGCTGGGACCGAATCTGCTGGAACTCCATACCCGCGCAGGAAATCGCCGTCACCCGCGGGACCCGGCTCCCCGTGCGGTACGCTCACAAAGATATTTTGGCTATTGGGGGGGACCATGAATAAGGGAATGAAATCTGGAATTGCAGTCGTAGCGCTCAGACCAGGAAGTCCGGAGCATGATGACCGTTGAGCGAATGGTGAAGGCTGGCAAGACCGTCCAAGAGATCCAGCGCTACTACCCGGAGTACTCTCCGTCCACCAAGTAACGCTGTCGCCCCACTTCGGACGCGATCCGCTGTGCATGAGTGCAAAGCGTTCGGATTCTCAAGATGTGGAACCACAGGCCTGCGTCGACGGAAAAGTCGCATGTGAATTGTTACTCTCTTTTCCTTTTGTGCGGCAAATGCAATTGCTATTCTGAATTTGGTCAGGCAGAGGCTGCTCACTTCGTTGCGGGGAGTTACTGTCTTATGCCGACCAGACTCGATGTCACCGACACAGCCGGCGCGGACTCTCTGGCGGTCGCCCTGAAGCCACTCGGCTATCTGACCGTCCGCAGCGCCGCCGCCTCACCGGAGCCTGGTAGGGGCGGTGTCGCATGATTGGCACAGGGTCACAGAGGCGCCCCGGCACTAGGATCTTTTACACGTTCCGGCACTGGCCGCAGGTGCCGACTGGCGACCTCCTGCAACTCCGACAGGCGCTGGCGAGTAGCCAGGAGCCGGAAGACCAAGACGCCGCCTCCGAGCTCCTGCGGATCATCAACGCGGAACTGCGCGGGCGCGGCCGGCGCCGCGAGTGGCGTCTGGCCCTCATTGGCGCGCGGTCAGGCCGCAGGCACGCGGGCAGACGGTCCGGCAAACAGGACCAAAAGCCTGATCCTGGCCTCCCCTAGACCAGCGCGGATGCGGCCCTGTGAAAACAAATCGGGGGTGGCCGCATCCGCGCTAAACGCACTCACAGTGCAAAGCATTGCACTTGCTCGGCCGGCGCCTGACGGCGTGGACGGGCGGGCAGGTCGCCACTACGCAACGGGCGTGGTGCCCGGCCTCGGCGGCCGATGAAGCCGGGCAATAAGACCCGTCCTCCCTCGGTGCCCGCATTGTACGATCATTTGGGGGCGTGCGGCCGGAAGGAGCCGGAGTGGAACTTGCAGGGCAGCGTTTTGTTGGCAGGACCGCGGAGCAGCTTCAAGACCTCGTGCTCTCAAGCGAGGATCTGGAAGAATTTTTGGGCGAACTGGCCCAGCACGCGGCCATTGGGCTATCCCACGCAGAGCGCGAAGTCATCGGCGCCGTAACCGTGGCGAGGCCTAAGAAACCCGCCGCGACCGGTGCCGGCAGCCAGAGGGCATTTGAACTTGAAGAGCTTCAGGCCACGGCCGGCGAGGGCCCCTGCATCTCCGCGATGAGCGGAGCACACACCGTATATGTCAGGGACGTGACCCGAGAGGGCCGGTGGCCGGAATTCGGTCAAGCGGCTGCGGAGCGGGGCTATGTTGCCGTCCTGGCGGTCCCCATCGATCTGGACGGCGAATGCCGGGCCGCCCTGAGCTTCTACGCCACTCACCGTTCCGGATTTACGGACGGGGAAATCCTCACCGCGGAAAACGTTGCCCGGCAGCTCTGCCTGCCCCTGCGTCTGAGCCTGCGGATCGGCCGCCTCCAGGAAGCCCGCGACGACCTCGCATCCGCCATGAAGTCGCGTACGGTCATCGACATGGCAATCGGCGTGGTCATGGCCCAGAACCGGTGCCCCCCGGATGAGGCGTTCACATTGCTCCGCAAAGCCTCCAACGCCCGCAACACCAAGCTGCGCGACGTCGCGGCATCGATCGTGGCTGCAATAGCCGGCACCACGGACATTCGTTCACGCTTCGATTTGTAGGGGACGCCTGAGCGGCCGGGGCCGTCAGGAACGTGCAGCGAGGATCTGCTCGCGCAGAATGTCCGCGTGGCCGCAATGCTGGGCCAGTTCCCTGAGCATGTGCAGATAGACCCACCGCAGCGGCAGCGGACCGCGGCGGTTGCCGCTGACGACGTCGTCAAGGTCGAGGGAAGCGGCCCGGCGGCGTGAGTCCTCGCAGGCCTGGACGTAGGCGGCCCGGAGGCCCGCGATGGTGTCGTCCTCCTCGAGGGTGAACGATTCATCGGGCGTGGCCGGAATGCCGATTTCCTTCCGCGTCCTGCCCGTGATGGCCTCGTCAAACCAGACCTTTTCGACGAAGGTGGAGTGCTTGAGAAGCCCCAGGAGAGTGGTCCTTGACGGTACCAGAGATGCCCGGGCCTCCGGCTCTGAGAGCCCGTCGAGGCAGGCCTGAAGATCCGCACGGTGCTCATCGAGGAAGGCATCGAACTGGGTCCGCATGTCTGCGGTGAAAGTTGCCGGATCCATGCTGGGGTTTGGTCTCATGGCCCCACATCCTAGTACCAGCCGGCCGGGTTTCGGGGGACCCGGACCCGCCCGTGCGGTCCTGGTCCCCACGAATCCGACACGGGCGGACCGGGATCGCGGTCAGTGCCCCCGCGCGATCCATTCCTCAAGGTGCGGAGCTTCGGCGCCGATCGTCGTCGGGTCCCCGTGCCCGGTCCGGACCATCGTGTCCGCCGGGAGCGGCAGGAGCCGGTTCCGGATGGAATCGATGATGGTAGGGAAGTCACTGAAGGATCGTCCGGTTGCTCCCGGGCCGCCCTTGAACAGCGTGTCCCCGCTGAACACCGTGTTTTCAAGCTCTGCGCCTTCCAACTCAATGCCTTCGCTTTCGAGGAGGAAACACACGGACCCCGGCGAATGCCCGGGGGTGTGAAGCGCCACCAGCCTCGCCCCTGCGACGTCGAAGGTGTCGCCGTCGGCAATGGCGTGGTCCGGCTCGGTGCCGGGGAACACCCGCTCCCACAGCATCCAGTCATCCCGGTTCAGGTACACGGGGGCGTTCACGAGCGCGCGGACCTCGCCCAGGGCGCGGATGTGGTCGTCGTGGCCGTGCGTGAGCAGGATCGCCGTGACCTTCCTTCCCGCCACAGCGGCGGCGACGGCGGCGGGATCGTGGGCCGGGTCGATGATGACGCATTCGGCGTCATCCCCGAGGATCCAGACGTTGTTGTCAACCTCCCACGTGCCGCCGTCGAGCGAAAACGTCCCGGAGGTGACCAGCCGGTCGATCCGGACGCTCACAGCTCCACCACCGAGCGCAGCACCGCGCCGGCGTGCATCTTCGTGAAGGCTTCCTCGATCTGCTCGATCGTGATCCGTTCCGTCACGAAGGCGTCGAGGTCCAGCTTGCCCTGCCGGTAGAGGCTGATGAGCGTGGGGAAGTCGCGCGAGGGAAGGCAGTCGCCGTACCAGGAGGACTTCAGCGAGCCGCCGCGGCCGAAGACGTCCAGCAGCGGGAGTTCCAGCGTCATCTCGGGGCTCGGCACGCCCACCAGGACCACCGTGCCGGCGAGGTCCCGGGCGTAGAAGGCCTGCTTGTACGTTTCCGGGCGGCCGACGGCGTCGATCACCACATCGGCGCCGAATCCGCCGGTCAGTTCGCGGATTGCCTCCACGGGGTCGACGGCGGACGAATCCACCGTGTGGGTTGCGCCGAGCTCCGTGGCGCGCTGGAGCTTCTTGGCGTCGATGTCGACGGCGATCACGGTGGTGGCGCCGGCGAGCGCTGCGCCGGCGACGGCTGCCACGCCCACTCCGCCGCAGCCGATCACGGCGACTGAATCGCCGCGCTGGACGTTTCCGGTGTTGATCGCCGCGCCGATGCCTGCCATGACGCCGCAGCCGAGCAGGCCGACGGCGGCGGGATCGGCGTCGGGGTCCACCTTGGTGCACTGGCCGGCGGCCACGAGGGTCTTTTCGGCGAAGGCGCCGATGCCCAGCGCGGCCGTCAGCTCCGTGCCGTCCTCCAGGGTCATCTTCTGGGTGGCGTTGTGGGTGTTGAAGCAGTACTGCGGCTGACCTCGCCTGCAGGCACGGCACTCGCCGCAGACGGCCCGCCAGTTCAGCACCACGCGGTCACCGGGGGCGACCTCGGTGACGTCCGGTCCCACGGCACTGACAACGCCGGTGGCCTCGTGGCCGAGCAGGAACGGGAAGTCGTCGTTGATCGCGCCCTGTTTGTAGTGCAGATCGGTGTGGCAGACGCCGCAGGTCAGGATGTCCACGAGGGCCTCGCCGGGGCCGGGGTCCGGCACCAGGATCGTCTCCAGGGTGACGTCGGCATTCTTGGAACGGACTACTGCGGCCTTGACTTTATGGACCATGAAACAAGCTCCTCTGCTCTGAACGCGGATTTCTCGCACAACTTACTGGCACAACGGGCGGCGGCGCGGCCCTTTGGAGGCCGCGCCGTCGTGGGTTGGTGTTGTCCTTGGATACAGGAAGGGACTAGGCCGCGAGCCGGCTCTTGACCTCTGCTGCGGAGGGGTTCGTGGCGGCGGTGCCGTCCGGGAACAGCACCGTGGGGACGGTGCGGTTGCCTCCATTGAGCTGCTCGACGAGATCGGCGGTGCCTTCGACTTCCTCGATGTTGATCTCGGTGTACCCGATGCCCTGCGCGTCCAGCTGCTTCTTCAGCCGGTTGCAGTAGCCGCACCACGTGGTCGAAAACATGGTGATGGTGCCGGATTCGGGGGTGAAGTCCACGAAGTTCTCCTCAAGCTTGTGGTTGGGGCCGGCGAGTACGGCCGGGCGCCCACTGAAGTCATACGTCACTGCCAACAACCGTACCCCGCAGCCCGCTATTCCCGCAGGCACAGGGCGGAGCCAGGGTGCGGATGACATGGAATGGGCGCGGTGGCATGCTGGTGCCATGTGTGGACGCTACGTGATGGCCCGGGCCGTCGGAGACCTGCTGGCCGAATTCGACGCCGGGCTGGAGGACGAGATCGCGATTCCGCCGTCGTGGAACGTGGCCCCGACGGCGGATGTGCCGATCCTGCTCGAACGGCTGGTGGACGGAGAGCCGGTCCGCCAACTGCACATTGCGCGCTGGGGTCTGGTGCCCTCCTGGGCCAAGGATCCGGGAATCGGGTCCAAGATGATCAATGCCCGCAGCGAGACGGTGCTGGAGAAGCCCGCCTTCCGGAAAGCGACCCGCGCCCGTCGCTGTGCCGTGCCCGCGGACGGCTACTACGAGTGGAAGGGCGAGGGCCGCAGCAAGCAGCCCTACTACGTCCATCCCAAGGACGGGCACCCCATTGTCTTCGCGGGTCTATATGAATGGTGGAGGGACCCGTCCAAGGCAGAGGGCGACCCGGAGCGCTGGATGCTCTCGACCTCGATCATGACCACCGACTCCCCGCCGGAGGGCTACGCCGGGGGGATGCTGGCCGAGCTGACCGCGCTGCACGACAGGGTTCCGCTGCCCATGAACCGCGAGACCATGCAGACGTGGCTGGACCCGCAGGCCGATGACGCCGCCGGACTCGTGGACCTGGTCCGGGCCGGGGCGCACGACGTCGCGGAAGGCTGGACGATCGACGCCGTCGGCACCGCTGTCGGTAACGTCAAGAATGACTCACCGGAACTCATCCAGCCGGTGGGGGGCCTGTTCTAGCGGCGGCGCCCTCAGGTCCGGTACCAATAGTCAGAGCGTCACTGTGCCGCCGCCGTCGACCGCCCAGCCGGGGTTGAAGGCGATCTCCCAGCGGTAGCCGTCGGGATCGGCAAAGTAGCCGGTGTAGCCGCCCCAGGGCTGGGTCTTCGGTGCCGCGACGATGAGGGCTCCCGCGGACTCGGCTTCGGCCATCACCCAGTCGACTTCCGCCGTGCTGGCCAGGTTGTGGCTGAGGGTGATGCACGCAACGCCGGCAGGGGGATCCGTGGCCGCTTCGGACTGCATTTGGCCCGCGTCCCAGAGCGAGAGGATCAGTCCGTGGTTGACCTGGATGAAGAGCACCTCGCCGGGGACTTCCCGGTGGACCGGCCATCCCAGGCCATCGACGTAGAAGCGGCGTGAGGCGTCAACACTGCGGACACCCAGCGAAATTAAGTCGACTCGTGGCTGCATCTTTCGATACTGTCATGCACATGCCCACAAATCACGCAGACGACAAGACCGCCCAGGCCGACCGGGAACAGCTCGCCGCCGTGCGCGTGGCTGTTGACGAGGTGGACGAGCAGATCGTGTCCTTGATCGGGCGCCGCGAACGGCTGATCCGGATCGCCGGGACCCTCAAGGCGGACAGCGCGGAGGTCCGTGCGCCCGGGCGCGTGGAGCGGGTCATCGAACACGTCCGCGCCACGGCGGAACAGAAGGACATCGACGTCGAACTCGTCGAGAAGACCTACCGGGCGATGATCGACGCCTTCATCACCCTCGAGCTGGAAGTGTACAAGTCCACTTCATAGCAAGGGCTTGTTGGAACGTGCTTAGAGGGACTCTTCGACAGGCACGTTGGCCTGGTATTCCCGGCCGTCACAATCGCTGAAGGCGGTCATGAGGTGGCCCTTGGGCAGGCCCAGCACCGTCGCGATGGGGAAGTTTCCGGTGATGGTGTTCCCTGAGTGTTCCACGCCTGTGAGGTCGAAGTTCTCTTCCGTGCCGTCATGGTTGAAGAAGTAGAAGGAGACCGCCTCGCCGTTCATGAACTCAATTCCCAGTCTGCGTTGATGGGAATAGTCCGGCTCGGCCGCGAGCAGGCCCACCACGTAGGCGCCTTGCCCCGGGATATTTCCGTCGATATCGAAGGTCGCCACCAAGGTTGAATTCTTGGCGGCGACCTTTACGTGCTTCAGGAGTGCGATATGGGAGCTCATGGCTCAATCCTGCTACCTGTGCCATCGTCCGTCCACCCCCGATCTGGGTTTTGTCGCCTTTCCGACGTAGACTGAATTTATTCGAAGATATGTTCGAATAAATCAGAAACGCTAGAAGGCGGCATCTAGAAGACGGAATCTAGAAGACGGAATCTAAGCGGGGACTGGGCCGGCTCCAGCCCGGACTGGGTCGGGAGGCAACGTGGGCATGTTCAGCGAGTCCGTGGATGTTCTCTGCACGCCCTCGGGCCAGCCCCTGCGCCTCGACTGGGCCGGCCGGCGCTACACGGTCTGCGCGGAACCCGTCCGCTGGTATGAACGCCGCCAATGGTGGGCGGAGGAAAGCCGGGCGCCGCTCGGGAGCGGCCCGGGCCTGGTGGATCACGAGATCTGGCGGGTCCAGGTGCGTGCCGCCGGGGACCACGCCGCGGCCTCCACCCTCACCCTTGACCTGACCCGGCATATCAGCAGCGGCCGGTGGCGGCTCCTGAGGATCCACGACGCCCTGCAGCCCCTCCGGAAGCCCGAAACAGCATGAACTTCACCCATTTGCATGTCTCCACCGCCTTCAGCGCCCACTATGGCGTCTCCTGGCCGGATGAACTGGCCGGCGCGGCCGCAGCCGACGGCGCCACCGCGCTGGCCTGCACGGACCGCGACGGGCTGTACGGCACCATCAAGCACCTGAAGGCGTGCATGGCAGCCGGGCTCGATGCGATCATCGGGGTGGACCTTGCGGTCTTTGACGACGACGGTGACCTCCGCACCCTGGTCGGGGGACGCGTCGTTGTGCTGGCGCACGGCCACAACAACGGCGCCGGCTACCGGGCGTTGTGCCGGCTGATCTCCGACGCCCATGCCCGCACTACGGGGAAGGTGCAGGGAGCGGTGCCGGTGGCCGTCACACGGGCGGAACTGGCCTCCCGCACCCTGCACCCGGAAACCCTCCAGCCGGTCCTGACAGTGCTGATCGGCCCGGACTCCGACGTCGGCCGGGCGATGGGCGGCCGGCGTTACCTGCGGCCCCGCACCCTGTTCAAACGCTGGCTGGACGCCATGCCCCCAGGGACCCTGGCCGCCGAGGTTGTGTCCCAGCTCAGCCCGCCAGGGGAACCGCTGAGCACCGCCCATGCGGTGCGCATGCTCAAGCTCGCCGCAGAGCACGGGGTGCCGGCCGTGCTGAGCAACGCCGTGCGTTATGTGGCCGAGGACGGCGCGGCCACCGCCGATGTGCTGGACTCGGCCCGGACGCTTAAATCCCTCCCCGAGCTCTCCGCCGCCCCGCTGCTGCAGCCCAACGGGCAGGGCTGGCTCAAATCGGCGGCCCAGATGCTGCAGCTGGGCAAGGAGATCATCCACGCCGCCGGCTACGGCACGGCGGACCTCAAACGGCTCCTGGCCCAGACCGAGGCGCTCGCGGACCGCTGCCGCATGGATCCTGTGGCTGACATGGGCTGGAAACAGCCCGTGGTCCCGGAAGCATCCGTGATCGGGATCGACGGCGACGCGCTCGCCGAACTGACCCTGCGCTGCGAGGCCGGCATCGGCCGCCGCTTCCCTGGAATCTCCGGGCAGCGGGAACAGCAAATGCGGACCCGGCTGGGGCACGAGCTCCGGATCATCGACACGCTGGGCTTCGCCTCCTACTTCCTGACCGTCGCAGAGGTCTCCCGGATGATCCTTGCCCTGGGCGTGAGGGCGGCCGCGCGCGGTTCGGGCGCCTCCAGCCTGGTCAACTACCTGATCGACATCAGCCAGGTGAACCCACTCCAGCACGACCTCATCTTTGAGCGCTTCCTCTCCCGCGACCGTGCCACGCTGCCCGACATCGACATCGACGTCGAGAGCGCCGAAAGGCACAACGTCTACCGGAAGATCTTTGAGCGTTTCGGCGCCGAACGCGTCACGCTGATGAGCATGCAGAATGGCTACCGCGCTCGCGGTGCCGTGCGCGATGCCGGCCTGGCCCTGGGCATGGACGACGGCGAGGTCGGGGAAATCGCCAAGCAGCTGTGGCGGTTCTCGGCCCGGCACTTCCGCGAAGCCCTCGTGGAGAAACCCGAGCTGAAGGAATTCGCGGACCGGGTGGAGCAGCGCGGTTTCACCGAAAACCAGCAGCTGGACCTGCTGGTGGACCTCACGGAGCGGCTGGACCGGCTGCCACGCCACATCTCCATGCACCCGTGCGGCGTGATCCTCGGCGATGCCACCCTGCTGGACCGCACCCCCGTCCAGCCCAGCGGCCTGGGCCTGCCCATGAGCCAGTTCGACAAGCACGACATGGACCCCATGGGCATGCTCAAACTCGACGTCCTGGGTGTCCGGATGCAGAGCGCCATGGCCTTTGCGGTCCGGGAGGTGATCCGGCTGCACCCGACCAAGGCCGAGGTGGTGGCCGCCGGCTCGCATCCGGCCGGCCCGGACGGGACGGGCCCGGATTACATCGCCGAGGACGGGCGCATCGACCTCAACGCGGTCCCGCTCGATGACGAGCCAACCTTTGAACTGATCCGAAGCACCCACACCCTGGGCTGCTTCCAGATCGAATCCCCGGGCCAGCGCGAACTGATCGGGAAAATGGCTCCCCGGGATTTCAACGATCTCATCATTGACATCTCGCTGTTCCGCCCCGGCCCGATGAAATCTGACATGGTCCGGCCCTTCCTGGAGCACCGGCATGGATTCGCCCCCGAGGTCTATCCGCATCCCGACCTCAAACCGGTCCTCAAGGAGACCCACGGGGTCACGGTTTTCCACGAACAAATCCTCAAGACCTTCGACGTCATGACCGGGTGCGGGCTGGCGCGCGCCGACGAGTTCCGCCGGGCGCTGGGCAATGAGGTGCTGGAAGCCAGGGTGGAGGAGTTCTTCCGGAAGGAGGCGCGGACCCGGAACTACAGTCCCGAGGTGGTGGACAAGGTCTGGGGCACGCTGAAGGCCTTTGGCAGCTTCGGGTTCTGCAAGGCCCACGGAGCCGCCTTCGCCGTGCCCACCTACCAGTCGGCCTGGCTCAAGGCGCACCACCCGGAGGCCTTCCTTGCAGGGCTCTGGGAACACGACCCCGGCATGTACCCCAAACGCCTGCTCGTGGCCGAGGCCCGCCGGCTGGGGATCCCCATCCTTCCCCTCGACATCAACCGGAGCCAGGCAGAGTACCGGGTGGAGCGGGTGGAATCCGGGCCGGACCGGGGCAGGCTGGGCATCCGGCTGAGCCTGAACGGCATCTTCGGGCTCTCCGGCGCCGAGCTGAAACGGATAGTGGCCGGCCAGCCCTACGACTCGCTGGCGGACCTGCGCGCCCGGTCGCGGCTGAGCAGGCCCAGCATCCAGCGCCTGGCCCAGCTGGGCGCCTTCGATTCGCTGCACCGGGCGTCCGGGGGAGCCGCCAACCGGGCGGACCTGGTCCAGCACCTGCAGAAGCTCCAGGCCCGCCCCCTGCGGAAGGGCGTGGAGGTCATTGAGGGCCAGCTGGCGTTGCCGCTGGGGGACGTGGAACTGAGGAACCTGTTGGCTTTGCTGCCCGCGCCCAGCATGGTGGACAACGTCCGGGCGGAACTGGACCTGATGGCCGTGGACGTCAGCGAGCACCTCATGACCAGCCACCGCCCGCTGCTGGACCGGCTCGGCGTCATCACAGCGGACAAGCTGCTGGGACTGCGCAACGGCACTGATGTGCTGGTTGCCGGGGTCCGTGTGGCCACCCAGACCCCGCCCATGCGGGGCGGCCGGCGGGTGGTGTTCATCAGCATCGACGACGGCACGGGCTGCGTGGATTCGGTCTTCTTCCACGAAGCGCAGGAGCAGTCCGGATCCTTGCTGTTCGGCACCCGCCTGCTGCTGATCCGCGGCACCACCCGCCGGACCGGGCCGCGGGGGATCAGCATCAGCGCCAGCATGGCCTGGGACCTCAGCCGCCCGGAGTCCCTGCCGTTCCCGGAATCCGTTGCCGGCGCCACCGTCCAGCACGAGCCTTACCTGTCCGGCCCCCTGGACGGGATCGGCAGGAACCTCGCCATCACCGGGCTGGGCGGCTGACCGCCCGTCGGTGCGGCCACCGCGGGGCTGAGGCGCGGCTGCGGCTGGGCTGCGGCTGCTCTAGGTTTACTGCCCCGGCGCGTTGGTTGGCCTCTGGAGAAACCGATAGCATGGACGAGGCTGGCTGTGGTCCCCGTACGCCACAAGCTACGAAGCCTTAACTTTGAATAGGAGACACCCGTGTCAGATGCCCAGCAGATCACCCTTCTCGTCGACGGCGAAGAGACCAAGGTGACTACCGGGACCACCGGCGCGGAACTCTTCTTTGAGCGCCGCGACGTCGTTGTGGCCCGCGTTAACGGCGAGTTGAAGGACCTGGACCAGCCCCTTCCCGAGGACGCCGCCGTCGAGGCCGTCACCATTGATTCCCCGGACGGGCTCAACGTCCTGCGCCACTCCACCGCCCACGTCATGGCCCAGGCCGTGCAGCAGCTGCGCCCGGACGCGAAGCTCGGCATCGGCCCCTACATCACGGACGGCTTCTACTTCGACTTCGATGTCGCGGAACCGTTCACCCCGGAAGACCTCCGCCAGCTCGAAAAGATGATGCAGAAGATCATCAACCAGAACCAGAAGTTCGTGCGCCGCGTGGTGTCCGAGGACGAGGCCCGCGAGGCGATGAAGGACGAGCCCTACAAGCTCGAACTGCTGGGCAAGAAGAATGACGCCGCCGAGGCCGGCGAGGGCGTCAACGTGGAGGTCGGCGCCGGCGACATCACCATCTACGACAACGTGGACCGCAAGAGCGGGGACAGCATCTGGTGCGATCTGTGCCGCGGCCCGCACCTGCCGAACACCAAGCTGATCTCCAACGCCTTCGCCCTGACCCGGTCCTCGGCCGCCTACTGGCTGGGCGACCAGAACAACCAGCAGCTGCAGCGCATCTACGGCACCGCCTGGCCCACCAAGGACGCTCTCAAGGCCTACCAGGAGCGCATTGCCGAGGCCGAGCGCCGCGACCATCGCAAACTCGGCGCGGAGCTGGACCTGTTCTCCTTCCCGGACGAGCTCGGCTCAGGCCTGCCGGTCTTCCACCCCAAGGGCGGCATCATCCGTAAGGCCATGGAGGACTACTCCCGCCAGCGCCATGTGGATGCGGGCTACGATTTCGTCTACACCCCGCACATCACCAAGGGCCACCTCTACGAGGTCTCAGGCCACCTGGACTGGTACAAGGAGGGCATGTTCCCGGCGATGCACATCGACGCGGAGCTGAACGAGGACGGCACGGTGCGCAAACCCGGCCAGGACTACTACCTCAAGCCGATGAACTGCCCCATGCACAACCTGATCTTCCGGTCCCGCGGACGCTCCTACCGCGAACTTCCGCTGCGGCTCTTCGAGTTCGGCTCGGTCTACCGCTACGAGAAGTCCGGCGTGGTGCACGGCCTGACCCGGGTCCGGGGCATGACCCAGGACGACGCCCACATCTACTGCACCCGCGAGCAGATGAAGGACGAGCTGACCACCACGCTGAACTTCGTCCTCGGCCTGCTCAAGGACTACGGCCTGGACGACTTCTACCTTGAGCTCTCCACCAAGAACGAAGACAAGTTCGTGGGCGACGACGCCACATGGGAGGAAGCCACCCGCACCCTCGCCGAGGTGGCCGAAGCCTCCGGGCTTGAGCTCATCCCGGATCCGGGCGGAGCCGCGTTCTACGGCCCCAAGATTTCCGTCCAGACCAAGGACGCGCTCGGCCGCACCTGGCAGATGTCCACCATCCAGCTGGACTTCAACCTGCCTGAACGCTTCGAGCTCGAGTTCCAGGCCGCGGACGGCACCCGGCAGCGGCCCGTGATGATCCACCGCGCCTTGTTCGGCTCAGTGGAGCGCTTCATGGGCGTGCTGACCGAACACTACGCCGGTGCCTTCCCCGCCTGGCTGGCGCCCGTGCAGGTGGTGGGCATCCCGGTGGCGGAGGCTTTCAACGACTACATGTTCGACGTCGTGGACCAGCTCAAGGCGGCCGGCATCCGCGCCGAGGTGGACATCTCCTCGGACCGTTTCCCGAAGAAGATCCGCACCGCCAGCAAGGACAAGATCCCGTTCGTGCTGATCGCCGGCGGAGACGACGCCGACGCGGGAGCCGTGTCCTTCCGCTTCCGTGACGGCAGCCAGGACAACGGCGTGCCCGTGGCCGAGGCCGTCCAGCGGATCGTCGACGCTGTCCGAAACCGGACCAGCTAGGCAGACGGAAGGCAGCGCGTGCAGGAAACCACAGGGGCCGGGCCGGAGTATCCGGGCGACCACGCCGTGACGGACGACTTCGGCCTGGCCGGGGTCCCGGACGCTTTCCAGCGCCTGTGGACCCCGCACCGGATGGCGTACATCAAGGGCGGCCAGCAGCAGTTCAAGAACCCGGACGACTGTCCGTTCTGCGTCGCACCCGAGCGGGGCGACGAGGACTCCCTGATCGTGTACCGGGGAAGGACCAGCTATGTGGTGCTGAACCTCTTCCCGTACAACCCGGGCCACCTGCTGGTCTGCCCCTACCGGCACATCCCCGACTACACCGATCTCACGGCCGAGGAAACGGCGGAATTCGCCGAGCTGACCCAGACGGCCATGCGG
Organism: Arthrobacter sp. LAR12-1-1.1; assembly: GCF_040676555.1. NCBI lineage: Bacteria > Bacillati > Actinomycetota > Actinomycetes > Micrococcales > Micrococcaceae > Arthrobacter > Arthrobacter sp. LAR12-1-1.1. The sequence continues at coordinate 847,480 of NZ_JBEGIG010000001.1, read as the reverse complement.
GTGCTCCGCAAAGTCGCCAACCCCTCCGGTTTCAATCTCGGCATGAACCAGGGCGTCACCGGCGGGGCGGGCATCGCCGGCCACCTGCACCAGCACGTGGTGCCGCGCTGGGGCGGGGACGGAAATTTTTTCCCCATCATTGCCCAGACGAAGGCGATCACACAGACCCTCGGCGAGGTTCGCCAGCAGGTGGCCGACGCGTGGCCGCAGGAAATGCCAATTCAGCAGGAAATGCCAGCGCAGCAGGAAACAGCTGGGGAGAAGGATGCTTAACAGGCACGCCCGGGGTTTCTTCACCGCCCTGTTTTCCCCTGTCGCCCGCTGGCTGCTGCGGATCGGCGTGTCTCCGGACGCCGTGACGGTGGTCGGCACGCTCGGTGTGGTGATCGGCGCCCTCGTGTTCTACCCGCTCGGGCAGCTCTTGTGGGGGACCGTGTTCATCACGGCGTTCATCTTCTCCGACGTCATTGACGGCATCATGGCCCGGATGCAGCATCGCGGCGGCCGGTGGGGCAACTTCCTGGACTCCACCCTGGACCGCGTGGCCGACGGCGCCCTCTTCGCCGGCCTCGCCGTCTGGTTCTTCACCGGCGGTGCCAACCCGCCGATCGCCATTGCCGCCATCGTCTGCCTTGTGCTCGGCATGGTGGTCTCTTACGCGCGGGCCAAGGCGGAAGCCCTGGGCTTTCACGCCAACGTCGGCATCGCCGAACGCGCGGAGCGCCTTGTGTCCGTGCTGGTGGTCACGGGACTCACGGGCCTGGGCCTGCCCGTCGTCGTGCTGTTCGTGACGCTGTGCCTCCTCGCGGCGGCGAGCCTGGTGACGGTGATCCAGCGGATCGTGACAGTCCACCGCCAGTCGCTGGAGGAACCCGAAGGTACCGCCACGGAACGGTCCGCCTGACGGCGCCCCACGGCGCCCCGGCGGACTGGCCGAATCCCCGGCCCGGCGCGTGATTCGAGTGCTGTGACTCGAATTCTGCCGGGCCCCGGCCGGGGGATAGTATTAGCTTTACCGGCCAATGGATCCGGTAATCCGGTGTGTGCGAGACACGGCATTTACGTGCCGTCCGCGCCCCGGCGAGGTCATCTATCTACCCATAGGGGTTTTTGTGTCTACACCTGATGTAAGCAGCGAAGCCGGCGCGTCCGCGAAGAACGTCACGGGCAGCAGCCGCGTCAAGCGCGGCATGGCTGAGATGCTCAAGGGCGGCGTCATCATGGACGTCGTCAACGCCGAGCAGGCCCGCATCGCCGAAGACGCCGGTGCCGTGGCCGTGATGGCGCTGGAACGCGTTCCGGCCGATATCCGCGCCCAGGGCGGCGTGTCCCGCATGTCCGATCCCGACATGATCGACAAGATCATCGCGGCTGTGTCCGTGCCCGTCATGGCCAAGGCCCGGATCGGCCACTTCGTCGAGGCGCAGGTCCTGCAGTCCCTCGGCGTGGACTACATTGACGAGTCCGAGGTCCTGACCCCGGCCGACTACACCAACCACATCGACAAGTGGAACTTCACCGTTCCGTTCGTCTGCGGTGCGACCAACCTCGGTGAGGCGCTGCGCCGCATCAACGAGGGCGCGGCGATGATCCGGTCCAAGGGTGAGGCCGGCACCGGCGACGTCTCCAACGCCACCACGCACATGCGCCAGATCCGCGCCGAGATCAAGAAGCTCGCCGGCATGGCCGAGGACGAGCTCTACGTCGCGGCAAAGGAGCTGCAGGCCCCGTACGAACTGGTCAAGGAAGTTGCCGCGACCGGCAAGCTCCCGGTGGTGCTGTTCACCGCCGGCGGCATCGCCACCCCGGCCGACGCCGCGATGATGATGCAGCTCGGCGCCGACGGCGTGTTCGTCGGCTCCGGCATCTTCAAGTCCGGCAACCCGGCCCAGCGTGCCGCCGCCGTCGTGAAGGCCACCACCTTCTTCGATGACCCGGACGAGATCGCCAAGGCCTCCCGCGGCCTGGGCGAGGCCATGGTCGGCATCAACGTCGACGAGATCCCGCAGCCGCACCGCCTCGCCGAACGCGGCTGGTAGTTCGCGCCTTTGGGGGCGCCGGACGGCGCTGATCCTCTGCGTGCTATTCCCCGCGCCCTGTTGGCAGCTGAGCAGCTGCTCGGGGCGCGGGGCCCCTTTTACGCACGCTGCCGGATCACACCGCCCTTCGCCTTGCGCTCCTGATTGAACGACAGGCGGCGAGTCACCTTTCCTGGTGACTCGCCGTCGTCGTCGTTTCCCCGTCGATTGCTCCGTAACTGCCCTTATCAGGCTCCTAAAGGGCGCCTGCGGAGCAATCGATGAAGGATTAGTCGAGGCCGCGGCGTTTCAGCAGTGGCCCGAGATCCGCGTCCCGGCCGCGGAAAGCGCGGAATGACTCCAGCGGGTCCCGGCTGTTGCCGCGGGAAAGCAGTTCGTCCCGGAAGAAATTGCCGTTAGCGCGGCTGAGTCCGCCGTTTTCCTTGAACCATTCCACGGTGTCGGCGTCCAGGACTTCGCTCCAGATGTAGGAGTAGTAGCCGGCGGCGTACCAGCCGCCGGCGAAGATGTGCTGGAAGTAGCCTGTCCGGTAGCGCGGCGGGATCAGGCTGTGGGCGATGCCCGCCGCGGCCAGTGCCTTCGCTTCGAACTCGACGACGTCCTCCGGGACATCGGAGCCGTCCAGGACGTGCCACGCCAGGTCCAGCAGGGCCGCGCCGAGGTATTCCGTGGTGGCGAAGCCTTCGCCCCAGAGTTGCGCGGCGTTGAGCTTGTCCACGGTTTCCTGCGGCAGGGCCTCGCCGGTCGCGTGGTGCCGGGCGTAGTTGGCCAGGACCTCGGGCCACATGATCCACATTTCGTTGACCTGCGACGGGTATTCCACGAAGTCCCGCGGCACGTTGGTACCGGAGAACCGGGGATACGTGACGGCGGAAAACAAGCCGTGCAGGGCATGGCCGAACTCGTGGAAGGTGGTGCGGAGTTCATCCAGCGTCAGCAGGGTGGGCTCGCCGGCCGGCGGCTTGGAGATGTTGAGGTTGTTGATCACCACAGGACGGGTGTTCAGCAGCCCGGACTGCTCCACGAGGGAATTCATCCACGCACCCCCGCGCTTCGTTTCGCGCGTGTAGTAGTCGCCCAGGAACAGGCCCAGGTCCGTGCCGTCGGAATTCTTCACTTCCCAGACGCGCACGTCCGGGTGGTAGCCGGCGAGGTCGGCGCGTTCATGGAAGGTGACACCGTACAGGGCGTTCGCCGCGAAGAACACACCGTCGTTCAAAACCCGGTCCAGCTCGAAGTAGGGCCGCAGGGCCTGCTCGTCCACGGCATACCGCTCACGCTTGACCTTGGCCGAGTAATACGCCCAGTCCCAGGCCTCGAGGGGGTGACCGGAGGCCTCGGCAAGCGCGTCGGCCTCGGCGTCGGCGTTGCGGATGGCGGCGGGGGCCAGCCGGCTCATCATGTCCTGAACAGCCTGGAAGTCCGGTGCCGTCTGCCGGTCCACACTCAGCTCGGCAAAGTTCGCGAACCCCAGCAGGCCCGCCTTCTCGGCGCGGAGCCGGACCATGTCCTTGACCAGATCGAGCACATCGAAGCTGCCGCCGCCGCTGCCGCGGCCGATCGAGGCCTCGTAGAGCCGCCGGCGGACCTCCCGGTTAGCCAGAGCGGCCATGGCGGGTTGGTTGCTTGGCTGGATCAGGGTCAGCAGGAACTTGCCCTCGTGCCCGGCGGTCCTGGCGGCCTCGGCGGCGCTGGCAATGTCGTCGGCGGGCAGGCCGATGAGGTCGGCGGCGTCGTCCAGCAGCAGGGCGGCGGACTTCATGCCTTCCTTGACGCGCTGCCCGAACTCGGTGCCGAGCCGGGCAAGCTCGGCGTTGACGTCCTTGAGGCGCTCCTGGCCGGCGTCGTCAAGCTGGATGCCGGAGGCCCGGAACTCCTTAAGGTATTCCTCTACCAGCCGGGCGGACTCCCCGTCCAGGACGTCAGTGTCCAGCGCCGCGAAGCGTTCGTAGAGCCCACGGTTGAGGTAGACGGCGTCCTGATGGGCGGAGAAGAGCGGGGAGAGACGGGTCTCGAGGTCGCGGATGGCGTCCGAGGCGTCCGCGGAAACCAGGGTGAAGAACGAGGCGGCCGCCCGTTCCAGAAGCCGGCCGGAGCGTTCCATGGCCAAGGCGGTGTTCTCGAAGGACGGGGCCGCCGGGTCGGACACGATGGCCTGGATTTCGGTAAGGTGCTCGGCCAGGCCTGCCTCAACGGCCTCGGCGAAGTGCGCGTCTTCGATGTCCGAGAACGGCGGCAGGCCGTAGGGCAGTGTGCTGGGGCTCAGGAGGGGATTGGTCATGAAGTGACTCTTTCATGCAGCACGCGGGTTCTCAACGATCGCCTCCGTGTGTTGTGATTCCGCCCAACGTAGGATGACCGGCATGAAGACCAGGACAGCAACGCCGCACGGTGCGATGTTGTCCGCGGTCGCGGCCGTTGTCCTCGCGGCGTCGCTGGCATCCTGCGGACTCCTCGCCCGGCCGGGCGTCCCAAGCCCCTCGGCGGCAACCGGCAGTACCGGGGGAGCGGCAGGCAGCGCTCAGCCGCCGTCGGGCACCCCGACGCCGACGCCGACCCCGACCCCGACCCCGACCCCGACGCCGGGTACGGGTCCCGGCTGTGCGGCCCTCCGATGCACCTCCGTCCTGGTCACCGGGGACATGCTGGTCCACCCCCAGCTCTGGCAGCAGGCCCGCGAGGATGCCCGTGCTGCCGGCGCGGCGGGGCTGGACTTCGGGCCGTTGCTGGAGGGCCAGCGGCGTTACATCGAGACGAGCGATGTGGCGATCTGCCATCTGGAAACCCCGGTGGCGGGCCCGGACGGACCGTTCTCCGGGTATCCGTCCTTCAACGTCCCGCCGCAGATCCTAACCGCCGTCCGGGGTGTGGGGTATCAGGCCTGCACGACGGCCAGCAACCACACGGTTGACCGCGGCACCGCTGGCCTCGTCCGCACCCTGGACGCCCTCGACGCCGCCGGGCTCAGGCACACGGGCTCATACCGGACCGAGGCGGAGTCGCAGGAAGTGCTGATCCTGCAGACCCCAGCGGCAAAGATCGCGGTCGTCGATGCCGCGTACGGCCTCAATGGGCTGCGTGCCGAGCAGGCCTGGCAGGTCGACCTGCTCGATCCGGCCGCAATGATTTCCAGGGCGCGCAAGGCCAGGGCTTTGGGAGCCGACATCGTGCTGGGGGTCATGCACGCCGGCGCTGAGTATTCCAGCGTGCCGAACACTCAGCAGCGCGACGTCGCCCATGCGCTCGTGGACAGCGGGCTGTTCAGCATGATCTACGGGCACCACAGCCATTCGGTGCTGCCGATCGAGAAGTACAAGGGAACCTGGATTGTGTTCGGGCTCGGCAACGGCATTACCGAGCTCTCGCCGTCGTTCGTGGTCAACAACGAGGGCCTGTTGGTCCGGGTGCAGTTCAGCCAGGACGCCACAGGGGCCTGGGCTGCCTCGGACCTCGCCTGGGCGCCGTCGGTGATGGTCCGCGGACCCTACCGCTGGTGTTCGGTGGCGGCCGACGCCCCGCAGGGCCGGTGTGCCGGCACGGCGGCGGACGCCGCCACGCGCCGGCGCACCACTGCTGTGCTGGAGTCGATGGGCGCCGCGGCGGCGGGCGCCCACGAGCTGATTCTCGCCAAGGAGCCCTAAGCTTGGGCAGCATGGAGATGTTCACTGAACGACGCCGCACGGTCGCGTCGCACGGCGCCGAGCTGGCCGTATTTGAGTACGGCCCGGAGCCCGGACCGGATGTGCCGACGCTGCTGCTGGTGCACGGCTATCCCGACGACCATCAGGTCTACCTGCCGGCCATCCGGGACCTGGCCAGAAGCCACCACGTGGTCGCCTACGACACCCGGAACGCGGGCGCGTCCGCCGTCGTCGGACTCCCCGGAGACTTCACCCTGAAGACCCTCGTGGATGACATGTTCGCCGTGCTGACAGCTATCGGGGCCACGGACGTCCATCTCGTGGGCCATGACTGGGGATCCATCCAGGGCTGGGCGGCCGTCCAGGACCGCAGGGCCGCGGACCTGATCGGCCGGTACACGTCCATTTCGGGCCCGGACCTGCGGCACTTTGCCCGCTGGGTGCGAAGCCGGTATTCGCGTCCCCGGGCGTGGCCGCAGCTGGCCGGCCAACTGGCCCGCAGTTGGTACATTGCCGCGTTCCTCGTCCCGCAGCTGCCAGAGGCCGCCTGGCGCCTGTTCCTCACCAAACGCTACGAGCGGACGGCGAAGCGCGACGTCGGCGATGATCCCATCCGGGGGCTGGCGCTCTACCGCGCCAACTTTTTCCGGGCACGGACCTGGCCCGCAGGCGGCCGCGTGACGATGCCCGTCCTGGTGGTGACGCCGCGGAAGGATTCCTTCCTGTCGCCGGACCTCGTGGACGGACTGGATTCGTGGGTGGACAACCTCACGGTCATCCGGGTGGACAGCGGCCACTGGTGGCCGGCATCCCGGCCGGCGGAGTTTGCCGAACTGCTGCGGGGAAGCTACGTCAGCCGATGATGGCGAGAGCACTGGCGGCTCAGCAAAGTGCCAGGCGCGGGACGTTCCGGAACGGAATGGATTACCTGTGCTGGGGAAGCGGCCCGAAGACGCTCTTGTTTATCCAGGGCGGCCCAGGCAGTGCGGTGCCTCAGGGGATGATGCGCCGGATGTTCCGCCGGCAGTTCCAGCCGTATCTGAACGCGGGATATTCCGTTTGGATCGTGACGCGCCGCAGGAACATGCCGCCCGGGCACACAATTACCGACATGGCCGGCGACTACGCCCACGTGATCTCGGAGGAGTTCGGCGGACACGTTGACGTCGTCGTGGCCGAATCCTTCGGCGGAATGATTGCCCAGTACCTCGCGGCCCTGTACCCCGACGCTTTCGGCCGGATCGTTGTGGTCATCGCGGCGGCCGAGCTCAGCGACTGGGGCAAGGACGTCGACGCGCGGATGGCCGGCGCCCTGGTTAGCGGCGACGCCGGGCGGGCCGGGACAGTGTTCGCCGAGTACCTGTTTCCAGGGACGCGGCTGAGGTGGCTCCGCCGGCTACTGGGGCCCCTCATCGGTGGCCGCCTGCTCGCCGGCTCAGACTACCCGCCGGATGACGTACAGACTGAAGTCCGGGCGGAGCTGAGCTTCAATTCACGGGACGTTCTGCCAAGGATCCGGCCGCCGGTACTGCTCATCTGCGGGGACCACGACAAGTTCTTCCCGAAGGATGTTGCAGCCGAGACCGCCGGACTGATCCCGGACTGCACACTGATTTGGTATGAAGGCCAAGGTCATCTTCGGGTGGCCGCCAGCAGCCGGGTCGCCCGGGACGTGTTGGCGTTCGTCAACGGCAGTTAGCGCAGGTCACGGGTCATGAAGACACTGTTCGGGTCGAGTGCGTAGCCGGCAAACGGCGGACAGTCGACGAACCCGTGCCGGTGGTACAGCCGGCGGGCGGGGGCGAAGAAATCCTGGCTGCCGGTCTCAAGGAACAACCGTTCGTAGCCGCTTTGCCGGGCCTGCTCAAGGAGGTGGGCGAGCAGAAGCGTCGCAATGCCCCGGCCGCGGGCGTGGGCTGCGGTGCGCATTGACTTGATCTCGCCCTGACCGGGTTGCAGCTGCTTGAGAGCGCAGCAGCCGACCAACTCGGAGCCCTGCCGAGCGGTCCAGAACGTGATCGCCGGATCGGAAAGAGCCCCGTGATCCAGCGCGTGCACGCTGTCCGCGGGAGAGGTGGCATACATGTCCGCGAGGTGCCCGCTCAAGAATTCCTGGACATCCGTACGCCCCGGCGTGTCGCGCCCAATCAGGATCCCGCTGCCCTGGGTGCCGGCCATCTGGGTTAGCGGGGACGGCGGGCGGCGTGTTCGCGCGCCAGCACCGCGTAGGAGTCGTCCGGGGTGCCCGGCGTGAAGCTCCCGTATTTGCGTTCGACGGCGGTCCGGATCAGGAAGTCCGCGAGGGCCGGGTTCTTGGGCAGCAGTGAGCCGTGCAGGTAGCTCGCCACGATGTTGCGGTAGCGGGCGCCTTCCTGGCCGTCAGTGCTGTTGTTGCCCGTGCCCTTGGCGGTGGTTCCGAGCGGTTCGACGCCGGGTCCCAGCGTGGTCTGGCCGCTGTGGTTCTCATAGCCAAGGATGCTGCCGAACTCGGGGGAGGAGACGGTGACGTTGCCGATCAGGCGTTCGTCGGTGCCGTGGGTCTCCACGTCCAGGATGCCGATGCCCGGAAGGACCGAGCCGAGCCGGGTCTTGAAGAACTTCCCGAAGAGCTGGTACAGCCCGCAGATCACGAGCATCGGGGTGCCGGCGTCGGCCAGTTGCTTCAGGATGGACTCCCGGGAGAGGAGGTCGTCCTGGATGACGAGCTGTCCGCTGTCCTGTCCGCCGCCACCGACAATCAGGTCCACGTCTGCCGGGAACGGGTCACCGACGTTGTATTCGAGCAGTTCCGGCGTGTAGCCGTGCCAGCGCAGGCGCTGCGCGAGGACCAGGGCGTTGCCCCAGTCGCCGTAGATGTTCATGTCCCGCGGGTAGAGCTGCAGGACCCGGATGGTTCCCTTGCTGGGGGCCGCGGAATCTTCGGGCGGAAGTTCGTGCCCAAAGGAGAGCTCGTGCGGGGTTTCGGGGGACCGGGGGGTCATGAGACCACCTCCACTGTGGTGATTTTGGACAGCTCGCGGCGGATGGCCAGCATGGCCGTGTAGGTGCAGAAGATCCTCTTCGGCTTGCCCTGGCCGCCGCGGATGAACGCTGCCAGTGCCGGCGCGATTTCCGTGTCGACGGCGCCGATGGCGACGTCGTCGTACTGCAGCCGCAGCGCCATGTCGTACGCGCGGGAGCCCGTGAGCTGGTCCACGCCGCCGTCGCGGAGGGTGTCGAATTCGACGTCCCACAGCCAGGACATGTCCCGTCCGTCAGCGTAATTGTCATTGATCGCGATCATCGTGGCGTACCCGGCGGCCGGGAACGATTTCAGGCCGAGCCGGAAACCGCTGGGGTTCTTGACCAGGACCAGTTCCAGCGGCAGGCCATCGACCACAAGGCTCTCGCCGCGGCCGAACGCCGGCGCCACCTTGGACAGCGCCGTGAGCAGGCCGGCCTGGTCGGTACCGGTGCCGCGGGCGCCCGAGACACCGCGGGCCAGGGTCAGTGCGGCGGCGGCATTGAAGATGTTGTAGACGCCGCGCAGCTTCATCGCCGTGGTGACCGTCGCGCCGTCGTACTCGAAATCGGCGTCGTCGGCGCCCACGCGGCGCAGCACGACGTCGGCGGCCGGCCGGGCCGGTGCGGGAGGCACCGGGCTCCCCGGGGCGGCGCGCATGTCGTCGTCGTTGGGGAAGGTGCTCAGCAGGGAATCGTCCAGCCCGAAGTAGAGCACCTCCGGCCCGTCCAGGGTCTGGGCGATCCGGGCCACGCGGGGGTCTTCCCGGTTCAGGACAACGGTCCCGGTGGTCTTGGACGCGATGTGCTGGAGCAGTTCAGCGGTCTTATCGATCTCGCCGAAACGGTCCAGCTGGTCGCGGAGGACATTGAGCAGGAGGCTGTACCGCGGCGGGACCTTGTTGACGAAGTGCACGGCGTGCGCCTCGTCCAGTTCCAGGACCGCGACGTCGGCATCGAGCCGGCCCCGCCAGTCCACCTCGCCCAGGAGCGCCGCGGCCACGCCGCGGGTGAAGTTGCTGCCGGTGCGGTTGGTGAAGACCTTCAGCCCCTGGCTCTCCAGAAGTTCCACCACCATCTTGGTGGTGGTGGTCTTCCCGTTCGTGCCACTGACGACGGCGACCCCCAGTGGCAGCGTGGACAGTGTCCGCCGCATGAAACCGGGGTCGATTTTTTCGACCACAAGCCCGGGAAGGGCCGAGCCTCCGCCCCTGAGCCGGGAGACCCGGCGGACGAGCTTGCCGAGCGGAACGCTGAAGTAAAGCATGCTCTGTAATATATCCCAGCAGCGGCATGGAACCCTGCCGGGCGGCGCCCGGACGGAGGCAGTAGCACTATGCTGAATGGATGACCAACCCCCCTTCTTCGGACCTTTCCCGCGCGGGTACAGGCCTACGGATCGGTGTCCTCGCCCTTCAAGGCGACTTCCGGGAGCACTTGCGTGCAGCGGAAGATATGGGCGCCACCGGCATCGGAGTCCGCCGCCCGGCCGAGCTCGACGGCCTCGACGGCCTGATCATTCCCGGCGGTGAATCCACCACCATCGACAAGCTCGCACGCGCCTTCGATCTCGCGGATCCGTTGCGCAAACTCATCGCCGACGGCCTGCCAGTTTATGGCTCCTGCGCGGGCATGATCCTGCTCGCGGACGAGATCGCAGATCCGGCGACGGACCTTGCCGGGAACCCGCAGCAGACCTTCGGCGGCCTGGATATTACGGTGCGCCGCAATGCTTTCGGCCGGCAGCGCGAGTCCTTCGAGACCGATCTCGAATTCAAGGGACTGGGCTTCAGCGACACCGGCTCCGGTGTGGCTCCCGTCCATGCGGTATTCATCCGCGGCCCATGGGTGGAGCGTATGGGTCCGGGCGTCGAGGTCCTGGCGCAGGTGGAACCCGCGGACCCGGAGCATGCCTCGCATGCCGCTGTCCTGGACGGGACGGCTAGAATTGTTGCAGTGCGTTCCGGCAAGCTGCTGGCCACCTCCTTCCACCCGGAAGTGACGGGGGAGAAGCGCGTGCATGAACTGTTTATTCGAATGATCAGAGGAGAAGCGTAAAGCATGTCAGGCCACTCCAAATGGGCGACGACCAAGCATAAGAAGGCCATCCTTGATAGCCGCCGGGCCAAGTCGTTCGCCAAGCTGATCAAGAACATCGAAGTCGCCGCGCGCATGGGCGGCCCTGACCTGTCCGGCAACCCGAGCCTGGAACTCGCCGTCACCAAGGCGAAGAAGACCTCGGTGCCCGCCGACAATATCGACCGCGCCATCAAGCGCGGCGCCGGGCTCACCGGCGAAGTCGTGGACTACACCGAAATCATGTACGAGTGCCGCGGCCCGCAGGGCTCCGCGCTGCTGATCGAGTGCCTCACGGACAACAAGAACCGCGCCGCCTCCGAGGTCCGGCTCGCCATCTCCCGCAACGGCGGCACGATCGCCGATCCCGGTTCGGTCAGCTACCTCTTCAGCCGCAAGGGCGTCGTCTCGCTGCCGAAGAACGGCCTCAGCGAAGACGACGTCCTGATGGCAGTCCTCGACGCCGGAGCCGAGGAAGTCAAGGACAACGGCGACGGCTTCGAGATCCACTCAGAGCCGACCGACCTCCAGGCCATCCGCGATGCCCTCAAGGAAGCCGGAATCGAGTACGACACCGATGAGGCCGAGTTTGTGCCGTCGATGCAGGTGCCGCTGGACCTCGACGCCGCCAAGAAGTTCATGAAGCTCGTGGACGCCCTGGAAGAACTCGACGACGTCCAGAACGTCTACAGCAACGCCGACCTCAGCGACGAAGTGCAGGCCGCACTGGAAGCCGAGTGACACCCTCACCCAGCCGTGATTTTGAGGCCCGGTCTTGACCCTGCGCGTCCTGGGGGTTGACCCGGGCCTCACCCGTTGCGGGATCGGCGTCGTCGACGTCGAGAGGAACCGGCGGGCCACCATGGTGGCCTTCGGCGTGGTGGGCACGTCCCCCGAGGAGAGCCTGGACCAGCGGCTGCTTGTCATCGCCACGTCCATCGACGAGTGGCTGGACAAGTACGAGCCGCACGTCCTCGCCGTGGAGCGGGTCTTTTCCCAGCTCAACGTCAGCACGGTCATGGGGGTGGCCCAGGCCTCCGGCGTGGTCATTGCGGCCGCCGCGCGCCGCGGCATCCCGGTGGCGCTTCACACCCCGTCCGAGGTCAAGGCCGCCGTCACGGGAAGCGGGACCTCGAACAAGGATGCCGTCACGAAGCTGGTGACCAAGATCCTCCGGCTGGACGCGCCCCCGCGCCCGGCCGACGCCGCCGACGCCCTCGCGCTGGCCATTACGCACGCCTGGCGGGCCGGCAGCGGCGCCGCCGTGGCGACGACGGGGCCTGGCAGCCAGTCCCTCACTCCGGCCCAGCGGGCGTGGGCGGACGCAGAGGCAAAAGCGCGCCGTGCGCGCTGAATGTCCGGCTGTCCCCCCTTGGAACTTGGTAGGGTATTCGTAGATATGTTCGGATAGTCGGGTTACCCGGCTGCAGACCCAGGAGCCCGGCCTTGATCAGTTTTCTTCGCGGAACCGTTGCGCACGTTGGCCTGTCCTCCGCCGTGATCGACCTCAACGGCGCCGGCATGAGCGTCAGCGCCACGCCCCAGACCCTCAGCGGCCTCCGGGTGGGGGAGGAGGGGAAGCTGTTCACGTCCCTGATCGTGCGGGAGGACTCGCTGACCCTGTTCGGCTTCGCCAGCGATGACGAGCGGGAAGTGTTCGATATCCTGCTCAGCGTCAGCGGCGTCGGACCCCGCCTGGCCCTGGCCGTGCTGGCAGTCCACGAGCCGGAAGCCATCCGCGTGGCCGCCCACTCCGGCGACGGCAAGGCCTTCACGAAGGTCCCCGGAATTGGACCGAAGGTGGCCGGCCGGATCGTGCTGGAACTCGCCGGCAAGCTCGTGCCGCACGGCACCGCTGGTGCGCCCGTCGCGGCGGTTTCCGCGGAATCCGTCTGGAAGCCGCAGGTCGTCGCCGCGATGACCAGCCTTGGCTGGTCCGAAAAGGACGCCACCGCCAGCATCGACAAATCCCTGGCCGATTCCCCGGACCTGGCCGCGAACGGCAATGTGGCGGAAATCCTCCGCGCGACGCTGCGCTGGCTGGGGCAGGACGGCGCCCGCGCCGGAAACCGGGTAGGCGCGCGTGGCTGAGCCATCGATTGTCGCCGGGGGAGAAGAGCCGGAGGAGCGCGTCATCGAAGCCGCCCTCCGGCCCAAGAATCTGCACGACTTCGTGGGCCAGCACCGGGTCCGCAAGCAACTGTCCCTCGTCCTGGAAGCCTCGCGCATGCGTGGCCGCAGCGCGGACCACGTGCTGCTCTCCGGCCCTCCAGGGCTGGGCAAGACCACGCTGTCCATGATCATCGCCGCCGAAATGAACGTCCCGCTGCGGATCAGCAGCGGCCCGGCCATCCAGCACGCGGGCGATCTCGCAGCCATCCTGTCCTCGCTCTCTGAAGGCGAGGTCCTGTTCCTGGACGAAATCCACCGCATGTCCCGCCCGGCCGAGGAAATGCTGTACATGGCGATGGAGGATTTCCGCGTCGACATCGTCGTCGGCAAAGGCGCCGGCGCCACGGCCATCCCGCTGGAACTGCCGCCCTTTACGCTGGTCGGCGCCACCACGCGGGCTGGCCTGCTTCCAGGGCCGTTGCGGGACCGGTTCGGTTTCACCGGCCACCTTGAGTTTTACTCAGTGGAAGAGTTGGAACTGGTTCTGCGCCGTTCCGCCGGCTTGCTGGACCTCAAGGTCAACTCGGCCGGATTCAGCGAGATCGCCGGCCGGTCCCGGGGCACGCCGCGCATCGCCAACCGGCTCCTGCGCCGGGTCCGGGACTGGGCACTCGTGCACGGCATCGAGCAAATTGATGCCAGGGCGGCGTCCGCCGCCCTGGATATGTACGAGGTAGACAAACGCGGCCTGGACCGGCTGGACCGCGCCGTTCTCGAAGCCCTCATTACCAAGTTCGGCGGCGGGCCGGTGGGCCTGTCCACCCTCGCGATCGCCGTCGGCGAGGAAACGGAGACCGTGGAAACGGTCGCCGAGCCCTACCTGGTGCGGGAGGGGCTGCTGGGCCGGACGCCACGCGGCCGCATAGCCCTGGCGCCGGCGTGGACGCACTTGGGCTTCGCCGTTCCTGCCGGCGTCTTCGGCCAGGACCCGCTGGAGCTGTTCCGGGCCGATGAGCTGTCCGATGAGCGGGCCGATGAGCTGGGCGGGGGCCCGCAGGGCGAGTCCGGCGGGGTTCTCGGTGACGAAACAGGTCCGCAGCGAATCAGAAACAGCCGCTAGCACCGTACTTTCAGCTTTTCCCTTTAGACTGGTATGACGCTCGGCACGTTCGGGTTTTGTGTCCGTGGGCGGAGAGCAGGTAGCCGCCGGCGGTTTGGGGATGGTCTCTTTGCCAGCTTGCTGTGCAGACCCCTGCCCGCGCCGCCCGGAGCAAACGGACGTTGCTGAAAAACAGCTATGCAAGTAGAGAACGGAACAATCCCTGTGTTCGGACTTATTTCTGCCCAGACCCAGCCGCAGGCCGGCGGCGGCATCGACATCATGACGGTTCTCCTGTTCGTCATGCTCGGACTTTTCGTCTTCATGATGTTCCGCCGCAACAAGAAGACCCAGCAGCAGCAGGCCAAGCTTCAGTCCAAGTTCGAGCCCGGTGTGGAGGTCATGACGAGCTTCGGACTGTTCGGGCGGATCATCAACATCGATGAGGCCGAGAACAAGGTCACGCTCGAGCTCTCCCCGGGCAACACCGCCACCGTGCACCGGCAGGCCGTCACCAAAATTGTGGAGCCGGTTGTTGCGGCCGAGGAGCCGACGGTTGTTCCCGACGACGCGTCCTCGCTGACCACTGAGAAGGTGAACGCTGAGAACACGGACAGCGCCGCCGCTGTCAACGAAGCGCCCATCAATGAAACTCCCGAGGAAACCCTGCGCCGCCTCAATGACGAAGGTAAAAAAGACAGCTAGTCTGCCTACCTGAGCTGTCCCGCGAAGCAACGGTTGCGGGCATCCGTCGGCGGGGGCCCAGAGCCCGCGCCGGCGGATCCGCCGCAAATAATAGAAAGATCGACAATGGCACGAACTGGCCCCAAAAACTCAGCCATCAGGATGCTGGTCTGGCTTGGCGTACTCATCGCCGCCATGACGGCTGTCCTGGCGGGCGGCACGATTGCCGGCCAGGCGGGCTGGGCTCCAAAGCTCGCCCTGGACCTTGAAGGCGGCACCCAGATGATCCTGGCGCCCAAGGTTGAGGGTGGTTCGGGTATTACCGAAGACCAGCTCAACCAGGCCGTGGCGATCATTCGTCAGCGCGTGGACGGCTCGGGCGTAGCGGAAGCGGAAATCAGCACGCAGTCCGGCCGCAACGTGGTCGTCAGCCTCCCGGGAACGCCTGCCAAGGAGACCCGTGCGCTGATCCAGGCCTCCGCCGACATGAACTTCCGCCCGGTTATCCAGACTGGCCCCGGCGCTGCGGTCCCAGAGGCGTCCCGGACCCCGGCCGACCAGCTGCCGAAGCCGACGGCGGAACCCGCCAACAGCAGCGACGAGAACTGGATTACCCCCGAGGTCTACAAGCAGTTTGAGGCACTCGACTGCGACAACCCGTCCCAGGACAAGCAGCAGCGCTCCGACCCGACCAAGCCGCTGGTGACCTGTGAGCCGGCGTCGGCCAATTCGCCGGCGATCAAGTACATCCTCGGTCCGGTTGAGGTGAAGGGCTCGAACATCAAGTCGTCCTCGTTCCAGCTGCAGCGCGGCGCCCAGGGTGCCGTGACCAATGAATGGGCCGTCAACATCCAGTTCGATGACGCGGGCACCACCAAGTTCAAGGAAATCACAGAGCGTCTGTACAAGTTCTATGCCGCCGGCGGCGGCCAGACCGGCTCGGATCCGAAGTCCCAGTTCGCAATCGTCCTGGACGACCAGGTCATCTCCGCCCCGCGCTCTCTCGCCGTCATCACCGACGGCCGGCCGCAGATCACCGGCGGGTTTACCGAGGAGTCGGCCAAGGCCCTCTCGGACCAGCTTCGTTTCGGTGCCCTGCCGATCAGCTTCGAAATCCAGAGCGAACAGCAGATCTCGGCAACCCTCGGCGGGGAGCAGCTCCGCATGGGTATGCTCGCCGGCGTGATCGGCCTCCTGCTGGTGTTTGTCTACTCGCTGTTCCAGTACCGGGCCCTTGGCCTCGTGACCGTGGCTTCCCTCGTGATCGCCGGGGTGCTGACGTTCCTGGCCATCGCCATCCTCGGCTGGACCGAAAACTACCGGCTTTCGCTCGCCGGCGTCGCCGGCCTGATCGTGGCGATCGGCCAGACGGCCGACTCGTTCATCGTCTACTTCGAACGCATCCGCGATGAGCTCCGCGAAGGCCGCGGCCTCGTCTCGGCCGTGGAAAACGGCTGGAAGCGGGCCAAGCGCACCATCCTCGCCTCCAAGGCCGTGAACCTCCTCGCGGCCGTGGTGCTGTTCTTCGTGGCGGTGGGCAACGTCCGCGGCTTCGCGTTCACCCTCGGCCTCACCGCGATCGCCGACCTCATCGTCGTGTTCATGTTCACCCACCCGACCCTGCAGTTGCTGGCCCGGACCAAGTTCTTCGGCGAAGGCCACAGGTTCTCGGGTCTGGACCCGAAGCGCCTGGGAGCCGTCCCGCTGTACCGCGGTGCCGGCAGGATGCGTACCCCGGAGGACAAGCCCGTGGCAGTGGTGCGCGCGAAGAACACCGGCGCCGCCGCCGAGGCAGAACGCCGGATGACCATTGCAGAACGCCGTCTCGCCGAAAAGCAGGATCAGGCACAACAGGCACAGCTCGCCGGTACCTCCAAGAGCGCGTCCAAGGAGGGCAAGTAAATGGTCAACTTCTCAACATTCGGCAATGAGCTGTACACGGGCAAGCGCTCGTACGACTTCGTCGGTTACAGGAAGATCTGGTTCCTGATCGCCGGGATCGCCGTCGCCCTCTCGATCCTGATCCCGATCGCCAAGGGTGGTTTCAACCTCGGCATCGAGTTCCGCGGCGGCTCTGAATTCACGGTCTCCAACGTCAAGACCACCGATGCCTCCCTCGGCGAGAAAGCCGTCCAGGGAGTCGTGACGGGATCCGTGCCTCGCGTGGCTAACGTCGCCGGCACCACTATGCGCATCCAGACGGACAAGCTCACCGACGACGAGACGCTGCAGATCAAGGAAGGCCTCACCAAGGCCTATGGCGTGACGGATAACGAGGTCACGTCAACCTTCGTCGGCCCCACCTGGGGTGCGGACGTCACGAAGCAGGCGCTGATGGGCCTGGCAATCTTTGTGGGTCTGGCCGCCGTCCTGATGGCGCTCTACTTCCGGACCTGGAAGATGTCGCTCTCGGCACTTGTCGGCATGGCCGTCACGATGTTCATGACCGCCGGTGTATACGGCCTCAGTGACTTCGAAGTGACGCCGTCGGCCATCATCGGCTTCCTCACAGTCCTCAGCTATTCGCTGTACGACACCGTGGTGGTGTTCGACAAGATCCGCGAAAACACCTCGGACATGCAGGCGTCCACCCGGCGGACCTTCGCCGAAGAGGTCAACCTCGCCATCAACCAGACCCTGGTCCGGTCCATCAACACCATGGTGGTGGCCATCCTGCCGGTCGGCGCGATCCTCTTCATCGGTGCCGGGCTGCTCGGTGCCGGAACGCTGCGGGACCTGTCCCTGGCACTGTTCGTGGGCATCCTGGTGGGCACCGCCGCGACGATTTTCATCGCGGCTCCGCTGTACGCCGCGCTGCGGCAGGGCGAACCTGAGCTCGTCAAGCAGGCCAAGCGGGTGGAACAGCGGCGCGCCGAAGCGGACGCCAAGACCACGTCTTCGGCGTCGCCAGCTACGGCCTGAGCCTCCCGCCAGACCCTAAGCACAAGCCCAGCAGACGGGCCGGAGGCGTCAATTTCGACGGCCCCGGCCCGTCGCCGTATCCCGGCCGGTTATCGAAGTATCCTGCCGCGGGAATACACTTGAATAATTAACCGGTCGCGAGAGGTGCTCCATTGGAAGAACGTTCGACGCCGGTGCCGAAGGCACCTGCGGACGAGGGCCTGGGTCAGGGTTCTCAGACTGACCTAGTGGGTCCCGGACGTCCCGATGTTTCCGTGCCGGTTCACAATTCAGGTGCCCGGCCGACGTTTCCTGGCCGGCGCGAGCGCACGAGATCACGCCTTGCCCGGCTGACTGGCCGCGGTGCTCCCGCGTACTCGCCGATCCTGGAGCCGTTGCTGCGCACGGTCCGTGCCAACAACCCCAAAGAGGATTTCGACCTCATCCAGCGCGCCTTTGTGGTTGCCGAGCGCTGCCACCGGGGCCAAAAGCGCAAGAGCGGGGACCCGTACATCACGCACCCGGTCGCGGTGGCCACCATCCTCGCCGAACTTGGCCTCAGCGGCACCACGCTGGCCGCGGCCTTGCTGCACGACACTGTCGAAGACACCTCCTACACGCTGGCAGACCTGAAGGCCGAGTTCGGCCCGGAAGTGGCCATGCTCGTGGACGGCGTCACCAAGCTGGACAAGGTCAGCTTTGGTGAGGCGGCCCAGTCCGAGACCGTGCGCAAGATGGTCGTCGCCATGGCCAAGGACATCCGTGTCCTGATGATCAAACTCGCCGACCGGCTCCACAACGCCCGCACGTGGCGCTTTGTCTCGGCTGAGTCCTCGGCCCGCAAGGCGCGCGAAACCCTGGAAATCTTTGCGCCGCTGGCCCACCGGCTGGGCATGAACACCATCAAGTGGGAGCTGGAGGATCTGTCCTTCGCTGCCCTGTATCCCAAGGTGTACGAGGAAATCGTGCGCATGGTGGGGGACCGGACGCCGGAGCGCGAAAAGAACCTTTCGGTCATCCGTAACCAGATCACCGAAGACCTCCGGGCAGCGAAGATCAAGGCCACGATCACCGGACGGCCAAAGCACTACTACTCGATCTACCAGAAGATGATCGTCCGCGATAAAGACTTTGACGACATCAACGACCTCATGGGCGTCCGTGTCCTGGTCGATTCAGTCCGCGACTGTTATGCGGCCCTGGGCGCGATGCACTCGCGCTGGAACCCCCTGCCCGGGCGGTTCAAGGACTATATCGCGATGCCCAAGTTCAACATGTACCAGTCGTTGCACACCACGGTGATCGGTCCCGGCGGCAAGCCGGTGGAAATCCAGATCCGCACCCATGAAATGCACCGGCGGGCCGAGTACGGCGTCGCCGCGCACTGGAAGTACAAGGACCAGCCGAACAGGACGGCCGCCGGGCCAGGCAGCCCGCGCGACGGCGACATGGGCTGGCTGCGCTCCCTCGTGGACTGGCAGCAGGAAACGTCGGACCCCGGCGAGTTCCTCGACTCCCTGCGCTTTGAAATCAACGCCCGCGAAGTGTTCGTGTTCACCCCCAAGGGCGAGGTCATGGCCCTGCCTGCCGGATCCACGCCCGTGGACTTCGCCTATGCCGTGCACACCGAGGTGGGCCACCGGACCATAGGCGCGCGCGTCAACGGCAAGCTCGTTCCACTCAACAGCGAACTGAACCACGGCGACTGGGTGGAAATCTTCACCTCCAAGGCTGAAGGCGCCGGCCCCAGCCAGGACTGGCAGCACTTCGTCAAGAGCGCCCGGGCCCGTAACAAGATCAGGCAATGGTTCAGCAAGGAACGCCGCGAGGAAGCGATTGACCGCGGCAAGGACCTGCTGACCAAGGCGATGCGGAAGCAAAACCTCCCGCTGCAGCGGCTCATGACCCACGACGCCCTCGCCGCGATCGCGGAGGACTTCAAGTATGTCGACATCTCCGGGCTCTACGCCGGCGTGGGCGACGGCCACACCTCCGCACAGTCCGTCATGGAACGCCTGGTGGAGAGCCTCGGTGGAAACGAGCACCCGGACGACGCCCTCACCGAAGTCTCCATCCCCACCCAGGTCAGCAAGACCCGGTTCTCCGATTCCGGTGTTGTCGTCCGCGGAGTGGACGACGTCTGGGTGAAGCTGGCCCGGTGCTGCACGCCGGTCCCGCCGGACCCGATCCTTGGCTTCGTCACGCGCGGCTCCGGCGTCTCTGTGCACCGGACCGACTGCACGAACGTGAGCGGCCTGATGGGTCAGCCGGACAGGATCGTGGAAGTGGACTGGGCGCCCACGCAGGCCAGCGTGTTCCTCGTGGAGATCCAGGTCGAAGCACTGGACCGCAAATCGCTGCTCTCCGACGTCACCCGCGTGCTCTCGGAAAACCACGTCAACATCCTGGCGGCGAGCGTCCACACGTCCACGGATCGCGTGGCAATCTCTAAGTTTGCGTTCGAAATGGGCGATCCCAAGTACCTCAGCCATGTGCTGAGCGCAGTCCGCCGGATCGACGGCGTCTTCGACGTGTACCGCACCACCGGAAACCGCCGCCGCAGCTGATCCGGCCCCGGCGGTCGGACCAGGGAAGCCGGGCCCGCTTCCTGGCCGGCACCCAGCCACGCTAGCCCGCTGCATCGGGCGCCTCCGGCTGTGCCGGGAGGGCGGCGAGCTTCGCCAGCGCCGCCCGTTTGTGCGGGACGCGCGGGCTGGCCTCGACGGCAAGCCTGAGCAGCCGGAGACGCACGCCCAGCTCGGGACGGGCCAGTAACGCCCTCAGGGCCGGCACGGCCCGTTCCGCCTCCACATGCAAGGCCATGTCCACGGCCGTGCGCAGCGGGCTGGACACCATCAGACCTCCCATGCTCACGACGTCGAACGGCCCCAGCCGAACTTCGTGGAAGGTGCAGCCTCGCACGGACCTCAGGCTGGAAATCCGTCGGTTGGCGTCAACCAGCAGCGCCAGGCGGTCCGGCTCCGCGGCGCAACCATAGATCCAGGCCGCGGTCATCCGCCCCGCCACGACCCGCTGCCGGATCGCCGGCGCCACAGCCAGGGACGCGGCACGGGCGCGGAGCTGCGGACTGGCAGGGGCGCCCGGGGGCAGATAGCCGCGCTGGTACAGCTGCGTCAGCACACCGTCGGCGGCCATGGCCTGCAGCTCCGGCCAGGAGAACAGTGCGCCGGGGGAATAGAGCTCGCAGTGCTCCGGCCCCGGCCCGGGAGCGCGCCTGCCCGGAACAGGCATTCCGGGGGCGCACCGGTCCGGAGCAGGCTGCCCGGAACGTGCGGCGGGAGCGCGGGGCATGAGTACCATTCCGCCATCGTTCCCGGTTCCCCGGACATGGAACAGGCCCCGTTCCGGTCATGTGGATAACCGAAACGGGGCCTGGACTGGCTTGCTGGTGTGCCGCGTGCCTAGGAGAGCTCGCTCGCCGAGCGCTCGAGCTGCTCCAGCCAGGCCTGGCGCGCCTCTAGGGCTTCCCGGGCTGCCATGATCTTGCGCTCGTCACCTGCCTTCTCCGCCTTGGCCAGGTCTTCCTTGAGACCGGCAATGGCGGCTTCGAGCTGGGTCAGGGCACTGTTGGTGCGCGCCTTCGTCTCCGGGTTGGAGCGCTTCCAGTTTTCGTCCTCGGCGTGGCGGACGGCGTCCTCCACCTTCCGCAGGCCGGCTTCGATACGGCCCATGTCGGCGCGCGGAACCTTGCCGGCTTCTTCCCAGCGGTCACGGATGGACTGCAGCGCCTTCTTGGCCGCCGGTAGGTCCTTGATCGGCAGGAGCTCGTTGGCCTCCACCAGGAGCGCTTCCTTCACCACCAGGTTCGCACCGTATTCCTGGTCGATCTCGTCGTTGGCTGCCTGCCTGTTCGTGAAGAAGACGTCCTGGGCGGCGCGGAAGCGGGCCCACAGAGCGTCGTCGTCCTTGCGGCTGGCGCGCGGGGAGGCTTTCCACTCATCCATGAGGCGGCGGTATTCGCCGGCGGCGAAGCCCCAGTCGGTCGAGGAGGAAAGGGCCTCAGCCTCGGCGATCAGCTTCTCTTTGGCTGCCTTGGCTGCCGAGTTGGTGCTGTCCAGCTGGGAGAAGTACGCGCGGCGGTGCCGGTCAAACACAGTGCGGGCGGCACGGAACCGCTTCCACAGCGCGTCCTCGTTGCTGCGGCCGAGCCGGACCCCGCTCTTCTGGGCGGTCTTCCAGCTCTCGAACAGTTCGTTCATCCGCGCACTGGAGGTCTTCCACTGGATCTGCGCGGGATCGTGGCCGGCGATTTCCTCGGCCTCGGCCACGATGGCCTCGCGGGCGGCAAGCTCAGCGGCGCGGACGGCGTCGTGCTCGGCTTTCTCGGCCTTTTCGAGCTCGCCGATCTGCGTCACCAGTGCGTCCAGCCGTGCCTCGGCGGAGCGGAAGTCGCCCACCATGTTCCGCTCGGCAAGCTGCTCGCGCAGGTGCGTGACGGTCTTCTGCATGTCCGCGGTGGGCGCCTTGGAGCTCACACGCTGTTCCAGCAGGACGATCTGGGCCACGACGTCGTCGAACTTCCGGGCAAAGTAGCCCAGGGCCTCGTCGGCGCTGACTCCCGGGTACTGGCCGACGGGATATTCCGTGCCGTCAACGGTCAGGAAGACATGGCCGTCGCCTTCAACACGGCCCCAGCGGGCTGCCTCGGCCAGTGAGGCTGCGGAGGACACGGCCACCGGCGCGGGGGCCGGTGCGGCCGGGGACGGCTTGGCCTTCGGCCGGGCAGCAAACGCTGCCGGGCTCGGCGCGGGACGCGCGGCCGGCGACGGAGCAGCAGTGGCCCCGGTTTCAGCAACAGTGTCGGCTGCCGGCTCAGTAGCAGGCTCGGCTGCCGTTTCCGCCGACGGTGCCTCGGCGGGCTGTGCGGACTCGGTGGGCGCTGCTGGCACCGCGGACTCGGTGGACGCTGCGTCCTCGCCGGCCTCGGCGTCCTCGCCCGCGGCTGGGGCTGCGGTTGCCGCAGCCTCGCCGGCGGCGTCTACGGCAGCGCCTGCACTCTCGGCTGGGGTTGCCTCGGCTTCGGTTTCGTTGGCAGCTGCTGTTGCCAATGTTTCGTCGGATTTCTGACTGTCTGTCACCGCTAGAAGTCTTTCGCTTGGAGGGAAATACCGGGACCACGGCCTTCAGGGCCGTGGCTGGTCACTTCAGTGAGAACGAGTCTATCGTGACTGGTTCCGCAGGTGCGCCGTCGGTGGCGTTGTCGCCTGGCTTCAGTCCGGCGGCGGCAATCCCGCTCACCACGTCGAGACCCGAGGTCACCTTGCCCACCACCGTATAGCCACCGGCGGCATCCGCCGGGATAACGGTGTCCTTGTACACAATGAAGAACTGGGTGCCGTTGCTGTTGGCGTTCCCGCCGGTCCGGGCCACGGCGATCGTCCCGGCAGGGTACTTGTTGTCCTGCGGGGTGTTTTCCAGCGGGCCCCACATGTAGCTCGGGTCGCTGCTGCCGTCTCCGGCCTTGGAACCGCACTGCAGTACGCCAAAGTTCTCGGCCGTGGTCAGCCGGTGGCAGCTGAGGCCGTTGTAGAAGTTTTGGTCGGCGAGGGATTTGAACACCGCCGCCGCCTGCGGGGCCTTCGTGCCGTCGAGCTCGACGCCTAGCCCGCCACGGTTCAGCTTGAGCTCGCCCGTGAAGGTCTTGCCCGCGGCCGTTTCCGGCTTCGGGATGTTCTCGGCATTCGTGGAGGCAGCTGAGGGTGTGGCGGACGCTGACGGGCTCTGGAGCCCCTCCTGCACGGCAGCGAACTCCTCTTCGGTCGGGTTGGACGCGAAGACTGTGAGCTGCAGGACCAGGGCCAGGCCGATCGCCGCTGTGCCGACGCTGATGGCCAGGACGTTGTCGCGCTTGCGGCGCTTGTCCTGATCCTTGCGCAGGCCGCGCCTGGCCTCCATCTGCTGGACGCGCCGCTTCGCCTCGCGTGCGCTGCGTGAACTGGCCGCCAATGGTCCTCCTGGTTGTATGGCCGCTTCCGTCACGGGCCGTAGGCGCCGTCGCGGCAGCGGCAGCAAGCTGCCGGCAGTCCCGCCGGGGCCGGCTCCGTTGGAAGAAGCGGGCGCCGAACGCATAAACTGACTGCCGCACACAGTTTATGCACGACTGGCCGGTCTGCCGCTTATCTTCGTTACGTTTCGACAGATGAATGCCGCGTGGACCCGCGCCCGAAGATGCTGCAGTAGCAACGAGATACCGCAGTGGTAACCAGAGGAGAAAATTTCACCATGGCACGCACAGCCTCCCTGTCAGGATTCCCCGAGTGGCTTCCCGAGGAGCGGCTGGTGGAACTCCATGTGCTGGACACGCTGCGCCGGACGTTCGAGCTCCATGGTTTCTCCTCGATCGAGACCCGCGCCGTGGAAACGGTGGGCCAGTTGCTGCGCAAGGGCGAAATCGACAAAGAGGTCTACGGGCTGAGCCGGCTCCAGGACGATGAGGACTCCGCGGCCAAGTTCGACCCCCATGCCCTTGCCCTGCACTTCGACCTCACCGTGCCTTTCGCCCGGTACGTCGTGGAAAACGCCGGCTACCTGGCCTTCCCGTTCCGCCGCTACCAGATCCAGAAGGTCTGGCGCGGGGAACGTCCCCAGGAGGGACGGGCCCGCGAGTTCACCCAGGCGGACATCGATGTTGTCGGCGACGGCGAACTGCCGTTCCGCTATGACGTTGAAATCGCGCTCGTGATCGCCGAGGCGCTCAACGCGCTGCCCATCCCCGATTTCCTGCTGCGGATCAACAACCGCAAGCTGGCCGAAGGCTTCTACACCGGGATCGGGCTCACGGACACCGCGGGCGTTCTGCGCAGCATCGACAAACTCGAAAAGGTCGGGCCCGCGAAGGTGGCCGAGCTGCTCAAGGAGGAACTCGGCGCCACTGACGATCAGGCGCAGGCCGCCCTGAAACTCGCCGGTATCCGTACCCAGGACACGTCCTTCGTGGCGCAGGTCCGGGCGCTGGGTGTCACCAATGAGCTGCTGGAAGAAGGCCTGAACGAGCTCGAGCAGGTCATCGCGGCCGCCGTCCTGCACGCCCCGGGACGAGTCGTTGCCGATCTCAGCATCGCCCGCGGCCTGGACTACTACACGGGCACCGTGGTGGAAACCGTCCTGGTGGGACACGAGCAGCTGGGCTCGATCTGCTCCGGCGGCCGCTACGACGCACTGGCCAGCAAGGGCAACCGCAAATTCCCCGGCGTCGGCCTCTCGATCGGCGTGACCCGCCTGGTGTCACGGATCCTGAGCCAGGACCTCGCCAAGGCCTCGCGCTCCGTGCCGACCGCCGTGCTGGTGACGCTCAACAACGACGAGAGCTGGGGCGCGGCGCAGGATGTCGCGGCAAAGCTGCGCAGCCGGGGCATCGCCACTGAGGTCGCCGCGAAGGCCGAGAAGTTCGGCAAGCAGATAAAGTTCGCCGACCGCCGCGGCATCCCGTTTGTCTGGTTCACCGACGACGACGGCAAGCACCAGGTCAAGGACATCCGCACCGGCGAGCAGTACGACGCCGACCCGGACGCGTGGACGCCCTCCGAGGAAGACCTGCACGTGCGCGTAACCGCCGCGCGCTAGTTCCTCCGGGCCTGGTTCTAAGGCCCAGTCCTGGCGGGGCCTACTTTTTGCTGGGAGCCCGGCGCACCCGCATGACGAGGAACCGCCCGGCCACCCCGGCGGCCAGCACCGCGGCCATGAACAGCATGGAGGCCGGCGGCAGGGTGACGGCCAGGACCACGCAGCCGAGGAACCCCAACACATTGAGCCAGCGCGGCGCATGCCAGGGGCGGCCGGCCAGCGTGAATGCGGCGGCGTTGGTCACGGCGTAATAGATCAGTACGCCGAAGCTGGAAAATCCGACCACGGTCATGACGTTGGTGCTCAGCAGCAGGATGACGACGGCGGCGGCGACGGCCAGTTCCGCAACGAACGGGACGGTGTGGGCGCGGCCCACCCTGGCCAGCGGGGCGGGCAGATCCCGTTCCCGCGCCATCGCCAGGGTGGTCCTGCCGACCCCGGTGATCAGGGCCAGCAACGCGCCAAGGCAGGCGGCCGCCGCTCCGGCCTGGACGAAGGGGACGCCGCCGCTGAAGCGGGAGGCCGCCACCGCGTCCAGCAGCGGCGCCGTCGAACCCGCCAGCTGCTGCGGCGGCAGGTGCCACTGCAGCAGCGCGGCCAGGCCAAGGTAAATCACGAAGGCCGCGGCCAGCGCGGCCAGGATGGCCCGCGGGATGGTGCGGGCGGGGTCCTTGACCTCCTCGCCCAGGGTGGCGATCCGCGCATAGCCCGCGAAGGCGAAGAACATCAGGCCCGCCGCGGGAAGGACGCCCCAGCCGCCGGAGGGCGCCGCAAGATAGGCCGGCGCCGCCGCCACCGCGGGGGCGCCATCCGGGTGCGGGCCCAGCAGCGACGCCACGGCGACAAAGACAAGTGTGGCCAGCACCACGGCCAGCAGGACCCGGGTCAGCATTGCGGTCCGCGTGATGCCGAGCAAATTTACGCCCGTGAGGACCACGACGCCGGCGACAGCCAGCGGCGTGGCGTAGGCCGGCGCCACGTAGTGCCCGAACGTCAGCGCCATCGCCGCGCAGGACGCAGTCTTGCCCGTCACGAAGCCCCAGCCCGCAATGAAGCCGGGCCACTCGCCGAGCTGCCGGCGTCCGTACACATACGTGCCCCCGCTGGCGGGGTATCTGGCTGCCAGCTGCGCCGACGCGACCGCGTTGCAGTAGGCGATGGCGCCGGCCACGGCCACGGCGAGAGTCAGCAGCGGCCCGGCCAGGGCGGCGGCGGGGGAGAACACGACGAACACGCCGGCGCCGAGCATGGAACCCAGGCCGATTGCCGTGGAATCGAACACGCCGAGCCGGCGCTGCAGCTGCCGGTGGGGCCGCTGCGGTCCGGACCTGTAACCGGGGCGGTCACCGGGCACATCACCGGGCTGGGTTCCGTTGTGCCGGGTTGCCATGGCGGGAGGGACCTTTCCAACGGGTAAACTCGAACGGGATCGTTCCTGAAGCGATCCTATTGAACTTCATTTACTGAATATCGATTTCTTGAACGTCACTTTTTGATTTTCCGCTGAAAGGAATGCTGTGCTGCGCACACATGACCTCGGATCGCTTCGCTCCGAGCACATTGGACAAACCGTAACCCTCGCCGGCTGGGTCGGCCGGCGTCGTGACCACGGTGGTGTCGCATTCGTTGACCTGCGCGACGCGTCCGGCGTCGCCCAAGTGGTGGTCCGCGAAGAAGAGGTCTTCCACGGCCTGCGCAACGAGTACGTGCTGCAGATTGTCGGCACGGTTTCCCAGCGCCCCGAGGGCAACGAGAACCCGGCGCTTCCCACCGGTGAGATCGAGGTCATGGCCGAGAAGGTCACCATCCTCAACACCTCCGATCCGCTGCCGTTCCAGATCGACGAGCACGTTGAGGTAGGCGAGGAAGCGCGCCTGAAGCACCGTTACCTGGACCTGCGCCGCCCCGGCCCCGCCCGCAACCTGCGCCTGCGCTCGGAAGCCAACCGCGTGGCCCGCGAGCTGCTCCACCAGGACGGCTACGTGGAGATCGAAACCCCCACGCTGACCCGTTCGACGCCGGAAGGCGCCCGCGACTTTGTGGTTCCCGCACGCCTCGCGCCGGGTTCCTGGTACGCGCTGCCGCAGTCCCCGCAGCTGTTCAAGCAGCTCCTGCAGGTGGGCGGCTTCGAAAAGTACTACCAGATCGCCCGCTGCTACCGCGATGAAGACTTCCGCGCGGACCGCCAGCCGGAATTCACGCAGCTGGACATCGAGGCCAGCTTCGTGGATCAGGACGACATCATCCGCCTGGGCGAGAACATCGTCAAAGCCCTGTGGAAGCTGATCGACGTCGAGATCCCGACGCCGATCCAGCGCATCACCTACCACGACGCCATGGCCCGCTACGGCTCGGACAAGCCGGACCTGCGCTTCGGCCAGGAGCTCACCGAGCTGACCGAATTCTTCAAGGACACTAATTTCGGTGTCTTCAAGGCGCCCTATGTCGGTGCCGTCGTCATGCCCGGCGGCGCCTCCCAGGCCCGCCGGGCCCTCGACGCCTGGCAGGAATGGGCCAAGCAGCGCGGCGCCAAGGGCCTGGCGTACGTCCTGTACAAGGAAGACGGCGAGCTCGCCGGTCCCGTCGCCAAGAACCTCACGGACACCGAGCGTGCGGGCCTCGCCGACGCCGTCGGCGCCAAGCCCGGTGACTGCATCTTCTTCGCAGCCGGCGAGAAGAGCCCCTCCCGGGCACTCCTCGGCGCTGCCCGCGTGGAGATCGGCCACCGTACCGGCCTCATCAACCCCGCTGACTGGGCCTTCTGCTGGGTCGTAGACGCGCCGATGTTCGAACCCGCAGCGGCTGCGGTGGCGTCCGGCGACGTCGCCGTTGGCGCCGGCCAGTGGACGGCCGTGCACCACGCGTTCACCTCGCCCAAGCCCGAGTTCATGGGCTCCTTCGACACGGATCCCGAGTCGGCGCTGTCCTACGCCTACGACATCGTCTGCAACGGCAACGAAATCGGCGGCGGCTCGATCCGTATCCACGAGCGCGACGTCCAGGAACGCGTCTTCGAGCTCATGGGCCTGGACAAGGCAGACGCGCAGACCAAGTTCGGCTTCCTGCTGGAGGGCTTCAAGTTCGGCGCCCCTCCGCACGGCGGCATCGCGTTCGGCTGGGACCGGGTGGTTGCCCTGCTGGCCGGCGTGGAGTCCATCCGCGACGTCATCGCGTTCCCGAAGTCCGGCGGCGGCTTCGACCCCCTGACCCAGGCTCCCGCTCCCATCACGGCGCAGCAGCGCAAGGAAGCCGGCGTCGACTTCAAACCAGAGGCCAAGAAGAAGCCCGAGGACGGCAAGAACTAAGCCGGAAGCATCAGCATGAACAGCAGGGGCTCCCCGGGCAACCGGAGAGCCCCTGCTGTTGTCATACTCGGCCGCATTTGTTCCGGATGGAGAGGACCCCGATGGACCTGAGTCCGCACCGTGAAGCGAGCCCCGAGTCGGGCGCGGAAACCAATTCCGAAGCCATCGCGGCAGCCAACACTGAATCCACCCCGGGGCTGGAAGCGCTGATGGATGCGGCGTGGCCGGCCGCCGAACGGGAGGAGTCCGGCGGCTGGGTACTGCGGGCGGCCTCCGGGGTGACGCAACGGGCGAACTCGGTCTGGGTGCGGGACGCCGGCGATGACGACCCGCACCGGCAACTGGCCGCACTCCGGGCGGCGCGGCTTTGGTACCGGAACCGCCGGCTTCCGCTGATCTTCCAGATCTTTGACGGCCCGCGCCAATCGGCTTTGCAGTCGGTGCTCGATGCCGAAGGATTCACCCGGCAGTCCGAAACCCTGGTCCTGGTCCGCGGACCCGGCCCGCAGCCCGGTGCGGGTTCCGGCGACCCCGACCCCGCCGTAGAAATCTCGGCGGAGCCGTCGGCGGATTGGCTGGACCTGTGGTGGAGCGTTGACGGCCGCGGGGGAGCGGCCGAGCTCGACGTGGCCCGCCGCATCCTGGCAGGGTGCCCCGCCCTGTACGCCCTCGTGCGGGATGACTCCGGCGCGCCCGCCGCCGTCGCGCGGCTCGCTTTGCCCGGCACAGGGCGCACTGGCCCCGCGTGGGGTGGACTGTACTGCATGGCTACGCGTCCGGATGTGCGGCGGCTGGGCTATGGCGGCCGGATTGTCCGGGCGCTTTTGCGTGAGGGCGGGGCCCGCGGCGTGGCCGGGTACTGGCTTTTGGTGATGGCATCGAACGCAGGTGCCCGGAGTCTGTACACCCACGCCGGCTTCCGCGAAGCCGGCCGGTACCTCTACCGGCAGGAACGGCCGAAGCGGCACCTGACCGGCTGCTGAAACGGCGTCTGCGGCACCCGAGCGAATCGGGCGCCGCAGACGCCGTCGGGCCTCTCGGAGCAGTAGGCGCAGTACGGGGGCTCTACATGTCTTCGGTTTCGTAGTGCAGGCCGAGCCACGGCGAGGCAGTCAGTTGACCATTGGAGGGCCGAGGTGCGGCCGGCGGTACCTCGCCGCGTGCAGCCGGGGCCACCCATGGCATGGGCCTTTGTGTGTTGGATCCCTGCAGTCCCAGGGTCCGGGGCCCGGTCAAGTGAATTGGCCAGTGGTGCGGGAATGCGCTGTGGGGACTGGTTCTGGACATGTGGGTCTCCTCGGGGTCGGGGCGGTTCAGGGAAGCCGCATGGCCGGCAGAGCCTGCTGCCCGGCGAGATTTTCCTCGGCAAGCAGTTCCCGGCGCCGCGCGGTTCCGGCCAGGTAGGGGCCGCCCAGATCCTGGATGGGGGTCTTGTACGTCTCGCGGGAGAAGTACACCGAGACGGCGGCGATCAGCATGCAGACCGTGCCGAAGACGGCCACGGGAACCCAGCCGGCGATGCCCGGGGCCAGGAGCATGCCGGCGATCATCGGGGCGAAGCCGGCCAGGACCAGGCCCAGCTGATTGCCCATCGCCATGCCCGTGTAGCGCACCGGGGCGGCGAACTGCTCGGCGAAGAACGAGGGCCATATGCCGTTGAAGCCGGAGTAGAGCACCGTCATGTTCAGGAGTGCGGCCAGGAAGACCAGCACAATGTTGCCCGAGGACAGGGCCAGGAAGTACAGGAAGATCGTGAGGGAGCAGCCGATCGCGGCGGTCAGCAGCACCGGGCGCCGGCCGATCCGGTCCGAGAGCTTCGCGGCCAGCGGCATGGCGAACATCGACAAGCCGATGGCCACGGCGTTGACGGTCAGGATGGAGGCCCGGTCAAAACCGGCCGTGGAGGTGGCGTACGCCAGTCCGAAGACCGTGAAGATGGTCTGCATGACGGACATGATCGACATTCCCATCACACGCAGGACATCGGCGCCCTGGAACTTGAGGACGTCCTTGACCGGCATCGGGGCGACCTGCCGGTGCTCCTGGGCCTCCTCGAAGACCGGAGTTTCGTCCAGGTGGGTCCGCACCCAGTAGGCGATGGCCAGGACCACGATCGAGAGCCAGAACGGGACCCGCCAGCCCCAGCTCATCATCGCGTCCTGCGGCATGGACGTGACGGGAATGAAGACGAGCGTGGCCAGGACCATGCCGGAGGCGTAGCCGGTCATTACGAAGCTGGTGAAGAAGCCGCGTTTGCCGTCCGGGGAGTGCTCAAGCGTGAGCGTGGATGCGCCCGCCGACTCGGCGCCCGCGGAGAAGCCCTGGGCCAGCCGGCCGGCCACGAGCAGGATCGGGGCCCAGACGCCGACCTGTTCATAGGTCGGCAGGAAACCGATACCGAGCGAGGCCAGACCCATGATGCCCAGGGTGAGCAGCAGGATCTTCTTGCGCCCCAGCTTGTCGCCGAAGTGGCCCATGACCAGACCGCCCACCGGCCGCGCCACGTAGGCGACGCCGAAGGTGGCGAAGGCGCCGATCAGGCCGATGGCAGGGTCGGCGGAGGGGAAGAACAGGTGCGGGAAAACCAGGGCGGCGGCTGTCCCGTAGATGAAGAAGTCGTAGTACTCCAGGGTGCTGCCCAGGAACGATGCCAGGGCTGCCTTCCGCGGAGTCTTGCGCGCGGCCGGGGGTGGGGTGGCAGGGCGTGGGGCGGGTGCGGTGTGCATGGGGGTCTCCTTAAGACGACGATGTCTCAGTGGCCGCCGGCTGGGTATCCCCGAGGTGGAAGTCCACCGAGAGGATCTGCTGGCTGTTGGGGAATGAGTATGCCTTGAGCGGTTCGTGCAGCGGATGGGTGTTGTACACCGCGATGTCCTCGACCTTTTCGAAGTCCGCCACGATGGCGTAGTCGAAGGAGCGCTCGGTGCTGAGCACATCCGGGCCGTGGGTGAGGCTGAGCATGCCGGGGATATTCCCGGTCATCCTGTTGAGGCCTGCGATCCATGCCTGCTTGTCGGCCGGCGGGAAGTCCGGTTTGAACTTGAAGAGGACGGTGTGGCGGATCATCTCAGGCTCCTACCAGTTCGGCGGCGGCCTCGACAGCGGTTGGGCCACCCGAGACGAAGTCGGGGTCCTGGCCGGCGATGGTGCGGCCGGCGAGGTAGCCCATGGTCATAATCGGGCCGAGCGTCGCGCCGGCGCCCGGGTACCCTGCCGCGTAGGCGTTTTCGGTCGTGTTGCCCGCGGCATAGAGGCCCTCGATGGGGCGGTTGTCCACGTCCAGGACCCGGGCCCGGCCGTCAGTGGCGACGCCGCCGTTGGTGCCGAACGCGCCGTTGACCACTTCCATCGCGTAGAACGGCCCGGTCCGCAGCGGACCCAGGGACGGGTTCGGGTAGGGGTTCTCGTCGTCGCCCCAGTATTTGTCGTAAGCGCTTTCTCCGCGGCCGAAGTCGGGGTCCTCACCCTTGACGGCGAACTCGTTGAAGCGGGCCACCGTCGCGGCCAGGTTTTCGGCAGGAACGCCGATTTTCGCCGCGAGCTCCTCCAGCGTCGGCGCCTCGATCAGGTAGGCGGGGGTGGGCTGGCCGGCGCGGTGGGCCAGGATGCCGTAGCGCTCCATGTAGGCGTGGTCCACGATCACATGCGCGGGGGTGTTGAGGGTCTGGTTCCTGGCGGAATCCCAGGACTGCAGGCTGCGGGCGAGGTCGTTGTAGTTCTGGGATTCGTTGGCGAAGCGGCGGCCGTGGCGGTTGACCATCAGCGAGCCCGGGCCCTGGCGTTCGAAGCGGAGCAGGGTGCCGATCGGCTGCCCGTCGCGGGTGTCGCCGGTAATGGACATCGGGGCCCACCAGGCTTCGCGGGTTCCGCGGGTCTGGCCGCCGATCCGCTGGGACATCCGCAGGCCGTCGCCGGTGTTCGAGGGCGGCGAGCACATCGTGTACAGCCGCGAGGCGAGCATCGAATCGGCCAGTGCCTTGTCCCATTCGAAGCCGCCGGTGGCCAGCACCACGCCGTCGTTCGCCCGGAAGACGTCGCCGGATTCGAGTTCGACGCCGGTCACCCGCCCGCCGCCCGTGAGCAGCCGGTGGCCGCGGGCGCCGGTGACGAGGGCGGCGCCGTCGCGGACCAGGCTCGCAAGGAGCATGGACACCAGGGCTTGGCCCTTCGCCACGAGCCCGTCGGCCTGGCGCTGGTTGAGATCATCCCAAGGGAACTTGGTGAACGCTCCCCAGTTTTCGTATTCCTGCATCGTGAACGGGGCGCGGCCGTCGGTGCGGACATGGGAGGTGAGCGCGCCGAGGGCTTCCTTGCTGTTGAACAGCTCGGGCTCCACCGTGCGGCCACCCTCCATGGCGCCGGGCAGGTCCTGGCGGTAGTCCGGGAAATTGTTGAGGAAAATGAAGCGGACGCCGCATTCCTCTTCCACGAAGCGGAGCATCTGGTCGCCGTAGTTCAGGGCGGCGTCCAGGAGCTCCTCCCGCCCACGGCCCCGCGCCACGGCGCGGACATACTCGGCGGCCGCTTCCTTCGAATCGGTGATCCCGGCTTCCCGGGCGTGGTGGTTGTCGGCGACCCAGAGCATGCCGCCGGAGACGGCAGAGGTGCCGCCCAGCAGGACGCTCTTTTCCAGGACGACGACGGACTTGCCGGCACGTGCGGCGGTGGCAGCCGCGGTGAGGGCGCCGGCGCCGGAGCCGACGACGACGACGTCGTAACTGGCCGATGCGGTTCCACTGACGAATTTCATAGGTATTGCCTTTCAAAGAATGAAGAAGTTCCTGCGTGGCCGGGAAGCCTCCCCGCGGAAACGGGGGCAACAGCGGCAGGTCAGGGGCGGAGAGGTCAGACGGCGGTGTAGCCGCCGTCGATCACGAGTTCCGAGCCCGTAGTGAACCGGGATTCGTCCGAGGCCAGATACAGGACGCCGTAGGCGATATCGTCCGGTTCGCCCTGCCGGGGCAGCGGATTGGAGCCGACGAGCTGCTTGTAATACTGTTCCGCGCCGATCTCCGACTGTTCGGCGGAGCGGCGGCTCATCCGGGTGTTCATAGACCCGGGATGGATGGAGTTCACTCGGATGCCGTGGCTTCCGTAGGCCGCCGCATCGGACTTGCTCAGCAGCCGGACGGCGCCCTTCGTGGCGTGGTAAAGCGGCACGTTCCTGCCGCCGGTGATGCCGTGGATGGAGGAGAAGTTCACGATGCTGCCGGCGCCCTTCTTGATCATTCCCGGGACCACGTACTTGGTCATCAGCCAGACGCCCTTGACGTTGACGTCGAAGATCGTGTCGAAGTCAGAGACGGTGGCGGTGTGGGACGCGCCGGCCGGGCCGATGATGCCGGCGGCGTTGACCAGGACGTCGGGGGCGCCGAGGTCGTCTGTCACCCGGCGGATCGCCTCGGCGACGCTGTCCTCGCTGGTGACGTCGACGTCGTACTGGCTGATGTTTTCGTGAATGGCGGCGGACGGAATGCCCGCAACGTCCAGGCTGGCGACCTTGGCGCCATGTTGGGCCAGCAGGGCGGCGGTGGCGCTGCCCAGATCGCCGCGGCCGCCGGTGACGATTGCGGTCTTTCCGGCCACGCGGTTCGCTGTGGGGTTCATGTGGTCTGCTCCTCGTAACTCCAGCAGCCTCTTTGCTGCGTCCCAGCCAGAGTGACAGCGGAGCTGTGACGCCAACCACACGATTGCCGATGAACGGAAAAGCGACCTTTTGGTGGCTTTGCTTAGTGGCTCCGTTTAGTGGCTCTGGCGGAGGGCGCCCTTGAGCTCCCCGCGCCAGCCCAAGGCGCGGGAGATGCCGCGTGCGGAAGCCAGCAGAACCGGAACCCGGGCGGGGACATTCTCCTCGTTCCGGGGCACCACGACGCTCAGCGCCGCGACGACCGTATTGTCCGGGCCGAAGACGGGGACGGCGATGCCGCTGGATTCCTTCACGATCACCCCGGGCATCACGGCGTAGCCCCGCTGCCGGATCTCGGCCAGGTGGCGGCGGAGCTGGGAAGGGTCGGTGAGTGTGGTTTCGGTGAACTTCGTCAGGGCCCGGGCCAGGACGGTTTCCTGATACTCGGACGGCGAATTGGCCAGCAGCACCAGTCCCGACGATGTGGCGTGCAGTGGGAGGCGGCCGGCGATTTTCGTGATGTCCACAATGGTGGAATGCGAGCCGATCCGCTCGATGTAGAGGACCTCATCGGAGTCCAGGATGCCCAGCGTGGTCGAATGCTGGACCACGGCCTGGACGTCCTCCATGAACGGCAGGGCGGCCTCCCTCAAGCCCA
Organism: Arthrobacter sp. LAR12-1-1.1; assembly: GCF_040676555.1. NCBI lineage: Bacteria > Bacillati > Actinomycetota > Actinomycetes > Micrococcales > Micrococcaceae > Arthrobacter > Arthrobacter sp. LAR12-1-1.1. The sequence goes on along the minus strand of NZ_JBEGIG010000001.1, from coordinate 812,755 downwards.
CCATCTTGGACCCGCGCGACACCAGTTCCCACATCCGGGTCCCGATGTGCACATTGCCGCCCGGCTCACGATCGAGCAGACGCTCGAGCAGCAAGTCATTGACCAGGCGGTAGGTGGTGGTCACGGGAAGGCCGGTACGCCGGCCCAGTTCTGCGACGCTCATGGACGGGTGGCGGTCGTCAAAGGCGCTGACGATCTTTACAAAGCGGCCGATGATCGACTCGCCCGATGCGGAGTTGGCCAATGAACCTCCTCAGGATTCCCGCTCAATGGTAATCGTCCTCGCGGTGATCCGCGTCACCGGCTCTACTGGGGGTCTGGCATTCCACCCCGGCTGCCGCAGCGAAGCGCGCGGCCGACTGAACGGAGCAAAACCATGAGTAAACCCGTCCTCTGTGATGTCCTCGTCATCGGCTCCGGTGTGGCCGGAATGGCCGCAGCGTTGAAAGCCGCCTCGCAAGGACTGAACGTGATCGTGGCCGAGAAGGAACGGTACTTCGGCGGCACGACGGCGATCTCCGCCGGTTGGGCGTGGGTTCCCGGCAACAAGCAGGGCGTGGAGCAAGGGGACACCCGGGAGGAAGCGGAGACCTACTTGCGAAACCTGGCGCCGGATACGTTCAACGAGGCCGGGGTGAGCGAGTTCCTGAACACCGCGCCGGAAGCCATCTGCTTTTTCGAGAACGAGACCGAGGTGAAGTTCACCTACCCGGAGAAGTCACCGGACTACAAGATGGACCTGCAGGGCGCCAAACTCTCGGGCCGGGCAATCCTTCCGCAGGATGTCGACGCGCGCGTGCTGGGGGACAAGCGGCTCCTGATGCAGCCCTATATGAGTTCCTACACCGTCTTTGGCTACATGCCGCAGGTGGGTCCCGACATCAACGAGTTCTTCCATGTGAACCAGTCGGTCAAGTCGTTCGTCTACGTGGCGAAGAAGCTGCTGCGCACCTGGGCCGACGCCGCCCGGTACAAGCGGCCGGTCCTGCGTTCCAACGGCAACGCGCTGATGACCCGCATGGTGAAGAGTGCCGATGACCTGGGTGTGCGCCTCTGGAATTCATCTCCTGTCCTCTCCCTGACCAAGGACGACGCCGGAACCATCACCGGCGCTGTCATCGGCGGTGAGCATTCCACCACCGTGGAGGCACGCCTGGGCGTCATCCTCGCCGCCGGCGGTTTCTCCGGCAGCAAGGAACTGCGGAAGCAGTATTTCCCGCACGACGCCGACGACCACTTCACCCCGACCGTGGGCCACGGCGGTGACGCCGCCAGCCTGGCGATCAGTGCCGGCGGCCACATCGACGATTCGGTGTTCAGCGTGGGGTCCTGGGCGCCGGTGACCGTTTTCAAGTACCTCAATGGCAAAGAGCGTCTCTTCCCGCACCTGCGCGCCATCGGACTGCCGGGGCTGATCGCCGTCGACCGTCACGGCAAGCGCTTCGGGAACGAAGCCCTGAGCTATCACGACTTCGGCGGGACCATGATTGAGCACAACAAGGACGAGGACAAGACGTTCGGGTATGTAATCGGCGATGCCAAGACCATGCACAAGTACGGCATAGGCTATGCCAAGCCCTGGCCGATGCCGCGCGGCTACTTCTACAAAACGGGCTACCTGGTCAAGGGCGCCACCCTTGCGGAGCTGGCCGGCAAGCTCGGCATCGATGCAGCGGGTCTGAAGGAGACCGTGGCCGGGTTCAATCCGGCAGCGGAACGCGGCGAGGATCCGGCGTTCGGCCGCGGCTCCACCCTGTACAACCACTTCCGCGGGGATATGGAGCACAAGCCGAACCCCAACCTGGCCCCAGTCGGCAAGGGACCGTACTACGCGGCCACGATCCAGATGGGCGACCTGGGCACTTTCGCCGGCATCGGCGTCAATGAACACTCCGAGGTCACCACCGAAGAGGGAACGGCGATTCCCGGCCTGATGGCGGTCGGTGCGGCAGCCGTCAGCGTTTTTGGGGGCGGCTACCCGGGCTACGGCTCACACATCGGCCCGGCCCTGGTGTTCGGTTACCGCGCGGGCCGAGACATCGCGAAGCTCGCCGCCAACCGGGGTGTGGAGCGTGCGGCCACCGTGGAAGCCGGCTAAGGCGAAGGGCCGGAGACGTCCGTGGCAAACTCACCCACCGGTGAATCGGTCATCAGCCGCGTCGTGCGGCTCATGAGCGCGTTCGACCGCGACCTTCCGACCATGACGCTCACCGGCCTCGCCCGCCGGGCAGACCTGCCCCTGACCACCGCCCACCGGCTCGTGGACGATCTGGTGCTGCACGGCCTGATCGAGCGGCTGGCGGACGGGAACCTGCGGTCGGGGATGCGGATGTGGGAGCTGGCCGCACGGGGATCGCGTGCGCTGAATCTTCGTGAGTTGGCGTTGCCCTTCATGGAGGATGTCCAAGCGGCCGTCCACCAGCACACCACCCTCGCCGTGCTGGACCACGGGACCGTGCTCTACGTCGAGCGGCTGTCCTCGCCCCAATCCAGCCTGGACGCCGCCCATATTGCCCAGAGGATGCCGATTCACGCCGCCTCCTCCGGCCTGGTGCTGGTCGCCTACGCGCCGCCCTCCTTTCAGGACGAGGTGCTTTCACGCCCGCTGGCGGCTGTGACCGCGGAGACCATTACTGACCCGGCACTCATCCGGAAGCATCTGGCGGACATCAGGCAGCGCGGCTACGTTGCCCTGCCGGGTATCGGCGTCACAGAGTGGACGGGCATCGCAGTGCCGGTCTTCGGCCCGGACAACACCGTCGCCGCCGCGCTGAATGCCATCGTTCCGCGGCAGGAAGCCGCCGTGCCCCTCACCGTCCCGGCGCTCCTGACCGCAGCGCACGGGATCTCCCGTGCGCTGAAGGCCTCCGGCCCGGCGCCCCGGCGCTCTTGACCGCAGCATCTGACCGGAACCGGAATCGTCCCTCCGGGACCCCGCGGTCCAGCGGTTGAGGGTCTTTCAGCACTTGGAGCCCTCAGTGCGGCCGGGGAATAGTCGGAATGAAGGAGGGACACATGCCCTCCAGCGCCCGGCATACTGGGAGGGCGTCCACTGCCACACTTCATCGAGGCGTCTTATGAAAGTTGTCATTGCGGAATCTGTAGCCATGGTGGCCATTGGTGACGGGGCCCTCGGAGCGCTGTTTCCGGTCCAGCACTGCACCCGGTGGGATATCGGGCCCGAACCGTGGCGCAAGTGCATGCGCATGTTCGCCAAGCATCCACAAGTAACGCGGACCATAAGTATTTTGCAGATCGCCGCCAGCATTGCATGGGCTGCGAGCCTGCCTGCATCCCCGGTGAAGGGCAAAGCCCGGACCTAGGAGGAGCTGGCGTCTGATGCGAGCCCGCCGGGGGACATGGCGGAGTGGTCTAAGAAATCTGTTCTTCCGGTAGCCGCGGCGCGGCAAACGGCTTTCACAACCGATGAACGGAAGGCCTATGGGGTAGCCCGTTCCACAGGTGGCACCGTTGGTTGAGACGTAGATCACGTCGGCGTACTCCGAAAGAAGGACAACGATGTCTGCCGCCACCACAGAACTATCGCCCGTAGCAGAGTCTCCCTCCGGGCCGGCCGAACTGCCCCCATACTCCCATGACCTCGCGTGGCCGGATGGCATGGCACCGTTCAAGGTCGTCGACGACGGAACGCAGGGGGACCCATACGCGCACTACGCATGGATGCGCGACAACGCCCCGGTCCTCCGGGCCGCCTCACCAGTATCGGATGTCTGGTTCATCTCCCGCTACGACGACGTGCGCAAAGCCATGCGCGCCCCCAAGGTCTTCTCCTCCCAGGTCGTGGACCCGGTGCCGCTGACCTTTCTGACCTTGTTCGATGCCCCGAACCACACCCGGCTGCGTCAGGTCGTTGCGCAGGCCTTCACCCCCAAGGCGATCGCCCGCTTCGAGGAACGGGTCCGCGAGAACGCCCACAAGTATCTGGACCCGATGATCGCGGCCGGCGGCGGCGACGCCGTCGAGGATTACGCGATCCCGCTGAGCATGTCCACCATCAGCGCACTGCTGGACGTCCCGGCGTCGGACTTCGAGAAGATGAAGTTCTGGTCCGACGAGACCTTCAGCTACTTCGGCCGGTTGGCCCGCAACGCGCAAGGCACGGGCACCGACGAACAGAGCACTTTCGAGTTCTTCGAGTATTTGAAGGACACCATGGAGCGCCTCTACGTGGAGGGAAACGAGTCCGTGGGCGGCCATATCGCACGGATGTGGAAGGACGGCCTGCTCAGCGAGAAGGAAGCCAAGGAACTCTGCGCCTTCGTCTTCGTTGCCGGCCACGACACCACCACCATCCTGCTGGCCAACGCATTCCGGGTCTTCAGCGAACAGCCCGAACTGCTGGACCGGATCCGGCAGAACCCCGCCAATGCGAACCTGTTCGTCGAGGAACTGGCACGCTTCCGCGGAACGGTGCAGCGCGCCAGCCGGATCACAACCGAAGACGTCGAGGTCGCCGGCGTGTGCATCCCTGCCGGCGCCATCGTCCGGCTGCTGCCGGCCGCCGCGAACCGCGACAGCGCCAAGTACCCCGACGGCGAGACCTTCAACATCGACCGCAACACCGACGGCCACCTCGGCTTCGGCCACGGTGTGCACAGCTGCCTCGGCGCCCCGCTGGCCAGACTGGAAACCGTGGTGACTGTGGAACTCCTTGCCTCAAAGCTTGGCTCCCTGACCCTCAACAAGGACAAACCGATCGAATACGTCCGGGGCAACAACCTGACCAACTCAGGCCCGGAACACCTCTACGTGGAGCTGGAGATCTTCAATGCCTAGTCAGCAGCCCACCGAGAACCACCTGAATCCAATCATCATCGTTGGCGCCGGCCACTCCGGTGTCGCGGTGGCCGCAGGACTGCGCACCCGCGGCTGGGACGGGGACATCCTGCTGCTCGAAGCCGAAAAGGAGACGCCCTACGAACGCCCTCCACTATCCAAAGAGCTCCTGAAGGCAGGCGCCCCGGATGAGTCCACCGTGCTGCGCAAAGAGAAGTTCTACCATGACAAACGCATTGGCCGGCGGGCAGGGCTCGCCGTCGACGCCGTCGACCCCGCCGGCCGGACCGTCCAGCTGTCCGACGGCAGCCGCCTGGGCTACCATCGCCTCGTCATAGCCACTGGTTCGCGCGCCAGGTCCCTGACTGTCCCCGGGGCCCGCCTTCCCGGAGTGCAGGCCCTGCGGACCCGGGATGACGCCCTTGAACTCAAGCTGGCGCTCGTCCCAGGCGCCCGGGTTGCCATCATCGGCGCCGGTTACATCGGGCTGGAAGTCGCGGCCGCCGCTTCCGCCAAGGGCTGCGAGGTCACCGTACTCGAATTCCAGGACCGCGTGATGAGCCGTGTGACCTCCGAACCGGTATCCCGCTTCTTCGAGCAACTTCACGAGCAAAACGGCGTCCGGTTCGTCTTCGGTGCAGCGGTCACCGCCATCGAGGGGGTCGATCGGGCCGAGCGGGTCGTCACCGCCGACGGCACCTCCTACCCGGCCGACGTCGTCCTCGCCGGCATCGGCGTGGTACCCAACCAGGAACTCGCCGCTGACGCCGGACTCCTCTGCCAGGACGGCATCCTCGTGGACGGGCATGGGCGGACCTCCGTTCCGGACATCTATGCCACGGGTGACGTCACTCGCTTCACCAGCACTATCGACGGCGTCAGCCAGCGCCTCGAATGCATCCAGAACGCGATGGCGCAGGCTGACCAGGTGGCCGCGGACATCACCGGGCAGGACGCCGCGGAGACGGAAATCCCGTGGTTCTGGACAGTACAGCACGGTGTCCGGCTACAGACGGCCGGGGTCCGCCGCGCCGATGACGAGGTGATCGTGCGAGGCGCCCCGGCTGACGGCAAGTTCTCGGTTGTCTATCTCCGGGACGGCTGCCTCGCCGCCGTCGACACCATCGCAGGCCTGGCTGACTTCCGGCCGGCCAAGAAACTGATAGCCCAGAAAGCGCGGATTGACCCGTTGCTCGCCGCCGATCCCGGCACTCCACTGACCGCCGCTGTGTTCGCAGCTGCCTGAAAACTAAGGAACCACCATGAGCAACAACAAACTCACCGTCATCGACCGCGAGGGGTCCACGCACGACCTCGAATGGGAGCCGGACCAGACATTGATGGAGGCCCTCCGCGACAACGACCTCCCGGTCCTGGCATCCTGCGGCGGCACGGCTTCCTGTGCCACATGCCACGTCTTCCTGGAAAAGGAGGTCTTTGACACCCTGGCCGAACGCAGCGAGGACGAACTCGAGTTGCTGGCCGAGGCCGAGGGCTACCAGGAATGCGGCTCCAGGCTCTCCTGCCAGCTCGACTTCAGCCAGGACCTCGACGGCGTCACCGTCATTCTGGCGCCGGAAGAGTAGCCGCGGCGTCCGGCAGCCGGATAGCGAGGAGGCCGTCGTTCCATCTGCATACATTGGGGGATGGAACGGCGGCCGTTCCTACGCCGCCGGGTCGGTCACCAGGATCCGCACCGAGCACAGCTCCGCGGCAGCTTTCTTCAGGACCGCTGCGCGCGGATCCGGGACGTCCAGGAACGCGAGCCGTGCCAGGCCGGCGTAGCGTTTTAGGGCGGGTTCGGCGAGCACCTGGTCCGCCAGCGTCCGGTCGCCGCCCGCCGCGAGGTATTCGACCCGGTGCTCCGCGAAGATCCTTCCAGCGTGCTCGGCGACGGCTTCCACGAGGGCATCTGCCTGGTTGGCGCGCCGCCGGGCAAACCGCTGCTGGGACCAGCCGCCGGCGGCCGTCCGGGACTGGACGTGGCGGGTGCCGGTCTTGGACGCCAGCACGGCGCCGGCGCTGACCACAGCCACCGAATATCCGCCGCGCCGGACCAGTACGGCGCCGATGCTCCGGGGTTGCCCGGCCAGCGAGGCCAGCCGCGAAAGGGCGTCCTGGCCGCTCCCGGGCCGGCCGTCCACGGGCCAAGGCGCCCGCAGCACTGCCACGGCGCCGTCCGCGGCGCGCAGCTGCAAGCCGGCGTCGAGCTCCTCCTCCACCAGTGCGCCATGGCTCGCGGCGAAGCGGTCCACCCAGCCAGGCAGCCGGCCGCCGGAGACGAAGGCCACACGGGTCTCGGGGCTGGGCATGGCAGGTTCTCCGTTGCGGGGGCGATGGTGACAAGGCGGGCAGGAACTAGAAGTAGCCTATCTATGTGGATGATCTCTTTGGCGCAGGGCGGGACAACGCCGACGGAAGCGACGACCTCGGCGTAGCCGACGGTGCTGCCGACGGCGGCGCGGACGATTCCGGCCAAGCCCGGAGCCGAGCCCGGTCTGGCGCCGGGTCAGCCTCGCCGCGGAGCCCGCTCGCCGTCCGGATGCGGCCGCGCACCCTCGATGACGTCGTTGGCCAGCAGCACCTGCTCGGCCAGGGCTCCCCGCTGCGCCAGCTGGCCGCCGGCTCCGATGCGACCGGCCCTGCGGGCCCGAGTTCGGTGATTCTCTGGGGTCCTCCCGGCACCGGCAAGACCACCCTTGCCCACGTCATTGCCAAGGGTCCCGGCCGGAAATTCGTCGAGCTCTCCGCCATCACCGCCGGCGTCAAGGACGTCCGCCGCGTGATGGATGAGGCCCTGACCGCGCGCGACCTCTTCAAGACCACCACCGTCCTCTTTCTCGATGAGATCCACCGCTTCAACAAGGCCCAGCAGGACGCGCTGCTTCCCGGCGTCGAGAACCGCTGGGTGGTGCTGGTGGCGGCCACCACCGAAAACCCGTCGTTCTCCGTTGTGTCCCCGCTGCTGTCCCGCTCGCTGCTGCTGACCCTGAAACCTCTCACCGACGCCGACGTCGAGGCGCTGCTGCAGCGGGCCGTTTCGGATGTCCGCGGACTGAACGGGAAGGCCGAACTCAGCGCCGACGCACTGGCGCACCTTGTCCGGCTCTCCGGCGGCGACGCCCGCCGCGCCCTGACTGCCCTGGAAGCGGCCGCCGGCGTCGCGTTCGGAGACGCGGATGACATCGACGCAGTTGATACCGGCACGGTCGCAGTTGATACCGGCACAGTCGCAGCCGATACCGGCACAGACTCCCGCGCAGGAACGGCGGAGCCCGTCACGATCCAGCTGCGGCACACGGAGCGGGCCCTGGATGTCGCCTCCGTCCGCTACGACCGGGCCGGGGACCAGCATTACGACGTCGCCAGCGCGTTCATCAAGTCGATCAGGGGCTCCGACGTCGACGCCGCCCTGCACTATCTCGCCCGGATGCTGGAGGCCGGTGAGGACCCCCGGTTCGTGGCGCGCCGGATCGTGATCTCCGCAGCCGAGGACGTCGGCATGGCGGACCCGACGGCGCTGCAGACCGCCGTCGCGGCGGCCCAGGCCGTGCAGCTGATCGGCATGCCGGAAGGCCGCATCATCCTCGCCGAGGCCGTGGTGCATCTGGCCACCGCGCCGAAGTCCAACGCCGCGTACATGGGGATCAACCAGGCGATCGCTGACGTCCGGGCCGGGCTCGGGAACGGCATCCCGGCCCACCTGCGCGATGCCCACTACCCCGGCTCAAAGCAATTGGGTCATGGCAAGGGCTACAAGTACGCCCACGATGCCCCGCATGCCGTGGCCACCCAGCAGTACCCGCCGGACGACCTCGTCGGCCGCAACTATTACGAGCCCACCGCCAACGGAGCCGAACGCGACATCGCCACCCGGCTCGAGCGGCTTCGGAGGATCATCCGCGGCACGTGACCGGCCTGTGACCAGCGGCTGGTCCGCCGCGGCCCGCAGCGCCGGAATCCGCCGTTGACATGGGGCCCAAGAGGTCTAACGTGGAATTACGTCAGCATTGATCTGCTGGCCGTCCGTGCGGCGCAGGGGACAGCGCGTTCACATTGCCGGCTCTCGCTATCCGGACCCCGGAACGGCAGCCGGCTTCGCTCCATTCCAGGTCATCCAGCGCGAGCGTCCCCGCCCCGTCCCCAGGTAGTGTCCCATGAGTATCAACTTCGTTACAGCCATGGCAGTGAAATCCTTCGATGTGCCGGACAAGAAACGGTGCCCGGACAAGGCCGAATTCGACCTCTGCACAGTGAACGACTACTCGGTGGCCCGACTGATCCTGGGCCCGGGCTGGCGGTGGTCGGAAAACACCCGGCCCTATGAGCACACCGACGTCTGCCTGCACCACCATCTCGGTTTCTGCATTTCCGGAGAAATGGAAGTCGAAACGGCCGAAGGGCTGCACTCCACGATCCACGCCAACGACACCTACGCGATTCCGCCAGGTCACGACGAATGGGTGGTGGGCCCGAAACCGTTCGTGGCCGTGGAATTCCTCGGTGCGGCGTCCTTCGGGCGCAGCGGTGCCCGGGGCGTGCACGCCCGGATCTGACTTCGGTCCACCGGCCGGATCTGGTAGGCTGGTTCGTTGTCTGGCAAGGCACGGACGCACAATCCATTGAAACTTCGCATTTGATGAGGGTTGCCCTGTGCCCAGTAGCAAAAGGCAGCGGTTGGCCGATGCTCTCCATCGTGGAGGCCAGTAACACTGACACACCGCAGATATTGGAAGGACACAAGTGGCTAACAACACTCGTGCTCGCCGTACCGCACGCCTTTCGCGTGCACTCGGCATCGCTCTGACCCCCAAGGCCGCCAAGTACATGGAGCGCCGCCCGTATGGCCCCGGTGAGCATGGCCGTGCCCGCAAGAAGCAGGACTCCGACTACGCCGTACGTCTGCGCGAAAAGCAGCGTCTGCGCGCCCAGTACGGCATCCGCGAAGCCCAGATGACCCGTGCCTTCGAAGAAGCACGCCGCACCAAGGGCCTGACCGGTGAAAACCTGATCGAACTGCTCGAAATGCGTCTCGACGCCCTCGTGCTGCGTGCCGGCTTCGCCCGCACCATCGCCCAGGCCCGCCAGCTGGTTGTGCACCGCCACATCCTCGTTGACGGCATCCGCGTTGACCGCCCGTCTTTCCGCGTCGGCGAGGGCCAGCTGGTCCACGTCCACAGCCGCAGCGAGACCATGCCTCCGTTCCAGGTTGCAGCAGCCGGCGCTCACCGCGACGTCCTGCCGATCGTTCCGGCCTACCTGGACGTCAAGCTTGACGCCCTGCAGGCCCGCTTGGTGCGCCGCCCGAAGCGTTCCGAGATCCCCGTGACCTGCGAAGAGCAGCTCGTCGTGGAATTCTACGCACGCTAATTCCAAAGGCACCACCTACAAAGAAGCCCGTGGCAAGCGCCGCGGGCTTCTTTGTATGTAAGGTACTTGGGGGAGTTCCCCGGGAGCCGGTTCTGACCGCCGGCTGAAACCGTCGGAACCCGACGCAACAAGCAGGTATCCACTGCAGTTCAAGGAGATGAGTGTCTATGTCTGGTGGCGATATTGCCGGCCTGATCGCGGCTGGAGTGTTTGCACTGCTTGTCCTGCTGCTCGCCGTGCCGATCCTGAAGCTCGGGGGAGTGTTCGATGAAGTGCGGACCTCCATCCGCTCTATCAGCGACGGCGCCACCCCGCTCATGGACGAAGTCACCGCCACGGTGACCACCACCAACGAGCAGCTGAAGAAGGTTGACGGCATCGCCTCCAACGTCTCGGACGCCTCCGCCAACATCTCGGCGCTGTCCTCGCTCATGGCCGCCACTGTCGGCTCGCCGCTGATCAAGGTGGCCGCCTTCAGCTACGGCGTGCGCTCCGCCTTCTCCACCCGTAAAAAGACCGCCACCGGCCGGCGCAGCCGCTAAGCCTCCAGGAGAACCTGACATGAACAGAATCATCTGGATGGGAATCGGCGTCGCGATCGGCGTCATCGCCTTCCGCAAGGTCACCGAAGCCCAGTCCGCCCTCGGCCCCGAGGGCCTGAACCGGGCAGTGGGACGGCTGGCTGACGGCCTGTTCGACTTTGCCGACGCCGTCCGCGAAGGCATGGGCGAGCGGGAGGCCGAACTCCGCTCTGCCCTCGGCATCGAGACGGCAACGGATATTGCTGCCGGCGGCGCCGTCGCCCGCCGGGATGCGGTCCGGCGCTAGCCGGGAGAGAATTAGTAAGTAGGGTGCCCGTCACGGGCGCGCCGGCACCACCTAAAACGAGTCCCATATTGACGGGGCCCGGATCCGTGCCGGTCCTCAGCTTGTCCCGCTCAGCACAGACGCGGGCCACATAACGCAGTGAATATTGAAGGGTAAGAAATCAGCTCATGAAGTCGCAGGAGATCACCAAGCGCTGGATCGACTTTTTTGTCAGCAAGGGGCATACCGCCGTGCCTTCCGCCTCCCTGGTCTCCAGCGACCCCTCCCTGCTGTTCACCGTGGCCGGCATGGTCCCGTTCATCCCGTACCTGACGGCCCGTGAGGAGGCCCCCTACTTCCGGGCCACCAGCGTGCAGAAGTGCATCCGGACCGGTGACATCGAGGAAGTGGGCAAGACTGCCCGCCACGGCACCTTCTTCCAGATGTGCGGCAACTTCTCCTTTGGCGACTACTTCAAGGAAGACGCCATCAAGTTCGCATGGGAGCTCCTCACCACCGGCGTGGACGACGGCGGGTACGGACTGCCGCCGGAGAAGCTCTGGGTCACCGTCTACGAGGAGGACGACGAGGCCGAGCAGCTGTGGCTGAAGAACACCGGCATGCCGGCCGAGCGGATCCAGCGGATGGGCAAGGCCGATAACTACTGGTCCACCGGCCAGCCCGGCCCGGCCGGTCCCTGCTCAGAGATCTACTACGACCGCGGCCCCTCCTACGGCGTCGAGGGCGGCCCCATCGCCGATGAAAACCGCTACGTCGAGATCTGGAACCTCGTGTTCATGCAGTACCAGATCGACAACGTCCGCTCCAAGGTGGATTTCGACATCACAGGTGAGCTGCCCAAGAAGAACATCGACACGGGCCTCGGCATGGAGCGGCTCGCGATGATCCTCCAGGACGTCGAGAACATGTACGAGACCGACCAGGTCCGTCCCGTGATCGACCGCGCCGCGGCCCTCTCCGGCCGGGAGTACACCTCGGCGGAGTCCGCCGAGGACCCGCACCACACCGACGACGTCCGCATGCGCGTCGTTGCCGACCACATCCGCTCGGCCCTCATGCTGATCGCCGACGGCGTCACCCCCTCCAATGAAGGCCGCGGCTATGTGCTGCGGCGCCTGATCCGGCGCGCCGTGCGCTCCATGCGCCTGCTCGGCGTCGAGAAGGCCTGCCTGCCCGAGCTGCTGCCGGCCTCGCGGGACGCCATGAAGGGCGTTTACCCGATCGTGGAGACCGACTTCGAGCGCATCAGTCGGATCGCCTATGCCGAAGAGAAGGCCTTCCTGCGCACCATCGCCTCCGGCACCGCCCGGCTCGAGGACGCGGTCAAGGAGTCCAAGGCCGCCAACCAGCCGCTCTCCGGCGCCGACGCCTTTGCCCTGCATGACACCTACGGCTTCCCGATCGACCTCACTCTGGAAATGGCTGAGGAAGCCGGGCTGAAAGTCGACGAGCCCGAGTTCCGCAAGCTCATGCTCGAACAGCGCCAGCGTGCCCAGGCCGATGCCAAGGGCAAGAAGGGTTCGCACGCTGACCTCAGCGCGTTCCAGGAGCTGCTGTCCGCCGGCGAGACCGTCTTCACCGGCTACACCGAACTCCAGGGCGAGTCCAAGGTCCGCGGCATCCTGTCCGGCGGCAGGAAAGTCGCCCAGGCCTCCACGGGCGACGAAATCGAACTGGTCCTGGCCGAGACGCCGTTCTACGCCGAGGCCGGCGGCCAGGCCGCCGACACCGGGCTGATCACCGGCGACGGCTTCGTCGTCGAGGTCCTGGACGTCCAGCGCCCCGTCAAGGGCCTGAGCGTGCACAAGGCGATTGTCCGCGAAGGCGAAATCGGGTCCGATTCGCTGGTTCAGGCCGCCGTGGACCGGGAGCGCCGCCACGCCGCCGAGCAGGCCCACACGGGCACGCACATTGTGCACGCGGCCCTGCACCAGATCCTTGGCCCGGAGGCCCTGCAGCGCGGCTCCTTCAATAAGGCCGGCTACCTGCGTTTCGACTTCGCCTGGGGCGAGGGCCTGAGCGCCGCGACCCGGTCCGAGATCGAGGAAGTCTCCAACATCGCCATCCGCAACAACTTCCGGGTGGAAACCAAGATCATGGGGCTCGCCGAGGCCAAGGCGCTCGGCGCCATGGCGCTGTTCGGCGAGAACTACGGCAACGAGGTGCGGGTCGTGGAGATCGACGGCGCCTGGTCCCGCGAACTCTGCGGCGGCACCCACGTCGAGAACACCTCGCTGATCGGCAGCCTGTCCCTGCTCGGCGAACAGTCCGTCGGCTCGGGAAACCGCCGTGTCGAGGCCTTCGTGGGCATGGACGCCTTCCGGCACCTGGCCGCCGAGCGTGCCCTTGTCACCGAGCTCACGGAAATGCTGAAGGTTCCCTCCGGGCTGCTCGCGGACCGGATTTCCAGCACTCTGACCAAGCTCAAGACGGCCGAAAAGGAACTCGAGCGGCTGCGCAAGGAGCAGCTCACGGCCGCCGCTGCCCGGCTGGTTGGCACCGCAAAGGACGCCGCCGGCGTCAAGGTCATTGCACACGACGCCGGCCAGGTCAGCGGCGCGGACGATCTGCGCGGCCTGGCCCTGGACCTGCGGACGCGTCTCGGTTCCGAGCCCGCCGCCGTCGCGGTGGCCGGTGTCAGCAACGACCGTCCCGTCATCCTGATCGCCACTAACGAAGCCGCCCGGGCAGCCGGAGTCAAGGCGGGCGCCCTGGTGCGTCTCGCCGCGGGCATCCTCGGCGGCGGCGGTGGCGGCAAGGACGACGTCGCCCAGGGCGGCGGCACGGACGCCGCCAAGGTTGGCGCTGCCCTCGGCGCCGTCGTGGATGCCATTACGCGGCGATAGCGGATCCCACGTGTCTGAAGCTGCTGTGGCCGGCGTCTATCCCCGGGGCGTGAAGCTCGGGGTGGACGTCGGCACGGTCCGCGTGGGCGTGGCCGTCTGCGACCGCGACGGAATCCTGGCGACCCCGTTGCGCACGCTGCAGCGGAATGTGAAAAAGAACACAGACGTTCGGATCCTGGCCGCCCTGGCGGAGGAGCTGGACGCCGTGGAGATTTTCGTGGGACTGCCGCGCACCATGAAGGGCGAAGAGCACGCCTCGGCCAGGATGGCCGCAGATTATGCACAACTGCTTGTCCGGGCTCTGCAGGGTGCCGGCTCCGACGTGCCCGTGCGGCTGATTGACGAGCGGCTCAGCACCGTGACCGCCCACCGCAACCTGCATGAAGCTGGCATGAGCAGCAGAAATCACCGTACAGTAGTTGATCAGGTTGCGGCGGCAGGTATTCTGCAACATGCGCTTGATATGCAAAAGGCCAGGGGAACGGAGGTCGGAAACCGCGTGTACGCGGAGTCTGCGCCGGGGCCGACCGGGGACGGCGCACAGACCGACCCGGCAGTACAGACGCACTCTTCAGAACATGGAAGGCTACAGTGAGCCCGGTCAACAGTGATGACTCCTCCGGTGACGCCCCTATTGGTGCTGACCGAGCGCTGACGCGCAAAGAAATCCGGGCCCGGGAAAAGCTCCTGGCGACGCAGGGACACAACGTGATCCCGCCGCAGGCTTTTGAGACCGGACAGGATGTTCCGACGCCGGCACCGGCACGGGCACCGGAGGGAGAGCTGCCGCAGGCCGCCCCGGAACTCCCCGAAGCAGCACCGACCGTGCACGAAGACGCTGCAGCTGAAGAGCCCGTGCACAACGAAGCCGTCCACGAAGTGCCCGTCCACGAAGAGCCCGTCCACGAAGAGCCCGTGCACGAAGAGCCCGTGCACGAAGAGCCCGTGCACAACGAAGCCGTCCACGAAGAGCCCCTGCACGAGGAAACAGTGCAGGACGTTCCCGCCGACGAAGAGCCCGTCCGCGACGACTTCACGCGGATGATCCCCATCCACTCAGAGCCCGTCCACGAAGACGCCGGCCACGGGAACGCCGTCTATGCGTCGGCAGGCCAGCTTGGCCACGACGCCCGCCACGACGCGGTTGCGCATGGCGCCGGCCCCCACGATGGCTATGCTCCTCACCCCCACGACGAGGCTCACCATGTTTACGACGACTCCGGCGAACACCTGGCACAGGGCCACCCGGACGCCGAATATCACAGCGAACCCGGCCACGAGCTGATGGCCGGAGCGGTCCGCTACGACAAGGTTCCGTCCAAGAAGGTCCGCCGCCGCCGCCGCTTCCTGGCCCTGGTGCTTACCCTGACGGTCTTCGTCGTCGCAATCGCCGTTGGCGCGCAGTTCCTCAAGCCCCTCCTGGGCATGGACACCGTGGCCGATTACCCGGGCCCGGGGACCGGCGACGTCACCATCACGGTCGCACCCGGCGCCGGGCCGAGGTCCGTGGCCACCGAGCTGCAGTCAAAGAAGGTCGTGGCGAACGCGGACACGTTCCTCAAGGAATTCACCGCTTCCGGCGGTGCCCTGAACCCCGGCACGTTCTCGATGCGCCAGGAAATGAAGAACTCCGATGCCGTGGACGTCCTGCTTAACAAGGACCAGGGCAAGGTCATGTACTTTGCGCTCAGCGCCGGGCTGCGGATCAGCGAATCCCTGCAGGCGATTTCCGAGGGCACCGGGATTTCGGTTCCGGAGCTGAAGGCGCTCAGCGATGCGCCCGCCCAGTTCGGCGTCCCGGCGAAGGCCAAGAACCTCGAGGGCTACCTGGCGCCGGGGGAGTACCGCTTCCCGTTGGGCACCTCCGCCAAGGACATTCTGCAGAAGCTCGTAGGCAACACCCTGGATGAACTCAAGGCCCAGGGGGTCACCGATGCCGCGAAACAGTACGACGTCGTGACGGTAGCGAGCATCGTGCAGGCCGAAGGCGGCCAGGCCGAATACGGTGACGTCGCCGGCGCCATCTACAACCGCCTCAAGCCGAACAACACCGAGACGAACGGGCTGATCCAGTCCGATGCCACGGTCACCTATGGCCTGGGCATCCGCAGCTTCCACATCGACGAGGTCCAGAAGGCTGACAAGTCGAACCGGTACAACACCTATGCCAACCAGGGGCTGCCCGTCGGGCCCATTGGCTCTCCCGGCAAGACGGCCATTGACGCCGCCGCCAAGCCCAAGACCAACAGCTACCTCTACTGGGTCACCATCAACCTGGACACCAAGGAGACCAAATTCTCCAAGACCCTGGCCGAACACAACGGATACGTGGAGCAGTACAACGCCTGGTGCGAGGCCAACCCGGGACGCTGCGTATGACGCTGCGGGCGGCCGTCCTCGGGCATCCCATCAGCCATTCGAAGTCGCCGGCGCTGCACCGCGCCGCCTACGCGCACCTGGGCGTGGACATCGCCTACTCCGCCATTGACGTGACAGAGGCCGACCTGCCGGATTTCATGCGGCAGGTCAGGGTTGAGGCGCGCGCTGACGGTTTCTGGCGCGGGCTCTCGGTCACGATGCCGCTGAAATCGGCCATGGTGGCGGAAGTGGACGAGGTCCGGGGAGTGGGGCGCGCACTCGGCGTCGTCAACACCGTTGCCTTCGAATCCGGCGGCGGCAGAGCTGACCACACGCGGTTGGTCGCCTACAACACGGACGTCGCCGGGATCGTCAATGCGCTCCGGCACGCGGGGGCCGCCCCGGCGCCCACCGCCGTGGTCCTCGGCGGCGGCGGGACCGCGGCTGCTGCCATCGCTGCGCTCAAAGAACTGGGCGCAGTGTCTGCCGAGGTGTTCGTGCGCGATCCCAGCCGCGCCGCCGAAGCCCGCGCGGCCTCCGCCGCCGTGGGGCTCCCCGTCCAGGTGCTTCCCCTCGCCGGTGCGGCCGCCGCCGTCGCCGCGGCCGACGTCGTCATCTCCACGCTGCCGCCCCGCGCGGCAGACCCGCTTGCCGTGGAACTGGCAGATGCGCTTGCCGCGGAACTGGCACAAGAGCCGCCAGCCCCGCCGGCAGAATCCGTGCCTCGGAACGATGCCGCCGGACGACGGCGGACAACACCCTCGGGCGGCTCGGGCCGCCCGGGCGTCCTCCTGGACGTCGCCTACGATCCGTGGCCCAGCCGGATCGCCGCGGTCTGGCAGGAAGCCGGCGGCACGGTGGTCCCGGGACTTGAAATGCTCATCTACCAGGCGGTGGAGCAGGTCCGGCACTTCACCGGACTGGGCGAGGCCCTCCCGGCCGGAGTCATAGATGTGATGTGTGACGCAGTCGGGGCGCCCCGACGGGTGTTCTAACCGCTCGACATGGCAGGATGGAATGTATGTTGCGTTGGTTGACTGCCGGAGAATCCCATGGCCCGGCACTGGTCGGAATAATTGAAGGCGTGCCCGCCGGTGTGGAACTCACCAGCGCCCACATCAGCGAGGCCCTGGCCCGCCGGCGGCTCGGCTACGGCCGCGGCGCCCGGATGAAATTCGAGCAGGACGTGGTCACGATCCTCGGCGGAGTCCGCCACGGCCTGACCCAGGGCGGCCCTGTCGCCGTCCAGGTCGGCAACACCGAATGGCCCAAATGGGAACAGATCATGTCCTCCGATCCCGTGGAGCCGGAAATCCTGGCCGACCAGGCCCGGAACGCCCCACTGACACGGCCCCGGCCCGGCCACGCCGACTTCACCGGAATGCAGAAATACGGCTTCGACGAGGCCCGCCCGGTCCTGGAGCGCGCCAGCGCCCGCGAGACGGCCACGAGGGTGGCGCTCGGCACGGTCGCCGCGGCGTTCCTCAAGCAGCTCGGAATCGAACTCGTCTCCCACACCGTGTCCATCGCCAGCGTTGCCGTGCCGGAAGGCCGGCCGCTGCCGGTCCCGGGCAACGTGATCGCCCTGGACGCCGATCCGCTGCGCTGCTTCGACCGCGAAACCTCGGACGCCATGGTGGCCGAGGTCGACGTCGCGCACAAGGAAGGCGAAACCCTCGGCGGCGTCGTGGAAGTGCTTGTCTACGGGCTCCCGCCGGGACTGGGCAGCTACGTCCACTGGGACCGGCGACTCGACTCGCGCCTGGCTGCGGCACTGATGGGCATCCAGGCCATCAAGGGCGTTGAGGTCGGCGACGGCTTCCGTACCGCGGCGCGCCGCGGCTCGGCCGCCCACGACGAGATCGTCAAGGACGCGGACGGCAAGATCATCCGCACATCAAACCGCGCGGGCGGGATCGAGGGCGGCATGAGCATCGGCGATGTCCTGCGCGTCCGTGCCGCCATGAAGCCGATCGCCACCGTGCCCCGCGCGCTCAAGACGGTCGACGTCAGCACGGGGGAGGCGGCCAAGGCCCACCACCAGCGCTCCGACGTCTGTGCCGTCCCCGCCGCCGGCGTCGTCGCCGAGGCCATGGTGGCCCTCGTGATCGCCGAAGCCGTCACCGAAAAATTCGGCGGTGACTCCGTACAGGAGACCGCCCGCAACATCAAGGGTTACCTGGACAGCATTCCGGCGTCCCTGGACTCGATCGGCCACTAGTGCCGGCCGGGAACACCGGCGGGCTCTCCGCCGCGGCAACGCACATTGGCCCGGTGGTGCTGATCGGACCGATGGCCGTGGGCAAATCGGCGATCGGACAGCAGCTCGCGCAGCACCTGGGGTGCGCCTTCGTGGACACCGACGCCCTCGTGGTGGCCCAGCACGGGACGATCGCCGAGATCTTCGCCAGCCGGGGCGAGCACGCCTTCCGTGAGCTTGAGGCGCGGGCCGTGGCGCAGGCCATTGAGGAAGCCCTGGGGAGCACCACCGTCATCTCGCTCGGCGGCGGCGCTGTCCTTGACTCCGGTACGCAGCAGCTCCTGGGCCGCTGTACCGTTGTTTACCTTGAGTGCGACGCCCAGACTGTGGCGGAACGCATCGCCAGAAATTCGGGCCGGCCGCTCCTGGCCGGCGACGCCATGGGCCGGTGGCGGACCTTGTTCGCCACCCGGCGGCCGGTCTACGAACGTCTCGCCGACCTCGTCCTCGATGTCCGGACCGGCAGCGTGCCGGAGCTGGCCCACCGGCTGGAAGATGCGCTGGGGGAGCACACCGTGTCGAAGACCGCGGCCGTGCCTACCCCGGCGGCGACAAAGGAAGTTGAATAGTGAGTACCGAATCAACCGTCATCAAAGTCACCGGACAAACGCCGGGTGAGAACTACGACGTCGTAGTGGGCCGTGGCCTCCTGGCAAGCCTGCCGGGCCTGCTGGGTGAACGCGTCAAGCGCGTCCTGGTCATCCACCCCCGGGCGCTTCGGCTTACCGGGGACACCGTCCGGGAAGAGCTGGCCGCCGCCGGTTTCACCGCACTGACCGCAGAAATCCCCGACGCCGAAGAGGGCAAGCACATCGAGGTCGCCTCCTTCTGCTGGCAGGTGCTGGGCCAGAACGACTTCACCCGCTCCGACGCCGTCGTCGCCGTCGGTGGGGGCGCCGTGACGGACCTGGCCGGCTTTGTCGCCGCGACCTGGCTGCGCGGCGTCAAGGTCATCCACATGCCCACGAGCCTGCTGGGCATGGTTGACGCCTCGGTCGGCGGCAAGACCGGCATCAACACCGCCGAGGGCAAGAACCTGGTGGGCGCGTTCCACCCGCCCGCCGGCGTCCTCGCGGACCTCGACACGCTGGAGACGCTGCCGAAGAACGAGATCATCTCCGGCATGGCTGAGGTCATCAAATGCGGCTTCATCGCCGACCCGGCCATCCTGGACCTGATCGAAAAGGACCCGTCCGCGGTCTCCGATCCCCGCTCGGACCTGTTGCGGGAACTGATTGAACGAGCCATCAGTGTTAAGGCCCGGGTAGTCTCCGAGGACCTGAAGGAAACCGGCCGGCGCGAGTTCCTGAACTACGGCCACACCCTGGGCCACGCGATCGAACTCGCCGAGCGCTACTCCTGGCGCCACGGCGCCGCCGTCTCCGTGGGCATGATGTTCGCCGCCGAACTCGCCCGCAGCGTGGGCCGGCTCAGCGACGCCGACGCCGACAGGCACCGCAGCATCCTCGAAAGCCTGGGGCTTCCCATCACGTACCGCCGCGACCGCTGGCAGGCCCTCCTGGACGGCATGCGGCGGGACAAAAAGTCCCGCGGTGACCTGCTGCGTTTCGTGGTGCTCGACGGCGTCGGCAGGCCCGGCATCCTCGACGTCCCGGACACGTCACTGCTGTTTGCCGCCTACCAGGAGATTGCCTCCTGATGAACATGATCAAGGGCGGCACCAGCGAGTGGCCGGACGCGGGATTGCCCGGGGTCCGGATCAACCCGCAGTCCCTGATGCCCCAGATCGTCAATGACGAGGTCCTGGCCGAGGCGTTGGCGGCCTCCACCGACCCCGGGGACCGGATCCTGGTCCGGCTCGTCGAAGGGCACGCGGGCGAAGCCGCCGAGCTCCTCGCCGAGGCGCGCTACAAGGACCCCGGCTCGCTCCGGCTGCGGATCTTCGAAGCGGACGTGCTCCGGGTTTCGAACCGGTTCGACCGGGCCGTTGAGGTGTTCCGCCAGCTCCTCGCCGAGACCCAGGGCACCCTGGAGGAGGCGGCCGTCCGCCAGCACCTCGGCCGGTCCTACTTCGCCGGCGGGAACGTTGGCGCCGCCGTCGAATCCTTCGCCAAGGCGCTGGATTTGCGCGTGGCCGGGTCCGCCGATGCGGCCCTGATCTACGCGTCCACGGTGGCGCTGCAGCGCGCGCGGGACGTGCTGGAACAGCAGTCCTGAGCCCCCGTCAGCCAGCTGTCCGCGGGAACCGGTAGAATAGATCTTGGATTTTTGACAAATACGCGTTGGCGGGCCGCTTGGCATGCCGGCCCGGCATAGAACGTCTGGCCGATAGCACCGGCCCGATGGAACCAGAGAGAAACTAAGAGGATACAGTGGCAACCACTAACGACATCAAGAACGGAACCGTCCTTAAGCTTGAGGGCCAGCTTTGGAACATCATCGAGTTCCAGCACGTCAAGCCCGGCAAGGGTGGCGCGTTCGTGCGCACCAAGATGCGCAACGTGATGTCCGGCAAGGTCGTCGACAAGACCTTCAATGCCGGACTGAAGATTGAGACCGCCACCGTGGACCGCCGCGACTACCAGTACCTGTACCAGGACGGCGCCGACTTCGTCTTCATGGACACCTCGGACTTCGACCAGCTCACCGTCTCGGCCGCCACCGTCGGCGACGCCACCAACTTCATGCTCGAAAACCAGATGGTCAACATCGCCATCCACGAGGGCAACCCGCTCTACATCGAGCTGCCCCCGAGCGTCGTCCTCGAGATCACCTACACCGAGCCGGGCCTGCAGGGCGACCGCTCCTCGGCCGGCACCAAGCCTGCCACCCTCGAAACCGGGTACGAGATCCAGGTGCCGCTGTTCGTCGAGAACAACACCAAGGTCAAGGTCGACACCCGCGACGGCAGCTACCTCGGCCGGGTCAACGACTAGTGAGTGCGCGCGGTAAGGCCCGGAACCGGGCCCTCGATGTGCTTTTTGAGGCCGAGCAGCGCTCTGCCTCGGCGTTCGACGTCCTGAAGTCCCGCCGCGAGCAGACCGACCAGATCGTCAACCCGTACACCCTCGAAATTGTCGAAGGCGTGGTGTCGCACCAGGTGGCCATCGACGAGTTCCTCGAGACCTATTCGCAGGGCTGGACCCTGGAGCGCATGCCCTCCGTGGACCGCATCATCCTGCGGATCGGCACCTGGGAACTGCTCTACAACGACGACGTCCCGGACGGCGTGGCAGTCAGCGAAGCTGTGGCCCTGGCCAAGACGCTCTCCACGGACGAGTCGCCGTCGTTCATCAACGGCCTGCTGGGCCGGTTGCAGCAGCTGAAGCCTTCGCTGCTGGCCTGAGACCCCGCACCGCAAAGAACCCCGCCCAGGACATCTTGGGCGGGGTTCTTTCGTTAGCCGACGGCGGCGGCCCGGAGCGCGGCGATCTCGGCGAGCTGGTGCTGCTCATCGCGTTGGTGCGCCGGCACGTCCCGGCCGCTGAGAATCCGTTGCCGGGTGAAGGCAAGCTGGGTGGCTGCATCGAGCAAAGACCTCATCTGTGCGCCCCGCCCGACGGACTTTGCCCAGCGCAGCGCAGAACGGCGGCCCGCGGCGGTGGCCAGCATTTCCACCTCGGCCGTGGTGAACCAGCCCGCGGCCGCGTATTCCATAAGCCGCTGGCGGGTGAGCCTGCGCTCCGCCACCCGCAGCAGCACGATGACCAGGACCGCCAGCACGAAGATCGGCACCTGCACCAGCAGATACTGGGCCAGGAAGTCCTGGCCCATGCTGTTCCAGCCGCTGTGCAGCAGCATCGCGGGGACGAGGCCGACGACGAACGCCAGCACGGACAGGCCGGTCCGCCCGCGGGTCGCGGCGAGGCCCATGATCAGGCCGGTGGTTCCCGTGAAGATTGCGTGGGCGAAGGGGGACATGACCCCGCGGAGGAAGAACACCACCGCGAGGTCCGTGCCGGGGTCGGACGATTCGGCGATGGCGCGGCCGAAGTAAAGGATGTTCTCGGTGAACGCGAAGCCTGCCGCGATGGTGAAGGCGAACACCACGCCGTCCACCGGTCCGTTGAAGTGCCTCGGGGCGAAGAGCAGGAGCACCAGCAGCCCCAGGGACTTGGCGAATTCCTCGACCACCGGCGCCTGGACCGTCACCGCGAACGTCGTATAGTCCAGTCCCGAGGCAGGTCCCGCCACCAATGAAAAATAGGGCTGGATCAGCATCGTCACCGCTATCGAGACGACAGCTCCCCAGGCAAAGGCGAAAAGCAGCAGCGGCTTGGGCTCAGGCTCCCAGCGGTCGATGAAGCGCACCGTCAGCAACACGGTGCCCAGCGGAATCAGGGAGGCGATGAAGCCAATGACAAAGCCCGAGATTCCGGTCCTTTCCAGGAGGAAGGGCAGGACCAGGAAGAGGCTGATGAACGCGAGGAATCCGCCGGCCAGCACGAGGCCAAGAACGCCGGCGGAACGGCGGCCGCCCGCGACCGCCGGAAGGACGGGAGGGAATGCCGGCTCGAACTGGCCGCGGCTGTTGGCAGGGGCCCTCCGGTAATCCGCCGGCTGGACGTGCCCCAGCCACGTCGGGTTGGCCTGCTGGGGCAGCGGCCGCTCACCGGAGGCGCCGGGGTGCTCATGCCCGTGGCGCGGCTCGTTCGTCGTCATGGAACCGAGCCTATGTCCGTGTGAGGTTAAACGCATTCCGGCGGCGACGGGGCGTCAGCCCCGCTGTGGTAATTTGAAAGAGCAAATAATCCTTTTTTAATTCCGTCCCGTGAGGCGGGGAAAGGGGAGACGAGCTTTGACTTCTGTGCCCTCAGCACCGGGTCCGGCGAAGGTGATGCTCACCCGGGTTGTCCTCAACCAGGCTGACATCGACCGCGCCCTCACTCGTATCGCCCATGAAATTCTCGAGGCCAACAAGGGCTCCCAGGACCTCGTCCTGCTGGGCATCCCGCGCCGGGGCTATCCCCTGGCCGTCCGCCTCGCCGCCAAGATCGCTGCCGCCGACCCCACCGTGGACGCCGCCGCGATAGTCGGCCAGCTCGATGTCACCATGTTCCGCGATGACCTCTCGCACCAGCCCACCAGGCCGCCGTACCCCACCCAGCTCCCGCGGACCGGGATCGACAACAAAGTTGTTGTGCTGATCGACGACGTCCTTTACTCCGGACGCACCATCCGGGCAGCCCTCGATGCCATCATCGACCTCGGCCGCCCGCGGATTGTCCGCCTGGCCGTGCTGATCGACCGCGGCCACCGGGAACTGCCCATCCGCGCGGACCACGTCGGCAAGAACCTGCCCACGTCCTCGTCCGAGAAGGTCCGCGTCCGCCTCGAGGAAACAGACTCTGTGGACGGCGCCCCCATCAATGAAGTGGTCATCGAGGCCACCGCATGAGGCACCTGCTCTCCACCGAAGACCTGAGCCTGCATGACGCCATCCGCATCCTGGACACCGCCGAGGAAATGTCGGCCGTGGGGGAGCGCGAAGTCAAAAAGCTCCCCGCCCTGCGCGGGCGCACCGTGGTCAACCTGTTCTTCGAGGACTCCACCCGCACCCGGATCTCCTTCGAAGCCGCCGCCAAGCGGCTCTCCGCCGACGTCATCAACTTCGCCGCGAAGGGCTCCTCCGTCTCAAAGGGCGAGTCACTCAAGGACACCGCCCAGACCCTCGCCGCGATGGGCGCCGACGCGGTGGTTATCCGGCACTGGGCCTCCGGCGCCCCGCACCGGCTCGCTGCGACCGACTGGATCGACGCCGCCGTCATCAACGCCGGCGACGGCACCCACGAACACCCCACCCAGGCGCTGCTGGACGCGTTCACCATGCGCCGGCACTGGTCGAAGCTCGCCGGCACGCCGTCGGCCGGGGCGGACCTCACAGGCATGCGCGTCGCCATCGCCGGCGACGTGCTGCACTCCCGGGTGGCCCGCTCCAACGTCTGGCTGCTGCGCACCCTCGGCGCCGAGGTCACGCTCGTCGCGCCGCCCACGCTGCTGCCCATCGGCGTCGAAAAATGGCCGTGCGCCGTCAGCTTCGACCTTGACGAGACCCTCGCGCAGGGAGTGGACGCCATGATGATGCTCCGGGTCCAGGGCGAACGGATGAATGCATCCTTCTTCCCGACCACCCGCGAGTACTCGCGCCGCTGGGGCTTCGACGACAACCGGCTCCGGGCCCTGGACAGCCTCGGGCTCAAGGACACCATCATCATGCACCCGGGTCCGATGAACCGCGGCCTGGAGATCTCCGCGGCCGCGGCCGACTCGCCCCGCTCCACCGTGCTGGCGCAGGTCCGCAACGGCGTCTCGATCCGCATGGCGGCGCTGTACCTGCTGCTTTCCGGGGAGAACCGCGAACCGGCCGCCGCACCTGTATCTGTATCTGCCGCAACCTCCCCCGCCGCCAATCCGAACCTGACTTATTCCCACCAGGAGAGCCACTGATGGCCGAACAGCAACAGCACGCAGACAACAGCGGCGCCTACCTCATCCGAGGCGCCGCGATCCTGGGCGGAGCAGCCGAGGACCTGCTGATCCGGGACGGCGTGATCGCCGCCCGCGGCCGGCAGTTGGACGCCGACAGCGCCGGGGTGAGGGACGCAACAGTAATTGACGCCACAGGCCTCATTGCGCTCCCGGGCATGGTGGACATCCACACCCATCTGCGCGAACCCGGCCGCGAAGACGCCGAAACCGTTGAAACCGGCACCCGCGCCGCCGCGCTGGGCGGCTACACGGCAGTCCACGCGATGGCCAACAGCACCCCGGTGGCGGACACCGCCGGCGTCGTCGAACAAGTCCTCACCCTTGGCCGGACCGCCGGCTGGGTGGACGTCCGCCCGGTGGGCGCCGTCACCGTGGGACTCGCGGGGGAGCAGCTCGCCGAACTCGGCGCCATGGCCGACTCCCGCGCGCACGTGCGGGTGTTCTCCGACGACGGCATCTGCGTGCACGATCCGGTGCTGATGCGCCGCGCACTCGAATACGTCAAGGCGTTCGACGGCGTCGTGGCCCAGCACGCCCAGGAACCCCGCCTCACCGCCGGCGCCCAGATGAACGAGGGCGAGGTCTCCGCCGTCCTGGGCCTGGCCGGCTGGCCGGCCGTCGCCGAAGAGAGCATCATCGCCCGGGACGTGCTGCTGGCCCAGCACGTCGGCTCCCGCCTGCACGTTTGCCACGTCTCCACGGCAGGGTCCGTGGAGATCATCCGCTGGGCCAAGTCCCGCGGCGTCAACGTCACGGCCGAGGTCACCCCGCACCACCTCTGGCTCACCGATGAGCTCGCCCGCAGCTACGACCCGGTCTACAAGGTCAACCCGCCGCTGCGCACCGACGCCGATGTCCAGGCCCTCCGCGCCGCCCTGGCCGACGGCACGATCGACGTCGTCGGCACCGACCACGCCCCGCACCCGAGCGAACACAAGGAATGCGAGTGGGCGCAGGCGGCCATGGGCATGACCGGGCTGGAAACCGCGCTGTCCGTGGTGCAGCACACCATGATCGAAACCGGCCTGATGGGCTGGGAAGACTTTGCCCGCGTGACCTCCACGGCGCCGGCCGCCATCGGCCGGGTCCAGGACCAGGGCCGCCCGCTCGAGGCCGGAGAGCCCGCCAACGTCATACTCGTGGACGCGGCTGCGCGCTGGACCGTGGACCCTTCTAAGATGGCAACCATGGGCCGTAACTCTCCGTTTGCCGGCCGGGAACTGCCAGGGAAGGTAGTGGCGACGTTCTTCAAGGGCCACCCGACCGTTCTCGACGGAAAACTCAACACCCCGTACCGGTGGCCGGTCGACGCCGTCGACGCCGGACCGGCGGGCCGCCGCCCATGACGGTCAAGGACCTTTCCCTGCTCTTCACCCTCGTCCTGATCGGCGTCGCGCTTACCCTCATCGCCGTCGGCTGGCGCAACCGCCTGCGCCGCCAGTCCGACGTCGAGCCCCTCCCCGAGGTTCCCGCCGGGCTTGGCGCCCCGCTGGCCGTCGGCGACGGCCAGTACGTCGCATCCACCACCGCCGGCGACTGGCTGGACCGGATCGCCGTGCACAACCTGGGCATCCGCACCAACGCCAAGCTCAGCGTGCACCCCGAAGGCGTCCTGTTCGAGCGCTCAGGCGCCGGCCCGGTGTTCATCCCGGCCGGACGCCTCACCGGTGTGCGGCAGGAAAGCGGCATGGCCGGAAAGTTCGTCGAGAAAGACGGCCTGCTGGTGCTCAGCTGGATGCTCGGATCCCACGAGCTGGACACCGGCTACCGGACCCGCCGTGCCGAGGACAAGGCCGTGCTCCTCAGCACCCTCCAAGATTTGATCTCCGCAGCCCCTCAGGCAGAAGCCGATAGTGGAAAGTAACAACGTGACGGACCCCAAAGTGACAGCAAACCCCACTGCACCCGCTGCAGCAGCATCCACCCCCGCAGTCCTCGTACTCGAGGACGGCCGGTTTTTCCGCGGCACCAGCTACGGCGCCACCGGAACGGCGCTCGGCGAGGCGGTCTTCGCGACCGGCATGACCGGCTACCAGGAGACCATCACCGACCCCTCCTACGCGCGCCAGCTCGTGGTCCAGACCGCGCCGCACATTGGAAACACGGGCGTCAACACCGACGACGCCGAGTCCCGCCGCATCTGGGTGGCCGGCTACATCGTCCGCGACGCCGCGCGCCGGCCCTCCAACTGGCGTTCCGAACGTTCCCTGGATGACGAGCTCGTCGAGCAGGGGATCGTCGGCATCCAGGGCGTCGACACCCGCGCCATCACCCGCCACCTGCGCGAACACAAGACCATGCGCGCCGGCATCTTTTCCGGCGACGCCGCCCGCGCCACGGACAAGGAACTTCTCGACGCCGTCCTGGCCAGCGCGCCGATGGAAGGCTCACGCCTCGCCGAGGAAGTCAGCGTGGACGCCGCGTACACGGTGGAGCCCAAGGACTTCGGCTGGGACGGCGAGCCGCGGTTCAGCATTGCCGCCATCGACTTGGGCATCAAGCGCATGACCCCGGTCCGCTTCGCCGAGCGCGGTGTCCGGGTGCACGTGCTGCCCGCCACGGCAACCCTCGCCGACGTCCAGGCCGTCAACCCCGACGGCTTCTTCATGTCCAACGGCCCCGGCGACCCGGCCACCGCGGACAACCAGGTGGCGCTGCTGCGCTCCGTGCTCGATGAGAAGATCCCGTACTTCGGCATCTGCTTCGGCAACCAGATCCTGGGCCGCGCCCTCGGATTCGGCACCTACAAGCTGCGCTACGGCCACCGCGGCCTCAACCAGCCCGTGATGGACCGCCGCACCGGCAAGGTCGAAATCACCTCGCAGAACCACGGGTTCGCCGTCGACGCCCCGCTCAACGGCGCCACCCAGGCCCCCGAGGAACGCTTCGGCCGGGTCGAGGTCAGCCACGTGAGCCTCAACGACGACGTCGTCGAAGGCCTCGCCTGCCTCGACATCCCGGCCTTCTCCGTGCAGTACCACCCCGAAGCTGCCGCCGGCCCGCACGACGCCGCCTACCTCTTCGACCGCTTCATCGAGCTGATGGCGGACGCTTCTTCAAAGACAGAGACAGGCACAAAAACTGCCACCGATTCCAAGACTGAGGACAAGAAGTAATGCCCAAGAGAACTGACCTCAAGAGCGTCATGGTCATCGGGTCCGGCCCGATCGTGATCGGCCAGGCGGCCGAATTCGATTACTCCGGCACCCAGGCACTGCGCGTCCTCAAGGAGGAAGGCCTGCGGGTCATCCTCGTCAACTCCAACCCGGCCACGATCATGACGGACCCCGAGTTCGCGGACGCCACTTACATCGAGCCGATCACCCCCGAAGTGGTGGAGAAGATCATCGCGAAGGAGCGCCCCGACGCGCTACTGCCGACCCTTGGCGGCCAGACGGCCCTCAACACGGCCATCGCCCTGGACAAGAATGGCGTCCTGGAGAAGTACAACGTTGAGCTGATCGGCGCCAACATTGCCGCGATCGAGCTCGGCGAGGACCGCGAGAAGTTCAAGGGCGTCGTGGAGCGCTGCGGCGCCGAGTCGGCCCGCAGCCACATCATCCACACCATGGACGAGGCACTCGCCGCAGCCGGGGACCTCGGCTACCCGATGGTCGTCCGGCCCTCCTTCACCATGGGCGGCCTCGGCTCCGGGCTGGCCTACGACGAGGGCGACCTGCGCCGGATCGTCGGCCAGGGCCTGCAGTACAGCCCCACGTCCGAGGTGCTGCTCGAGGAGAGCATCCTCGGGTGGAAGGAATACGAGCTCGAGATGATGCGGGACAAGAACGACAACGTCGTGGTGGTCTGCTCCATTGAGAACTTCGACCCGGTCGGCGTGCACACCGGCGACTCCATCACCGTCGCCCCCGCACTGACCCTGACCGACCGCGAATACCAGCGGCTGCGCGACATCTCGATCGCCGTCATCCGCGAGGTCGGCGTCGACACCGGCGGCTGCAACATCCAGTTCGCCGTCGAACCGGACACCGGCCGCGTCGTCGTGATCGAAATGAACCCGCGCGTCTCCCGCTCCTCCGCCCTCGCCTCCAAGGCCACCGGCTTCGCGATCGCCAAGATCGCCACCAAGCTGTCCCTCGGCTACACCCTGGACGAGATCCCGAACGACATCACCCAGAAGACCCCGGCGTCCTTCGAACCGACCTTGGACTACGTGGTGGTGAAGGTCCCGCGCTTCGCCTTCGAGAAGTTCCCGGCGGCGGACCCCACCCTGACCACCACCATGAA
This sequence comes from Arthrobacter sp. LAR12-1-1.1, assembly GCF_040676555.1. Classification (NCBI taxonomy): domain Bacteria; kingdom Bacillati; phylum Actinomycetota; class Actinomycetes; order Micrococcales; family Micrococcaceae; genus Arthrobacter; species Arthrobacter sp. LAR12-1-1.1. The sequence continues at coordinate 783,598 of NZ_JBEGIG010000001.1, read as the reverse complement.
ATCGGTGGGCGAGGCCATGGCCATGGGCCGGAACTTCACCGAGGCGCTGCAGAAGGCCCTGCGCTCCCTGGAGCAGAAGGGCTCCCAGCTGGACTTCAGCCACGTCCCGGAATGGGAAGTTGCTGAGCTGATCGAGAAGGCCAAGCGTCCCACCACCGACCGCCTGCACCAGGTCCAGCGCGCCCTGCTCGGCGGCGCCACCGTGGAACAGCTCTTCGAGGCCACCAAGATCGACCCCTGGTACCTGGACCAGCTCCAGCTGCTGAACGAGATCTCCCTCGAAATCCGGCAGGCCGCGGCACTGACTCCGGAGATGCTGACACGCGCCAAGCGCCACGGCTTCTCCGACGAGCAGATCGGTGCCCTGACCCACAACTCCGAGGACGTCGTCCGCGGCGTCCGGCAGGCCCTCGGCATCCGTCCCGTCTACAAGACCGTGGACACCTGCGCGGCCGAGTTCGCCGCCTACACCCCGTACCACTACTCCTCCTATGACGAGGAGGACGAGGTCGCGCTGCACGCCAAGCCGTCCATCATCATCCTCGGTTCCGGCCCCAACCGGATCGGCCAGGGCATCGAATTCGACTACTCCTGCGTCCACGCCTCGATGGCGCTGCGCAAGGCCGGCTACGAGACCGTCATGGTCAACTGCAACCCGGAAACTGTCTCCACGGACTACGACGTCTCCACCCGGCTCTACTTCGAGCCGCTCACCCTGGAGGACGTGCTCGAGGTCATCGCGGCCGAGGAGCGCACCGGCGGCGTCATGGGCGTCTTCGTCCAGCTCGGCGGCCAGACCCCGCTGAAACTGGCCCAGCAGCTCGCCGACGCCGGCGTGCCGATCCTCGGCACCTCGCCGGAGGCGATCGACCTCGCCGAACACCGCGGCGCCTTCTCCCGCGTACTTGACAAGGCCGGGCTCGTCTCGCCGAAGAACGGCACCGCAGTGTCCTTCGAGGACGCCAAGAAGATCGCCGACGAGATCGGCTACCCGGTCCTGGTCCGCCCGTCCTACGTCCTCGGCGGACGCGGCATGGAGATCGTCTACGACGAGCCCAACCTCTCCCGCTACATCGCCAACGCCACCGAAATCACCCCGGACCACCCGGTGCTGATCGACCGCTTCCTCGAGGACGCCGTCGAGATCGACGTCGACGCCCTCTACGACGGCACGGAGATGTACCTCGGCGGCATCATGGAACACATCGAGGAGGCCGGCATCCACTCCGGCGACTCGGCCTGCGTGCTGCCGCCCATTACCCTGGGCGGCAACGTGCTGGAACGGGTCCGGACTGCCACCCTGGCGATCGCCGAGGGCGTGGGCGTCCGCGGCCTGATCAACATCCAGTTCGCCCTGGCCTCCGACGTGCTCTACGTCCTCGAAGCCAACCCCCGCGCCTCACGCACCGTGCCGTTCGTCTCCAAGGCCACCGGTGTCCAGATGGCGAAGGCCGCGGCCCTGATCGGCACCGGCGTCACCATTAACCAGCTCCGCAGCGCCTACAAGATGCTGCCCGAGAGCGGCGACGGCTCCTCCCTGCCGCTGGACGCCCCGGTCTCGGTCAAGGAAGCCGTCCTGCCGTTCAGCCGCTTCCGCACCCCCGAGGGCAAGGTGGTCGACTCCCTGCTCGGCCCCGAAATGCGCTCCACGGGCGAGGTCATGGGCATCGACAAGCACTTCGATACGGCCTTCGCCAAGAGCCAGGCGGCCGCCAACAACGCGCTGCCCACCGAGGGCAAGATCTTCGTGTCGGTGGCGAACCGGGACAAGCGCTCGGTCATCATGGGCGTCAAGCGGCTCTCGGACCTCGGCTTCGAGATCGTCTCCACCGGCGGCACGGCCGACGTGCTGCGCCGCAACGGCATCCATGCCACCCCGGTCCGGAAGGTCGCCGAGGGCTCCAGCGCCGAGGGCGAAGGCACCATCGCGGACCTCATCATCGCCGGCGAGATCGACATGGTCTTCAACACCCCTTCCGGCGGCGAGGCCCGCAGCGACGGCTACGAACTGCGTGCCGCCGCGACGTCGATCGGCATCCCGTGCATCACCACCGTGGCCGAGTTCAACGCCGCCGTCCAGGCGATCGAGGCGCTGCGCACCTACGAATGGTCCGTCACGAGCCTGCAGGAGCACGCCGCGAACCTGAAGGCCCTGCAGGATGCCTGAGGCCTCCACCGCCGAAACGGCAAGCCGGGAGTCCTTCGGCTCCCGGCTGGGGCGGGCCATGGCGGACCGGGGCCCGCTGTGCGTCGGCATCGACCCGCACCCGGCACTTTTGCAGCGCTGGGGTCTGACTGACGACGCCGCCGGGCTGGAACGCTTCTCGCTGACCGTCCTGGAGGCCGTGGCCTCCCTCGCTGCCGCGGTGAAGCCGCAGGTGGCCCTGTACGAGCGGCACGGCTCGGCTGGAATCGCCGTACTCGAACGCACCTTGGCCGCGGCGGCGGAAGCCTCCGTGCTGAGCATTGCCGACGCCAAACGCGGGGACATCGGCTCCACCATGGCCGCCTACGCCGACGCCTGGCTGCGGGACGGCTCAGCCCTGGTCGCGGACTCGGTCACGCTGAGCCCGTATCTGGGCTTTGAGTCGCTCCGGCCCGCCCTGGACCTGGCGGCCGAGACCGGGCGCGGCGTGTTCGTCCTCGCGCTGACCTCGAACCCGGAAGGTGCCTCGGTCCAGCACGTCGGCGGGGCGGACTCCGTCGCGCGGCGGATCACGGAAGCGGCAGCGGCGGAGAACCGCCGCTACGACGGTTCCCTCGGTTCAGTGGGCCTCGTGGTCGGCGCCACGGTGGGCTCCGCCCTCACCACACTGGATCTCGACCTGGCGGCGGTCCGCGGGCCCATCCTTGCCCCCGGGCTGGGTGCCCAGGGCGCCACGGCCGCGGACCTGCGCCGCACCTTCGGTGCGGCCTACCCCCAGGTTCTGGGCACCTCGAGCCGGGACATCCTCGGCGCCGGACCGCAGCTGCAGTCCCTCCGCGATGCCGCACGGCGCACCCTCGACGAACTCCTCGCCGCCTAGCGGCAGCCGCCCAGCCGGCCCGGGACCGGCGCTGCCGGACCCGGGCCGCGGGCTGTCCCGTTCGGGGACTGAGTTGTCCCGCTCTGAGTTTCCCGTCCTGAGGTTTCCCGTCCTGAGTTTTCCCGTACCGGGGCAAGCAGATTTCCATTGATTTCTGCCGCCGCCAGACTGTAGGTTCGGGGCAAGAGCATGAGTGCCCCGTCCCGCCATGCAGGGAGGACTTCCAGTGAGTTTGAGACCCCTCACTCCGCAGGAGCGTTCCGACGCCCTCCGCAAGGCCGCTGCCGCAAGGGCCACCAGGGCCGAGGCAAAGGAGCACCTCAAAACGGGAGAACTAAGCATCGCCAACGTCATCAGCGCCGCCGAAACCGACGACGCCATTGCCCGCATGAGAATCGTGGAGCTGCTCGAAGCCCTGCCCGGGATCGGCCGGGTCCGGGCGGCGGCCATCATGGACCAGCTTGGCATCGCGCAATCCCGGCGGGTCCGCGGCCTGGGAATCCACCAGCGCCGCGCGCTGGTAGATTTTATTGACGACAAATAGCCCGGTCCGCCGAGCTGCCACCACCGCCCAAAGGAATATGTGACCAAGAAACCGGGACTGACAGTCCTCGCCGGCCCGACGGCTGTTGGCAAAGGCACCGTGTCCACCTATATCCGCGATAACTATCCTGAGGTGTGGCTGTCCGTTTCGGCTACCACCCGGGCTCCGCGGCCCGGGGAAATCGACGGAGTGCACTACTACTTCAAGTCGAAGGAAGAGTTCGAGTCCCTGGTGGCTGCAGGCGAATTGCTCGAATGGGCCGTGGTGCATGGGCAGAATACCTACGGCACCCTGAAGAGCACGGTCAACCAGGCCATCGCCGAGGGCCGCCCGGTGCTGCTGGAAATCGATCTGCAGGGAGCACGCCAAGTACGGCAGGCCGTTCCGGATGCGCAGTTCGTGTTCCTTGCGCCGCCCAGCTGGGACGAATTGGTGCGCCGGCTTGTGGGCCGCGGCACGGAAAGTGCCGAGGAACAGCAGCGGCGGCTGGAAACCGGTAAAGTAGAGCTTGCTGCTGAACCGGAGTTCGACCACACCGTTATTAATGACGACGTTCGCCGGGCAGCGGACGAGCTTGTTTCACTCATGGGGCTGACCCCCCACCCGCGCTAGCCGCGGGAAGCCATCAGCCCGTTAGAATTTGGAGAATTCGTGTCCACGAACCTTGAAGGAATCATCAACCCGCCGATCGACGAGCTGCTGAAGGCCGCCGACTCGAAGTACGGACTGGTGATTTTTGGTGCCAAGCGCGCACGCCAGATCAACGCGTACTACGCCCAGCTGCACGAGGGCCTGTTTGAGTACGTGGGTCCGCTGGTCGACACCAAGCTGAACGAGAAGTCCCTGTCGATCGCGCTGCGCGAGATCAACGAAGGCAAGCTCGTCTCCACGCCGATCGAAGCGACAGAGTAATTCCCTCCGCGGGAAGAGCCAAGTAAACAGACTGCCTGTTGACGGAGATCACGTGCGCATAGTCCTCGGAGTCGGGGGAGGGATTGCCGCCTACAAGGTGGCATCGCTCCTCCGGCTTTTTACTGAAGCCGGGCATGACGTCACGGTCATCCCCACCGAGGCGGCCACCCGCTTCGTCGGCGTCGCCACGTGGGAGGCCCTGTCCGGGCACCCGGTGAGCAACAGCGTGTTCGACGCCGTCCACACGGTCAACCATGTCCGGCTCGGCCACGACGCCGAACTGATCGTCGTGGCCCCCGCCACGGCCGATCTCCTGGCCCGCGCAGCCACCGGACAGGCCGATGACCTCCTCACCAACACCCTGCTGATGGCCGGCGACTGCCCGGTGCTCATGGCCCCGGCCATGCACACCGAAATGTGGCAGCACCCCGCCACCGTAGCCAACGTCGAAACCCTGCGCAGCCGCGGCGTCACCGTGCTGGAACCCGCGATTGGCCGCCTGACCGGCGCCGACTCCGGTCCCGGCCGGTTGCCCGAGCCCGAGGCGATCTTCACCGCCGCACTGGCTCTCGCCGGGGCATCTGTTGCTGCGGCAGGGGCACTGGCCGACCCTGCCGCGGAGCAGGACGTGAACGCGGTCCTGGCCGCAGGTCCGTCAGCGGCACAGCCGGTGGTCCCGCCGTTGGCCGGGCTCACGGTGACCATCAGCGCCGGCGGCACCCGGGAACCGCTGGACCCCGTGCGGTTCCTCGGCAACCGCTCCTCGGGCAAGCAGGGCGTGGCCCTGGCCGCAGCCGCCCTCGAAGCCGGCGCCCGCGTCCGCCTGCTGGCCGCCCACATGGAGGTCCCGGCGCCCGCCGGTGTCGAGGTCGTCCAGGTCGAGACTGCCCTGGAACTGCGGAAGGCGGCGCTGCATGCGGCCGCCGACTCCGACGTCGTCATCATGGCCGCCGCCGTCGCGGACTTCCGCCCGGCGGACGTCTCCGGGACCAAGATCAAGAAGCGCGACGACGTCGCCGATCCGGTGATCAACCTGGTGCGCAACCCCGACATCCTGCGGGAACTCGTCGAGGTCCGCGACGCCGCGTCCCGGGATCAGCTGATCGTCGGCTTTGCCGCCGAGACCGGCGACGCCGGGGGCGACGTCCTCGAGTATGCCCGGGACAAGCTGCGCCGGAAGGCCTGTGACCTGCTGGTCGTCAACCAGGTGGGCCGGGACATGGTCTTTGGCGAAGACACGAACTCCGTAGTCATCCTTTCCCGCGACGGCTCCGAACCCCAAGAGGCGTCGGGTTCCAAATCCGACGTCGCCGCCGCTGTGATCGACCGGATCAGCGCCGAGCTGAGCCGGGCTGTACCGCCGGCGTAGCCCGGCGTAACCAACATCTCCTTAGCATGGGGACACACGCCGCCGGACGTCCGATTTCCAACCAGTAAGGTAGTTGAGTGACTTTACCGCTGCACATCCCCGCCTTCCACGGGTCCACGCCCGCCGCGCTCCGGCTCTTCACGTCCGAGTCGGTGACGGAGGGCCACCCCGACAAGATCTGTGATCAGATCAGCGATGCGATCCTTGACGCCCTGCTCGACAAAGATCCCGAGTCCCGGGTTGCCGTGGAGACGCTGGCCACCACCGGGCTGGTCCACGTCGCCGGTGAGGTCACCACGGACGCCTACGTCGAGATCCCGCAGATTGTCCGGGAGACCATCCTGGGCATCGGGTACGATTCTTCGGCCAACGGCTTCGACGGCGCCCGGTGCGGCGTCTCGGTATCCATCGGCCAGCAGTCCAACGACATCGCCGGTGGCGTGTTCAACTCGCTCGAAGCCCGCGAGGGACGCCAGGAGGACGACTACGACCTCCAGGGCGCCGGCGACCAGGGACTCATGTTCGGCTACGCCAGTGACGAGACGCCGTCCTACATGCCCGTGCCGATCTGGCTCGCCCACCGGCTCTCCGAGCGCCTGACCGAGGTCCGCAAGAACGGCGAACTCGCCTACCTGCGCCCGGACGGCAAGACCCAGGTCACGGTGGGCTACGACGTCGACCGGCCGGTCTCGGTCGAGACTGTCGTCATCTCCAGCCAGCACGCCGAAGGCACCAGCCTGGACCGGCTCCGGGCCGACCTCGCCGAGCATGTGGTGGGACCGGTCATGGCGCTGTCCAACCTGGACACCTCACGGACCCGCAACATCCTGAATCCCGCGGGCGCCTTTGTCATTGGCGGCCCCGTGGGCGACGCCGGCCTCACCGGCCGCAAGATCATCGTCGACACCTATGGCGGCATGGCCCGCCACGGTGGCGGCGCGTTCTCCGGCAAGGACCCGTCGAAGGTGGACCGCTCGGCCGCCTATGCCATGCGCTGGGTCGCCAAGAATGTGGTGGCCGCCGGCCTCGCCAAGCGCGCCGAAATCCAGATCGCCTACGCGATCGGACAGGCCCGCCCGGTGGGAACCTACGTTGAGACGTTCGGAACCGAAACCGTGGACCCGGCACGGATCAGCGCCGCGATCGCCGAGATCTTCGACCTGCGCCCCCGGGCCATTATCGACGCCCTCGACCTCAAGCGTCCGATCTACGCCAAGACCGCCGCCCACGGGCACTTCGGCCGCGAAGACCCGGACTTCACCTGGGAACGCCTGGACCGGGTGGACGAGCTGAAGGCGTTCTTCAACGCCTGAATTTCGGCCACGACGTTTGAGCCCGACTCGTCGGCGCGTTTTTGTCAGTCCTGTGTGATGCACTGTAGCCAGGCCACCCTCCAGTGGCCTGGCTACAGTGCATTTGGGAAAACAGTGCATTTGTCGAACGATCCCGAGGGAGGTGCGAGCCGTGAGTCCCAGTCCTGCCGGCGGCGCGCCCGGCGAACCCCAGCAGCTGTCCCTTCTCCAGGGCTTTCCCGCCTCCGCCGCGGAAGCCTCCGGACCCGCCCTCGCTGCGCAGCTGCCGGTGGCGCGGGTGCTGATCGAATCCTCGCTGCCACACCTGGACCGGCCCTTCGATTACAGCGTGCCTGCCGCCCTCGACGCCGAGGCCGTGCCCGGCGTCCGGGTCAAGGTCAAGTTCAACGGGCAGGAACTGGCCGGATACCTGCTGGAGCGCACGGCCGGGTCCGACGCCGGACACCCCCTCGTGCCGCTGCACAAAGTGCTCTCTCCCGTCCCAGTCCTGACCCCTGCGGTGGCCGAGCTCGCCGGCCGGATCGCCTCCCGTTACGCAGGAACGGTCAGCGACGTCCTGCGCGTTGCCGTTCCGCCCCGCATGGCCAAACTCGAAAAGGAATTCGCCCCGGACGGTCGGCTCGACCCCGCGCTGTTCGGTACTGAGATGTTCGGTCTTGCGACCGACGTGTCGCTTCCGTCCCCGGCCGCTGGCAGCGTCTGGGCCACGTACCGCAACGGTCCGGCGTTCCTCGCCCACCTCGCCGCGGGGGAGTCGCCCCGGGCCGTGCTGACCGCCCTCCAGGGGTACGGGCCCGGCGGCTGGCCGCGGATGATCGCGGAAGCGGTGGCCGCGGTCCGGATCTCCGGCCGCGGCGCCGTCGTGGTGGTGCCCGACTACCGGGACCTCGACCGCGTGGAGTCTGCCCTGCTGGAACTCCTCCCTGCCGGCGACGTCGCCCGGCTCACCGCGGACGACGGCCAGACGCCGCGCTACCGCAGTTTCCTGCGCGTCCTCAGCGGCGCGGCCGGGGTCGCCGTGGGCACGCGGTCCGCGGCCTACGCGCCGGTGCCGAACCTCGGGCTCGTGGTCTGCTGGGACGACGGCGACGACCTCCACATCGAGCAGCGCTCCCCGTACGCGCACTCCCGCGAAGTCCTCCTGCTCCGCGCGGGCCAGGAGGGGGCCGCGTGCCTGCTCGCGGCCCATTCACGCAGCACCGAAACGGAGCGGCTGGTCGCCTCCGGCTGGGCCCAGGCCGTGGAAGCGGAGCGGACCGTCGTCCGCCGGACGGTCCCGCGCGTCCTAAACACGGCCGACAGCTATGAACTCGAACATGACCCGCTTGCCCGCATCGCCCGCCTCCCCGCGGCGGCCTGGCGGGCCGCCAAGGAGGGCCTGGAACGCGGTCCGGTCCTGGTCCAGGTGGCCCGCGCCGGCTACGCCCCCTCGCTGGTGTGCGAAACCTGCCGGGAACCGGCGCGCTGCACCGCCTGCAGCGGGCCCCTGGCGATCGCCGGTCCGGGCGGGAGCAGCGCCGTGCCGCAATGCCGCTGGTGCTCGTCCCCGGCCCCGGCATGGCGGTGCGGCACGTGCAACGGTGCCAGGCTCCGGCGTGGCGCTACGGGAGCCCTGCGCACGGCGGAGGAGCTGGGCCGGGCGTTTCCGGGAAAACCGGTCATCACCTCCTCCGGAGACCAGATCAAGGCCACCGTTCCGGAGACGAAAGCCCTCGTGGTTGCCACCGTCGGTGCCGAGCCGGTCGCCACCGGCGGGTACGCCGCGGCCCTGCTGCTCGACGGCGACTCGCTGCTGCGCCGGGAAAACCTGAGGGCGGGGGAGGACGCAGTCCGCCGCTGGTTCAACGCGGCGGCCCTGGTGCGGCCGGCACCCGACGGCGGCCTGGTGGTCATTACCGCCGACGACGCCGCCGGGGTTGGTGCCCTGCTGCGGTGGGATCCGGCCGGGTACGCCAGCCGGGAACTGGCACTGCGGCAGGAGCTGCAGCTGCCGCCCGCCGTGCGGGTAGCCTCCGTCACCGGCGGAAGGACCGCCGTCGGACATTTCACGGAGGCCATCCAGCAGCGGCTGGCGGCGCAGGGAACCGTCCTCCGGACGGCCGGGCCCGCGCCCCTCATCCTGCCGGCGGCCGCGGAGGCCGGCCGCACGCCGCCGCGGGATTCTGCGCCGCGGGATTCCGGCGGGGAGGTCCGGACCCTGCTGTTCATCCCCTACGCCCAGGCCGCGGACGCCACGGCGGTCATGCGGGCCGTCAAGGCAGCAGCCGCAGCCAAGCGCAGCGACGACCCGGTGCAGCTGCGCCTGGACGGCGTGGACGTCCTCTAAAATTCCGCTGCGTCCTTGCGTCCTTGCGTTCCTGCGTCCTTGCGTCCTTGCGTCCTTGCGTCCTTGCGTCCTTGCGTCCTTGCGTTCCTGCGTCCCTGCGTTCCTGCGTTCCTGCGACCTCCTTGATGCCGAGGATACGGAAGCTGGGTCTGCATCATAAGAACACTCGCCATTTTCGACGTGTCGCCAACGGCCATTCGCCACAGCTGGCCGGAATGGCGGCTCCCATTGCGGCCCTCTGCGGCAAATGGGTGCTTCTCGACGCGCGGCCCCGGCGTCATCCCGGCCTCGATGCGGGTGCGGCGCGGAGTGGCCCTCCGCGCCGGCGACTTACAGCCGTCCCGGCTATTTCCGGTCGCGAGGGCGGCCCCGGAGCGCGACGGCCTCTTCGGCGACGGCCACGAGCCGCCGTGCCGACTCGTCCCAGCTGAAGTCACCGGCCCGCTCCACTGAGCGGCTTGAACGGGCCTTCCACAGTGCGGGGTCTTCGAGCTCGCGCACTGCCTCGGCAAACTCCGACGGCGAGTCGGGATGCACGTAGCTGACGGCGTCGTCGCCGACTTCCCGGAAGATCGGGATGTCGCTGGCGATCACAGGCGTGCCGTGCGACATGGCCTCGACGAGCGGCAGGCCATAGCCCTCGGCCCGGGACAGGCTGATCAGGGCGGTGGTGCGCGCCAGGAGGGCCTCGTACTCGGCGTCGGTCACGCCGTTGTGGAAGACGATGTTTGCGCCCTGCGGGGCCAGGGCCTCGAGCTCGGCCCGCCGCTCCGGGGTGATGCGGCTGAGCAGGTGGAGGGTCATGTCCGGGAGTTCCGCCATGCCGCGGACCATGGTTTCCACGTTCTTGTAGGGCATGAACGAACCCATGTAGAGCAGCGTCTTGTCGGCCCCCGCCCCGGGGTCGCGCGGTGTGTGGCGGTCCTGGGGGGCGTTGCCGACAATCCTGACGGGACGCCGGGTGAGCCGGTACTTCGATATCAGGGCCGCCGTGGTGGAGCTGATGGTTGCCACGATGTCCGCCCTGTTCAGCAGGAGCCGCTGGGGCCAGAAGGCCTTGTGGTAGAGGCGCCACAGGATCCGGACGGGGGCTGGCAGGAACCCGGGAGGGGTGGGGTGCTCGTAGTAGATGAGGTCGTGCAGGGTCAGCACCAGGGCGTACTTCCGGCCCCAGCTGCCCATGGTCTGCATGGGGCACACCACCACGTCCGCGCCGAGCTTGTTGACCCTTGCGGCCACGAAGAGCTCGGCCGGGGACAGCGGGCTGTTGATCACGGTGTACGGGACATCGGGCAGGAGCGCGAGCTGGCGGGGGTCGCTGATCAGCATCGAGACGTCGGCGATCTTGGCGGCCGCCGCGATCAGGCTGGCGCCGTAGCGGCTGATGCCGTCGTGCTGGTCCAGCCGGGTGAAGCGGGCATCAATGAGAATCTTCATGCGGCGTGGTCCTTTAGGAAGCGTCGGATGTAGCGGGCTGCCGGTTCAGGGGTTTCGTAGTGGATCAGGTGCCCGACGCCGGGAATGACTTCCAGCTTCCCGTCCGGAAGCCGCGCCGCGAGTTTGTGCTGGTCCGCCAGCATGGCGATCTCGTCCTTCTCTCCCGCGATCAGCAGCACGGGCAACGTCAGTTCGCCGGCCACCTCAGTGACGTTGCTGCCGACCGAGGCCTTGAAGGCCTCAAGCAGGCTGTCCCGGTCCGCGAACGAAGAGAAGTAGGCGCTGTGCTGGGCGTGCACGAACCGGCGGATGTCCTTGTCCCCGGTCTTGGCCATGGTCACGCTCATCACCCGCACGATCGCCTGGCTGCGCAGCAGGGCCAGTCCGGGCCGCTGGGGAAGGCGCGCCGCAGCCTCGTAGTACAGCACGGCAAGCTTCGTCATCAGGCCCTTGGGCCCTTCAAGGGCGGGCGCCGCGATGGGATTGACCAGGATCAGTTCGGCCACGGCGCCGGGATTGGCTGCCACGAAGTGGCTGGCGATGATCGAACCGAATGAATGTCCCAGCAGGACCGTATCCGCGCCCAGGCCCAGCGCGGCCATGAAATCGCCGAGGAAACTGCCGTAGGCACGAACGCTGTGCCCGGTCCCCTCGAAGGCTGCCGAGCTGCCGAAGCCCGGCAGGTCCGGCATGATCAGGCGCATGTCCGTCAGCTGGTCCGCTACCCGGAGCAGGCCGTGGTGGTCGCCGCGGAAACCGTGTACCACCAGGATGGTGCGGGTCTCAGGGGTGACGCGGACGGGTTCGTAGACCCAGTACGCGATCCTGGCGCCGTCAACCTCGACGGACGCGGCACGGGTGCGGGCGTCAAGTCCGCCGCTGAACAGGGGCGTGCGTGAGGACCCGGTATCCACTTGTTCCATTGGTTCGAATCCTATGCGACGTTGTCGGGGTGGGAGCCGGTCCGGAAACCGCGTTCGAGGCCGCCGATCTCCGACATGTCCAGCGGGGTGAGCTCAAAGTCGAAAACCTCAAAGTTTTCGCGGATCCGCCCGGACGAGCTGGCCTTGGGGATGGCGATGTTGCCAAGTTGCAGGTGCCAGCGGAGGATGATCTGCGCCGGGGTGCGGTCGTGTTCGGCGGCGAGGGCCAGGATCACGGGGTCCTTCAGCACCTGGCCGCGGCCCAGGGGGCTCCACGCCTCAGTACGGATGCCGTGGACCTCGTGCTGTTCCCGCAGTTCGTCCTGCTGCAGCCAGGGATGAAGCTCGATCTGGTTCACGGCGGGTACCACCTCCGCCGTTTCCAGGAGCCGGTCCAGATGCTGCGGCTGGAAGTTGGAGACGCCGATTGCACGGACCTTGCCCTCGCGGTACAGCGTCTCCAGGGCCCGGTATGTTTCCGGGAACAGGCCACGGCGCGCGCACGGCCAATGGATCAGGTAGAGGTCGATGTATTCCAGACCGAGGTTGGAGATGGAGGTGTCGAACGCCCGCATCGTGGCGTCGTAGCCGTGGTCGTCGTTCCAGACCTTCGTGGTGACGAAGAGGTCCTGGCGGGAAACGTAGGGTGCGGTTTCCCCGGGGCCTCCGCCCGTGCCCTCAAATCCGGACAGGGCACCGATTCCCTTGCCGACGCCGGTCTCGTTGCCGTACATGGCGGCGGTGTCGAAGTGCCGGTAGCCGGCCTCGACCGCCATGGTCACCAGGCTGGCGGCGTCGGCCGGGGGGACCTTGTACAGCCCGAATCCCAGCCGGTCGATCAATACGCCGTTGTTCAGGGTCAGCTGGGAGGAGAGTTTCATGACAATGACTTTACCTACTGGCGCTGGCGAGCGACGGACCGCGGCTGCCGGCGGCCGCATCGGTCGCCGTGCACCGCGGCCGCTCAGGACAGTCCGTCGAAGCGGACGAGCCGGCGGGCGCTGGCCTCATCCAGGATCAGGTCGGTGGCCAGTCCTGCCGCCAGGGCGCCCCGGAGCCCGTTGATTTTGGAGGCTCCGGACACGACGCAGATGCGGCGCCGCACCTGGCGGAGCTGGGCCAGGTCCGGGCCGGTGGACCGCTTGTTGAGCGTGATGCCGTCCGAGGACCCGTCCGCGCGAAAGAAAACCGTGGCAACATCACCCACCACATCGGAGTTCGCGAGGACGCTCAAGTCGTCTTCATCGAGGTAGCCGCCGGCGTAGACGTGGCTGGGATAGTCGGCGTCGACCGATCCGACACCAAAGATCGCGATGCTCATCCGGGCCTGCAGCTCCAGGATCCGCTGAACACTGCGCTCATTCCACATGGCCGTTTTGGTCGCAGCGTGGTCGAAGAAGGCCGGCACGGGAAACTGTTCCACCCGTGCACCGTAGGCGCTGCCGAACCGTCGCATGATGTCGGAGGCGTAGGTGATGCCGGTGGTCTGCATGTTGCCGGCGCCGTTGAGCTGGACGATCACGCTGTCGTGGGTGATCTTGCGGGTCAGGTGCCGGCTCACGGCGCTCAGGGTGGAGCCCCACGCGACGCCGATGATGGCGTTGGAGTCCACCAGCGGTCCGATCGTCCGGGCGGCCTGCATGGCCACCCGGTCCAGTGTTTCCGCCTCATTGAGGGTGTCCACCACCGGAACAACATGTACATCCACCTTGTATTCGGCGCGAATCATTCCCTCGAGTTCGGGCCCGGTGTCCAGCGGGCTGCGGATCTGGATCTGCACCAGACCCGAATCGCGTGCCGCCGCCAACAGCCGCGAAACCGTGGACCGGGACGTCCGGAGCTCGCGGGCAATGGCGTCCATGGTCAGGTCCTGGAGGTAATACAGCTGGGCCGCGCGGAGGGCGTCGGACTGGCGTGAATGCGTCATGAAATTTCCCGTCTGCACGTTTGTGCATAGTGCTTGACTCCATTTTCCATTAGTCCAAAGAATAGTGTTGAACGGCGCCGCGCCACGGGCGTGCCGCACAGAACCAAACCCAAGGGAGCAGTTTTGGGACAGAAGGACTCAGCCGGCACACCGGCGAACGATCGCGCCTCGGTGCAGAAGCTGCGGACGCGGCGGCACGCACAGGTTTTGATCATCGGCGGCGGCATCAACGGGGTGGGCACGTTCCGTGACCTGGCGCTGCAGGGCGTCGACGTGGCGCTCGTTGAGCGCGGCGATTACTGCCAGGGAGCCAGCGGCGCCTCCTCCCACATGATCCACGGCGGCATCCGGTACCTCGAAAACGGCGAGTTCCGCCTCGTCCAGGAGTCCGTGGTCGAACGCAACAGGCTCCTGCGGATCGCACCGCACTACGTCAAACCGCTGCAGACCACGATCCCGATCTTCAGCACCTTCTCCGGAGTCCTGGCCGCCCCGATGCGCTTCCTCACCCACAAGCAGGGCAAGCACACCGAGCGCGGAGCGTTCCTGATCAAGCTCGGCCTGAGCATGTACGACTTCTTCTCCCGCGACGGCGGCACGGTTCCGCGCCACCAGTTCCGCGGACGCAAGAGCGCCCTGGCCGAGCTGCCCCGCTTGCACCCCGGGATCAAATACGCGGCCACCTACTTTGACGCCTCGGTCCACAACCCCGAGCGCCTCACCCTGGATGTGCTCCAGGACGGTGAGAAGGCCGGCGGCGGCATGGCCCGGGCCAGCAACTACGTCTCGCTCGTCTCGACAGGCGCCACAGGCGGAACCGGCACCGCCAGCGCCACGGGCGGAACCGGAACCGGCACCACAGTCCAGCTGTGCGACGAGCTGACCGGCGAAGTGTTCGATTTCACCGCCGACGTCATCGTGAACACCACCGGCGCCTGGGTCGACCTGACCAACGAGGCGATGGGGGCGGCGTCGTCGTTCATGGGCGGAACCAAAGGTTCGCACATCGTGCTGGACCATCCGGAGCTGCTCGCGGCGTGCAACGGCCGGGAAATCTTCTTCGAACACACCGACGGCCGGATCGTGCTGATCTATCCGATGGGGGACCGCGTCCTGGTCGGCACCACCGACGTCGACGCCGACATGGCCCAGGACGCCGTCTGCACCGAGGCGGAAATCGACTACTTCTTTGACCTGATCGGCCACGTGTTCCCGGGCATCCCCGTGGACCGGGAACAGATTGTCTACACGTTCTCCGGTGTGCGCCCGCTTCCGAGGCATGACGCCACCCAGCCCGGGTTCGTCAGCCGGGACTACCGGATCGAACGCCGTGCGGCGGCGGGCGGGGCCGTCCTCAGCCTCGTGGGCGGCAAGTGGACCACGTTCCGGGCCCTCGCCGAGCACCTGAGCAACGACGTCCTGGCCGAACTCGGCATGGAACGGAAGGTCTCGACGGCGAAGCTCGCCATCGGCGGCGGCGCCGGGTTCCCTGACAGCGAGGACGGCATCCAGCGCTGGATCAAGGCCCACATGTCGGCCGGCCGCGACGCCGCCCGCGTTACCGGGCTGCTGACCCGCTACGGGACCCGCGCCGAGGAAGTCATCCGTTTCCTGGATGCGGACCGGGCAGGTGCGCCGGACAGGCTGCTGCACTCAACACGCGAACTCAGCACGCGTGAATTGGAGTTCATGGCGGCGCACGAGCAGGTCGGACACCTCGTGGACGTCCTCATCCGCCGCACCTCGTTGGCCTTCCGGGGACTCGTGACCGGGGAACTGCTGAACGAAGTTGCCGATATACTTTCGGGCCCGCTCGGCTGGGACGCGGCTCGCCGGGCCAAGGAGATCAGCCACACGCAGGAGGTGCTTCAGCGGTTCCACCGCGTCCAGGTCCACAGCCTGGTCGCCTGATACAGCTTGCGTGCCCGGGCAGGGAAGCCCGGGTGCAAGCACTGCGCGGTCCGCCCCGGCGGCCGGCGCAGTGGCTGGTCGGCAGCACCAACATGCTGCCGGCTCCACGGCCATTCAAACTCGCGAAGGGCCGACAACAGAAAATAGAGGAGTCAAAGATGTCTCTTGGAATAGTATTCCTGTCCGAAGTATTCGGAACCGCAATGCTGACCCTGCTGGGTTGCGGCGTTGTGGCCAACGTTGTGCTCAAAAGCACCAAGGGCAACAACGGCGGGTTCCTGATGGTGACCTGGGGGTGGGGCCTTGCCGTCTTCTCCGGTGTCTATGTTGCTTCCATCTCAGGTGCGCACCTGAACCCCGCGGTCACCCTTGGTCTGCTGCTCAACGGCAAGAGGTTGTACGCTCCCGGCGTTCCGGTTGACTTCGCCTCGACCCTGACGTACTTCGGCGGTGAACTGACCGGTGCCTTCCTGGGTGCCGTCGTCATGTGGGTGGCCTACCGGCAGCACTTTGACGTCGAGTCCGAGCCCGCCGGCAAGCTGGCCGTTTTCTCCACCGGCCCCGCGATCCGCTCCTATCCGTGGAACCTGGCCACCGAGATCATCGGCACCTTTGTCCTCGTGTTCGTCATCCTGACCTTCGGCGGGACACCTTCCGGGCTCGGCCCGCTGGCGGTCGCCCTGCTGGTTGTCGGCATCGGTGTTTCCCTCGGTGGTCCCACCGGGTACGCCATCAACCCGGCTCGTGACCTGGGCCCCCGCGTTGCGCACGCCCTGCTCCCCATCAAGGGCAAGGGGTCCTCCGACTGGAGCTACTCCTGGATCCCGGTCGTGGGACCCCTGATCGGTGGAGGCCTTGCCGGACTTGTGGCAGCCGTCGTGCCGATCATCCCCCCTGTACTCCCGCTCTAACCATTAGTTCAACTGCCACGCTAAAAAGACAAGGACGTCAATATGAACCAGTACGTAGTCGCCATCGACCAGGGCACCACGAGCACCCGAGCCATCGTGTTCGACCACAGCGGCAGCATCGTCTCCTCCGGCCAGATGGAGCATGAGCAGATCTTCCCCCAGCCCGGCTGGGTGGAGCACAACCCCGCTGAAATCTGGAACAACACCCGCGAAGTGATCGGCTCGGCCCTGTCCAAGGCGAACCTGACCCGGCACGACATCGCCGCCGTCGGCATCACCAACCAGCGCGAAACGGCGGTGGTGTGGGACAAGACCACCGGCGAGGCGATCTACAACGCCATCGTGTGGCAGGACACCCGCACCCAGCCGATCGTGGACGAACTCGCGAAGGACGGCGGCGTAGAACGCTTCAAGCAGAAGGTGGGCCTGCCACTGGCGACCTACTTCTCGGGCACCAAGATCAAGTGGATCCTTGACAACGTCGATGGTGCCCGGGCCAAGGCGGAGGCCGGCGACCTCGTCTTCGGCAACACCGACTGCTGGGTGCTCTGGAACCTGACCGGCGGGACCGACGGCGGAGTGCACGTCACCGACGTGACCAACGCCTCACGGACCATGTTCATGGACCTTGAGACGCTGTCATGGGACCAGGAGATTCTGGACGCGTTCGGCGTCCCGGCCTCCATGATGCCGGCTATCAAGTCCTCCTCCGAGGTCTACGGCACGGTGCACACCTCCCAGTTGCTGCGCGAGGTTCCTGTGGCCGGCATCCTGGGCGACCAGCAGGCGGCCACGTTCGGGCAGGCGGCGTTCGATGCCGGGGAAGCCAAGAACACCTACGGCACGGGCTGCTTCCTGATCTTCAACACGGCCGAGGAGATTATCCATTCCAAGAACGGGCTGCTGACCACCGTCGGCTACAAGCTCGGCGACGCGGCGCCGCACTACGCGCTGGAGGGCTCCATTGCCGTCACCGGTTCCTTGATCCAGTGGCTGCGGGACAACCTCGGCATGATCAGCAGCGCCCCGGAGGTCGAGACCCTCGCGGCCTCGGTTGAGGACAACGGCGGCGTGTACATTGTGCCGGCGTTCTCCGGCCTCTTTGCGCCGTACTGGCGCTCGGACGCCCGCGGCACCATTGTGGGCCTGACCCGATTTGTTACCAAGGCCCATATCGCCCGCGCGGCGCTGGAGGCCACCGCCTTCCAGACCCGTGAGGTCCTCGACGCCGTCAACGCCGACTCCGGCGTCCCGCTGACGGAGCTGAAGGTCGACGGCGGCATGGTCGCCAACGATGCCCTCATGCAGTTCCAGGCGGACATCCTCGGCGTGCCGGTCATTCGTCCGAAGGTGGTCGAGACGACCGCGCTGGGCGCAGCCTACGCGGCCGGCCTGGCGGTCGGATTCTGGAAGGACCTGGGCGAGTGCTCGGCCAACTGGGCCGAGGACAAGCGGTGGGAGCCGCAAATGGATCAGGCCGAGCGGGAACGCCAGATGCGCCTCTGGAAGAAGGCCGTCACCAAGTCCATGGACTGGGTTGACGACGACGTCCGGTAGGGGCGCACCCTGACCCGCCGACCGGGCACGGCTTCGGCGGACAATGAAGAGCTCCGGCCAGGGAAACCTAGCCGGAGCTCTTCGCTTTCCCGCGTCCGCCTCGTCCCTCAGGACACGGGCCGCGTTGACGTGGTGGTCACGACAGCACGCGGCGTCTTGGCGTAGACGTCCTTACTGACTGTGTAGCCCCTGCTGTCGAGCTCCAGGGCACGTTTGTTGATGAGAGCCAGTTCCGTGGTGTTCAGCTTCCTGATTTTGACCAGATCCATGAACTCCTGGTCCTCGCCGCCGACGGCCGTCACTTTGATGAGCCCGGTCCCGGCTGAGTAGAACTTGCGCTGGTGGCCCGCGCTTGGCGGATCCAGCGGGTTGAACTCATCGATCACCATGACATCGTTGTAGCAGCCCGTGGGGACACACACGCGCAGGTGCTTGTACTTGACGTCACCGCAGTCCAGGAAGTCCACGCTGGGGGCGTAGGCCTGGACGTAGGCAGGGGTATTCCGGTGCGGCTCGGCCTGCATCGCGATGCCGGCCTGGGCCTTGTCGATGCCGCTGATGAACGTGCTGGGCGCGCCGACAAGCTTGCCGTTTTCGTACTCCTCCGGATACTCGCCGAAGAGCCAGACCGTCCCCTTCGTCGTCTGGGCGAAGAAGGCGAGCTCGGACTCCACCAGTACGCCGTCGGAGTAGTCCCGGTCCCAAATCGCGATCGTCTTGACCCCGTCGATCACTTTGGTCAGACCCGTGACGGTGCTGACCACCTTGCGGGTGGTCGTTCCGTCCGGGGAGACTACCTTGCCGACGGTGGTGGACTGCATGCCGGGCTTAAGCGTCAGCCACTGGTTGTTGATCAGTGGCTTGGCCGGGAAGGCAGAGCGGTTGAAGGACAGCGCCGAGCCGGGGCCGCACAGTTCCTGAGAACTGGTGGCCGCCGGCGCGGCCGCCGATGCAGCGGTGGCCGCGGTCAGTGACGCCACCACCAGCAAGAGCGCGGAGCCGTAGGCGGTAAATCTCTTTGATCGTGGAGTCATCTGACTGGCCTCTCAGTAGGTGGTTGATGCTAGGCGGCTGGTACGGGTTCCGGCTCGCGGGGCCCGCGTTCGCGTGCCGGACCCTTCTTGGCGAACCGAAGGTAGAGCGATGGAACGACGAACAGGTTGACGAGTGTCGAAGTCACCAGCCCGCCCAGAATCACCACGGCCATGGGGTGCTCGATCTCATGGCCGGGCCGGTTGCCCAACATCACCAGCGGCACCAGTGCGAGTGCGGTGGCGAGTGTGGTCATCAGGATTGGAGACAAGCGTTCGGCAGCGCCGCGCAGGACCAGGTCCCGGCCGAACGGCACGCCCTCGAACTGCTCCAGATGCTGGCAGTGGTTGATGAGCAGGATGCCGTTGCGGGCGGCGATGCCCATCACTGTCAGGAACCCGACCAGCGACCCAAGGGACAGGATTCCGCCGCTCATGTGCGCGGCGATCACCCCGCCTACCAGGGCTACCGGCAGCGTCAGGATGCCGAGGGTGGCAAGCCGCCAGCTGTGGAATGCCGCCTGGAGCAAGAGGAACACCACAACCAGGGCGCCGATGGCGAAGAGGAGGAGCCGTTGTGAGGCGGCCTGCCGCTCTGCGTATTCGCCCAGGATGTCCGCGCTGTAACCGGTGGGGAACTCAACCGACTTGAGGTCGGATTCGAGTTTCTCCACGACTTTGGCAAGATCGCCTTCCTTGACGTTGGCGCTGACATCGAGTCGGCGGGACCCTTCCGAACGCTCTATCACGTTGGGAGTGGGCTTTACCGTGATCTTGGCGACGTCGGCCACCCGGATCTTCTGTCCGCTGGGAGTGTCCAGCGGGAGGTTCTCGATGCTTGTGACGCTGGTCCGGATCGCGGGAGGACTCCAGACCTGGACGTCGTAGGCTTTGCCGTCCCGATAGACGTCGCCGACCTCCTCACCGGACACCAGGGTGGCTGCGGCACGGCGGACGTCACCGGGCTTCAGGCCATAGCGGTTGGCGGCGTCCAGGTTCACCTCGACGTCCACCTGCGGAACATTCACCTGCAGGGCGACTTTGGCTCCAATTGCCCCCTCGATGCCCGCGAGGACCGTCTTGACCTTGTCCGCCTGCTTCTTCAGTGTGTCCAGGTCATCGCCGTATACACGGACGACGATCGAGTAGCCGGTGCCGGTGAGCACCTCGCGGACACGTTCCTTGAGGTAGGTCTGGACGTCCCGGTGGATGCCGGGGTATCCGTCCACGACCTGCTGGATGGAGGCCAGGGTTTTGTCATAATCGACCGAGGGGTCAACGCTGATCCAGTTCTCTCCAAAGTTGACGCCCACCACCTCATCGGCGGCGAACGCCTGACCGATGTGGGACCCGCAGTTGTTGACGCCTGGGATGGTCATCAGCTCCCGGCAGGCCAGTTGGCTCACGCGGACTTCCTCGGCATTGGACGTGCCGGGTTGGGTGACCCAGTGCATGAGGAAGTCGCGTTCCTTGAACGACGGCAACAGCGACTGACCCAGGAGCGGTGCCGCTATGATACCGACGACGCCGAGCGCCGCCACCGCGAGATAGCCCGGGAGCGGCCGCTTTACAATGGGCCGCAGAGCCTTGCCGTACCAGCGCTTGAGAACCCGGACCACCGGCGGATCCCGATCTTCCAGCTTGGCATTGCGCAGGAAGATGTACGCCATGGCCGGCGTGACCGTGAGGGCCACCAGCATGGACGCCATCACGGCCAGGGTGTAGGAGGTGGCCAGGGGGCGGAAGAAGGCGCCCGTCAGTCCGTCCAGGAAGAAGATCGGCACCGTGGCGGCGACGATAATCAAGGTGGCGTAAACGATGGGGCCGCGAACTTCCAGGGAAGCATTGACGACCACACGGGCGGTACTCTCGGTTCCGCCGCTGGCGCGGTGGTGCCGGAGCCGCCTGACGATGTTCTCGACGTCGATGATGGCATCGTCCACCACCACCCCGACGGCGATCACCAATCCCGCAAGCACCATCGTATTAATAGTGCCTCCGGTCCAGTACAGCACCAGGGCCGCTGCCATCAGCGACAACGGGATCGCCGTCACGCTGACCAGCGCCGTCCGCCATTGGAACAGGAAGACGCTCAGCACCAGGACCACCAGGAAGCAGCCCAGCAAAAGCGCGAGGCTCAGGTTGCCGAGGGACTCCTCGATGAACGAGGCGGGCCGGAACAGGGTTGTGTCGACTGCGATCCCGGTGAGGCCGGGCTGCAGTTCCTTGAGCGCTTCCTCAACCCCGCGCGTGACTTCGAGCGTGTTGCCCCACGGCAGCTTTTCGACAATCAGCATGAGTCCGGGGCCGCCGTTGATGACCGCGTCACCGATCAGTTGCTGGTGGTCCTCCACGACGGTTGCCACGTCGGCGAGCTTCAGGGGAGGCAGTCCCTCGCGTTCCTCCAGTGCCACTTGGGCAAGGTCCGCCGGGGACGTGATGGGTTGTACGTGCCTGATGGTCAAGCTCTGGCTCGGCGTTTCCAGCGCCCCGCCGGTGCCGATCAAGGCGCCGGGGGAGTACTTGAGCAGGCCGGCGTCCAGGGCGTCGGACGTGGAGTTCATGACGTTCTCCAGCGTGACGTTGTTGGCCGCCAGCTTGGCCGGATCAACCTGGACCTGCAGCATCTGAAGGCGTTCGCCCCAGATCGCCACGTTCGCGACGCCCGGCACCCGCAGGAGGTGCGCCCGGATATTCCAGTAGGAAACCATGGACATCTCGATCAGGGAGCGGGTCTCGGAGGACAGCCCGATCTTCATGACACGGCTGGTGGAGGACAGCGGCTGGAGCATCACCGGCGGCGCGGCCCAGGTAGGCAACGTCGGTATGACCGTTGCCATCCGCTCCGACACCAGTTGCCTGGCGGTGAGCAGATCGGTTCCTGGCTTGAACTCCATCACAATGGCGGACAGCTGCGACACAGACTTGGACCGCATCTGGTCCAGTCCGTCGATGCCGTTGAAGGCCTGCTCCATCGGGACCGTTACGAGTTCCTCGACTTCGGAGGCGGTGAGTCCCAGACACGCGGTCTGGACCTCGACACGGGGCGGGGCAAACTCCGGGAAAACATCCACCGAAGCACTGCTGAGTTGCGCGCCGCCCACGATCATGAGGGCAGCCGCCATCGCAATGATGATCGACCGGAACCTCAGACTTGCAGCGACAATCCGGCGCATGTCAGTGCGCCGTATCGAATTCAGCGCCGAAGAGTTCAGCCGCGCCTACCGTCACGATGGTGGTGCCGACCGCGGGGCCAGCCGAGGCCGTGACCAATCCGTCCTCCACCTTGGCTACAGTGACCGCCTGCCGCTGGTAGACCCGCGGGGCCGGGTTGGTGTACACCCAGGTTTTTCCGCTGGAGTCATAGAGCAGGGCTGCGTAGGGCACGACGACGTTGGTCCCCGTGCCGGCCTTAACGGTTTCGGTTTTCAGGTCGAGGCGTTCGATTCCCTTTTCGGTCAAGGTCAGTTTAGCGATGCCTGTTGCGGCATTCTTCTCCACCTTGGCGGGCTCGTTGGCCGCGACGACGGCGGGGGCCGCCGCCGTCGTCTGGGCACATGCGGGCAACGCGAACAGAAGTGCTGCGCATACAGCGGCCGCCAGGGGCAGGCGCCGCAGGGGCTGTTGGCTGGTCATTTTGCTTCCACCTTTTCCTGCGTAACGGGCTGGACGGGAACTTCGGCCTCGTAGACTTCCGCCCACTCTTCCGGGGCGGACTTGGGCCCGAACCAGAGTGCGAGCAGGGGGAGTACGAAGATCCCGATGAGAGTTGTAGTGATGAGTCCGCTGACAATGATCAGGGCCATTGGACCCAGGAGGGCCTCGCCTACGGCGCCGCCGAAGAATCCCGGCGGAATCAGGATCGCCATGGTGATCAGGGCGGCCTTCAAGATGGGCGATACCCGGTCCCGGGCCGCCATCATGATGACTTTGTCAGGGGATTCGTGCGGGGCAGCCCGCCACAGCTCATCCGTCCTGGCCGAGAGCAGCGTCGCGTTGCGGACGGCGACGGCCAGCACCGCGGCAAACGCCGTGAGCGCCAGCACCGTGATGGCGCCTCCCGCGATCCACGCTGCCACGGCGGACCCGGCCAGCGCGGCCGGCAGGGAAAGGAAGACGGCAAGCGCCAGCTTCCAGCTCCGCACGGCTGTCTGGAGAAGGAGCAGGATTGCCAGGAGGGCGGCCGCGCCGATCCACAGAACCAGGGCGTCCCCGGCGAGCTGCTCACTGTACTTTGTGGGGATTTCGGCGTGGTATTCCAGTGGGAACTGGATCTGCTCGATCGCCGTGTTGATATCGCGCTGGATATCCGCGAGCGGCCGTCCGCTGACCTCGGCCACGACGTCGATCCGGCGCGAGGTGTCATCGTGCAGGATCACGACTTCATTGGGAACGAGCCGGACGTCGGCGATCTGGCCCAGCTGGACCTGGCCGCCGCTTGGCGTGTCGAGCAGGAGTTCACGAATGCTGGTCAGGTCATCCCTGACACCCACCGCGCCCCGCACCACCACTTCAAAAACCTTCTGCTGTTCGAAGAGGTTGCCGACGACGATGCCTTGCATCAGGGCGGCAGCGGCGCGCCGTGCGTCGCCGGGTTTGATGCCGACCTTTTGCGCCGCCTCGAGGTTGACCTCGACTTCGACGATGGGCGTCATGGCGCTGGCATTGATCGTCGGGTTCTTCACGCCGTCGACCTTTTCGATGGCCTTGCGGACCTCTTCGGCTTTCTCGCGCAGGACCGGCAAGTCGGTTCCGTAAACGCGGACGGCGAATCCCGGATCCATGCTGCTGCGCTGTTCCCCGATCTTCTGCTGGGAGTAGTTCACCACGTTGTGGGCAATGCCCGGGTAGCCCTGGACGACCTCACGGACCGCCTGCTCCGTTTCGCTGAAGTTGGCGTCCGGTGTGATGGATACCCAGAGTTCGGCGGAGCTGTTCCCAACAACCTGGTCGGAGGAAATGGCGCGGCCGATATGCCCGCCCACTCCCGAAACACCCGGCAGGGTCCGCAGTTCATCGGACGCCTTCGACGCCACCCGGCGGACCTCGTCATTGGACGTGCCTGCCATCGAGTCCCACTGCACCAGGAGCGTCCGGTCCGGAATAGTGGGAACGACCGCCCGGTTTCCGACCAGCTGGGATGCGGCGGCCAGTCCGAGCAGTCCCACGACGGCGACGGCGACGATGCCGAGCGCGGTGCGGGAGCGACCGCCTTCGAGGGCCCGGTTGTAGTAGGACCTGGCCCGGGCAACAGTTGACGAGTCCGCCCGCCGGGGTTTCTCACCGGGAAGCAGGAGATACGCCAAGACCGGTGTCACGGACAAACCCACCAGCATTGAGGCGGCAAGCGCCAGCGCCAGGGACCAGAAGAGCGGCTGGAAGAACGCACCGCCGACTCCCGTAACGAACAGCGTCGGAACGAGCGCAAGGGCCATGATGAGGGACCCGTGGAACAGCGGTGTGCGGACACTGCGGACAAGCTGGACCATGCGGAACCTGATGGTGGCATCAGTCTCCGTCTCCGTGGTCCGCAACGGCCGGCGCCGCTGTGCCTGCACGTCCTCCACGATGTCACCCACAATCACGGAGACACCCAGGATGATGCCGGCCAGGATCGAGATATTCAGTGTGGAGTCGAGCAGGTAGAGCACCACTCCTGCCGCCATGACTGTCGTGGTGATGGCCACGAGGGCGATCACCGCGACACGCCAGGACCGGAAGAGGACCCAGAAGAGCAGGACGGCGATCAGGAGGCTCACGAGCAGCGCCACGCCGAGTCCATCCACGGCATCTTGCAGGAACGAGGCGGGCCGGAAGACGGACGTATCCATCTGGACTCCGGAAAGCCCAGGCTGCATGTCGTTCAGGGCGGCTTCGATGTCCTTGGTGACCTGCAGTGCGCTGGTTCCGGGGAACTTCTCCACGACCAGCAGGAGGCCTGCATCCTGGCCGACGACGGCGTCGCCGATCAGCGGCTGGTGGTCCTCCTTCACCTGGGCAATGTCACCGAGGAGCATGGGAGGTTGGGCGTCCTCGACACTGACCTTGGCCAGGTCCGCGGGCGTTCGGATGGGCAAGACGTGCTGGATGCCCAGACGCTGGCTCGGCGACTCCACGAACCCGCCCGTGCCGGGGGTTGACGCCTCAAGGAAGCTAAGCGGCGACACCCAGACTGCGTTGCCTGTGGTCTTGATGATCTGTTCGAGCGTGATCCCCTTGTCGCGCATTTGCGTGGGGGTCACCTCGACCTGGAGCTGCTGCTCGCGCTGTCCCCAAATGGAAACGTTGGCGACACCGGGAATGCCGATCAGCCGTGGCTTGATCTTCCACCGGGCCAGGACCGACATTTCGATCCCTGAGAGCTCCTTGGAGTTCATCCGGACCATGAGGACGCGGCTGGTTGACGACAGAGGCTGCATGATCAGTGGCGGCGCCGAGACGTTCGGCAGTGCGTGGGCCTGGGTCATGCGTTCGGCCACGAGCTGGCGCGCGCGCAGAAGGTCGGTGCCCGGCTCGAACACGAGCTCGATGGAGGAAAGG
The DNA here is from genome assembly GCF_040676555.1 of Arthrobacter sp. LAR12-1-1.1. Taxonomy (NCBI): domain Bacteria; kingdom Bacillati; phylum Actinomycetota; class Actinomycetes; order Micrococcales; family Micrococcaceae; genus Arthrobacter; species Arthrobacter sp. LAR12-1-1.1. Next base: position 757,871 of record NZ_JBEGIG010000001.1, on the reverse strand, counting down.
CCGGGAACGGACTTGGACCGGATTTCATCGAGCCACGCCACCCCGTTAAGGAGGTCGGCTTCCATCGGAGCGGTGATGAGCTGTTCGACTTCAGCAGCTGAGAGGCCCAAGGCCTCTGTCTGGATCTCGACGTGCGCGGGAGCAAACTCGGGCATGCTGTCGATGGCGACATTGGGGACGTTCACTACCCCGAAGGCAATGAGTCCGGCGGCCAAGGCGAGAACCAGGATACGGAACTGCATACTGAAACGGGTGATCCAGCCGAACATGGCTAGCTCTGTTCCAGGGAGCCGGCGTCGCGGGAGCCGCCAGCGGGGGTATTCGGCAGATGCACAGAAGAATAGCGCAAGTGATACATGATAGGCTCCTCAACCCGAGACCATTTGCGAATCCCCCCAAGAGATCCCATTTGCTGATCTTTACCGAATAGTGTTCCCATTTGAATCTTTTGGCAAGATCAAAATTTTTTGTCCTGGCCTAGGTTATTCACGGCATTCTCCCAGCCTAGAGCGGCATAATCCGCTTTCGGGGCGAACTTCGTGGAAATGTACGGACGTGCGCAAAACGCCACCCGAGTATTAGTGGTTTTTCTACTTGTTTTCCCGGGGAATGCTACCTGAATTTCCATTTTTGCTACCCGCCTGAGGCGTTCTGCAATTGGCAGTAAGTACCGCTGTTCCATAGGTATGGCATTTGTAACAATTTTGGAAATAACGGCCCGCGAAGGGCGACGGAGCGCGAGTCCACTGCGACTACCGGGCAGCATCGGGGCCGGCGGTTCAGCGCGAACCAGCCCGAGGGGCTAAAGTGGTCCTATGCGCGCCGTGCTCCTGCTTAGCTAGCCGCCCGGCATCCCGACGAGACCTCGATCCCGAAGAGTCCTCGGATTGCCGAGCGGCGGCCCCTCCATGTCGAGGGGCTTTTGTGTGTCCGGGGTACATTCCCGGACGCAACGCATGTAGTAGTAGCAGGAGTGCCACGTACGAACAGTATGGAGTCAGGGCCGGGCAGCCGGCCGTGACAGTGCAGACTTGATGGTGAACAGGCCTGGCGGCAGGCAGGCCTGAAGGTAGACAGGCTTGGGATAACAGGCCGCATAGAACAGAAGAGGCCAGCAGTGAGCGTTCAGCCGGAAACACAGACCGGATCACCAGCCGCCGCGGCGGAGGGGCCCGAGGAAGGTGCCTACAGCTTCGCGGCAATGGAAGCCAAATGGCCGCAGGTCTGGGAGGACCTGAAAGTCTTCACGCCGCTCGACGACGGCTCAAAGGAACGCCGCTACGTGCTGGACATGTTCCCGTATCCGTCCGGTGACCTTCACATGGGCCACGCCGAGGCATTCGCGATGGGCGACGTTGTGGCGCGCTACCTGCGCCAGCAGGGCTACGACGTGCTGCACCCGATCGGCTGGGACTCCTTCGGCCTGCCGGCAGAGAACGCAGCGATCAAGCGCAACGCGCACCCCAGCGAGTGGACGTACGCCAACATCGACACCCAGGCGGCGTCGTTCAAGCGTTACGCCATCTCAGCGGACTGGTCCCGCCGGCTGCACACCTCCGACCCGGAGTATTACCGCTGGACCCAGTGGCTGTTCAAGCGTTTCTACGAGCGTGGACTGGCCTACCGCAAGAATTCGCCGGTCAACTGGTGCCCCAAGGACCAGACTGTGCTGGCCAACGAACAGGTAGTCAATGGCGCCTGCGAGCGGTGTGGCACGCCCGTAACCAAGAAGTCCCTGAACCAGTGGTATTTCAAGATCACCGACTACGCCGACCGGCTGCTCGATGACATGGACGAACTGCGCGGGCACTGGCCCGAGCGCGTCCTGGCCATGCAGAAGAACTGGATCGGCCGCTCCGAGGGCGCCCACGTCAACTTCGTGATCGAAGCCGAGGGCGGCAAGGCCGCCAAGGATGTCACCGTCTTCACGACGCGTCCGGACACCCTCTACGGCGCCACCTTCTTCGTCGTCGCCGCCGACGCGCCGCTCGCCGTCGAACTGGTCACCGTCGAGCACGCCGCCGCCCTGGACGCCTACCGCGAACAGGTCAAGGCGCTGTCCGAGATCGAGCGCCAGTCCACCGAGCGCGAAAAGACCGGCGTCTTCACCGGGCGCTACGCGACCAACCCGCTCAACGGCGAGAAGCTGCCCGTCTGGGCCGCGGACTATGTCCTGGCCGACTATGGCACGGGCGCCATCATGGCCGTCCCGGCGCACGACCAGCGCGACCTCGACTTCGCCAAGACCTTTGACCTGCCCGTCCGGGCAGTACTGGACACCGGCGAGGAAGACCCCGCGGCCACGGGCATTGCCACCAGCGGCGAGGGGACCCTGATCAACTCCGGCGGCCTCGACGGGCTGCCGAAGGCCGAGGCCATCCCGGCGGCCATCGAGATCCTGCGTGAGCTGGGCACAGGCGAGAAGTTCGTGAACTTCCGCCTGCGTGACTGGCTGCTCAGCCGGCAGCGGTTCTGGGGCACCCCGATCCCCATCATCCACTGCCCGGCCTGCGGCGAGGTTCCCGTCCCCGACGACCAGCTGCCCGTGACACTGCCGGCGGATCTGCGCGGCGAAGACCTGTCCCCGAAGGGCACGTCTCCGCTGGCCGCGGTCGAAAGCTGGGTCAACATCGGGTGCCCCAACTGCCACGGCCCGGCCAAGCGGGATACGGACACCATGGACACCTTCGTGGATTCCTCCTGGTACTTCCTGCGCTTCGTCTCGCCGCAGTACACCGAAGGCCCGTTCGATCCGGAGAAGATCAACGACTGGATGCCGGTCGGCCAGTACGTGGGAGGCGTGGAGCACGCCATCCTGCACCTGCTCTATGCGCGGTTCTTCACCAAGGTCATCCACGATCTCGGCATGATCGAGGCCGACGAGCCGTTCAGTGCGCTGCTGAACCAGGGCCAGGTGCTCAATGGCGGCAAGGCCATGAGCAAGTCCCTGGGCAACGGCGTCGACCTCAGTGAGCAGCTGGACAAGTTCGGCGTGGACGCCGTACGCCTGACCATGATCTTCGCCTCCCCGCCGGAGGACGACGTCGATTGGGCGGACGTATCGCCGTCGGGCTCCGCGAAGTTCCTGGCCCGCGCCTGGCGCCTCGGCCAGGATGTATCGAGCGCACCCGGCGTCGACTTCGCCACCGGTGACCGTGCCCTGCGCACCGTCACGCACCGCACGATCGCCGATGCGCAGGCCCTGCTGAACCACAACAAGTTCAACGTGGTTGTGGCAAAGCTGATGGAACTGGTTAACGCAACCCGCAAATCCATAGATGCAGCCACGGGGGCCGGCGGCGCGGACCCCGCGGTCCGCGAAGCCGTGGAGGCCGTTGCCGTCATCCTGAGCCTGTTTGCGCCGTACACCGCCGAGGACCTGTGGAACGTTCTGGGACACCCAGCCTCGGTCGCCAACGCAGGCTGGCCCACGCACGACGACGCCTTGCTCGTAGAGGACACGGTCACCGCCGTCGTCCAGGTGCAGGGCAAGGTGCGGGACCGCCTGGAGGTGTCCCCGGACATCTCTGAGGAGGACCTGCGCGAACTGGCGCTGGCCTCGGAAAACGTCCAGCGCGCCCTTGACGGCCGTGCCCTTCGCACGGTGATCGTGCGGGCGCCTAAACTGGTCAACATCGTCCCGGCCTAGCTGGACGTACAAGCCTGCACTGGCCGCCGGCTGATACCGGCGGCCAGTGCAGGGAACGTGACATGCACCGCCCTGGCCGGAGAAAAAGTCCATGCGTCCCGACAGCAGGAGGTCCCTCGTGCCAGACCGCGAGCCGTCAGGCTGGCCATGGCTGCGCGAGCGGCTTGTTCGCCTTCGGCAGGGCCCCCGGGGCGGCGTCCCCGAAGCAGCTCCCGACGCCGTCGTGCAGGTTGCGGTGGTCACTGACTCTGCCGCCGCGCTGCCCGCGGACTGGATCCGGGCTTTCGCTGCCGACGGCGCGCTGACCGTGGTCCCGATGCCCGTCATGGTCGGCGCCGAAATCTACGGCGAGGGCGAGGACGACATTGCCGAGACGATTGCCGTGGCCCTCGCCAGCGGCAAGCCCGTCAAGACCTCGCGTCCGTCACCGGGGCAGTTTGAACACGCCTACCGGGCGGCCAGCGAGCGTGGCTTCCAGTCCGTGGTCTCGATCCACATCTCCGGTGCTCTGTCTGGGACTGCCGACGCCGCCCGTCTGGCAGCACAGCGGGTGGGCATCCCGGTAGAGGTCCTCGACTCCCGGACGGTGGGGATGGCGCAGGGGATGGGCGTGCAGGGCGCCGTCGTCGCGGCAGCGGACGGCAGGAATGCGGCCGGCGTGTTGGCTTTCGCGCAGGACCGGCTGGACCGCACCAAAGTGTATTTCTACGTTCCGAGCCTGGAACAGTTGCGCCGGGGCGGCCGGATAGGGGCCGCGGCCTCGCTCTGGGGCACCATGTTCTCCATCAAACCCATCCTGGCGGTTGAAGACGGCCGGATCATCCCGCTGGAAAAGGTCCGGTCCGCCGCGAAGGCCATCGCACGGCTGGAGGAAATCGTTGCCGCCGATGCCTCCACCCGCCCCGCCGGGCAGGCGCGGCTGGCTGTGCACCACTTCGGCAACCAGGCCGAGGCCGAGGAGCTTGCCCGGCGCCTGGCCGTGGCATTGCCGGCTTGTCCGCCTGCCCAGATCAGCGCACTGCCGGCCGTCCTGGCCGCCCACGCGGGGCTCGGTGTGCTGGCGGTGATTGTGGGGGAGGGAAGCACGCCCGGAAGTTCGAGCCCCAGCGGTGTCAGCGACGCCACTGCGACTGGCGGGGAACCGGCTGCCGGCGAGCCGGACGGCGGGGAGCCGGGCGCTGGCCGGGCAACCGCGCGCGCTGGCGACTAGCACCGGAGGCATCCCTGGTGGGCGAAAGGCTGGCCGGGAGCGGGCGCCGGAGGTAAAGTCACTCCACCGAACCCCAGCGAACCCGGAGGTCGCCATGGCAATGCAGGTGCACCACGTAGCCCAGTTCGATCGCGACGTTGCCGAAGAGGTGACCAAATGGCTGAAATACCTCAAGGGCCAAGTGACCAGCGTCCAATTCCTCACCACCACCGTGCCGGATCCCAAAGCCGCTGACAAATGGCGGGTGCAGTACGAGGCCTACATCACCTACCAGCAGTGAATTCCTGACGGAAGGTGCGTCTCACGGGGTAGGCGCGGGAGCCGGCGGATTCGTTGGCGCAGGGGCTGGAGCGGTCGTTGGTGCGGGCGCTGGTGCGCTAGTTGGTGCGGGCGCCGGTGCGCTAGTTGGTGCGGGCGCCGGTGCGCTAGTTGGTGCGGGCGCCGGTGCGCTAGTTGGTGCGGGCGCCGGTGCGCTAGTTGGTGCGGGCGGTGGCGCAGGGGCTGGAGCGGTAGTTGGCGTGGGGGCTGGCGGCGGCGTTGGCCCGGGGGCCGGCTGATTCGGCTTGATGGTGTAGCTGGGCTGCTTGCCCGAGCCGTTGACCCAAAGGGCTGCTTTCACCCTGTGGGCGCTGCCGGGCTCCAGCCACCAGAGCACCTGGACGTTGCAGTGGTAGACAATCGTGACATTGGCGACGGCGCCCGCGGGTGGCACCGAGTGAATCGACGTGGCGGCCGTCTGGGTGGTCCAGATGAAATTTTGGTCGGCCGTCATTCCTGCCGTGCCGTCAACCGTCACGTGCGCTATTCCGTACAGGCCGTGCTGCGGGCAGAAACTGCTGTCAAGGGAAAAGTTGACGATCTGGGTTGAGGTAGCTTGCGTCGTGTCTGCCACAGCAGGCGGGGCCGGCAGCATGGCGCCGCCAAGAGCCACGACCGCCGCTGGCCAAAACAACCACTTCATTGCACACCAGCTTTCGACGCCTGATGGTCACATCCAGGCGATCAGGGTTGCCCCCAGCCGGCAAAGTCTTCTCGATTGAGGATGCAGACGTTACCACCGGGTCCGAGTGGGCACCAGCGTAGGGAATACTTGCCCGTTGCTGCGAAAATACGCGTATTACTCAGGTATTTCCACATACGCCTGGTGCCGGATATCGGTGTGGGTGAGGGTTGCCTAGAGTCGCTTCCATGTCACGCCGGAACCCGGAAGCCGAATCCGCCACCGGAGTTAGGGTTGCCCGTGAACGCCTGGCGGCGACGCTCGGCGGTGCGGCGGATGCCGGAGACGCCGGGCATTCGCCGAAGGCCGGGAGTTCGGGGATGTCGTTGGACGCGCAACGGGCGGCGGAGCTGTCCTCGGGGCTGTTGGACGTGCCGGCGTCCGGCCTCCCCATCCCGTCCCTGGCCGCCGGGGTCGTCGGCGGTGCCGGCAGGCGCCGTGCCGGCGGTGACGGAACGCACTCCGAGGAGCTCCCCGGGCGCGGGCGCGTTGCAGGGGCGCCGCTGTCCACGGTGTTGCGGGCCAGGACCGGTCTGCGGGCGGCGGTTCTGCTGGGCGTCCTCGCCGCGGTGCTGGGCGGTTACTTCTGGTGGCAGGCTGGCACCGGCGGCGCGCAGGTGGTCGCGCTCAGCGAGCCCGCCCCGGCCGCGGAGGAGGCTGCCGATCCGGCAGCGGGCGAGACCGTCGCGCCGCCGGCAGAAGATGATGCCAGCACGGCGCCGAAAACCATCGAGGTCCATGTTGCCGGCGCGGTGCTCAGGCCGGGGGTGGTTCAGTTGCCCGCGGGGAGCCGGCTTTACGAAGCGATCCTGGCGGCAGGCGGGGCCACGGACACGGCGGATCAGGACCGGCTCAACCTGGCCGCCGTGTTGGAGGACGGCCAGAAGGTCCTGGTGCCCATCCGCGGCGAACCCGATCCGGCCGATGCGCCCACAGGCGGCTCGCCTGAGCCCGGTTCCGCCCCGGGTGGCACCACATCAGGCAGCGGTGGCGGAAAGATCAACATCAACACCGCCAGCCTCGAGGAACTGGGGACTCTCCCGCGCGTCGGTCCGGTCTTGGCGCAGCGCATCGTGGACTGGCGTCAGCAGCACGGGCGCTTCAAGAGCGCGCAGGAGCTCGACGCGGTTGACGGAATCGGTCCAAAGTTGCTCGAGGCCCTGCTCCCGTTGGTAGGCATCTGACATGGCGCGGGGGGACGCTGACGCGTCGCGGCATGCTGCGCAACATCGTGACGTGCCACAGCCTGACGTGCCACAGCGTGACGTGAGTCGGACCAGCCTGCGGGGTCTGGTGGCAGCAGCCCCGCGGAGCCGTTGGCAGCGCTACGTCGACGCGGCCGTCCATTCGCCGGCGCCCTCGGAACGCGATGCCCCGGTGGGCGGCGGCCGGGTTCGCGGGTCGGGCATGACCGCGCCCGCAGCCCACGGTCTACAGCCCGGTGGCAGCCCTTCTGCGAGCCAGAGGGCAAAGCGCCTCCCGGATTTCCCGGGGTGCCTTGGGCGCATTGGATGGCTCCCTCCCGGGCACCTCACCGGTCACATCACCGAAAGCCTGCTGTCCCGGGCCGCGCGCGACATTGCCTTGCCTCGACGCCTGACGGACCGGACACGGCGGACGGACCTTCGGCTGGTGCTGCCCACCCTCCTTGTTTGGGGGACCGCTGTGGCCGGAAACTCGTTGTCCCCTTCCGGACTGGCGGGACTCTGCACGGCACTGGCGGCGACCGCCGGAATCCTGCTCTTCTTGGCAGGACGCGGCAACCCCGGCCGCGCTGGGTTCGGCCGCGCTGGGTTCGGCCGTGCCCACGGCAGGAGCGCCAGGGTTCGGAGCGCCACGGATGTGCGCGAAGCCGCCCGGCACGGCCCCCGTCCCGGGCCGGTGGCTGCGCGCAGCCTTCGCGTCACTCTGGCTGTGGCGCTGGTGCTGTCCGTGGCGGCGGGCGCCCATGCCGCCGTCGAGGCGTCCCGGCGGCATGACGGCGCCATCGCCGAGGCCGTGGCCGCGCGCGCGGCTGTCGTCGCGGAACTGGAAATTGCGGGCGCCCCGCGGCGGCTTCGGGTTCCCGGGGCCGGCGGACTGGCGGACCGCTGGGCGGTCCCCGTCATGCTGAAGGCGATGACCTTCGGCGGCCAAAGGGTCGCCGGAGAAGCCCGGCTCGTCGTCATGGGTGGAACGGCGTGGGAACTCGCCGTTCCGGGCCAGCGCCTGCGCGCCACGGGCAGGCTCCGGCCGGCCGCGCCAGGGGAGCCGGACACAGGAATCCTTTCAGCCTCGTCCGCTCCAACGGTGTTGCGGGGACCCGGGCCCTGGCAGCAAGGTCCCGGTGAGCTGCGCCGTGCATTCACCGCCGCGGCGGCACGCTTCGGCGGCGATGCCGGCGGGCTGCTGCCCGGGATGGTCACCGGCGACACCAGCGCCCTGGACGCGGAATTGGAAGTCGCTATGAAGACGGTGGGCATGACGCACCTGACGGCCGTCAGCGGAGCGAACTGCAGCCTGATCCTGGGGACGTTGCTGCTCGCTGCCCGCACACTGCGCCTGCCGCGCACCGCAGCCGCCGCGGTCAGTCTCGCGGGGCTCGGGCTGTTTGTCCTCATGGTGGGACCGGATCCCAGTGTGCTGAGGGCCGCACTCATGGGCAGCATTGGTCTCGCGTCCGTGGCCTTTGGCCGGGCGGGGCGTGGACTCAGCCTGCTGTGCGTTGCCGTCATCGGCCTGCTGTTGGCACAGCCGGTCCTGGCCACCAGCTTCGGATTCCTGCTCTCGGTGCTGGCCACGCTTGGAATTGTGGTCACTGGACGTCGCATCATGGAGTGGCTGCCACCAGCGGTGCCGCGCTGGGCGGCAGCCGGGGTTGCCGTACCCCTGTCCGCCCAGCTGTTCTGCGCTCCGGCGATCGTGCTGTTGCAACCGCAGTTCGGCTTGTACGCCCTGCCCGCGAACGTGGCCGCTGCGGGACTCGTGGCGCCAGTGACACTCCTCGGCACGGCCGCTGCGGCGCTCCTGCCCGCAGTCCCTGCCGTTGCGCAGCTCCTGATGGCCGCTGCTGCCTTCTTCGCCGGCGCTGTGGCGGGTATCGCGCGGTGTTTCGCGGCCCTCCCGGGCGCTGCGCTGCCGTGGCCGGAAGGGGCCTTCGGCGCAGCCACCATGGGTGTCTTTTCCGCGACTGTGCTGGCAGCGGCGTGGCTGGCTCTGCACCCGGCGGTGGTTGTTCGGGCTGTCCTGGTGGCACATGCGAGGGTGGTTGCCGGGCTCGGAGGACGGTCGCCTTCGGAGGCACGGCCGCCCGCCGGGCAGGCCGTCCGGCGCGGCTTGGAGCACCGGTCCGGGCGTGGGACGCTTAGAGTCCGCAAATCAACTTCCGGGAGGAATCACGAGTGGCTGCTGCCCAGACCCAACGGCCCAGGACCTCGGCGTCGAACACCGCCACCTGGCGCGACGTGACACCGGCTGCCGTAGTCCTGGTCGGCGGCCCGGAAGACTACTTGGGCTCGCGTGCCATGGACCGTATCCGCGGGCAGGTTCGCGAGGCGGCGCCCGACGTCGAAATTACCCGGCTCAATGCCGGCAGCTACGTGGCGGGGTCGCTGGCTATGAACGTCAGCCCTTCACTGTTTGGCGAACAGAAGCTCATCGAGGTTGACGGGCTCGAGGCGATGAACGACGCCTTCCTGGCCGATGCCCTTAAATATGTGGCGCAGCCGGAACCGGACGCCGTCCTGGTGCTTCGCCACGGCGGGGGAGTCCGCGGCAAGAAGCTGCTGGACGCCATCAAGGCCGCGGGCTGGCCCGTCGTGGACTGCCAGCCGCTCAAAAAAGACGCCGAGAAGATCGCCTTCGTCACGGCCGAGTTCAAGACGGCTTCCCGTCGGATCGACCCCGACGCCGTGCACGCCCTCGTCAATGCGGTCGGCGCGCAGCTCGCGGAACTCGCCGCCGCCTGCAGCCAGCTAATCGCGGACGCCACCACCGGCGTGGACGCCGCCATGGTGGACAAATACTACGGCGGCCGGGTCGAGGCAACGGCCTTCAAGGTCGCCGACGCTGCGATGGCCGGCAACGGCCCTTTGGCCCTTTCCACGCTCCGCCACGCCCTGGCCACCGGCGCGGATCCCGTTCCGATCGTGGCGGCGCTGGCGTCCAAGCTGCGCTCCCTGGCCAAGGTGGCCGGCGCCCAGGGTTCGTCCTCGCAAATCGCAAAGCAACTCGGAATGCAACCCTGGCTCGTCGAACAGGCCCAGCGGGAAGTCCGGCGCTGGACACCCGACGGGCTGGTCCGCTCCATCCAGGTCACCGCCGAGGCCGACGCCCAGGTCAAGGGGCTCTCCCGGGATCCCGTCTATGCCGTGGAACATGCGGTAACGGTGATTGCCACCTCGGTCCGAAGTTCCTGACACCCGGGTTCTGACCCACCCGCACGGCGTCCGGTCAGACCCGGCCGCGGCCAGCCGGCGACGTGTCCGGATGAGAACGCAACGTGCGGCTTAACTGGATGTGGCCGGCACCCATGGGGTGCCGGCCACAATCATCAGTTCGAGTGAACTGGAAACCTTAGAGCGCGTTGACCTTCTTGGAGATGGCCGACTTGCGGTTTGCAGCGTTGTTCTTGTGGAGAACGCCCTTGCTGACAGCCTTGTCCAGCTTGCGGCTGGCAGAAAGCAGTGCAACAGCAGCAGCATCCTTGTCGGTGGACTCAACGGCGGTGTTGACGGCGCGGATGGCCGTCTTCAGCTCGGACTTGACTGCGTTGTTGCGCAGGCGAGCCTTTTCGTTGGTCAGGATGCGCTTCTTCTGGGACTTGATATTAGCCACGTGTGAACTCTCTTTTTCAATGCGGAAAATGGTCTAGAGGGCTTTCAGATTGGCCATTGACTGAGCGGCGTGGGGATACCTATGGCGACCAACCATCTGTGGCCGTCGACCTGCACGGACACACAGCTGTAAATAATAGCAGAGATGAACGTGCAGGCACGAGTACCCGTGGCAATCCGCCGCAGGACCCGGCGCCGGGCGGGTCAGTTCCAGCCGCGGCGCTCCCGCAGGGCCGCTGCGATGAGATTGAAGCGGCCTACGTCCAGGATCGCTCCTTCGCGCCGGATGTCATTGGCATTGATCTGCAGAATCCGGTCCAGCTTCGCTTCGCTGGGCCGCCACTGGCGGTCCCAGGGGCCCGTGCCGATGTCAACGTAGTCATCCGACCGGGGGGAATCGCCGTTGTGGTCCTTGCTCGTCAGCATCAGACCCAGCAGATACCGGCCGCTGGTGCCCACCAGCAGCACCGGACGGTCCTTGCCTCGGGAATAGTCCTCTTCATAGGGCACCCAGGTCCACACGATTTCGCCGGGCTCGGGCAGGCCGTTGGGTGCGGGGGCGTAGCGGACGGCCGCCCGGCCCCGGAAGTCGCCGGGATACGTCCCGGTCAGTCCGGCGGCCGGAGTGCCGCCCGTGCCGCCCGTGGCGCCCGGCCGTGTCTGACCCGGCCGCGCCTTCCCCGTCGGCTTGCCCGTCGGCTTGCCCGTCGGCTTCCCCGCAGGTTTTGACGCCGGGCCGCGGGTGGTGCCCGGCGCGGAGCCGCCGAGTTTGTCCAGGAAGCGGAGCGCGTCGCGGACCGCGTTGCTGATCGATCGTAAATTCCAAGCCATGGGGAAACCATACCGGCAACCCCCAGAGGGGAGAGGGCCGGGGGAGCGGGCGGGCGGGAGGAGGGGACGAGATAGGCGGGAGAGGAGAATCCACGGGGCGATGCAGAGTCCGCAACGCAATGCAGGGATGCACTGCCACCGGCCCGGACGTGGGAGACTATTAGGAACGACAAATGCGCCACGTCGCAGGATGGGAAACCAGCATCCGCGCCGATCCGTGGACAGCCAACCTTAATGCCAACAGTAAGGACCCTGCGTGTCTCCCATGGCCCGCACCGCCCCGGTGCCCGCCGCAACAGATCCGGCCATCATCCGGAACTTCTGCATCATTGCGCACATTGACCACGGCAAATCCACGCTGGCCGACCGGATGCTTCAATTCACCGGCGTCGTCCAGTCCCGTGACATGAAGGCCCAGTACCTGGACCGCATGGACATTGAGCGCGAACGCGGCATCACCATCAAATCCCAGGCCGTCCGCATGCCCTGGGAACTCGACGGCACCAGCTACGCGCTGAACATGATCGACACCCCCGGGCACGTTGACTTCACGTACGAGGTCTCCCGCTCGCTCGCGGCCTGCGAGGGCGCGATCCTGCTGGTGGACGCGGCCCAGGGCATCGAGGCCCAGACCCTCGCCAACCTCTACCTGGCGATGGAAAACAACCTCACGATCATCCCGGTCCTGAACAAGATCGACCTCCCGGCGGCCCAGCCGGAGAAGTACGCGGCGGAACTCGCCAACCTGATCGGCGGCGACCCCGACGACGTGCTCCGTGTCTCTGGCAAGACAGGCATGGGCGTCGAGGTCCTGCTGGACAAGATCGTCCGCGACCTGCCGGCACCCGTGGGCGACCCGAACGCCCCGGCCCGGGCCATGATCTTCGACTCGGTCTACGACACGTACCGCGGTGTGGTCACGTACGTCCGCGTGGTCGACGGCATGCTGCACCCCCGCGAACGCATCCAGATGATGTCCACCCGTGCCACGCATGAGCTCCTGGAGATCGGGGTGAGCTCCCCGGAGCCCACCCCCTCCAAGGGCCTCGGTGTCGGCGAAGTCGGCTACCTCATCACCGGCGTGAAGGACGTCCGCCTGTCCAAGGTGGGCGACACCGTCACCAACCTTGCCAAGCCGGCCACCGAATCCCTCCCCGGCTATGCGGACGCCAAGCCGATGGTCTTCTCCGGCCTGTACCCGCTGGACGGCACCGACTATCCGGTGCTCCGCGATGCGCTGGAGAAGCTGATGCTCAACGATGCCGCGCTGGTGTACGAGCCCGAGACGTCCGCCGCGCTGGGATTCGGCTTCCGGGTGGGATTCCTGGGCCTGCTGCACCTGGAAATCACCCGCGAACGGCTCGAACGCGAATACAACCTGGACCTGATTTCCACCGCCCCCAACGTGGAATACGAGGTGACGCTGGAGGACAAGAAGATTGTCCACGTCACGAACCCCAGCGAATACCCCACCGGAAAAATCGCCGAAGTCCGCGAGCCGATGGTGTCCGCCACCATCCTGGCGCCGAACGAGTTTGTCGGCGCCATCATGGAATTGTGCCAGAGCCGGCGCGGCGTCATGGGCGGCATGGACTACCTCTCCGAGGACCGGGTGGAAATCCGTTACCGCCTGCCGCTGGCCGAAATCGTCTTCGACTTCTTCGACATCCTCAAGTCCAAGACCCGCGGCTACGGGTCGCTGGACTGGAAGGCCGACGGCGAGCAGGTGGCCGACCTCGTCAAGGTGGACATCATGCTCCAGGGCGAGCAGGTTGATGCCTTCTCCGCCATCACGCACCGCGACAAGGCCTACGCCTACGGCGTGATGATGACCGGCAAACTGCGCGAACTCATTCCCCGCCAGCAGTTCGAGGTGCCCATCCAGGCCGCCATCGGTTCCAGGATCATCGCCCGCGAAAGCATCCGCGCCATCCGCAAGGACGTCCTTGCCAAGTGCTACGGCGGTGACATCACCCGAAAGCGCAAACTGCTGGAAAAGCAGAAGGAAGGCAAGAAGCGCATGAAGATGGTGGGCCGCGTCGAAGTACCGCAGGAAGCCTTCATCGCCGCGCTCACGACGGACGAGTCCAAGGACAAGGCCAAGAAGTAGCGGTGCTGGTAATGACTGTTGCTGCAGTGACGGCAGGCCGGGCCCGTGCCTAGCGTTCTTCCCCTGGGCGACCCGGCGCCGCCGGACGGGCTCCTGCCCGCCCAGGCGTGCCAGGGCGCCGATCAGCGTGCCTTCGGGCTGTACGTGCACATCCCGTTCTGCGCGGTCCGCTGCGGGTACTGCGACTTCAACACCTACACCGCCACCGAGTTGGGCGGCGGCGCCTCCCAGGACGCCTACGCCGCCACGGCGGTCGCGGAAGTGGAATTCGCCGCCGAGGCCCTGAATCGCAGCGGATTGCCCGCGCGCCCCCTCAGCACGGTCTTTTTCGGCGGCGGCACGCCCACGCTGCTGCCGGCCGAGGATCTGGCGCGCATACTCACGGCCGCGATCGGCGCCTGGGGCCTGCAGCCCGGCGCCGAGGTTTCCACCGAGGCAAACCCGGATTCCGTCACGCCCGAGTCACTGCAACTGCTCGCCGACGCCGGGTTCACCCGGGTGTCCTTTGGTATGCAGTCGGCCGTGCCGCACGTCCTGAAGGTCCTGGACCGCACCCACACGCCCAGCAGGGTGCCCGAAGTGGTGCGGTGGGCGCGGGACGCGGGGCTCGCGGTCAGCCTCGACCTCATTTATGGGACGCCGGGGGAGTCGCTGGATGACTGGCGCTTCTCACTGGAGACTGCACTGTCCTACGCCCCCGACCACATCAGCGCCTATGCCCTGATTGTGGAGGACGGCACCAAACTTGCGGCGCAGATCCGCCGCGGCGAAGTGCCGGAAATCGACGACGACGACCACGCGGCCAAGTACGAACTCGCCGACGAGCTGATTTCCGCGGCCGGGCTCGCCTGGTACGAGGTCAGCAACTGGTCCCGCACCCCCGAACAGGCCTGCCGGCACAACCTCGCCTACTGGCGGGGGGACGACTGGTGGGGCATCGGACCCGGGGCGCACTCCCACGTCGGAGGCGTGCGGTGGTGGAACGTCAAGCACCCCACCGCCTACGCCAACCGCCTCGGCGCCGGGGTCTCGCCCGCCGCCGGACGCGAAACGCTGGACCCCGAAACCCGCAACGTGGAACGCGTCATGCTCGAGGCCCGGCTGAACTCCGGACTCGACATCCCCAGCCTCGGCGGCCTCGGGGACACGGGCAGGCACGCCGTCGCGGGGCTGATTGCCGACGGCCTCGTGGACCCCGCGGCCGCTTTCAAGGGCCGGCTCATCCTTACGCTCAAGGGCCGGCTGCTGGCCGACGCCGTGGTCCGCAGGATCCTGCCGGACTGAACGGCCGCACCTAACCGTGCGGCCCGACTAAGCTGCCGCACACAACGATGAAGCCGCACAAGAAGAGCCGGCCGCTACCCCTGGTGGGAAGCGGCCGGCTCTTCTTGCTTGGGTCCGGGCTGGGCTATTTGATCCAGCGCAGGTTGAACTCGTACCGGTGCGGCTGGCCACGGTTGACGTGGATGCCTGCCGCCACCGAGAAGCACGTCACGGCGATCCAGATCACGGTGGCGAGCACGGCGAAGAGGTTGCCCACCACGGGAATGAACACCAGCAGATTGGCGAGCACCGCGGCGATGGTCGGCGGCAACGTGAAATTGAGGGCTTCCTTGGATTCCTGCGCCGTGAACGGGCCGCGGTCCTTGAAGATGAGGTAGATCAGCAGCGACGGAACGCAGCCTAGGATGCCGCCGAAGTGGGCCAGCGTGGCCCATTGCCGGTCCTCGCTGGCCGTCAGCGGCAGCGCATTTGCCGGAACGCCATGGTACGGGGGCTGACCTTGGCCGGCCTGGTTGCCCGTGTGTTCGCGTGCGTTATCTGCCACGGTATAGCCCTTCGGATTGCGGTGATGCGTTGCTGCCTGGGTTGTGCCTGGAATAGCCGGAACCGCGCTGGGTGCGCGGCCGCCGTTCCAAGAATACTTGCTCGGGCGCGGAAATGGAGATCAGGGAGTGTCCGCCGCGGCGGACTAGGGCACGGTGAGGAAGTCAATGACCTCTTCCACGCGGCCCAGCAGGGACGCCTCCAGATCCGCATAGCTGCGGACAGCCCCCAGAAGTTTCTGCCAGCCGAGGCCGATGTCCTCCTTCGTGGAGTGTGGCCACCCGAATGCCATGAGGATGCCGGTCTTCCAGTCGACGCCGCGCGGGATCACGGGCCACTGCTCAATACCCAGGACCGCGGGCCGGATGGCCTGCCACACGTCGACGTAGGGGTGGCCCACAATCAGGACGTTGCCGGCGGCGCCCGGTGACGCCATGACGGCGTCGGCGATCCGTGACTCCTTGGAGTCGGCCACCAAGTGGTCAACGAGCACGCCGAGGCGGCGGCCCGGGCCCGGCCCGAACTCCGCCACGGCGGCCGCGAGGTCGTCAATGCCGTGCAGCGGTTCGACGACGATGCCCTCCACACGGAGGTCATCGCCCCAGACCTTCTCCACCAGTTCGGCGTCGTGCTTTCCTTCCACCCAGATGCGGCTGGCCTTGGCCACCTGTGCGCGGTGCCCCGCCACCCGCACCGAACCCGACGCCGTGCGGCCGGCACCGGCGGCCGGCGCCGCCTTCTTCGGGGCCGGCGGCATCAGCCGGATCGGCTGGCCGTCCAACAGGAAGCCAAAGCCGAGGCGGAAGGAACGGGACTTGCCCCGCCGGTCCTCCAACGCCACCACGTGCATGCCGCCGGATTTTTCCACCCGGGTCACGGCACCCACCCAGCCGGACTGGACCTCCTCGAGGACCATCCCGCGTTCCACCGGGACTTCCGGCAACTGGGTCTTGGCGGGGGCGGACAGGTCCTGGGGTCCCCAGTTCTGGTACGACATCTCTACACGCTTACTTTGCACTCGGAATGTACGGCGGTCGGTGGAACTCTCCGGGGCCGGAACCGGACCGCGACGGCGCGGCAACGGCAGCGGCTGCCACGGTCTCGGCACCGACGTGACGGGAATCGCGATCGCGAGGGCCACGCCTGGAGCGAATCCAATGCTAACAACGCGGCGACTCATATTAGACTGGTTAGCACTTAGGCATGTCGAGTGCTAACCCTTGTCCCGAAGAGGGCCGTCTCAGTATTACTTCTGGGTACTGCTTCTGGGCGCGAACCGGACAACGCGGGCGGCACCGACTGCGGGACAGTCGATTGGAGGTGGAGCGTGAGCGAACCGCGCAAACTCGAAGTGCTGCGCGCCATCGTGGAGGACTACGTCCATTCGCGTGAGCCCGTTGGTTCCAAAGCGCTCGTTGAGCGGCACCATCTTGGCGTGTCCAGCGCCACGATCCGAAATGACATGGCGGCGCTGGAGGACGAAGGCCTGATCACGGCACCGCACACTAGCGCAGGCCGGATCCCCACCGACAAGGGCTACCGGCTTTTCGTTGACCAGATTTCAGCGGTGAAGCCATTGTCTTCGGCCGAGCGCCGGGCCATCCAGGCGTTGCTGGAAGGATCCGAGGACCTCGACGACATCCTCGACCGGACCGTGAGGCTCCTCTCCCACCTGACCAACCAGGTCGCCGTCGTGCAGTATCCGCTGCTCAGCCGAGCCAAGGTGCGGCACATAGAATTCGTGCTGCTGGCCCCCCGGAAGGTGCTGATTGTCCTCATAGCGGACACCGGCAAAGTGGAGCAGCGCGTCATCGACGTCGGGCAGGACCTTCCCGACGACGCCCTGGCGGAGCTGCGTACACGGTTCCTGGCGAGCCTCTCCGGAACGCCGTTGAGCCTGCTGCCCCAGCTTCTGCCCACGGTCGTCGCCAGTGGCGCGCCGGCGAGCCGCGGAGCGGCCCAGGCCCTGGCCCGCGGCCTTGAAGCCCTGGCCACGAGCAGTCGCGAAGAGCGGATGGTCATGGCCGGTACCGCGAATCTGGCACGCTCCAATGTGGACTTCCCGCTCAGCATCGGCCCCGTGCTGGAGGCGCTCGAGGAGCAGGTGGTCATGCTCCGCCTGCTCAGCGAAATGGCCGAAGACCCGCGCGGCGTAACCGTCAGCATCGGCCGGGAGAATCCGTACGTCGGTCTTGCCGAGGCCTCGGTCGTGGCCACTGCCTACGGGCCGGACGCCACGGCCAAGGTCGGCGTCCTTGGACCCACCCGGATGGACTATCCCACCACCATGGCCGCCGTCCGCGCGGTGGCCCGTTACCTTTCGAGGATCCTGGGGCCCTGACGGGCCCGGGACCGAACGCGACTTCTTGCCCCACAGGCAGTGCCCCACCGGCAGTATGAAAAGGAAGAGATACACACTTTGAGCAGCCACTATGACGTTCTTGGAGTCTCCCGCGACGCAACGGGGGAGGAGATCAAGAAGGCCTACCGGAAACTGGCCCGGACCCTGCACCCGGACGTGAACCCAGGAGAAGACGCCTCGGACCGGTTCAAGGCCGTCACCCACGCCTATGAGGTCCTCTCCGATCCGCAGAAACGCCGGGTGTATGACACCACCGGCAACGAGAACGGCACCGACAACGGCTTCGGTGGCGGCAGCTACTCAGGCCAGGGCTTCGCCTTCCAAGACATCTTCGAGACCTTCTTCGGGGCGGGCGGCGGCCAGGGCGGCCCGGCGTCCCGTGTCCGCCGCGGCCAGGATGCGCTGATCAGCGTCCGGATTGACCTGCGCGACGCGGTGTTCGGCGTGAACAAGAAGCTTGAGGTCGACACGGCTGTCGTCTGCCCCACCTGCGAAGGCTCCTGCTGCCGCGAGGGCACCCACCCGGTGCGCTGCGACATCTGTGGCGGCAGTGGCCAGGTCCAGCGCGCTGTGCGCTCCATCCTGGGCCAGGTCATGACCTCGGCGCCCTGCGGGTCCTGTGAGGGCTTCGGCACCGTCATCAAGGACCCCTGCAACGAATGCAGCGGCCAGGGCCGGATCCGCAGCCGCCGCTCGCTGACCGTCAAGGTACCGGCCGGCGTCGGCACCGGCACCCGCATCCAGCTGTCCGGCCAGGGCGAGGCAGGGCCCGCCGGCGGTCCGGCGGGGGACCTGTACGTGGAGATCCGGGTCAACAACGACGCCACGTACGTCCGCGACGGCGACGACCTGCACGCGAGCCTCAACATCCCCATGACGGCCGCCGCACTCGGCACCGAAATTAGCCTCGACACCTTCGACGGGCAGCAGGAGATCGACGTCAGGGCCGGCACCCAGTCGGGCGAGATCATCACACTGCGCGGCCTTGGTGTCACCCACCTGCGAGGCCACGGGCGCGGTGACCTGAAAGTGCACCTGCAGGTCGAAACACCGGGCAAGCTCGACGCCGCCCAGGAAGACCTGCTCCGCCAGCTGGCCAAGCTGCGCGGCGAGCACTTCACGGCCGGAAAGCTCGCGGCCAGCGGCGGCGTCTTCGCTAAACTCCGGGACAGGCTCGGTAACCTGTAGCGGTGAGTAACCCGGTCTTCTTCACCGCCCCCGGCACCTTGGACCAGCAGGTCCCCGGCTCCGCCTTCGTCCTGGAGGGCCCTGAGGCCCGCCACGCCGTCACCGTCAAGCGGATCGCCGTCGGCGAGGCCGTCGACATCGCCGACGGCGCGGGCAAGCGGCTGACCGGCACGGTGACCGCCGCCCTGCCCGGCGAGCTGACCGTCGAGTGCCTCGAGGTTGCCAACGAGCCGCGGCCCGGGACCCGGCTGGTCCTGGTCCAGGCCCTCGCCAAAGGCGACCGTGACGAACTTGCGGCCGAAACGGCCACCGAGCTGGGCATCGACGCCGTCATTCCCTGGCAGGCGGAGCGGTCCATTGTGCGGTGGAAGGCTGAACGGGCCGCGAAGGCGCACGCCAAATGGCAGTCGGTGGTGACAGCAGCAGCCAAGCAGGCGCGCAGGGCCTGGATACCGGAGGTCCGGGCGGCAGTGGACGGCGCCGGTCTGCAGGCGGCCGTGGCGGCCGCAGATCTCGCGGTCATCCTGCACGAAGATGCCGTCCGACCGCTGCGGCACGTACTCGAATCATGGCTGGCAACCGCGCAGCCCGGCGACAGCGGGTCCCGTGAAGTGCTGCTGATCGTGGGCCCTGAAGGCGGCATCAGCCCGCGGGAGGTGACCCGGTTGTGCGACGCGGGGGCGGTCACGGCCCTGTTGGGCCACCATGTGCTGCGCTCGTCCACCGCGGGGCCCGCCGCCACCGTACTGGCCAGCGACATCCTCGGCCGCTGGTAACCGGCGGCCGGCGTCGTCGCTTCTTGACGCGCAAGACCATTTGACGCGAAAGACTATTTAACCGTGAAGCCGCGGGTGTCCTGGAACACTTCCTTGGCGCTGTCCGACGCGTCCACCTGGGACACCCGGACCTCGTAACGGCCCGGGCCGAGGTTCACGGACAAGGTAAACAGCCCGGACTTGACGGAGTCGGCCGAGGCCGTGGCGTTGCCGTTGAGATAGGCCGTCTTGTCGTTGTCGCCGTCACCGTCGACTTTGAGGATCGCCCAGCGGAGCTTCCCGCCCTGGACGGTGCTCCGGCCGCTGATCTTGACCGAACCGTCAGCCACGGAGGTGCCTTCCTGCGGATCAATGATCCACACAGGTGCCACCATCCCGGCGCTGCGGGACGTCGGCTCGCCCAGCCGGACATGGTTGAAGGCCACGTAGTCCGTGTGACCGTCAACCAGCACAACCACCTGGATCTGCTGTCCGGCATCGATAAGGCCTGCGCTGGCCGCGGCAGCCGTCGCCGTGTAGACGAGCTGCTGGATGGCGCGCTCGGCCATGGCCGCATCCACGTTGCTGTTGAAGGCATCCGCCGAGACATCCACCGTGATGACATTCTTGCCGGAAATCGACGTCGCGAGCTTCTTCGGGTTTTGCCAGGGCGTGAAGAAATCCGGGTCCAGCGGCTTCTGGGACATCATCACCCGCAGGGCGCGGGTGACGGGGTTGTCCTGGTCAGGGACGTCACGGAACTCGCGGTAGAGGAACGCGTTGTCATTGCTCCGGCCGATCCAGTACACCGGAGCCTTGTTCGACGTCTGGGCTGTTTCGAGCGGAGCGCTGGTGGTGGGCACACCCGACGCCGGGACGGGAATGAGCTCCGACGGGCTGCTGGAGTTCGTGATGCCGCTCTGCGGCGTCGCCACGCAGCCGGACAGGAGGAGGGCGGCGGGCAGCGCCAGCGCCAGCGCGGCGCGGCGGACGCGCCCCACCGATGAGTGCTGAACTTCACGCTTCCTGATGCCGCTGTCCCTTCTTATGCCCCGCGTTCCGCGGCGATGATCCGTTGTAGCCGTCGTAGACCGCTCGTGACCGCCCCATCCTTCACCTGCCGGAGAGCAGCCCGGCGATCCTGGGACAGCCGGATTCCAGCATGGCACACCGGCACGGCGCGACAGCCGGGTTTCGGTCCCGGCGCCGGAACTGCAACGGGAACGATATGAGGCCGATACAAAGTTGATACCTAATTCGTTCGGTTCTGTCCTGCAATGAGCTCCCGGACTGGCCCCTCGTGCAGGGCCAGATAAACATCGTCCCGGATCTGATTCGCCTCTGCATCCGTCATGGTCCGAGCGAGGGGACGCAGCACCAGACGTATTAGTGCGTTGGCCTGCCCATCGCAGATGCGAAGTCGTTCCTGCGCTTTTACCGGAAGGTCTCCATACGAAGTTAGGGCCAAGAGTTCGACGCTTTCCAGGTCCTCGGCCTTTTCGCCTAATGCTGTTCGCACTCGGTCACCGAGCACTTCGGTATCCATGTCCGCGGGAACCACGATGGAGATGTCCCTGCGGATGGATGGCATCTGGGAGACCGGTTTCCACCGGGACAGGTCCAGCATCTGCTGTTCGATTCTCTCGTCCGTCGACCTAAGCAACCTGATGTCGGGGATGCCTTTGCGGAGCATCAGGGCCCGGTCCAAACCCATCCCAAGAGCCAGGCCAGACCACCTTGTGGGATCCAGGCCGGCTTCGGAGAACAGATGAGGTGCCATGAGCCCGCATTCTGCGAGTTCGAGCCACTCTCCCTCCATGAGGACATCGACCTGCAAGCCTTCTCTGGTGTAGGGATGAACGGCTGGAACTGCGCGCCATCGTGCCCCTGGAAGCACCGCCTTCACCAGCGATCCGATCATGTCCTGCAGGTTCTCTGCGTCCAGTCTTTCTAGCGAGCTGACGCGCCACAGGTCGACCTGGTGGGGAGTTCCCACGTGGGTGCGGTCGACGCAGTCGCGTCGATAGACCAGACCGGGGACGGCCCAGAGTTCGTCCGTGGATGCGTCGTCGTCCAGTGCCCGCAGCTGCGACGGGATGGATGCCGACGTGTGGCTGCGGAGCATGACCGTTGGACTGAGGTAGCGGGAGTACCTTTGGTCCCGCGTGACGTCCGATGCGTTGAACCCCAAACGATCGTAATTGTCGGCCACACTCACGAGGGGGCTGTGGCGGACGATTCGTCCTGGCACTGCCCATTCATGGCAGAGAGCGTCGATGATGCCCTGCAACAGCGGCTGCATCGCATGGGGCCGGCCGTCCGGATCTGAAAGATCGCGGATGGTCAAAGCGTCGTGGAGCTCGGAGGGACGGAGATGTGCTCTGTCTGGCTTGAGCAGCCCTCGAAGGCCCGGGCGAATGGATCACTTTCGCGGCAGCCGGCACAGAGACGATCCGCAAGAATGTTCAGGGGGCCTGGGTAGCCCCGGTTCTGGGAGGCGCGTCTTTCCGAAGAACAATGGCTGCGACTGCGCCGGCAGATGCGATGAGGACCAATGGAGTTTGGAAGACGGCGGCCAGAATGGCGAAGCCTGAATCTGCTGCGGGTTCCGACGACGAAAATATCGACGCCACGTCGATCATCAACGCAACCGCATATCCGGCGTAGAAGCAAAGCCGGATGGCCATGGCGTCAGTATGGCATTGCTCGTAAAGTGGCTTCCCTCGCGGCCCTACTTTTACTGCGGGTCCCGGCCACGGAACAACAGGGTCAAAGCTAGGCTGGGCAGATGGAATACCAGATCCGCCAGGCCGCGGTTGAGGATGCTGATGCCGTAGTTCGGATGCACACCCTGGCCCATGAGGAATGCTACGGGCACCTTTTGCCCTCGGAATTCTTCGATGCGCGCCGTGCCAGCATCCCGGAGCGCGTGGAAAAACGTCGAGCGTATCTGGACAGCGCTCAGCCTCGAATCATCGCCTTGGACGCGAGCGATGAAATCGTTGGATTTGCCGACGCAGGTACGGGACGTGACCATGACTTGCCCGGAGAATTTGAGCTTTACTCCATCTACACTCTGAGGCGCACGCATGGCACTGGGCTCGGTGTCGCGCTGCTGAAGGCCGCACTCGGCGATTTACCCGCCTATCTGTGGGTGCTCGAGGCCAACGCCCGCGCCCGGGCCTTCTATGCCAAGAACGGTTTTAGGCCCGATGGGAAACGCAAGTTGCTTTCACCCGACTGGGAGGAACTACCTGAGATACGGATGGTCCGGTCTGACATATAACCGGGCAACGTGCCACGCTGGGCGTCAACTGAGGTCACCCGCCGTCCCGTGCGTTACCAGGTGGTGTTGACCGCTGAAAAGACGAGAGAATCCCGCCAATGCCCACGAATGATTTTGTCCGCCCTCCGCAATCCGACCTGGACCATACCCATCTTTTCCAGCACCCTCGCCGAAGCGGTGGTCTGCAGGTTGCGGTAACGTCCCGCAGTCTGAGGGTTTCTTTGCCGAATCTGAGGAGGGAGGCTGCGGCCTCAGTGGCATACCCGCGGCCCCAGTGGTCAGCATCAATCACGTACCCGAGTTCGCCCCGGCCCTGATCAACGGCGAGCCCGACAGAACCAAAAGGGTAGCCACCCGGAAAGGTGACAGCGAGAGTGAAGTTTGTCCGGCTCGCGCCGCGTTGCGCCCCCACGCACATTTCGAGGAATTCCTGAGTTTCGCCGGTTGTATTCGGTCCCCAGTCCACGAAATCGGCGATTCTCACATCAGAAGCGAACGAATGTACCGCTGCGAAATCATCCATCGTGTACTCGCGCAGCAGGAGACGCTCAGTCTGCAATTCCATGTCTTCATCATTCCGTAGCCGACGCATCGGCCTCGCTGAAGGGGAGCAGGTCTGGATTCACACGGACTTGCAACCAGGAAACCTTATGATTGCCGACGCGCGGCTCGCCGGTGTCCTCGACTGGGGAGGCCATTGGCGATCCGGCGGTCGACCTCATCGTCGCTTGGAACCTGCTCGAGGATAAAGGACGCGCCGCATTTCGCGATGCAGTAGGCGTTGACCAGACGACGTGGGAACGCGGCCGCGCTTGGGCACTGTCGATTGGAATCATCACCTATCCCTACTATGTCCACACCAACCCGGCCCTTGCGCGGGTTTCCAGGTATCAAATCGATCAGGTAGTTGCGGACATCTCGCGAACGGCGTGAGGCCGGGCACCTGCCAGCCGAGTGTCAAGGAAGGTAGCCAGCCGGTTTGGGCATCAGCTAGCACTCCGTAGCCGGCGCCTTCGTCTTCCTGGAAGCAAGGACCCCTCCAAAGGGTTCGCCAATTCCTTATTGGAGGGAGGCTGTCAGGCGCGCCAGGTTGTCGAATACTTTTTGGGCTATGGGCCGCCGGAGCCAGTCCGCGAGCTGCAGCTCACGGCTTTCCACGCGGTACCCGTCTTCGATCCCTCGAATTGCGTCCACAAAACCGCGCCCGTGCACAAGTACGGATACCTCCATGTTGAGGCTGAAGGAACGGACATCCATGTTGCTGGACCCAATTACCGCAACCTCCTCATCGATGGTGAAGTGCTTCGAGTGCAGCACCTTGGGCGACCGGTATAGGTAGATCCTGACGCCGGCGCGGAGCAGTGCCTCGTAGTAGGAACGCTGAGCATGGTAGACCATGCTCTGGTCTCCGACCTCGGAAACAAAGAGCTCGACGCTTAGCCCCCGCGCGGCTGCCGTGACAATAGCCATCAGGATGGATTCGTCCGGGACAAAGTATGGACTGGTGATGCTGACACGCCGCTCAGCTTTGTGGATGAGCGTCGCGTAGAGCTTCAAATTGTTGTCGTTGTCGAAGCTGGGACCGCTGGGCAGGACTTGTGCGTCAATGAGTGCAGAACCGTGGCTGGCGCCTATGGGGCTTGAATCCAGTGGCAGTATCACATCCGTTTCGCTGTACCAGTCCGTCGCGAAGACCGCATCCAGTTCCCGGACCACAGGTCCCTCAACGCGCATCATCAGCTCGTGCCACTGGAGCCCGCGCTTCAGGTTGGCCTTCGTGTCGTAGCTCGCGTCGATGACGTTCTGGGATCCAGTGAATCCCACGCGGCCATCGACGACCAAGATCTTCCGGTGATTGCGCAGGTCAGGCCTCTGCCATTCGCCGCGCCATGGCCGCACCGGCAGCATGGGGCGATATTCCGCCCCTATCTCCTGGAAGAAGTCCAGGGTTTCTTTCCGGCCGGGGAACTTCAGGCCAGCCAAATGATCGGACAGAACCCGGACGTCGACGCCGCGTCGTCTTGCCCGGGCCAACGCTTGAAAATACGGCGTCGTCGTTGCGTCCAGCACCAGGATGTAAAACTCCACGTGCACGTAACTGGTGGCCGAATCAATCTCAGCGATCATGGCATCGAAAGTGCCGTTGTAGTCGCCCAATAGGGTCGCACTATTGCCCGACACCATAGGGAGCGCCCCAAGGTTGCTGTTCAATACCACCGCAGAATGCAGCCACTCCGGCCAGTCAAGGCCGCGGCTAACCAGCGGGCTGCCTTCAGTCCGCGCCAGGACCAGATTGTTGACTTCGCGCTGTTTGTCCCGGCGCGCCTTGGGCAGTTTCGAGTAACCGACAAAGAAAAACGCGATTGCACCAAGGATCGGTATGAAGATTATGGCGAGCACCCAGGCAATAGCAGAGGATGGACGGCGATTCATCGACACGAGGACAGTTGCGACGGTCACGAGCAGTATGTGGGCCGCCAGCAGGAGCAAGGCGAACGTTTCAATATCCTGGAAGAATCCGCGCACTGCTGCCTCAACGTTCTTCGATGCCGCGAACGCCGTCAGACGAGCACACGGTTCTTGATTCTTTCTAACTCTTCAGCGCTGCCGGTTCCAGCGTCCAGGAGTTCCTTGGCTTTGGAATGGTTCAATTCCTGAGCGCGAAAGAGGTCACCGATGAGCGCAAAAACACCAAACAGGCAGGCAAAGAATACGGACGCTGTGAGGAACCACCAGAAAATATCCCAAAAGTTTCCCGGGAGACTCATTTGTGATTCCTGCTCTCAAAGTTGCGGCGTCTCGGTGCGACGCCTTCTCGTTTCCGGGACGGTCCGTCCTTCAGCCCTGCCAGTGGAAGGTATGACTATTGTTGGCGTCATGCGTGGCATGGGCCTCACCCGCTGCGGGTGAAATCCCTACGAGGGGACGGAGGGCTTGTCGACGAGGATGGCGGCCTGAGGGTCTTTCTCCATGGCTCTCGGCGAACGCACAAGCTGGGCGCGCATCACAAAACCTTGCTCGGTGAACCGCAGCGCCACGTCGTCGGGGGCGTGCCGTTCTGCACGGAGTTGGACGTCGTGTCCGTAGGCACGGTCAATAGTGCGGTGGCCGCTGCCGGCGTGGAATCCGATGAGGGCCGAGCCGCCTGGGCGGAGCGTTCTCCAGAACTCGCGCGCGATCGCCGGCAGGGCCGTCGGGGGAGAGTGGATGATCGAATACCAGGCCAGGATGCCGTCTGCAGCGGCGTCGGCTGCCGGCAGGTCAGTCAGCTCTCCGACTTCGAACGACAGCTCGGGATGCAGCTGCTGCCCGACCCGGACCATTTCGGGCGACAGGTCGACGCCGCTGACGTTCAGCCCGGCGTGGCTGAGGTAGCTGGTCATTCGTCCGGCACCGCATCCGACGTCGATCAACTGTGTCATACGCGGATCTGACGTCCAACAGGTTCTCGGAGTTTGGCATCGACCGAGCCTAGCGGCCATGGCCGGCGAACCCCAGTTACCCGGATGCCGCCGGCAGCCCGCGGTCCAGGTCCCTACGGTCCGCAAGGTTCCCAGGCGGTGCCGAATTTTTACGTCATGCAACGGGTCCGTGACGCGCTGTGTCGCTGCGCGACTGTGCGTTGCAGCCGGGCTTGGGAAGCCGGGTCCGCGGTGGTTGATTGGGGTTTCCAGCGTCGAAAGGACCCGCCATGACGGAACAAACTGATCTCAGCCCGAGGACACTCCGCCACATTCTCGGACACTTCGCCACCGGCCTGACGGTGATCACGGCAGCAACGAAGCACGGGCCGGCCGGGTTCACGTGCCAGTCCTTCTCCTCCCTGTCCCTGGAGCCGGCCCTTGTCACCTTCAGCCCGGCACGGACGTCCACCACCTGGCCGCTGCTGCGTGAGGCGGGCCGGTTTACCGTGAACATCCTGCCCGCAGAACATCAGCATCTCGCGGGGCAGTTCGCGCGGTCGGGAACGGAGAAGTTCGCCGGCGTTGAGCACTCGCCCTCGCCCTTGGGCAACCCCGTCCTGGACCAGGCACTGGCCTGGGTGGATTGCGAACTGCACCAGGAGTACGACGGCGGGGACCACACGATCGTCGTCGGCGCCGTCCGCGCCCTGGGCGCACGACCCGGCGCCGAGCCCCTGCTCTTCTACAAGGGAGACTACGTCGGTGTCCGGTCCGGCGCCGGCGCGCTGGAGAGCGTGGCATGACCATGCTGCAGTCGCTGTCCCGCTTGTGGGCAGCCTGGGCCTTGACGGCGGCACGGCCGGCTCGGCCCGGCCGCGGGGACGATGCGGAGCGGGGGAGCGCTGTACAGCCGTTCCCGGTTACCGGCGCCCACTGGCTGGATGGGTGGGTCGGCTTCGGAAACACCGACGTGTAACGCCCGACGCCGGTTCCCCGTACGGCGTCGGGCGCGCCGCGCTGGCGTAAGATGGAAGCACCCGTTGACCCGGGCCGCGGGCGGTGCGAACCGCCGTCGGTACGGATCACGGCGACCGACCATATTCATACTGGAGGGGACCAGAGGCCCGCGGGCCAACACCATGACTGAAGCAGCGAACGGCAAGGCCCGGTTCAGCGCCCGAGAACGCACCGCAGGGGAATTCCCCCACTCCCTACCAGGGCTGCGGACGGAGGTGGTCGTGTTCGACGACTCAGAACAGATGGTCCAGTCGCTGGGCAGCCATGACGAAGCCTTAAGGTTCATCGAAAACCAGTTCCCCGCCGTCGATTTCCATGTCCGCGGGAATGAGCTTGCCATCAGCGGTCCTGCCGCCGACGTGCCGCGCATCATGCGCCTGCTCAACGAGGTGCGCGGGCTGGTGGCCAGGGGCACCGTCATCACCCCGGCCGTCCTGCAGCAGCTCGTCTCCCTGCTCCGCAGCCAGTCACTGCAGAACCCCGTGGAAGTGTTGACCACCAACATCCTCTCCACCCGCGGGAAGACCATCCGGCCCAAGACGCTGAACCAGAAGAACTATGTGGACGCGATCGACGCGAACACGGTGATCTTTGGGATCGGGCCGGCCGGTACCGGCAAGACCTACCTGGCGATGGCCAAGGCGGTCCAGGCCCTGCAGCAGAAGGAAGTCAGCCGCATCATCCTGACCCGTCCCGCCGTCGAGGCGGGGGAGCGGCTAGGCTTCCTGCCGGGCACCCTGAGCGACAAGATCGACCCCTACCTGCGGCCCTTGTACGACGCCCTGCACGACATGATGGACCCCGAATCCATTCCGCGCCTCATGGCCGCCGGCACCATCGAAGTCGCCCCGCTGGCCTACATGCGCGGCCGGACGCTGAACGACGCCTTCATCATCCTCGATGAGGCCCAGAACACCACGCCGGAACAGATGAAGATGTTCCTGACCCGTCTGGGCTTCGGCTCCAAGATGGTGGTCACCGGGGACATCACCCAGGTGGACCTGCCCTTCGGCACCCGCTCGGGGCTCAGGATCGTCGAGGAGATCCTGCAGGGGATCGAGGACGTCAACTTCTCGATCCTGGATGCCTCCGACGTCGTCCGGCACCGCCTGGTCGGGGATATCGTCAACGCCTACAGCATCTGGGACGAAGTCCAAAGGAACCGGGTCAAGCACTCCGTTGCCCGGGAAACGCGGGGAGAACACGCATGAGCATTGAGGTCAACAACGAATCCGGCGTCGTCGTGGACGAGTCGGAGCTCGTGGCTCTGTCGCGTTTCATCTTCGAAAGCCTCTACATCCACCCGCAGGCGGAACTGTCCATCCTGCTGGTGGACGAACCGGCCATGGAAAAGCTCCACCTTGAACTGATGGACGAACCCGGCTCCACCGATGTCCTTTCCGTGCCTATGGACGAGCTCACCCCGGGCACGCCGGACAAGCCGACGCCCCAGGGCATGCTCGGCGACATCGCCATCTGCCCCCAGGTGGCCGAGGTCCAGGCCCGCAACGCCGGCCACTCCACCCAGGACGAGATGCTGCTGCTGACCACGCACGGCATCCTGCACCTGCTGGGCTATGACCACGCGGAGCCGGAAGAGAAGGAAGAGATGTTCGGGCTGCAGCGCGAACTGCTGACCGCCTTCACCGGCAAAGCGGCCCCGTCCGAGACGGTTCAGTGACCCCACTGATCCTGGCCGGCATGGCGCTGGTGTTCCTTAGCTTTGCCGCGGTGCTCACCGCTGCCGAGTCCGCTTTCAACTTCCTGCCCCGGCATGATGCCGAGCAGGCGGTCCTGCACAGCAGGGGCACGTCGCTCAAACGCATCCTGGCGCAGCCCGTGGGGCACATGCGCGCCCTCCGGTTCTGGCGGGTCTGGTTCGAGATGGCAGCCGCCGTCGCCGTGACCGTCCTCCTCTACAGCATGCTGGACAACGTCTGGCTCGCCGGCCTGGCGGCCACCGGCATCATGGCGGTGGTCGGCTTCGTGATCGTGGGGGTGTCCCCGCGGCAGCTCGGCCGGGTCCACTCAGCCGCCCTGGTCCGGTTCAGCGCCCCGCTGGTCCGGTCCCTCTACGCCGTGCTCGGCCCGATCCCGGGCTGGCTGGTGCGGCTTGGCAGCGTCGTCGCCCCCGGCGCGCCGGCCGACAGCGAGGCGTTTTTCAGCGAAGAGGAATTCCGCGAACTTGTGGACCGGGCCACCGAGTCCGACGTGATCGAGGACAACGAGGCCGAGCTGATTCAGTCGGTCTTCGATTTCGGGGACACCCTGGTCCGCTCAGTCATGGTGCCGCGGACCGACATCCTCACGATCGACTCCGGGTCCAGCCTGCGGCGTGCGATGTCGTTGTTCCTGCGCTCCGGGTACTCGCGGATCCCGGTCATCGGCGAAAACACGGACCAGATCCTGGGCATTGTGTACCTCAAAGACGTCGCCGCCTGCCTCCACAACCTCGGCCCGGACGAGGACCCGCCGGCGGTGGACGAACTCGCCCGCGAGGTCCGCTACGTGCCGGACTCGAAGCTTGTCAGCGACCTGCTCCGCGAACTCCAGAAGGAATCCACGCACGTTGCGATCGTCATCGACGAATACGGCGGAACGGCAGGGCTGGTCACGCTTGAGGACCTCATCGAGGAGATCGTCGGCGAGATCGTGGACGAATACGACACCGAAAGCGCCGAGGCCGTGGCCCTGGGCGACGGAAGCTACCGGGTCAGCGCCCGGATGAGCATCGATGACCTCGGAGAGCTCTTCGACCTCGAGCTCGACGACGACGAAGTGGACACCGTGGGCGGCCTGCTCGCCAAGGCCCTCGGGCGGGTGCCGATTGTCGGCAGCGCCGTCCAGGTCCACGGGCTGTCCCTCCGCGCCGACCGGCTCGAGGGCCGGCGGAACCGCGTCAGCCACATCATTGCGGCCGCCGTAGCAAAAGAACAAACTGACCTTGAAGACCTTCTCGACGAGGCCGCACCAATCCAACAGGGAGTCTCACGTGAGCAAGCAGAATAAGTCCGACGGCGAAGCAGCCTACGGCGGCTACCGGGCCGGGTTCTCGGTGCTGGTGGGGCGGCCCAACGCGGGCAAGTCCACCCTCACCAACGCCCTGGTCGGCCAAAAGGTCGCGATCACCTCGGCCAAGCCGCAGACCACCCGGCACACGATCCGTGGCATCGTGCACCGGGATGACGCCCAGCTGATCCTCGTGGACACCCCGGGCCTGCACCGCCCGCGCACGCTGCTGGGGAAGCGGCTGAACGAACTCGTCGCCGACACCCTCGCCGAGGTTGACGCGATCGGTTTCTGCCTGCCGGCCAACGAGAAGATCGGCCCGGGAGACAAGTTCATCGCCGCCCAGCTCGCCGCCCTCGGCAACAAGCCGATCATTGCGATCGTGACCAAGGCCGACACCGTGGACCGCCAGGGCCTCACCGAGCAGCTGCTCGCCGTCGCCGCCCTGGGCCGCGAGGTCCTCGGCGAGGACGGCTGGAAGGACATCGTCCCGGTCTCCGCCACCGACGGCTTCCAGGTCGAAACCCTTGCCGACGTGCTGATCAGCCACATGCCGGCGTCGCCGCCGCTGTACCCGGACGGGCACCTGACGGACGAACCCGAAGCGGTGATGATCGCCGAACTCATCCGGGAAGCCGCCCTCGAAGGCGTCCGCGACGAATTGCCGCACTCCTTGGCCGTCGTCGTCGACGAAATCGTTCCGCGGGAAGGCCGGCCCGAAGACCGGCCGTTCCTGGA
This sequence comes from Arthrobacter sp. LAR12-1-1.1, assembly GCF_040676555.1. Taxonomy (NCBI): domain Bacteria; kingdom Bacillati; phylum Actinomycetota; class Actinomycetes; order Micrococcales; family Micrococcaceae; genus Arthrobacter; species Arthrobacter sp. LAR12-1-1.1. Next base: position 726,671 of record NZ_JBEGIG010000001.1, on the reverse strand, counting down.
CGTCCGCGTCAATCTCTACGTTGAGCGGCCCTCCCAGAAAGCCATCATCATCGGCAAGGGCGGCGCCCGGCTCCGCGAGGTCGGGACCAACGCGCGCAAGGCGATTGAGGCGCTGCTCGGTGCCCGGATCTACCTCGACCTGCATGTGAAAGTCGCCAAGGACTGGCAGCGGGACCCGAAGCAGCTCGTCAAACTGGGCTTCTGAGCCGGGTCCCGTTTAGGCCCTATTTCGGCCGTCGGCAGGCTCCGCCGCTCCCAAGGCGGGGCCCATCGGCGTTTTCTCAGATTCGGACTCTAAAATGGGCTGACTCCCCGTTCGTTTAGGAAGGCTCAACAAGTGGTTCGACCCCGTGACAACCGTGCCGACGGATCCGCCCCGCCGGCTCGGTCAACCGCCGCTGCCCGGCACACGGCCGATCCCGCCGTTGGTCCGGCCCGCCACCTCGGCGCTGCCCGCCGGACCCCCACCTGGCTGAAAGTCTTCACGGGCGTGGTGGCCGTGCTCCTGGTCGGCGTGATCGCTTTCGGCGCCTACTGGGCCCTCCGGCTCCAGGGCAACCTCACCAAGGCCCCGCTGAGCGCCGGCAGCACCAAGACCGAGAACGCCGTGAACGATTCGACGGACCGGATGCAGATCCTGGTCCTTGGTTCGGACACGCGCGACGGGAAGAATGCGCAGTACGGAACCAGCGATGACGCGACCGGCTATGGGCACTCGGATGTGATGATGCTGATGGACATCTCCGCGGACAACAAGCGGGTCAATGTGGTCAGCTTCCCCCGGGACCTGCTGGTCGACATTCCCAAGTGCAAGGATCCGAAAACCAACAAGGAGTACCCGGCCCAGACGGGTGTCATGATCAACTCGGCCATGTCCGAGGCCGGCATCGGCTGCGCCGTGGACACCGTCAACAAGCTCACCGGCCTGGAAATCGACCACTTCATGATGGCCGACTTCAACGCCGTCAAGGAACTCTCCAACGCCGTCGGCGGTGTGTCTGTGTGTGTCAGCGACGCCGTGTACGACCCCGACTCGAAGCTGCGGCTGCCCAAGGGCACGTCCACCGTCCAGGGCGAGCAGGCACTGTCCTTCGTCCGCACCCGGCACGCCTTCGGCGACGGCGGCGACCTCGGCCGCATCAAGGCCCAGCAGGGCTTCCTGTCCTCCCTGACCAGGAAAATCAAGGACGACGGCACCCTCACCAACCCGGCCCGGATGCTCGGCATCGCGGACGCGATCACGAAGAACCTGACCATCGACGACGGTCTGGCCTCGGTGCCGACGCTGCTGACCGTGGGCAACCGGCTCAAAAACATCGACGTTGGCAAGGTGGCTTTCGTGGCCACGCCCACCGTCCCGGCCGAAGCGGACCCCAACCGGCTGCAGCTGGCCGAGCCCGCGGCATCCCAGCTGTTCAATGCCATGCGCAACGACGTCGACCTGACGGATCCCACCGCAACGCCGAGCGCTTCCCCGAGTGCCAGCGCCACGCCGACGCCCAGCGCCACGGTACCGGCCTACGACAAGACGCTGCAGCCCGTCACTGTGGCCAACGGCTCGGGCGTTCCGGCCCGGACCCAGGAGATCATGCAGGCCATCAAGGGCGCCGGCTTCACACAGGTGGGACAGTTGACGGCTCCGCCCGTCGCGGCGACGGCTGTGTACTACGGTGCGGACTACGCTGACGTGGCCGCGGACGTCGCGGCGGCGCTGGGTGTGGCGCCGGGCCGGGTGCTCCCGGCCGCCGGAGTTGCGGGAGTCCAGGTTTACCTGGGCAGCGATTTCGCGAACGGGACACCGACCGCAGACACCACGCCGCAATTGCCGGCGGACATCGTCAACCAGACAGCCGGCGACACCGTCTGCCAGCAGGCGAACCCGGCGCTGATCACCGGCTGACTATGCGCTGAAGCGCAGGGTCCCGGCAGTGACTGAAACCTGCGGCGACAAACTGGCGCCAACGACGGAGGGCCGGCCCGGGAAACCCCGTGGCCGGCCCTTTTAGCTTTGACAGCCGCCGGTCACCAGATGCTGACGCGCTCCTGCGGTGGCATCCACATGCCGTCCTGATCGGTGACGTCGAACGCTTCGTGGAAGGCATCGAGGTTCTTGGCGATCGAGTTGGTGCGGAACTCGTTGGGGGAGTGCGGGTCCGTCGCCAGCCGGCGGACGGCCTCTTCAGTCCGGATGACCTGCCGCCACCCCGCGGCCCAGGACGCGAAGAAGCGCTGGACCCCGGTCAGGCCGTCGAGCACCGGGGGCTCCTTCCCGTCGAGGCTGATCAGGTAGGCCTTGTAGGCGATTGTGAGGCCGCCGAGGTCGCCGATGTTCTCGCCCAGGGTCAGCTTGCCGTTGACGTTGTGGCCGGGGGCGGCCGTGGGGGAGAGCGCGTCAAACTGCGCCACCAGCCGGGAGGTCAGCGCCTCGAAGGCGGTGCGGTCGTCCTCGGTCCACCAGTTGCGGAGCAGGCCGTTGCCGTCATACTGCGAGCCCTGGTCATCGAAGCCGTGGCCGATTTCGTGGCCGATCACGGCACCGATGCCGCCGTAGTTGACGGCGTCATCGGCGTCGGCGGTGAAGAACGGAGGCTGCAGGATGGCGGCGGGAAAAACGATCTCGTTCAGCAGTGGGTGGTAGTAGGCGTTGACCGTCTGCGGGGTCATGAGCCACTTCTCGCGGTCCACGGGCTTGCCGACCTCGTCGAGGTGGCGGTCGACGTCGGCGCTGTGCGCGCGCTCCACGTTCCCCAGCAGATCGGCGGGATCGACCTCCACGGCGGAGTAGTCGATCCACTTGTCCGGGTAGCCGATTTTGGCGCGGAAGGTGTCCAGTTTCTTCAGGGCCTCGAGCTTCGTTGCCTCGCCCATCCAGTCCAGTCCCAGGATGGAGTCCCGGTACGCCGCGATGAGGTTGGTGACAAGGGTCTGCATGCGTGCCTTGTTGCCTTCCGGGAAATGTTCGGCCACGTAGATCTGGCCGACCGCCTCACCGAGGCCCGCCTCGACCACCGCGACGCCGCGCTTCCAGCGGTCTTTGATCCGCGGCGTACCGCTCAGGGTGGTGCCATAGAACGCGAAGTTCGCGTCCACGAACGCCGCGGACAGGTAGGGGGCGGCCGCGCTGACCACGCGCATGGCGAGCCATTCCTGCCATGTGGCCAGCGGTTCGGTGGCCAGCAGGGAGGCCGCGCCGGAGAAGAAATCTGGGGTGCTCATCACGAGTTCGGCGCGCTTGTCCGGCTCGATGCCGGCGGCGTCGAACCAGTCGGCCAGCAGCGGGAACAGCTCCGCGGCCTCACCGGCTGACTTCAGGTTGTACGTCTTTTGCGGATTCCGCAAAGTCACGTTGTCCCAGTGGTGCGAGGCGAGCGAAGTTTCCAGCGCCACCACGCGTCCGGCCGCGCCCTCCGCGTCCGCCACATCGGCGAGGCCCAGAATGGCCTGAACGTGTTCCCGGTAGGCCCGGACCATCGGGGCGAACTTCTCTTCCCGGTAATAGGACTCATCCGGCAGGCCGAGGCCGCCTTGGCCGGTGTAGAGCAGCACCCGGTCCGGGTTTCCGGCGTCCGGGGCGGGGTAGATATAGAAAAGCCCCGAGACATCGGCGCGGAACAGGCGTCCGGCCAGCGTCACGAGTGCGGGCACCGACGTCGTGGCAAAAACCTCCGCCAGCCGCGCGCGGAGCGGGTCCAGGCCCTTGGCTTCCACCGCCGCCTCGTCCATGAAGCTGTTGTACAGGTCCCCGATCTTCCGCTCGATGCCGGTAGCCTCGGAACCACGCGCGGCGGCCCGCTCGATAATTTCCTTCACGGCGAGCTCCGAAGCGTCGCGCAGCGCAGTAAACGTGCCCTCCAGGGGCCGGTCGTCCGGAATGACCGTGCTGTCGAGCCAGCCGCCATTCACGTGCTGGTACAGGTCATCCTGAGGACGGACGTTGGCGTCGATGGTGGACAGGTCGATTCCCGAAAGTGGCACGGATGCTCCTTTGAGAGGCAGTCCGGCGCCGGAGCGTTTGTCGGCGCACAGTCTGCATGGTGGACGTTACGGTGGTCTGGCTCCTTCATCTTACGCACCCGTGTTACTGTGAAATTGTGCGCGCAGAACTGCTTCTTCTTAGCTGCCGCGGCGAGGCCTCAGACGCGATCTAGCGCAAGGCCCACCCTCGCTGCGGAGTTTGTGTTGCCCGGCCACCCTTTCACCAAGAACCACAGAAAAGGCCCCGATTGTAATGCAGAACGCACAGAAGCCCTCAGGAATGCCGGTCCACCGTTACATCCCGTTCCAGGACCAGATCACCGTTGAACTGCCGGACCGCACCTGGCCCGACAAAGTCATCACCAAGGCCCCGCGCTGGTGCGCCGTGGACCTGCGCGACGGCAACCAGGCCCTCATCGATCCCATGAGCCCGGCCCGCAAGCTGAAGATGTTCCAGCTGCTGGTCCGGATGGGCTACAAGGAGATCGAAGTCGGTTTCCCCTCGGCGTCGCAGACGGACTTCGATTTCGTCCGGCAGCTGATCGAGGGCAACCACATCCCCGACGACGTGACGATCCAGGTGCTGACGCAGGCCCGTGAGCACCTGATTGAGCGGACCTATGAGTCCTTGGTCGGCGCGAAACAGGCGATCGTCCATCTCTACAACTCCACGTCCGTCCTGCAGCGCCGCGTGGTCTTCAACCAGGACGAAGACGGCATCCTGGACATCGCCCTTCAGGGCGCTCGGCTGTGCAAGAAGTACGAGGAAACCCTCGTCGATACGCACATCACCTACGAATACTCGCCCGAGTCCTTCACCGGAACCGAGCTGGAATACGCCATCCGCGTCTGCAACGCGATCGCCGACGTCTTCGAGGCGTCCGCGGACCGGCAGGTCATCATCAATCTGCCCGCCACGGTGGAAATGGCCACCCCCAATGTCTACGCCGACTCCATCGAGTGGATGAGCCGGAACCTGCACCCCCGGGAGGGCATCATCCTCTCCCTGCACCCGCACAATGACCGCGGCACCGGCGTTGCCGCCGCCGAGCTCGGCTACCTGGCCGGCGCAGACCGGATCGAGGGCTGCCTCTTCGGCAACGGCGAGCGGACCGGCAACGTGGACCTGGTGACCCTGGGCCTGAACATGTTCGTCCAGGGCATCGATCCGATGATCGATTTCTCCGACATCGACGAAATCCGCCGCACCGTGGAGTACTGCAACCAACTGCCCGTGGCCGAGCGCTCCCCGTACGGCGGAGACCTGGTCTTCACCGCGTTCTCCGGCTCGCATCAGGACGCGATCAAGAAGGGCCTGGAGGCCCTCGAAAAGGATGCGGCCGCGGCGGGCAAGGACGTGGCCGACTACACCTGGCAGGTCCCGTACCTGCCGGTCGACCCGAAGGACCTTGGCCGCAGCTACGAGGCGGTCATCCGCGTCAACTCGCAGTCCGGCAAGGGCGGCGTCGCGTACCTGCTCAAGAACGAACACAGCCTGGACCTGCCGCGCCGCGCCCAGATCGAGTTCTCCGGCGTCATCCAGAAACGGACCGACACGGTGGGCGGGGAAGTCAGCGGACCCCAGCTGTGGCAGGTCTTCCAGGACGAATACCTGCCCTCGGGTTCGGCCGACACGCAGTGGGGCCGCTACGCCCTCGGCTCGATCAGCACCGAAACTGACGAGGACGGCGCCATGACCCTGACCGCCGCCCTGAAGGTCGACGGAAACCAGGTCCGCCGGACCGGGACCGGCAACGGCCCCATCGCGGCCCTGCTGAGCATCCTGCGCGAGGACGGCGTGGACGTACGCGTCCTGGACTACAGCGAACACGCGCTCTCCGAAGGCGGCAGCGCCCTGGCCGCCGCGTACGTCGAATGCGCCGTGGGGGAGCGCGTGCTCTGGGGTGTCGGGATCGATGCCAACACCAGCACGTCCGCCCTCAAAGCCGTCATCTCGGCCGTGAACCGCGCCATTCGGGACGCCCGCGCCTGATCCGTCCGCCGGCACGGCGTCCGCCAGAACGGCAGACACAGCCACGGAAGACACTGACCTGAGACACACTGCGCCGCCGGAACACTCCGGCGGCGCAGTGTTTTACCTCGGCGGTGCTGCCCATGCCGTGATTCCGTAAAGACAGTGCGAAGATTAACTGTGGCCCAACAATCCTTCGCAGCGCGCGCCTACCGTGATGACGCCGTCGTACTGCGCACCCATAAGCTGGGCGAGGCCGACCGGATCATCACCCTGCTGACAAAGCACCACGGCCAGGTGCGAGCGGTGGCGAAGGGCGTCCGACGCACCAGCAGCCGATTCGGCGCCAGGCTGGAACCGTTCATGGTGGCCGATCTCCAGCTGATTTCCGGGCGCACGCTGGACGTCGTCACGCAAGCCGTGGCCAAAGGCGCCTACGGCGGAAACATCGCGGCGGACTATGGCCGCTACACGGTGGCGGCCGCCATGACCGAGACAGCAGAGAAGCTCACGGACGTCGACGGCGAAGCCGGAACCGCCCAGTACAACCTGCTGGTTGGTGCACTCGCGTCCCTGAGCCGGGGTGACCACGCCTCCGAACTGATCCTGGATTCGTACCTGCTCCGCGCCCTTGCGACCGGCGGCTGGGCGCCGAGCTTTACCGACTGCGCCCGGTGCGGTGCGCCCGGGCCGCACACGGCCTTTTCCGTGCCGCTGGGGGGCATGGTCTGCCCCGAGTGCCGGCCGCCGGGGTCCCCGGCGCCTGCCCCGGAAACCGTGGTCCTGCTTGGTGCCCTGCTCACCGGGAACTGGACGACGGCGGATGCCTCCGAATCCGTTCACCGCCGGGAAGCGGCCGGCCTGGTGGCCAGCTACCTTCAGTGGCACCTGGAGCGAGTCCTCAAATCCCTCAAACATGTGGAGCGAACGTAAAAGTGGCATTGGGAAGAAGCTTGGGAAGAAACCTGGAGAAGAGCCAGGGGAAGCAGGCCATTGTCCGGCGGCGGACCGCCCCGGTGGTGGCTCCCTATCCGCATCCATCCGGCGCTGTTCCGCCCGCGATTCCCGCGGAGCTCATTCCGAGGCATGTAGCGATCGTCATGGACGGCAACGGACGCTGGGCGAACCAGCGCGGCCTGCCGAGGATCGAGGGCCACAAGGCGGGGGAGCCCGCCCTGCTGGACGTCATGGCCGGCGCGATCGAGCTGGGAATCGAGCACGTCAGCGTATACGCCTTCTCCACCGAGAACTGGCGGCGGTCCCCCGAGGAGGTGCGCTTCCTGATGGGCTTCAACAAGGACGTGCTGCGCCGTCAACGGAACCAGCTCGATGACTGGGGGGTCCGGATCCGCTGGTCCGGGAGGCGTCCGAAACTGTGGGGCTCGGTGATCCGCGAACTCGAAGAGGCCGAGGACTACACCCGCGGCAACAGCACCTGCACCTTGAACATGTGTGTCAACTATGGCGGACGCGCCGAGATCGCCGACGCCGTCGCCGCGATCGCGGAGGAAGTGGCGCAGGGCCGGCTCAAACCGGGCGCCATCACCGAACGGACCATCCAAAAGTTCCTGGACGAGCCGGACTTGCCCGACGTTGACCTGTTCCTGCGCAGCTCCGGCGAGCAGCGGCTGTCCAATTTCATGCTGTGGCAGTCGGCCTACGCCGAGTTCGTGTTCATGGACACCCTGTGGCCGGACGTGGACCGCCGGACGCTGTGGGACGCCGTCGAGATCTATGCCCAGCGGGACCGCCGCTACGGAGGAGCGGTCGACGCCGCTCCCGTCGCAGGCAATCAGGGCACCTGACCGGCCGGCCGGACCGGGCTTCTGCCTGCCGGAGGCGGGCCGCTGCCGCCGGCGCCTAGTTCGCGTCAGCCGAATACGTACGCCCTGAGCCACCGGGACAGCCGGGCATAGGCGTCCGCGCGGACCCGGGGTGCGGAGAGGAAGACGTCATGCAGGGCCCCGTCAATCCGCTCCAGCGTGACGGTCCGGCCCAGGCTAAGCGCTCGTAGGGCGATCGTGTTCACGTCGAGGACCGCGTCGGTGCGGCGCATGGACTCCTTCCAGAACATCCCGTTGGCGCTGGCGCCCGAAATCAGCACGAGGATGGGCACATCGATGTTCAGGCCGCGCGCCACCTTGGACTGACCGCTCAGCACGGCGCTGAGCCAGCCGGCACGGACCGGAAAGGCATGCGGCGGACGGTAGGCATCGTCCAGCGCCCATTCGCCCTCCGCCGCGCTGCTGATGCTGCGCCAGTAGAAGGCACGCTCTGGCAGCCGGATCACCGACTCTGGCCAGAACCGGGCGAACGGCTCCACCATGGTCCGCGCGGCCCGGCGCAGGGCGGGGCTGCCGTGGACCTCCAGCCACGGGCTGTCCAGAACCAGCTGCGATGCCACCCCCGGGTGCCGGTCGGCCCACAGCGCCGCGATGAGGCCGCCGGTGGAGTGGCCCATGAGTATCAGCCGCGGCGCCGCGCCGGCCGGCCGGAGCGAGCCGATGATGCCGATCGCTGCTGTGATTTCGGCGTCGTAGTTGTCCAGGTCCGCGACGTAGCCGCCGTGGGTGCCCGGCCGCAGGCTGCGGCCGTGGTTGTGCATGTCGAGTGCGAAGAACTCAAATCCCTGCCGGGCCCAGAATTCCGCGAGTTCCTCGTTGAAGAAGTAGTCACTCCAGCCGTGCAGGAACAGCACGGCCCGGGCCGGCAGGGCAGATGGTGCCGGTCCCAGCGGGGTATGGCGGACCAGGGTGGCCGTGCGCAGCACGCCGTCAGGTCCGGTGGCCTCGAAGGCGCACGCCTGGAAATCATCCCCCAGTATGTCGGTCCGCCACTGCATCGACTTTCCTCCTGCGCTGTTGCCTGCGCCGCTGACTATGCTGCGGACGCCGCGGAGCGGCCGGCCGAACGTCCGGAGAAGAGGCACCCGCCCAGGAATGTCCCCTCGAGGGCCCGGTAGCCGTGAATTCCGCCGCCGCCGAACCCTGCGGCTTCACCGGCGGCGAACAGCCCGGGTACGGGCTGCCCGGTCACGTCCAGGACCCGCGACTGCAGATCCGTGTGCAGGCCGCCGAGGCTCTTGCGTGTCAGGACGGAGAGCCGGACGGCAAGCAGCGGACCGTGGCGCGGATCCAGCAGCCGGTGCGGTGGCGCCACCCGCATGAGCTTGTCGGTGGCGAAACGGCGCGCGGCCCGAATGGCCGCCAGCTGCGGATCCTTGCCCAGCCCGCTGGAAAACTGCCGGTCCCGGTCGCGGATCAGCTGGTCCAGGGTCCCGGGGTCAATGAGCTGTCCGCCAGTCAATTCGTTCATTTGGCCGGCCAGCCCGGCGGGGTTGTCCGCCTGCAGGAAGTCGACTCCGCGGTCCAGGAAACGCTGCAGCGGCGTGTCGCTGCCGGGCTTCAGCCTGGCGGCCAGCAGGCGGACATCCTTGCCCGTGAGATCCGGGTTCTGCTCTGATCCGGACAGGGCGAACTCCTTCAGGGCGATGGTCCTGTTGAGGACGAACCAGGAATGGGCATGTCCGGTGGCCAGAATGTGGCGGAGGGCGCCGAGGGAATCGAATCCGGGAAACAGGGGAGGGGGGAGGGCCCGCCCCGTAGCGTCCAGCCACAGGGCCGACGGCCCTGGCAGGATCCGGATGCCGTGCCGCGGCCAGACCGGGGCATGGTTGTGGATGCCCTCCGGATAGTGCCACATCCGGTCGCCATTGATGAGGTTCCCGCCGGCCCGACCCACGGCCTGCAGGAAGTCCCCGTCCACGGAAGCGGGTACGCCGCTCAGCATCCGCTCCGGCGCAATGCCGCCGGGCCACTGCCTGCGGACCGAATCGTGGTTGCCGCCGATCCCGCCGCTCGTCACCACCACCGCCGCGGCCATGGCCTCGAAACTGCCTGCCGGGCGCCTTGAGGATCTTTCGCCCCGCCCCGCGCTGCTGGCCTCGAGCAGTTCGCCGCGCACGCCGCTCACCCGGCCCGCGGTTTTCACAAGCTCAGTGGCGCGGTGTCGGAAATGAAAGGACACGCGCCCGGCGGCTTCGCCCTCGCGCAGTTTGGCAAGGAAGGGAGCCACCAGGGCAGGTCCCGTGCCCCATGCGACATGGAAGCGCGGGACAGTGTTGCCGTGGCCGTCCGGGCCGTAGCCGCCGCGTTCGGCCCACTGCACCAAGGGAAACAGCCGGACGCCCAGCGACGCGAGCCACGCACGTTTCTCCTCGGCGGCAAAGTTCACGTACGCCGCCGCCCACTCCTTCGCCAGCGCGTCCGCCGGCCTGTCGAATCCTGCGGACGCATGCCAGTCGGTGAGGGCCAGTTCTTCGCTGTCCCGCACCCCGAGCCGCCGCTGTTCCGGGGAGTTGACCAGGAAGAGGCCGCCGAAGGACCAGTGCGCCTGGCCGCCGACGGAGGCCTCGGGTTCCTGATCGAGCACGGCCACCCGCCGGCCGGCGGCATAGGCCTGGGCCGCCGCGACGAGCCCGGCCAGGCCCGCCCCGACCACCACGACATCGGCCTCGATCCCGCGCGCCGGCGCCCCGCGGCCGTCCGTTCCGACACCATCATTGCTGGTCATGGCTTCATGCTAACTCTCCCCGGCGCTGTTCGGCCGCCGGGTCCACGGCGCTGGGCGCCGCAGTCACAACCGCAGTCACACCGACAGTCACAACCGCAGTCACAACGGGCGTCCGCCCGAGCGCTGGTTTGGTCTGCGCGGCCCGAACCGGAAAACTAGAGGCATGCGCGTATATCCCACATTCTTCCGGCTGGCCTTCTCATGGATGGACGCCGAACGCGCCCATAAGATCGGTTTCAAGGCCATCCGGCTCGCCCACAGTTGCGGCGCCGGGCGGCTGCTGCAGAAGGTCACGGCCCCCGCAGCATCCCTGCAGACCCAGGCGTTCGGCCTGACCTTCCCCTCCCCGTTCGGACTCGCTGCCGGCTTCGACAAGGAAGGCCACGGCATCGAGGCGCTGACCGAGCTCGGCTTCGGCCATGTGGAAGTCGGCACGATCACCGGTCAGGCCCAGCCCGGGAACCCGGCGCCGCGGCTGTTCCGCCTCGTGGAGGACAGGGCCGTCGTCAACCGGATGGGGTTCAATAACGACGGCGCCGCGGCGGTGGCCCCGCGCCTGAAGTCCGCCCGCGCCGCCCTGCAGCGCCACCAGCCCGGCGTGCGGCCCGTGATCGGGGTGAACATCGGCAAGAGCAAGGTGGTTGGGCTCGAAGATGCGGTGTCCGATTACCTCATCAGTGCGCGCAGCCTGGCCCCGGCCGCCGACTATCTGGTGGTGAACGTCAGCTCGCCCAACACGCCCGGCCTCCGGCTGCTTCAGGACGTGGAGACGCTGCGCCCGCTGCTGACCGCAGTGGGCGAGGAAGCGGACAAGGCCGCCGGCCGCCACGTTCCCCTCCTGGTCAAGATCGCGCCTGACCTCAGCGATGAGGACATCGACGACGTCGCGCGCCTGGCGCTGGACCTCAAGCTGGACGGCATTATCGCAACCAACACCACGATCGCCCGCACCGGGCTCGTCTCCAGCCCGGACAAGGTTGAAGCGTGCGGGGCCGGTGGCCTTTCCGGCGCGCCCCTCAAGCAACGGTCCCTGGATGTCCTGGCCCGGCTCAAGTCCGTGACGGGCGGAGCGCTGACGCTCGTCTCAGTGGGCGGTGTCGAAACCGCGCAGGATGTGCAGGAACGGCTGGACGCCGGCGCCACCCTCGTCCAGGGCTACACGGCATTCCTCTACGAGGGACCCTTCTGGGCCGCCCGGATCAACCGGCTGCTGGCCATGCACCCGAGCCGGCGCTAGGCATCACGGGGCGATCAGGCCCCGGACAGATCGCAGCAAACGAGAAGCCCCCGGCAGATGACTGCCGGGGGCTTCTCGTTTGAAGACGACTGGGAGGGAATGTCAGACGGGGAACTGGCCGCGGTTGACCTGGGGCTTGGGCAGGCGCAGGCGGCGGAACTGAAGGGAGCGCATGGAGCCGTACCAGACGGTGCCGCGCTCGACGTCGCCGAACTTTTCGCCAAGACGCTTCTTGAGTTTGCGGGAGAGGATGAAGACGTCCACGAAGACCGCGAGGAACATGACCCAGAAGCCGCCCAGGACGTAGACCATCTGCGCGCTGGAGGCCGGCACGAGCAGCGAGATGATGACGAAGAGCAGGGCACCGAACATGAGGTACTCGCCCAGGCTGAAGCGTGCATCGACGTAATCACGGGCGAAACGCTTCTGCGGACCCTTGTCGCGCAAGGGCAGGAACTTCTCGTCACCGCTGTCCATGGCTTGCCGCATCTTGAGCCGCTGCTCCGCGACGGCGGCGCGCTCGGCCGCCTTGGAGGCCTTGCGGTCCTCCGGCACGAGGGGCCGCTTGCGGGCCGCTACCTGGGCGCTGCGCTTGGGCGTGGGTGCGCCCTTGCCGGTCACGGTGCCCCGGGCTGCTGCCTCGGCTGCCTGCTGGTCAACTATTTCCTGCGCCGATGGCGCTTCCTTTTTACGTCCAAACACCCCTAAAGAATACCCCGCAGACACGGGTCCGAGACCCAGCCCACACGGCGCAGGCCCGGCGACGATGCTGTTTGTCGTGATCCAGCGCACGGGTAGTCTTTTGGCCATGACTTCATCAACCGCGGGGAACCCGCTGACCACTATGGACCACGACGGCACCATCGATGCCGAGGCCCTCCGCCAGGCCGTTGCCGAATCGTTCGACGAAACGATCGGCCAGCTGACGGACCTTGTTGCCATTCCGGGCATCGCCTGGCCAAGCTTTGATCCTGCCCCGCTGAACCGCAGCGCCGACGCCGTCGCCGCCCTCGTGCGGGCCAGCGGTTTCGACGACGTGCGGATCCTGCGCTGCGACAAGGAAGACGGGACACCCGGCGGCCCCGCCGTCGTCGCGCGCCGTCCAGCTGCCGAGGGCAAGCCGACAGTTCTGCTCTACGCCCACCACGACGTCCAGCCCACGGGTGATCTGGCGCTATGGGAAACCGACCCCTTCACCGCCGTCGAACGCGACGGGCGGCTCTTCGGCCGCGGTGCCGCCGATGACAAGGCCGGCATCCTCGCCCACATCGCCGCCTACTCGGCCGTGACGCGCGTGCTCGGAGACGAGCTGGGCCTCGGCGTGACGTTCTTCTTCGAGGGCGAAGAAGAGGCCGGCTCGCCAACGTTCCGGCAGTTCCTCGAGACGCACCGCGAGCTTCTCCGCTCCGACGTGATCGTCGTGGCCGACTCCAGCAACTGGAAGGTGGGCATTCCTGCCCTGACCACCAGCCTGCGCGGCCTGGTGGACGGCACCATCGAGGTCAAGGTCCTGGACCACGCGGTGCACTCGGGCATGTTCGGCGGCCCGGTGCTGGACGCGCCGACCCTGCTGGCCCGCCTGATCGCGACCCTCCACGACGACGAGGGCAGCGTCGCGATCAAGGGCCTGGTGAGCCGCGACGACGTGGTGGTCGACCTCACCGAGGAGGAGTACCGCGCCGATGCCTCCGTGCTCGACGGCGTGAAGCTCGCCGGGACCGGGAGCATTGCCTCGCGCATGTGGACCAAGCCGGCCTTGTCCATCATCGGTTTTGACGCCCCGGCCGTGGACGTAGCCTCCAACACCCTGCTGCCGCGGGCCCGGGCCAAGTTCAGCCTGCGCCTGGCCCCCGGGCAGGACCCCGCAGCCGCCATGGATGCTGTCCGCAAGCACGTCGAGGAGAACGCGCCGTTCGGCGCGCAGGTGGTGTTCACCCCGGGGGAGAGCGGCAGCTCCTTCCTGACGGACACCAGCTCGAAGGCCGCGTCCGTGGCCATGTGGGCGCTGGGCGAGGCCTGGGGCGTACCCGCCGTCGAAATGGGGATCGGCGGGTCCATTCCGTTCATCGCGGATCTGACCGAGCTCTACCCGGACGTGCAGATCCTGGTCACCGGCGTCGAGGATCCCGATTCCCGGGCCCACAGCGCCAACGAATCGCTGCACCTGGGCGACTTCCGGAACGCGATCGTCGCCGAGGCCCTGCTGCTCGCGCGCCTCAACGACGAAGGTGCGCTCTAGCCGCCCGGCCCCTCCGGCCCCCGGGGGAACATCCAGCCGTCTCACACGGTTACGTCAGAAGTTAGAGCTAGAAGGCTGCGCGAAGTAGCATGTAGCTATAGCCCATACCGTTTAAGTAGGGGCGGGCACCGTGCTAGCGGGGCCGCCACCACCGTTGCAAGAAGGTAGGCCATGAGCACTACAACCAATGAAAACAGCGCCGACACCACAGCCGCCCAGGCCGGCGAGCTGGCCACGCACGAGGTCAAGCTGACCGACGTCGCGGCCGGAAAGGTCCGCAGCCTCCTGGAGCAGGAAGGCCGCACCGATCTGCGCCTCCGCGTTGCCGTGCAGCCTGGCGGTTGCTCCGGCCTGATCTACCAGCTCTACTTCGACGAGCGGCTGCTCGACGGGGACGCGGTGCGCGACTACGACGGCGTTGAAGTCGTCGTCGACAAGATGAGTGTTCCTTACCTCAGCGGTGCCAGCATCGATTTCGAGGACACCATCGCCAAGCAGGGCTTCACGATCGACAATCCCAATGCCGGCGGGTCCTGCGCCTGCGGAGATTCTTTCCACTAATTCCTTCCACTGAGGCCGGGCATTTTGCCCGGCCTCAGTGCCGCAGGATCCTCAACGAGCGGCACCGGCAAAAAGCTCCCGACGCACGGTGCGGACATGTGGGCGAAAACTCCTGGAGAGCGGTAAGCTCTACACCGAGTAGTAAAACTTTTCGTTTGCCCTGCCCGTAATCTGCGGGGCAACAGCAACAAGTAGGAAGGGCCGTCTGTGAGTTCGCAGAACCGAACCGGCAGCCGACGCAAAAAGATCACTACGATCACTGGCTTGGCACTAGCCGGCGCGTTGGCTTTGACTGGATGTTCACCAGAGGTACAGAAGGGCTGGTTGCCCACCGAGCGTGGCACCACCAATCACACTGACCTCATCATGGACCTCTGGGTCAACTCATGGATTGCCGCGCTGGTCGTCGGCATCATCACCTGGGGCCTGATGATCTGGTGCGTCGTCGCTTATCGCCGCCGCAAGGGCACCGTGGGCTTCCCCCGCCAGAACAGCTTCAACCTTCCGCTTGAAGTGTTCTACCTGACGATCCCGCTGTTCATGGTCCTGGTGTTCTTCTACTTCACCGACCGCGACCAGGCATCGATCGATGACCGCTCACAGCCGGCCGACGTCGTCGTCGACGTCCGCGGCAAGCAGTGGGCATGGGACTTCAACTACCTGAAGGGCGACGTCGTCACTGAGGACGTCCACGAAGCAGGCGTCCAGGCGCACCTGACCGGTAACGACGTGGACAAGGAAAAGCTGCCCACCCTTTACCTGCCGGTCAACAAGTCCGTTGACCTCGAGCTCAACGCACGCGACGTCATCCACTCCTTCTGGGTGCCGGCCTTCCTGCAGAAGCGGGACATGATTCCCGGCAAGACCAACTACATCCGGTTGACTCCCACCCGGGAGGGCACCTACGACGGCAAGTGCGCCGAACTTTGTGGCGAGTACCACTCCGAAATGCTGTTCCGCGTGAAGGTTGTCTCCGAGTCGGAGTTCCAGGCGCACATGAACAAGCTGCGCCAGGACGGGAACACCGGCCTGCTCGGTGAAGAGTACGACCGCAACCCGGCCCCGACCGAAACCAAGTAAGGGGAGCGACGTGGCAACTTACACTCAATCCGCCGGGACCCTCGAGGCTCCCGTTGTACCGAAGTCCAAAGGACGCATCGTCGTCAACTGGATCACCTCGACCGACCACAAAACGATCGGGTACATGTACCTGATCGCGTCGTTCATCTTCTTCTGCTTCGGCGGCATCATGGCGCTGCTGATCCGTGCCGAGCTCTTCGAGCCCGGCATGCAGATCCTGCAGACCAAAGAGCAGTACAACCAGCTGTTCACCATGCACGGCACCGTGATGCTCCTGATGTTCGCGACGCCGCTGTTCGCCGGCTTCACCAACGTCATCATGCCGCTGCAGATCGGTGCCCCCGACGTCGCGTTCCCGCGACTGAACGCACTGGCCTTCTGGTTCTTCCTCTTCGGCTCCACGATCGCCGTATCCGGCTTCATCACCCCGCAGGGTGCCGCGTCCTTCGGCTGGTTCGCTTACGCGCCGCTGTCCAACACGACGTTCAGCCCCGGCGTGGGCGGTGACCTCTGGGTCTTCGGCCTGGCGCTCTCCGGCTTCGGCACCATCCTTGGTGCGGTCAACTTCATCACCACCATCATCTGCATGCGCGCCCCGGGCATGACCATGTGGCGGATGCCGATCTTCACCTGGAACGCCCTTGTGACCTCCATCCTGGTCCTGATGGCCTTCCCGCCGCTGGCCGCCGCGCTGTTTGCCCTCGGTGCCGACCGCCGCTTTGGTGCGCACATCTTCGATCCTGAGAACGGCGGTGCCGTCCTCTGGCAGCACCTCTTCTGGTTCTTCGGCCACCCTGAGGTCTACATCATCGCGCTGCCGTTCTTCGGCATCGTCTCTGAGATTTTCCCGGTCTTCAGCCGCAAGCCGATCTTCGGCTACAAGGGCTTGGTCTACGCGACCATCTCCATCGCCGCGCTGTCCGTGACCGTGTGGGCACACCACATGTACGTCACCGGCTCGGTCCTGCTGCCGTTCTTCTCCTTCATGACGATGCTCATCGCCGTTCCGACCGGCGTGAAGTTCTTCAACTGGATCGGCACCATGTGGCGCGGTTCCATCACCTTTGAGACGCCCATGCTGTGGAGCATCGGCTTCCTGGCGACGTTCCTCTTCGGTGGGCTCACCGGCATCATCCTGGCCTCGCCGCCGCTGGACTTCCACGTCTCGGACTCCTACTTCGTGGTGGCGCACTTCCACTACGTGGTCTTCGGTACTGTCGTGTTCGCCATGTTCGCCGGCTTCTACTTCTGGTGGCCCAAGTGGACCGGCAAGATGCTCAACGAGCGCCTCGGCAAGATCCACTTCTGGATGCTGTTCCTCGGTTTCCACGGCACCTTCCTGATCCAGCACTGGCTGGGTGTCGAGGGCATGCCCCGCCGTTACGCCGATTACATGCCGCAGGACAACTTCACGTGGATGAACCAGTTCTCCACCATCGCCTCGTTCGTCCTCGGCGCCTCGCTGATTCCGTTCTTCTGGAACGTCTACATCACCTGGCGCAGCAACGAGCGCGTGGAAGTTGATGACCCGTGGGGCTTCGGTGCCTCGCTCGAGTGGGCCACGTCCTGCCCGCCGCCGCGCCACAACTTCACGTCCCTGCCCCGCATCCGCTCCGAGCGTCCTGCCCTGGACCTGCACCACCCGGAGCTCTCCCAGTCCTACACCGCGGATTCGCCTGCTCCAGCAGCAGCGGCCCTCGGTAACGCCGACCAGAAGGACACTGCCAAGTGAAAATCGAATCAAGGATCTTTGGCTACGGCGTCTTCTTCTTCGTGCCGGTGGCATTCATCTACGGTTACCTGACTAACTGGACCGAATGGGTGGGCGCGCTGGCCATCCTGCTGGTTGGCGGGCTCGCCGGCATGATCGGCGCCTACCTGGGCTTCACCGGCCGCCGCGTGGGCATGCGCCCCGAGGACCGCAACGACGCTGAAATCCACGAAGGCGCCGGCGAACAGGGACACTTCAGTCCCTGGAGCTGGTGGCCGCTGATGCTCGGCCTGTCCTGCGCCGCCGGGTTCCTCGGCCTGGCCGTGGGCTGGTGGATCGTCTTCATCGCCGGCGGAATGGCAGTAGTGGCTCTCGTCGGCTGGGTCTACGAGTACAGCCGCGGTGACCACGCGCACTAGCGTCCACGTCCACCCGGACTAAAATTCAGATTGCACGACGGCGGGCCCCACCATTGGTGGGGCCCGCCGTCGTTTGTGCCCCAGTACGGGCCGCGGCGCGCGCCTGCGCGGGTCTAGTGTGCCTGCTGCGCGGGCGTGTGGTGCGGGAGCGTGGTGCGGTGCGGGTCTGGAAGGCTCAGGCTGCGGCTGCCGACTCCAGGAGGATCCGGAGGTCCTCCAGCGCACCCTCGGCCTCCGAAAGGCTGCAGAACGCCGGGAGGGCCTCCGCCGCGACGGCCAGTTCCACTTCGCAGCCGCACTCGAAGTCTTCCGTCATGACCTCCAGCAGCGAGCGGGCGTCGACGCCGGGCCTGCCGTCCTTGCTGATGGTCACCGGGAGGCCGGTGGCCGTGACGGCCCGGACAAATACTGCCGCCGGCCGGGCGTGGAGGCCGATGGCGGCCGTGACAATTGCCTTGCGAACTGGCAACGGGACTCCCTCATGCTGGTGTTGGTTCAGTAGGTGGTGCTGGTCTATAGGTGGTGCTGCGGGACGGGCTGTTCCCTACGGCAGGCGTCCGGTTAGGCAGGCGTGCCCAGAACTGGCGTTCCAGCAGACTGGGCGGGCGCCATTGCCCCGGTTCCGGTCTGCAACTTCAAGGGTAGCCGCGGGGGCGGGGCCCGCACGACTTGAGTCGACAGTGGTCTAGACCTGCCGGGCCGCGGGCTTACCCTTGAGATATGAGTGTTTTTCCCGCGTCGTGCCCCAATCGGAGGCTGAACCATGGCGTCCTCTAACGCATCCAAGATGATCGGCGAGATCGACCGTCAGAGCGGGGTGCCGATCTACGTGCAACTCCGGGAAATCCTGCGGGCGCACATCGCTGCCGCCTGCCCGCCGGGATCCGCGCTGCCGTCCGAACGAGACCTCGCCCAGCGCTTCGGCCTTGCCCGGATGACCGTCCGCCAGGCAATCGATGCCCTCGTGGGCGAGGAAGTCATCGAGCGCGTCGTTGGGCTGGGCACGTTCGTGCGCAAACCCAAACTGGATCTCCAGGTAAAGCTGACCTCCTACAGCGAAGAGATGCAGCGCCGCGGCATGGTCCCGGCCGCCAAAGTGCTGAGCTTTGAGCAGATTAGCGCCAGCGCCTTCCTGGCCCGGGAGCTGCAGTTGGAGGAGGGGACGCCCCTGGTCCGGTTCCGGCGCCTCCTGCTGGCCGACAGTGAGCCAATGAGCGTGGACGAGAACTTCATCCCGGCCCACCGGGTCCCCGGCTTGCTCGACGGCGAGCCGCCCACATCCCTCTACAACGTGCTGAGCGAACGCTACGGGCTGGTGATGGAATGGGGGGAGGACATGATCGAGGCGACGGCCGCATCCCCGTCGACAGCCCGGCTCCTGAATGTCGAGGTTGGAACTCCGCTGCTGAAGATCCAGCGCCATGCGTTCGTGGCCCGCGCCATGGTGGACTACTCCGTGTCCTATTACCGGGCTGACCGCTACAAGCTCTGGGTGCCCCTGCAGCGCCCCGGCGTCCGGCCCACCCGCAACTACGCCTCGGGGTACCGTCCGTAGCCACAACAACGCAGCTGTTCGATAGGCAGCAGAAACACAGGAAGGCCCGGTCCCCAAGGGGACCGGGCCTTCCTGTCTAGCTGTCTTGCTTGGTGCTGCTTAGTGGCTCAGCGTCTTCTGAGACTCTGCCGCCTCGACGGCCTCGTGGGCGCCGTGGTGGCCGTGAGCGGCCTCCAGTTCTGCGGGAGTGGCCGGGGCAACACGGTCTTCGAAGAACCAGCGGGACAGCTTCGCGCGGCGCTTTTCCTTGCGGTCCACGACGCCGTGCTCGTTCGGCACCGCGGGCAGCGGGGCCGGCGACTCGAAGCCGACCAGCTTGTAGCGCTTGTATTCATCCAGCGGGGCGTGGACCTCGATGAACTCTCCGTGCGGCAGGCGCACGATGCGGCCGGTTTCGCGGCCGTGCAGGGCAATCTCGCGGTCCTTGCGCTGGAGCGCCAGGGCAACGCGCTTCGTGACGATGAAGGCGATAACCGGGCCGATGAAGAACAGCGCGCGCAGCCAGTAGGTCACATCGTTCAGGGCCACGTGGAAGTGGGTGGCGATGAGGTCCGAGCCGGCGGCTGCCCACATGACGCAGTACCAAACGAAACCGGCCATGCCGATTGCCGTACGGGTAGGAGCATTGCGGGGACGGTCCAGGACGTGGTGCTCGCGGTTGTCCTTGGTGATCCAGCGTTCAATCCACGGGTAGGCGAACATGACGGTGAAGAGGATGCCCGCGGGGACGAGGGCCGGCAGCAGCACGTTGAAGGTGAACATGTAGCCGAACCACACCTGCTCGACCTTCCAGTCACCGATCGTGCCCGGCATCAGGCGCAGGGCGCCGTCAACGAAGCCGATGTACCAGTCAGGCTGCGTGCCTGCAGAAACCGGGGAGGGGTCGTACGGGCCGTAGTTCCAGATCGGGTTGATGGTGAAGAACGCCGCCATGATGGCAACGACACCGAACACGATGAAGAAGAAGCCGCCGGCCTTCGCCGCGTAAACAGGTCCCAGGGGGTAACCGACGACGTTGCCGTCATTGCGGCCGGGGCCGGGGTACTGCGTGTGCTTGTGCACAACCACCATGAAGAGGTGCATCACGATCATCAGCAGGATGAGCGCGGGAACCAGGAGGATGTGGAGCATGTACAGGCGGCTGATGATCATGGTGCCCGGGAACTCGCCGCCGAAGAGGAAGAACGAGGTGTACGTGCCGATGACCGGGATGGACTTGATGACGCCGTCGATGATGCGCAGGCCGTTGCCGGAGAGCAGGTCATCGGGGAGTGAGTAGCCGGTGAAGCCTGCGGCCATGGACAGGATGAGCAGGACGCTGCCCACCACCCAGTTCAGTTCGCGGGGCTTACGGAATGCGCCGGTGAAGAACACACGGAGCATGTGCACGGACACGGACGCGACGAACAGCAGGGCTGCCCAGTGGTGTACCTGGCGCATGAACATCCCACCGCGGACATCAAAGGAGATGTTCAGGGAGGAACTGTACGCCACGGACATTTCGACGTTCTTCAGCGGTGTGTACGAACCCGCGTAGTGCGTCTCCGCCATGGACGGGTCGAAGAAGAACGTCAGGAACGTGCCCGAGAGGAGCAGGATGACGAAGGAATAGAGCGCCACTTCGCCGAACATGAACGACCAGTGGTCCGGGAAAACCTTCCGGCCGAATTCGCGGAGGATTCCGGAGCCGCCAACACGCTGGTCGACGAAGTCGGTGATGCGGCCGCCCGACGTCTTGGCGACGAAGACAGAGGCATCAGGCGTTGCGTTCGAGGACATGCTGCTCACGCTCCCAGTAGGTCGGTCCGACGGGTTCATGGAAGTCGCTCGTGGCGACAAGGTAGCCCTCGGAGTCCACTGCGATAGGCAGCTGGGGGAGAGGGCGGCTGGCAGGGCCGAAGATAACCTTGCACTGCTGAGTCAGGTCGAAGGTTGACTGGTGGCACGGGCACAGCAGGTGGTGGGTCTGCTGTTCGTACAGGGCAACAGGGCAACCAACGTGGGTGCAGATCTTCGAGTAGGCAACGATTCCGTTGTAGGCCCAATCTGCGCGGCCAGGGGAGGGATTGAGCAACTCGGGGTCCAGACGCATGAGCAGGACGACCGACTTGGCCTTCTCGTTCAGCTTTCCCTCGCTCAGTTCGTTCAGCCCCTCAGGGATGACGTGGAACGCAGAGCCCATGGTGACGTCCGCGGCCTTGATGGGTGTGCCGTCGGGGTCGCGGGCCAGCCGCTTGAGCCTGCCGTCCGGGGCCGGTGCCCACAGGGTGTGGGCCAGCTTGTCGTCCGGCCGGGGGCCGAGGTCACCGAAGATGGCCAGGGCCGGCAGGGGGGCGAGGGCGACGGCGCCGAGCAGGGTGTTGCGGATCAGTGGCCGGCGCTTGATACCGGTTTCCTCGACGATGTCATCGACGATGCGCACGGCAGCCTGGCGGTCTTCCTCGGTGCGGATCGCGTGGCGCTCTTCCGAGACCTCGTGGTCCGGCATAAGTGCCTTGGCCCAGTGGACGATACCGGTGCCGATGCCCAGCATCGCGAATGCGGTGCCGATGCCCAGCAGTGCATTCTGGAGACGGATCGTGGCGATCGGGGAGTCGTGCCCCAGATCGATCGCGAAATACGCCACCAGGAATATCAAGGTGCCAACGACCGAGATGCCGAACAGAAGGGCTACCTGCCGTTCTGCTTTCTTGGCGGCCTTCGGGTCCGTGTCAGCCAGGCGCAAACGGTGCGGGGGAATTCCAGGATCCTGGAACTTCTCCACCTCATTCTGACCAGCCGTAGCTACGGTGCCCGAGTCGTTCGGACCGCCGTCACTATGGTTGCCCATAATTCGCCTCATCCTTCTCTCGTCTCGGCGAGTGCCGAGTTAGGTTTCAATTCAAACTGCTGACGGGTCAGCAGAAAATTCTTACAGGTGCAAGGTCCGCCTATGACGTGCGGGATGTCAGCCAAATGGTGAACGCGATGATGACGCCCAGCCCGGCGATCCAGACAAAGAGACCTTCGGAGACCGGTCCCAAAGCACCAAGATCGGCGCCGCCGGGTGAACCGTTGGCCTCAATCTGCTTCAGGTAGGTGATGATGTCGCGCTTTCCCTCGGGGGAGATGTTCGCGTCACTGAAGACCGGCATGTTCTGGGGGCCGGTGACCATCGCCTCGTAAATGTGCTGCCCGGAGACACCTGCGAGGGCCGGGGCAAACTTGCCCCGAGTAAGTGCACCGCCGGCGGCGGCAGCGTTGTGGCACATGGCGCAGTTGGTGCGGAAGAGCTCCCCACCGTTGGCGGCATCGCCCTTTTCGTCGAGCACACCGGCCTCGGGGATGGCCGGGCCGGGGCCGAGGGAGGCAACGTAAGCAGCCAGCTGCTTGGTCTGTTCCTCATTGAACTGGGCGGGCTTCTTGTAGGCCTGCGGGCCGTTCATCTGCATGGGCATGCGGCCGCTGCCGACCTGGAAGTCAACAGCGGCGGCGCCGACGCCCACAAGCGACGGCCCGGCCTGCGAACCGCTGGCACCCATGCCGTGGCAGGTGGCGCAGTTGGCGGCAAAGAGCTTGCCGCCTTCCTCTACGTCGCTTGCGCTGTAGGTGGTGGTGTCGGCCTTGGCCTGGTTGACGGTGGTGGCAACGGCGTACAGCCCACCCGTGACCAAGAGGCCCATCAGCAGCAGTGCAATTGCTGCCAGTGGGTGACGTCGCTTCTGCGAGAGTGCCTTCACGTGGTGGTTCCTTTATTCGATCCTGCGGTGGCTCCGGGAGCCGCTTCTTGAAATTCTGCCTCTTGTAGAAAAAGAGTCAAGTCTGACTACTTGAGGACGTAGATGACCAGGAAGAGGCCAATCCAGACGACGTCCACGAAGTGCCAGTAGTACGAGGTGACAATCGCCGAGGTTGCCTCAAAGTGTCCGAACTTCTTCGCGGCGAAGGAGCGGCCAATGATGAGCAGGAAGGCAATCAGGCCGCCGATCACGTGCAGGCCGTGGAAGCCCGTCGTTATGTAGAAGGCTGAACCGTAGGCGTTGGAGGACAGCGAGACATGCTCGGAAACGAGCATGGCGTACTCGGTCGCCTGGCCGGCGACGAAGAAGGAACCCATGAGGAACGTCAGGATGAACCATCCGTTCATCCCCCACTGGGTAAAGCTGAAGCGTCCGCCGGTTCGGCGCGGCTGGAGCCGCTCGGCAGCGAAGACGCCCATCTGGCAAGTAAAGGAACTTGCCACGAGGACGATCGTATTAACGAGCGCAAACGGGAAGTTGAGCTTGGCTGTCTCTTCGGCCCACATCAGTCCGGAAGTCGAACGGAGTGTGAAGTACATGGCGAAGAGACCGGCGAAGAACATCAACTCACTGGACAGCCACACAACGGTTCCAACAGAAACCATGTTCGGGCGGTTCAGCGTCGGGTGCGCCGGGGTACTGGGGGCATGGGTCGCAGATGTCACATAGACATTATGTCTATAAAAGTCCGTACTGCCCAACGCAAACCGCGTTTTCGGAGGACTTTTTCTACAAAGACGCGAATTCGCGCGGAAAAGTTCCCGGAGGGGTTCACATTGGTCTTTGCGGGGCGGACCTCGATAGCATCGGGAGGTGACTTCACAGGCATCTGCACAGGCGGCAGGCAACACCTGGCCGCGGCTCATCAACGCGCTCATCAGCGGCGCAGACCTTACTGCCGGGAGTACTGAGTGGGCCATGAACTCCATCATGTCCGGCGAGGCGACGCCGGCCCAGGTGGCGGGATTCCTGGTGGCGCTGCGCTCCAAGGGCGAGACCGTGGATGAGCTGGCTGGCCTGGTAGAGGCGATGATCGCCAACGCCAACCCCATTGACATTGCCGGTGAGAAGCTGGACATCGTCGGCACAGGTGGCGACCAGCAGAACACCGTCAACATCTCCACGATGGCCGCCCTTATCGCCGCCGGCGCGGGGGCCAGGGTGGTCAAGCACGGCAACCGTGCGTCGTCGTCCTCGTCCGGATCCGCCGATGTCCTGGAGGCCCTCGGTGTCAGGCTGGATCTTCCCATTCCCCGCGTGGCGCTCAACGCCGAAGAGGCGGGAATCACGTTTTGCTTCGCCCAGGTGTTCCACCCCTCGATGCGTCATGCTGCCGTCGCCCGCCGCGAAATCGGCGTTCCGACGGCGTTCAACTTCCTGGGCCCCATGATCAACCCGGCACATGTCCAGGCCTCGGCCGTGGGCGTCGCCAATGAGCAGATGGCGCCCCTGGTGGCCGGGGTGCTGGCCAAGCGCGGCAGCCGCGGCCTGGTTTTCCGAGGGAATGACGGCCTGGATGAGCTCACCACCACCGGCCCGTCGCGCGTGTGGGAGATCCGCAACGGCGAGGTCACGGAAGAGATGTTTGATCCGCGCGACCTCGGCATCCGGACGGCCACGTTGGAGGAGTTGCGCGGCGGTGACGCCGTGGCCAATGCCGCCGTCGTCCGCGCTGTCCTTGGCGGTGCGCCGGGGCCGGCCCGTGATGCTGCGCTGCTCAACGCCGCGGCCGGGCTGGTCGCGTTCGACCTCGACGCCGTGGGCCCGCTGGCGGAGCGGATGGCCGCGGCGTTCAAACGCGCCGAGCAGTCCATTGAATCCGGTGCCGCGGCCGCGGTGCTGGACAGGTGGGTCGCTCTGTCGCAGACCGCCTAGGCGCCGCCAGGCTGGTACAGAAGGCACAGACCAAGAAGGACGGGCCCGGCAGATTATGCCGGGCCCGTCCTGCGTAGCGCTGAAGCTGCTTGGTTGCCCGCTACTGCTCGAACCCGAGGGCAAAGGCGGCGTCGAGGTCGTGCTGTGAGTAAGCGCGGAAGGCGATCTGCGTGGTGGTGTGGGCGACGCCCCGGACCTTCGAGAGCTTGTCTGCGATGACTTCTGCCAGGTCTTCATGCTTGGCGACCCGGGCGATGGCGATCAGGTCCCACTCGCCCGTGACGGAATAGACCTCGCTGATACCGGCGATGGCGGAGATTTCCTCGGCGGTCTCCGGGATGCGTGAAGCGTCTGTCTTGATCAGGACGAATGCGGTGACCACGTGTGAGCCTTTCCGGATCGGTTGCGCCGTTTGCGGGCCTGTCGGCGGCCCGTGTCCGGGCGCTGCCATCTTCTGCAAGCCTAGTGCATCAGCCCTGGCGGCGGCGTGAACGCAACCGCCGCACCCCTGCGGCCACAAGGCGGTAACCCAGGAGGAAAACGCCCAGGCTCACCAGGGCGACGATGATGAAAGGCAGCACCACTGTCTGCCCGGTGACGGCTCGCAGGATCATGCCGACGCCGACAGTTCCGAGCCAGACGGCGACGCCGGCGGGCCACACCCGCAGGGGGTCATGCCACAGCCGGAGGGCGAGCCATGCCAGTGCCGCGCCCACCAGGAACGGCCACGCCGTCGCAAAGACGCCGGTGATGATTTCCCCCCGCTGGTGCGCGTCGCGCCCAATCGCCGCGAAGAGCAGGATCAGGAGCGCATCAGCGGAGGCGGCCAGTGCGGCTGTCTGCGCGGGCCGAAGGCCCGTACTGGAAGCATCCTGGGCGGACGGACGGGGGAGTCTGGGTGTTGGAGAAGGCATACAACCAAGCCTAGTCCCGTCCGGATGACGTCCGGCCGGCGGAAGTCGTTGTGCGTGAAATCACCGTGGGGCTAGGCTCGGTCCCATGCCGCTGATCGCCGCCGGAGCCAGCCGGTGGCACGGGCGAACGCAAGGGGAGCGCTGTGAGCGAAAAAATCACCACCTGCCTGTGGTTCGACAGCCAGGCCGAGGAAGCCGCCGAATACTACGTCTCCGTCTTCGACGGCGGCAAAATCCTCGACGTCTCCCGGTATGGCGAGGGCGGTCCCGGGCCGGCCGGCCAGGCGATTACCGTCCGTTTCCAGGTTGACGGGCGTACCTTCACGGCATTGAACGGGGGACCGGCCTTCACCTTCACGGAGGCGGTGTCCTTTGTCATCGACTGCGCGTCGCAGGAAGAAGTGGACCGGTACTGGTCGGCCCTGACCGACGGCGGCCAGGAAAGCCAGTGCGGTTGGCTCAAGGACCGGTACGGGGTCTCGTGGCAGGTTGTGCCGGCCGTGCTGGGACAACTGATCGGTGGCCCCGACCCCGACGGCGCCCAGCGCGCCATGCAGGCGATGCTCGGAATGCGCAAGCTGGACATCGCCGCCCTTCAGTCCGCTTACGACGGCGACTGACGCCACTTATGCCCCCGGCGCCCGGCGCCGGTTGGTCCGCCGCGCCGTATTCCGGTGCGGCGGACCGGGCCAGGCCCGCCCTGACCCCCGGTCGGCGTGGCCCGCGGGCTCCGGGGCGGTCCGCACATATGATCGTGGCATGAGTAGCGACGCCGTTCCGGAGGCTGTTGTCCCGGTGCAGCTGGATCCTCAGCTGGACGGCCAGCTGAGCATTAACGACATCCTGCTCGAACTGGGCCAAGCTCCCGTGGTGCATCCTTCCCCGGACGCGGCCAGTGAGCTGCACTTCTTCTAGGCCCGCCACCTCGGCAAATTCAGGCCTTATGGTCCTTACAGCGGATATGCCGGCGGACTACCTTGGCGCGTAAGGAATGCCAGCAGGGCTTCCTCAGAACGAAAGGATGGCTCCCGTGGAGCAATTCTGGAGCGTCATTTGGCTGTTCTTTTGGGGATTCGCGTTCGTCGCCTACCTTTTCGCGCTGTTTGCAGTTATCACCGACATTTTCCGGGACCACGAGCTCAACGGCTGGCTCAAGGCCGTGTGGATCATTTTCCTCGTCTTCGTGCCGTTCCTCACGGTTCTTGTGTACCTGATCGCGCGGGGCCGCAGCATGGCCGAGCGCCAGGCCAGGAGTGCACAACAGGCCCAAGCCGCCACTAACGAGTACATCCGCTCCGTCGCCACAGCATCCCCCACCCAGGAAATCGCCAAGGCCAAGGAGCTCCTCGACGCCGGCACGCTGACCCAGAGCGAGTTCGACGCTGTCAAGGCCAAGGCGCTGAGCCAGGCCTGACCGGCCGGCCGTCCTGAGGGCGCATTTTCGCCCGTGTCATCGCCCGACGAGGCCCATATGGAGGTCGTTGTAGCGGTTCCCCTGCACACCGATCCGGCGTGCCACCGCATTCAAGTCGGCGACCTCGTCGGCAGAGAGCGCGACGGCGGTAGCGGCCGCGTTTTCCTCGAGGCGCCCGCGCCGCCTGGTCCCGGGGATCGGGACGATCCACGGCTGCTGGGCCAGCAGCCAGGCCAGTGCCACCTGGCCGGGGGTTGCACCCTTGGCGCCGGCGAGACCGGCGACGTGGTCCACGAGGGCCTGGTTCGCGGCCCGGTTCTCGGCGGTGAAGCGGGGGATAGTGCCCCGGATATCGCCGTCTGCGAATGACGTCGAGGGGTTGACGGTGCCGGTGAGGAAGCCCTTGCCGAGCGGGCTGAAGGGTACGAACCCGATGCCCAGTTCGGCCAGCGTTGGCAGCACCTCCGGTTCCGGATCCCGTGTCCACAGGGAGTACTCGCTCTGCACGGCCGTCACCGGGAAGACAGCATGTGCAGCCCGGATGGTGGCGGCGGAGGCTTCGGAAAGGCCGAAGTGGCGGACCTTGCCGGCCTCGACCAGTTCGCCGACGGTGCCCGCGACTTCCTCGATAGGCACATTCGGGTCGACCCGGTGCTGGTAGAAAAGGTCGAGGGTGTCGACGCGGAGCCTGCGCAGCGACTCGTCGGCGACCCGTTTGATCCGCTCGGGGGAGCTGTCGAGTCCTACCGATTTGCCGTCCTCGATCCGCCAGCCGAACTTGGTCGCTATCACCACCTCGGCCCGCACCGGGGCGAGCGCCTCGCCGACGAGTTCCTCATTGACGAAGGGCCCGTATACCTCTGCGGTGTCGAAGAAGTTGATTCCGATCTCGACGGCGTTGCGGAGCACCTCGAGCATCGTCTGGCGGTCTCCGGGGTTCGGACCGTAGCCCTGTGACATGCCCATGCAGCCAAGACCGATGGCCGAGACCTGCAAGCCCTGTCCGAGAGTTCGCGTGTGCATCTTGTCTCCTTTGATCGTTGTGCGGGGAGTCGGGTTCAGCGTCTCCAGTCAACTTGCCGTTGCGGCCACGTGGGAGACCCTGGTGAAAGGTGTACCGGCAGGGCACCCCTCAAGGGATCCCGCAGCCCCAGGCCGGAGCTCAGTGAAGTGCAAGGACCAGGTAGGTGGCTGCGAGGGCCAGCGCTGTGGGGGTCATGACGAGGCGTTCGGGTTTGCTGCGGGAGATCCCGTTCATGACGACGCCGAGCGCGAAGTATGCCGTCATCACCCACACAGTGATTGAAGTAAAGGCTTCGCTGACCAACGGCAGGACAAGGCCGGCCTTGGCCAGCGCTACATAGGCGAAAAGGGCATACGCAGCTATGGACAGGGCGCTCCCGATTCTGAGTTTGGCAGGCAGGATACGGTGTTGTCCGCCCCACGCCATCCTCCCGAGCGGAGCTCCACCGATGAGTGCGGCCTGGAAGATGGCCAAGCCGGCTAGAAGGGCGCAGGCGAGTGTTGCGAAAAGCTGATCAACTGCCATCAAAAACCAGTCCCCTGTCCAGTCCCAAGCAATCTCGCGAGCGGCGGGCACACGGCTGTCACTGCCGGTTCGTCCCGGGAAGCGCGTCTTGCGGCAAAACTAGCACTCCCATCACGAGATCGAAGGAACGCCGTCCCGAATTCCTCGACTGATCCCCGGCCCCCGTGCGTACGTGCAAACCGGGGTACTGTAAGGCGCATGGAGATGCGCCTCGAGGTCGTGCAAGTACCCGTCAGTGATGTGGACAAGGCCAAGTCGTTCTACACAGACCGGCTCGGGTTCGCCCTGGACCATGATGTCGAATACATACCGGGCATGAGGGTTGTCCAACTCACGCCGCCCGGCTCCGCCGCCTCCATCGTCATCGGCACGGGAATGACCAGCATGCCGCCGGGCAGCCTGGAAGGACTGCAGTTGGTGGTCCCCGACATGGCATCGGCACGGGCTGAGCTACTCCGGCGGGGAGCAGAGATCAGCGACGTCCAAGACATCGGTGGAATCGCCTTCGCCTACTTCAGCGACCCGGACGGCAACCGCTGGGTGATACAGGAAGCTACGCCGCCGGACGTTCGGGAAGCCTTTCAGCGCTAGGCGGCTGGAAGCGGACGCGGCCGGCGCGCTCGACGGCGTGCTTCTGCCTTTCCTTCTGCCGCTACGCGCCGACCGTTAGTAGGTGATGGCGCGGGAGCGCGTCGGCCGCCAGCGTCCTTCCTGCTTCGCGAACGGCGTCGTCATTTCCAGGGGCCACGTCGCCCGTGACCCCCAGATCGTTGCGTCGACGAGATTTCTGGCGACAAGGACGGCCGTATCGCCGTGGACCTCAACCTTGACCGACTGCTCACGGATGCCGTGGTAGGTCATTTCGCCGGAGTCAATCTGCGCCAGCCACTCGGCCTTGGACTGCACGTACCCGGTGATATGTACAAGGACGAAGCCGTCGTCGAGCAACTCCTCGAGCCGGTCAGTGCGTCCCTGGACCATCCAGCGGTTCAGATCAGCGTTGGCCTTCTTGATGGCCGCTGCGGCATCCGAAGGCTCGTAGTTGCCAGTGTCGTTTGTCATGGTGTGCTCCGGTTTGATTGAACGGGTGTCAGCAAGGGGCCCTTGGAAGGGGCGGACCTGGCACGGGCGGCGCGCCGGGCCGATCGCTCGGCCGGGACGATGAGGATGAGGACGGCCGCCAGGGCCGCTGCCAGCATGCCGGAACCGCCCGTGTAGGCGACCGCCGCGCTGGCGGCGAGCGAGCCGGCGTTGGCCGAGAGCGCGACGAGGACACCGACGCCGAGGGCGCTGCCGAGCTGGTGCGAAGTGTTGACGAGCCCCGAGGCTGCTCCGGCGTCCTTGGCGGTGACTCCCGCGAGCCCCGCGGCCGTGAGCGGGGCGAAGGCGAGGCCCTGGCCGATTCCGATCAGCACCAGCGGCATTGCAACCCCGGTGAGGTACGGGGTCGCGGCGGTGATCCTGCTCAGCCAGAACACGCCGCCAAGGGTTACGGCAAGCCCGGCAGCGAGCAGAATCGCGTTGCCGAACCGGTGGGTGAGCCGCGGGACGCCCAGCGCGACGAAGAAGTTCACGATCGTCATGGGGAGGAATGCGACGCCGGCCTGGAGCGGGTTGTAGCCGTAGACGCCCTGCAGGAACTGGGTGGTGAAGAAGAAGAAGCCGATCATAGTGCCGGCGAAGAGGAGGCGCGCTGTGTAGTAGGCGCCGGCCCGTTCCCGGCTGGCGAAGAGGTGCAGCGGCATGATCGGCTGCTTGACCTTCCATTCGTTGAGGACCAGCAGGCCTAGCAGCAACGCTGCCACGATCAGGGCCGTGGCCGTTTCGGGCGCCGCCCAGCCGGCGTCGACGGAGTTGACGATCGCGAAGACGAGGGCGCCCATGCCAAGGGTCGACGCCACGGCGCCGGTGAAATCGAAGCGGCCGGAGGCCCGCGGGGATTCCGGGATGAACCTGACCGCGGCGATGATCATGGCGATTCCGATGGGCACGTTCACGTAGAACCCCGCCCGCCAGGAAACCCATTCGGCAAGCGCGCCGCCGACGACGAGGCCCAGGCTGGCCCCGATTCCCGCGACGGCGCCGTAGGATGCCACGGCGCGGGTGCGCTCCCGGCCGGCAGCGAACGTAGCCGTCAGCAGAGAGAGCGAGGAGGGGGCCACGACTGCTGCGCCAATTCCCTGGAGTGCCCGAGCAGTAATCAGCCACTCGTCGCTGGGGGCGGCTGCGACCAGAAGGGACGCAAGGGCGAAGACCGCGAGAGCGCCGATGAACACGCGACGGCGGCCCAGAATGTCGCCGAGGCGGGCCCCGAGCAGCAGCAGTCCGCCGAACACCAGCGTGTACGCGTTCTGGACCCAGGACAGTGCGGTGGCCGAAAGGTCCATTTCAGCCTGGATTCTGGGCAGGCCTGTGAAGATGATCGAGTTGTCCAGGATGATCATGAAGTAGCTGACAAGGATGATCGCCAGGATCGCCGTCGGGCGGACCCGGGTGGCGGACGCGGCTGTGGTGGTGGGCACGGTGGTCCTTCGTGGTCGGATGGTGTGGTGTTTCTGAGAGTCAGTCAGGCGGCGGCCCGCACTATCAACAACACCGCAGAAAGCCACGGAGCGGGAGTCACTGCTGGTCCACGCACTCCCAGACCACCCTTCAGCCCCGGTTCCCGCGCCGAGAGGTGTACTGACAGGCCCTCCCACACTTCCATCACCGGCCGTAGCCTGAGAGCATGGAGAGCCGAAATGACGTGAGTGAATTCCTGCGCACGCGCCGCGCGAAAGTGACACCGGAACAGGTCAATCTGATCGTCGGGAGCAACCGCCGCGTCCCGGGGCTGCGCCGCGAGGAGGTGGCGACCCTGGCCTCGGTCAGCGTCGACTACTACGCGCGTTTGGAACGCGGAAACCTCAGCGGGGTCTCCGATGAAGTACTGGAATCCATTGCGCACGCCTTGAGGCTGGACGAAGCCGAGACTGCACACCTGTTCGCTCTCGCCCGTGCCGCGCAGCCCGGGCCGGCCCGCCGCCGGCGTCCGGCGAAGCCGCAGGAGGTGCGGCCCAGCCTGCAACGGTTCGTGGACTGCATTACCGGTGCGCCCGTCTGGGTGCGCAACGAACGCATGGACTTCATCACCGCCAACGCGCTCGGCCGTGCACTGTACGCGCCCCTGCTGACCGGCAGTGCCCGGCCCGCCAACAGCGCCCGCTTCGTGTTCCTCGATCCGGAGGCCCGGAGCTTCTTTCCCGACTGGGAGCGGAGCGCCAACGATATCGTCGCCGTCCTGCGCAGCTCCGCGGGCCAGGACCCGCACGACAAGGGACTCTCGGATCTGGTCGGGGAGCTTGCGACGCGCAGCGAGGACTTCCGTACCCGCTGGGCAGCCCACAATGTCCGGCTTCACAGAACCGGCTTCAAACGTATCCATCACCCCGTGGTCGGCGATCTCGAACTCACGTACGAGGCGATGGAGCTGCCGACCAACCCCGGCTGGACAATGTTCGCTTACACCGCCGAACCCGGCTCCGCGACCGAGGAACGCCTGAAACTGCTGGCCAGCTGGGCTGCGACGTCCACCGCCGAGATTCCCGTCGTCGCCTCCCACTCCGACTGAAGGAAAGATCCCGCGTTGCGGGACGCGGGTGTTGGTTTCCCCAGCAACTCGTCGCACTATTCATGTTTGACCCCTAAAATCTAAATAGCTAGGGTGGCTATTTAGACTTCCGGAGGATCCATGACCCGTTGGCCCGCGCACGGCAGCAAGACGATGCCGTGGAAGTCGTCCGGGCGGCCGCCGCGCGAAGACCGGGAATTCACCGAGGTTGTCGTCTCGCTGCCACCCATGATCGCCCGGAGCTGGTTCGATCCGGGGCGCGAGACCATTGTCGCCCTTGAAGAGGCCGCCGTTGCCATAGCGTCCCTGGACGTCACGGCCGGCACCCGGATGGCCGCCATCAGCGGGTTCCTTCTCCGCAGTGAGGCCGTTTCCTCCTCTAAAATCGAGCACGTCAACGCCAACCGTGACGACTACGCCCGGGCCATGATCGGGCTCAAGGCCAGTGATGACGCCCGCTCCATGGTAGCGGCAGCCGACGCCGTACAAGGGATGATCGACGACGCCGGGCGAACCGGGGAGATCCGGCTGGAGGCAATGCTGGGTGCCCATCACACGCTCATGAAAGACGACCCGATGGACGGCCCACACGCCGGCAAATTCAGGGACGTTCAGAACTGGATCGGCGGCAGCGACCATTCGCCGCGCGGCGCCATCCACGTCCCGCCCCCGCCGGAGCTCGTGCCGGACCTGATGGAGGACCTGATGGTCTTCTGCAACCGCCGCGATGTACCGATCATGGCGCAGGCGGCAATCGCGCACGCCCACTTCGAATCCATCCACCCCTTCACCGACGGCAATGGCCGGATCGGCCGGGCCTTGATCGGCGCGATTTCCCGGCGTCGCGGGCTCACAAAGAACACGGTCACCCCGATCGCGTCGGCGATGGTCGCCGACGTCGACACGTATTTCAGCCTCGTCAACAACTACCGCTCCGGTGACGCCGATCCGTTCGTGCTCTACCTGGCCCGTTCCGCGGTCCGCGCCTCGGACGCCGCCCGGGAATCCGTGGCCGCACTCGATGCCCTGCCGGCGATGTGGCTGGAGCTGGCCAGGCCACGCAGGGGATCCGCGGACGAGAAGATCATTCCGTGGCTTCTGGTGCGGCCCGTGTTCGAGGCCCACAGCGCTGCCCATATTGCCGGCGTCGCCGAAAGCTCCGTCTACGCCGCGCTGCAGAGGCTCTCCAGTGCCGGGGTCATCACCCCGGTCACCCAGTCAAAGCGCAGCCGTGCCTGGGCGGCGACTGAAGTCCTCGACGAGGTGGACCGGCTCAACAACCGGCTGGCAGACGCCGGAAAGACTGGCTGAGGGGGCGACGACGTCCCGCTGCCGGCCCGTGGTTTGGCGGTGCTTTTTGATGGTGGCGGATGCAGAATGAAAGGAAGCCGGGCTGTTTCCCGAGCCCCCTCCAGCGTCGAGGACGGCACATCATGACAACCAATAACACACGGACTGCACTTGTGCTGGCCACGGTCCTGATCGGGCTGAGCGGCTGTGCCGGAGGCGGTGGAACACCGGCGTCGGCCCCTGCCACGACGGCCGGGACCTCTCCCAGTATGTCGATGGAACCGTCCGCCCCGGCGGGATCTACCGCTTCAGGGCCGGCAAACGCCGCCGCCGCGACAATCACGATCAGCAACTTCGCCTACGAGATCCCTGGCTCGGTCGCGCCCGGTGCTGAGGTGAAGGTGGTGAACATGGACACTGCCGAGCACACGGTGACCGCAGACCAGGATGCGACGCTCTTCGATGTCGAGGTCAAGGAAAACGGCGGTACGGCCACATTCAAGGCGCCTTCCGTGCCGGGCACATACGCGTTTCACTGCACGTACCACTCCAACATGCACGGCTCGCTGACCGTCAAATGAGGACGACGCCGGCGGGGGCGCGTTCTTGACGGTCTCGATCGAGAAAGGTGCCTTGGCGTGGCTATCAAGACCCCCTCACCGTCGCTTGACCCATCCGTCGTTGAGGACTTGAGTTCGGCTCTCCGTGGCCGGCTGCTCCGTCCCGGAGAATTCGGCTACGACGAAGCCCGGAAGGTCTTCAACGCGATGATTGACCGCCGTCCGGACGTGATTGTCCGCCCTGCTGACGCCGAAGATATCCGCCGCGCGGTGACCTTCGCCCGGGAAAACGATCTCCCTGTTTCCATCAAGGGCGGCGGTCACAACGTGGCAGGGAACGCCGTCGGCGCCCATGGGCTCATGCTGGAGTGCTCTGGCATGAACAACGTGCGGATCGATGCCGAACGGCGCGTCGCCGTGGCTGGAGCGGGTGCGCTCCTGGCCGACCTTGACGTCGCCACTCAGGCATACGGCCTAGCCACGCCGCTCGGAGTCGTCTCGGTTACCGGCATCGCCGGCCTGACCCTCGGCGGTGGCATCGGCTGGCTCAACGGCAAGCACGGGCTCGCCTGCGACAACGTGCTCGCCGCCGACATCGTGACTTCCGATGGCAGGCTCCTGACGGTGAGCCCCGGCGAACACGCAGACCTTTACTGGGCCATCCGGGGAGGCGGCGGCAACTTCGGCGTCGTTACTTCGTTCACGTATCGTTTTGCATCCCGTCGGGCCGGTCCTTGCCGGGGCGCTCTCATTCCCGGCCGAACGGACGCGGGAGGTCCTGCGGTTCTACCCCGGGTTCGCCGCCTCTTGTCCCGATGAACTCTCGATGTCGGCCAGCCTGGGGCCCGACGGCTCGGGGCGCCCTGTCTTCGGCGTCGGCGTCTGCTGGAGCGGCGAGCACGATGAGGCGGAGCAGGCTCTCCGACCGCTGCGCGATCTCGGCCCAGCCCTGGATGTGGTGGTCCCAACGGACTACGTCGTTCTGCAGAGCGCTCACGACGCGGACTTTCCGTCGGGCCAGAACCACTACTGGAAATCGAGCTTCTTCACCGACTTCACCGCCGACGCCGTCGATGTCCTGCTCCGGTTTGCGTCCGAGATGCCCTCGGCGGCGAGTGGCATCGGAATGCAGCAACTGCACGGTGTGGCCGCCCGGGTCGACCCGGCAGCCACGGCATTTCCCCATCGCCGGTCCCAGAGCGAACTCCTCATCCTGGCCCAGTGGTCGGACCCGGCAGCGACGGAGCGCCACATCGGCTGGGCCCGCGCCTTCTTCGAAGCGATGCAGCCCTTTGCCGCAAGCGGGGTATACGTCAACGACCTGGGCCAGGAGGGGGAGGAGCGCGTAAGAGCAGCCTACGGCGCCAACTACGATCGCCTGGCCGCCGTCAAAGCCACACACGACCCAATCAACCTCTTCCGATCAAATCAGAACGTCCGCCCGATCGCCTAGGAACTTCGCCGGTGTGATGGACGCTGGGCGACGCCAGAGAGGGGCCGGGGCAGCTCGACCTTGTCGAGTCTTTCCAGCAGCGTTTGACGGCATTCCAGTAGCCTGCAGGGATGATCGAGGACGAGCAAGAACTAGCAGGTGGGTCTTCATCGATTGGGATGGTGCCGGCCCCAGCACACGGCTGTGGGATCTGGCGTACGCCGCGCAGTCGTTCGGCCTTGCCGCACGGTCAGCTCTGCTGGCGGTGCTGCTCCAGGACGTCCCGGGCGGTGGTCCATTTCCGGCTGCCGTACCTGTCGTTGTGGACGTAACGCAGATTCGCGTCGCCACTGAACATGCTGGCGAAGTACTGCATGCCCTGCCACGGCGGGAACGGCTCGGTAGAGGCCGGCATGAGGGCTCTAACTGCCCTGCTCATAGCAGTCAGGGAACCAACGCTGCCCGCGTAGAGGAGCCGGAATTGTGTGCCCGTCAGGTCGGTCATGGTGGATGCCAGGGTCCTTGCCGTGACCTTGTCCCCGGCGATCTGGAGGACACGGGGCGCCCGCTCGTCGAGGGCGGCGGCAGCAGTGTACGTGGCGGTGTCGTCTTTGGTGGTGAAGTCGAGCACCTGGTCGGGGTCGGACCAGAACAGCACACGGCGCCGCGAGAACAGGATCATTGGTGCCTGCCCGGAGAGCATGTCGGTGAAGGCGCCGTTGAGGATCGATGTGGCCTGGATTTCGGTTGCGTCCAGTCTCTGTGCGAAGTCTCTGCGGAGCTGCAAGTTCCGGTTGCTTCGGGGCCGGATACCGCGGTAATCGATGGAGAAGTCGGAAGGGATGAAACGGGGGACACCCACGGCGGCCGCCGCCTCCAGCAAGCGCGATTGACCATCCAAGATGGCGCTGTCGAGGCCGTTGATCGCGGAGACCACGCAATCAACATCCGTGCACGCCCTTCGCAGGCCGTCCGAATCGTCGTAATCCGCCTGGATCACCTCGGCGCCCTGGGCGCGCAGCTGTGCAATCCGCGATGTGTTGGTCTCCGGTCGTGTCAAGACCCGAACGGTGGCCCCGAGGACGACCAGATTCCGCAGGATAAGCCCGCCGAGATCGCCGGTGGCACCGGCGAGAAGGACGGTGCCCGGAGGGGGTGTCGTCGCGGTCATGGATTGCACCTCAAGTGATGTCCGGTGGAAGGCGATAGTCGGCTAAGACTACCAACCGTGCCACATCCTCGGGGGCTTACCCCTCCAAACCAATGTCCCTAAGCGTCAGCGCCGGCGGCGAACTTCCGTCGATGTCCAGTACGCCGAACTCCTTCGCAACCGCGGCGGCGATAAGCACCTGACCGGTCCGCGCCATCAGGTTCGGATCGTGGAACAATGCGTTGATCACGCGGCCGATGAATTCTGGGCTTTCGCTGGTCGAGAGATCGAACGCGCCACTTTTCGCCGCTGCCACGACCGCTTCGGTTCGAACCAGCCCGGGGTAGAGCGAGATTACCGGAACAGCGAACGTTTTCAGCTCGACGGCCATGTCGGACGTCATCTTGTCTGTCGCCGCTTTTGCGATGCCGTAGATCGTGTTGCCGAGGTGACGCTGCGCCGACCAGAAGCTGATGTTGATGATCAAGCCGCGGTGCCGCGGAGTCATCATGCGGGCCGCGTGCGCCGAACACACAAATGCGGCGCGGACGCCGGCGTCCATCATGCCGGTCCAGCGATGCGGCGGTTGATCCCAAAACGGCGCAGGCCACGTGAACGTGCCACCTTCCACCATCTTCTCGTAGCCGCCCCAGGCGCAATTGACGAGGAGATCGAGGCGGCGGCTCTCGGACCGGATCGTTTCAAACACGCGCGCCGTCTCTTCGTCGTTGAGATGGTCGCAACGCAGTCGCCGTATCTCCTGCGGCAGGTCCGCCTGGTCGATCGAGCGGCCCGTGCCATAAACCCGAAACCCCGCTGCCAGAAGGCCCAGTGCGATGCCACGGCCTACCCCTCGGCTTGCGCCGGTCACGAGCGCAACGTTTCCCGTTGGCCCTTCATTGCGTTCGCGTTCGTTGGTCATGCTAAGCGGCCCCCGGTTGCGTTCGGTTCCGTGATCCCCATGATAGGCCGGTGCTGGCGCCCGGGCGCCGGGCGCACTCACCTCTTTTCGCGCCGCTCTTTGTGCTCGCGCGCGCAAAGCCCACAGAACGATGCGCTCCCGTACAGCTATCTATCGAGGAGCCTGGTACGGCGAAGCCAGGATTCGACGGCGGCTCCGGCATCCCGGACTTCCTCGCCCCGCACGGCTAGTCCCTCGCCGATGGTCGCCCCGGGGCAGGATCTCGCGTAGTCCCGTTCGGTGGTGCCGAGTCCGCTCATGGCGTGGGTGGTAACCGGATGGACTGACTTGCCGGTGAAGTCGTAGCTCTCGGCGAACGTCGCCATGATCATCGGGGCCCGGACGTTCCAGATCCCGCTGGCCAGGAGCACGGTGTCGTACTGGTCGATCGAGGGCATCGGGGAGGCGATGGCCGGGCGGGCGTCACCGTCCTGTTCACGGACGTTGCGAGCGACGGTTGCGTCGTAGTCCGCGGCGTAGGGGTCGGCGGCTTCGATGCGGTGGACATCGCATGTGATGCGCGTGCGGATCATTCCGACCAGGACCTCGGTGTTGCCGACGTCGAGGTCGGTGCGGCCGCCGTAGTGGTAGTTCTCCCCGGCCCGTGAGAAATAGGCGAGCAGGATCTGCCTGCCGTCGGGGCGGGGTCCTGGACTGCTTTGTGGCATGGGAATGTTCCGTTCTTTGGGGGCGCAGCCGGACGTTCCGGCGGTGATCATGGCAGCACCGAAACCGGCGACAGCCGAACGCAGGACGGAGCGCCGGCCCATAGTGCGTAGGTTCGTGGTCATCAGGGGTCTTCCGGTCGGGTTTTCTGGTTAGCTGTACCGGCGTCCACCCAGCCAGCTCACCATCGCGGGGTCGCGGTGGTCAAAGAAGAGGCTGGCAGCGGTGTCCAGCGTGGCGATCTGGCTCATTTGCGCATCGGTGAGAATGAAGTTGAAGACATCGAGGTTCTGGGCCATCCGCTCGGGCCGGACTGATTTGGGGATGACGACGACCTCGCGCTGGATGAGCCAGCGGAGCACCACCTGGGCGACCGACTTGCCGTGCGCCTCGGCGATGGCGCTGAGGAGCGGATCGGTGAACAGGGTGTTCTTTCCCTCGGCGAACGGTCCCCAGGACTCGATCTGGACGCCCCGTTCGCGCATCAGGGCCTGGTCGGCGGCGCGCTGGTGGAACGGGTGGGTCTCGATCTGGTTGACGGCCGGGACGATCTCGTTGTGATCGATGAGGTCGACGAGCCGGTCGGGGTGGAAGTTCGAGACGCCGATCGCGCGGGCCAGGCCTTCCTTGTGAAGATCCTGCATGGCCCGCCACTCGCTGTAGTAGTCCCCGAGCGGCTGGTGGATCAGGTACAGATCCAGGTAGTCCAGTCCCAGCCGGTGGAGCGAGTTTTCGAACGAACGCCTGGTGTCGTCTTGTACACTGCCGGTCGGGGTGTGCTGGATCCAGAGCTTGGTGGTGACGAAGAGTTCCTCGCGAGCGATGCCGCTGGCCTTGATCGCGGCACCGACGGCCGCCTCGTTGCCGTAGGAGGCCGCCGTGTCCAGGTGGCGGTATCCGGCTGCGATGGCGGCCTCGACGGCGGCCTGGGTTTCGTGGTCGGGGATCTGGAAGACGCCGAAGCCCAGGATCGGCATCTCGACGCCGTTATTTAGGGTGACGGTATTCATGGTGTTTCCTTTGTTTGGGGGTGGTAGGGGCCGGATCGTAGTCGCAGGGACGCGGCGACAAGGATCTGAACTCCTTCAAGAAAACCAGCCATATCCTGCGCGCGGGAGTGCCTGCTGTGCGGTGTACTGCCAGTTCCTGTCAGGCCGGGCCGGGGCGTCGTAGCGTAGAGGCCATGGAGAACAACAACGACGTCCGCGAGTTCCTCATGAGCCGGCGGTCGCGCATCACTCCGGCCCAGGCCGGGCTGCCCGCCTACGGCGGAACAAGGAGGGTGGCCGGCCTCAAGCGCGAGGAAGTGGCCATGCTCACCGGCGTAAGCACGGAATACTACGCCCGGCTCGAACGGGGGAACCTGCGGGGAGTCTCCGAGAGTGTCCTCGAGTCACTCGCAGGCGCCCTGCACCTCGACGAGGCTGAACGAGCCCACCTGCTCGACCTGGCCAAGGCCGCCACGCCGGCGCCGGCATCACGAACACGCCGGGCACGTGCAGAAGTGCGCCCCAGCGTTCAACGGATCCTGGCCGGCATGACAGGCACACCCGCATACGTCCGCAACTCACGCATGGATGTCCTCGCCGCCAACGGCCTCTGCTTCGCCCTCTACGCCGGCATTCTCAGCCCCGAGAGCCTGCCGCTGAACCTCGCACGGTTCATGTTCCTCGACCCGCGCTCCCAGGAATTCTTTCTCGAATGGGACACGATCGCAGATGATCTCGCCGCCGCCCTCCGCGCCGAAACAGGACGCAACCCGCACGACAGGGCATTGAACAGCCTCATTGGTGACCTTGCCACTGGAAGCACGGAATTCTCGACACGCTGGGCACGGCACAACGTCCGCTTCCACCGCTCAGCCCGCAAGACACTGCACAACCCACTGATCGGGGACATCGAACTCACAGGCGATTCGTTGGAGTTCCCGGGAACGGGTCTGACTCTCATTGCCTACACTGCTGAACCGGAAAGCCATGCCCAAGAGCAACTCGACTTCCTCAGCAGCTGGAGTACCACCAACAAGCGTCCGATCGAAACGGCTCCAGCCCATCCGCGGACCGCAGCAATCATCCCGCCAGATGGCGACTCCCGGGACTGAACCTGAGCACCAAAGACCGCAGCAAAATTTAATCATGACTTTTACGGGGGTGGCAGACTTTCTGGCATGGAGCCCATGGATTGTCTGGTCATCTACGTCCCCACCGAAGCTGCGCACGCGGTCCGGCAGGCCATTGGCGACGCCGGGGCGGGCAGGCTGGGCAACTACTCGCACTGCTCGTTCAGCCTCGACGGCACCGGGCGCTTCACGCCGCTGCCGGGCGCGACCCCGACCATCGGCGCTGTCAATGAGCCCGAGGAGGTGCCGGAAACCCGGATCGAGGCGATTTACCCGCGCTCCCGGCGCGCCGCCGTCGTCGACGCCGCGCTGTCCGCGCATCCATACGAGACGCCGGCGTTCATGACCTTCCCGGTAGATGCCAGCCTGCCGGACGGTACAGGCTCGGGGGACTAACGCCGCCGACGGAACAGGAGGCTCCCGACGCCGGAGTGGCCAGGTCAGGGGTGTCGGGTGGCCTGCACGACGACGTCGTGCAACGGAATGGCTCGGCCACCGGGACCAAGGAGTATGCGCGTGATCTCCTCCCTAGTCCTGATGCTCCATGCGGCCGAATCCAGGCTCCGGGTGATGTCCGCGAGAGTGGCTGTCGCCTCGGCTGGTGGGTGATGTCCGTGTCCGGTGGAGGCGGTGCGGTGCTGGTTCGGCTCCACAGCGCCGGTCCCGTCGAATACCTCGGCCTCATCGGAAGGCAAGGCCAACGCGCCCACGTCCGCGCAGCACCCAAACTGGATAGCTAGGCCTATCTTCCGATGGGCTCAGGACTCAGACCGCTGCCGGTGCCATCCGGAGTGCCAGCATCCCGCCTTCGAGGAGCTCAAGTTCGACGATGTGCAGCGTGTGCCGGGTGCCGTCCTCCGGCAGCATCTTCTTGCCATGCCCGAGCACGATGGGGGAGACCAGCAGAATGTACTCGTCGACGAGGCTCTCCTTCATGAGCGTCTTGACGAGCGTCGGGCTTCCCCAAACGATCACGTTCTCCCGTTCGCGAAGCGCGCGGACCCGGCCGGGTATGTCGCCGGCGATAATCGTGCTGTTGTTCCAGTCCGCGTGGTCCATGGTGGTTGACGCGACATACTTCGGCATGGCGTTGAACTTATCGGCGGTGAAGTCGCCCGACCGCGACGGCCAGGAGGCGGCGAATCCGTCATAGGTGACCCGGCCGAGCAACATTGAGTCCGCCGCGGCCAGCACTTGTTCATTGAAAGCCGCGGTGGCGTCGCTGAAGAACGGGCCTGTCCAGAGCTGGGGCTCCTCGGCGACGTTGTCCAGGGTGGTAAAAGCGGTGACAGTGAGCTTGCCCATGAAGATCTCCTTCAGGTCGGTGGCGCTTGGCTGTTATCCGCACCCGTCGTCGAACTGGCGGCAGCGACTATCAGCCACAATCTACCGCCGATGCCCATCGCCGGGCCAGGCAGTCCAGATCACTCCCGCCGGGGTGTGACCATGCAGAACCCCGTGCTGCGACCGTCAGTTCTGTACTCGCTGACGATAGTCCCGGGGTGTTTCGCCGGCGTCGTTGCGGAAATGCCGGTTGAAATTGGAAAGGTTCGTGAAACCCACTTCGTAGCAGATGTCGGAGATGGATTTGTCGCTCTGCTCCAGCAGGCGGCGGGCGTGGGCCAGACGAAGTTTGCGCACGAGGTCGCTGAAATTCTGGCCGGTTGCGCGCTTGAAATACTTCGAAAACGTGGGCTCCGACATTCCCACCAGCGCCGCAGCCTCGGACATCCTGACGCTGCCGGCGTGATTGCTGAACACGTACTCGAGGACTATGTCCACCACGGCCGCGCCCTGGCCGTCCAGCTGAGGCCGAAACCATTCGTCGGCGAGGTAGCGCCGTTCCTCCTGCGGCGCGCGCGAAAGGATCGCCAACACGTCAAAGAGATGGTGAAGCCGCTGCAACCCGGTGGAAGTTCCCATCGCTTCGAGGGAAGCCGCGGCGGCCGTGGCTGATCGCCCCAGGAACTCGATGCCGCGCGAGGACTGTTCCAGCAGGGGTTTGACCTCGGCCATTTCCGGGAGAATCGAGGCAGCCTGCTCAACCCATTTTCCGTCGAACTGAATGAGGGCGTCCCTGCCCTGAAGCACTTCTCCGGGCTCGAGGTCGCTGACCCAGTCGTGCGGCAGCCCCGAACCCACCAGGGCGAGGTGTCCGGCCTCGAAAGTGCCGATGTGGTCTCCCACGATGAACTTTCCGGTGCCTTTCCGGATCAGGTGCAGTTCGTATTCAGGATGGTAGTTCCAACGTGCAACCGGGCTGGGGTAATCGTGCTCGTGCCAACGGACGGAATGGTTGGGGTCTTCCGGAATCACCTCCCGGTTGGCCCGCATCCCCAGCAGTCTTTCGGCAAGCCTGGCCGTTGCGCCGTCGCTCGGGTCCGCCGTGCTCATCCTGGTTCTCCCATGAGTTCGGATCATGAATTATGGACGGCACCTTGGCCGCCCCCTCCCAGAGTAGCGCCCCGCCCGGGACCGTTCAGGAAAATTAGTATCAGAAACCAGCAACCACGACGCTAGTTGTGCCCTATGCCACAAGCCTAATCTTGAGGAACATCAGCGGGGCACCCGGCATCAAGCCCCTAGTCCCGCTCACCGCCCCGCACCTGACACAGCAGTCGGAGTAGGGCAGCATTGCACCCCCTGAAGAACAAAGGAGTCCTTGAATGCGCGCAAAATTACGCGTTCCCGCATTGGCCGCAGGTGCCCTGTGCGTGGCGCTGAGCGCCTCGGCCTGTGCAGGCGCCGGCGGCGGCAATTCCGCAGGCGATCCGAACAGCATTAATGTCCTGATGGTCAACAACCCGCAGATGGAGGACCTGCAGCGGCTCACCGCTGCTAACTTCACGAAGGACACCGGCATCCGGGTCAACTTCACCGTCCTGCCGGAAAATGACGTCCGCGCCAAGATCAGCCAGGAATTTTCGAGCCAGGCCGGACAGTACGACATCGCGTCACTTTCCAACTATGAGATCCCGTTCTACTCCGCCAACGGGTGGCTGGCGCCCTTGGACAACGTGGCCCAGGATGCCGAGTTCAACCAGGCGGACATCCTGCCGGCCTACACCGCTTCCCTGACCGGGAAGGACGGCAAGCTCTATGGCGAACCGTTCTACGGCGAGTCCTCCTTCCTGATGTATCGGAAAGACATTTTCGATGCCAAGGGCCTGACCATGCCGGAGAAGCCGACATGGGACGAAGTCGCGGCCCTGGCCGCCAAGGCTGACGGCGCAGCGCCCGGGATGAAGGGCATCTGCCTGCGCGGCCAGCCGGGCTGGGGCCAGGTTTTCGCGCCGCTGACCACGGTGGTGAACACCTTCGGCGGGACCTGGTTCGACAAGGACTGGAATGCGAAGGTCAACGCTCCCGAATTCACTGCAGCCACGGAGTTCTACACGAAGCTGGTGCGAGAGCATGGTGAAGCGGGGGCCGCGCAGGCCGGTTTCACCGAGTGCCTGAACAACATGAGCCAGAGCAGGGTCGCCATGTGGTACGACGCCACCTCCGCAGCCGGCGCTTTGGAAGCCGACGCCTCCCCGGTGAAGGGAAAGATCGGTTACGCACAGGCCCCGGTGAAAGAGACCAAGTCCTCGGGCTGGCTGTGGACCTGGTCCTGGGCCATGCAGGCGGCCTCGAAGAAGCAGGACGCTGCCGGGAAGTTCATCGCCTGGGCCAGCTCGAAGAAGTACGAGGAGCTCGTCGCGTCCAAGCTCGGCTGGTCCAAGGTCCCGTCCGGCAAGCGCATCTCCACCTACGAGAACGCCGAGTTCCAGAAGGCCGCACCGTTCTTCAAAGCCGAACGCTTTGCCATTGAGAACGCCGATCCGACTAACCCCGGTGTCCAGCCGCGGCCGGCCGTCGGCATCCAGTTTGTCGGTATTCCCGAGTTCGCCGCCCTGGGCACACGGGTGTCCCAGGGCGTCAGCTCCGCCATCGCCGGCCAGGGCTCCGTCGCCGACGCGGTGGCCAAGGGCCAGGAAGCCGCACAAAAAGTCGGCGACAAGTACAAGTAGCAACAACCGAACCGCAGGAGAACATCATGACTACCGCAACGGCGCGCGTCTCCCGCCACGGGAGCGAGACAGCCAAACCTTCCAAGAACGCCAGGGCGCGGGAACGCGCCATGGACTGGGCACGGCGTGCACCGCTGCTGCCGGCCCTGGTCATCCTCATCGTCGTCACCCAGCTTCCGTTCGTGGTGACCCTGATCATCTCGTTCATGAACTGGAACAGCCTGAGCCCAGACAAGACCGGATTCGCTGGTTTTGAGAACTACATCCAGGTTGTCACCGACCCTTACATGCTGCAGGCGATCGTCACCACCATCATCGAGACCGTCTCGGTGGTTCTGGCCAGC
Source organism: Arthrobacter sp. LAR12-1-1.1 (assembly GCF_040676555.1). Taxonomy (NCBI): domain Bacteria; kingdom Bacillati; phylum Actinomycetota; class Actinomycetes; order Micrococcales; family Micrococcaceae; genus Arthrobacter; species Arthrobacter sp. LAR12-1-1.1. The sequence goes on along the minus strand of NZ_JBEGIG010000001.1, from coordinate 681,674 downwards.
CTGGTCCTTGGCCTCGGCCTGGCCCTGCTCCTGGACAAGAAATTCATCGGCCGCGGCCTGGCACGGACCCTGCTGATCGCACCGTTCCTCATCGTTCCGGTTGCCGCGGCCCTCATCTGGAAGCATGCCATCCTCAACCCCGTCTACGGCCTGATCAACGGCACCCTGACCTGGGTTTGGTCGCTCTTCGGCAGTGACACCCCGCCCCAGCCTGACCTGCTGTCCCAGGCACCCCTGATGGCCATCATCTTGTCGCTGGTCTGGCAGTGGACCCCGTTCATGATGCTTATCCTGCTTGCCGGTCTCCAGTCCCGCCCGATGGATACCGTCGAAGCCGCACAAATGGACGGGGCACGTCCCTGGGATATTTTCCGCCACCTCACGCTGCCGCACCTGCGCCAGTACCTGGAACTCGGCGGACTGCTCGGAGCCATCTACATCGTGCAGAACTTCGACGCCACCTTCGTCATCACCTCCGGCGGCCTGGGCACGGCCAACCTGCCCTACGCCATCTACGAGACGTTCTACTACGCCAACGAATATGGCCTGGCCTCAGCCGCCGGCGTCGTGGTGGTCATCGGCACCATCGTCGTGGCGACCTTCGCACTCCGCACCGTATTCTCGCTCTTCAAGAAGGAGGCAGCACGATGAGCACCCTCACCCCGGCCGAGCCCAGGTCATCAGTCCCCGCCCCGCCCGCTCCGACCACGGATTCCCGGCGCCGAGGCAAGTCGCGCATGGACCCCACCCGCAACAACACGGCCGCCGGGATCGCAGCCTGGCTCCTGGCCCTGCTGTTCGCAGTACCGGTCCTGTGGATGATCCTGACATCGTTCCACTCGGAAATCGACGCCGCGACGAACCCGCCCTCCATTGCCGCCGACCTTAACCTGGACGCCTACAAGGAGTTCTTCGGAGCCACATCCGGCGTCAGCCCGTGGCCGTCGCTGATCAACTCCGCCACCGCCTCGATCTTCTCCACCGTCCTGGTTCTGCTGCTGGCCATTCCGGCCGCGTACGCCCTGTCCATCCGGCCGGTGAAAAAGTGGACCGACGTCATGTTCTTCTTCCTCTCCACGAAGATGATGCCCGTCGTCGCCGCTGTCCTGCCGCTCTACCTCTTCGCCAAGACCGCCGGCGCGCTGGACAACATCTGGTTCCTGGTGCTGATGTACACCTCGATGAACCTGCCCATCGCCGTATGGATGATGCGCTCCTTCCTCGCCGAAGTGCCGGTCGAAATGCTCGAAGCCGCCCAGATCGACGGCGCCACCCTGCTGCTCACGCTTCGGAAGGTCATCGCCCCCGTGGCAATGCCGGGCATCGCGGCCACCGCCCTGATCTGCTTTATCTTCAGCTGGAACGAACTCCTCCTGGCCCGGGTCCTCACCGGCGTCGTGGCCGGCACCGCCCCGGTTTTCCTCACAGGCTTCGTCTCCGGCCAGGGCCTGTTCCTCGCCAAAGTCTGCGCCGCCGCCGTCGTGATCTCCCTGCCGGTGCTGTTCGCAGGCTTCGCCGCCCAGGACAAACTCGTCCAGGGCCTCTCCCTCGGCGCCGTCAAATAGCCGGCCACCTCTTCGATTAGTAAAGGATTCCTTCGATGACAACATCAACCACGCAGTCCCGCACCGCCGGACATCCGGACGTGCCCGCCACCATGCGCGCCGCAGTCCTCCAACGCCAGGGCGACATGGCCATGGAAACCCTGCCGGTCCCGCAGCTGGACGCGGATCAGGTCCTGGTGCAGGTCTCCGCCGTCGGCGTCTGCGGCAGCGACGTCCACTATTACGAGCACGGCCGGATCGGGGACTACGTCGTGGACCATCCGCTGATCCTCGGCCACGAGCTTTCCGGACGGATCGCCGCCGTCGGAAGCGCCGTCGACCCGTCACGTGTGGGCCAGCGGGTCGCCGTCGAACCCCAGCGGCCCTGCCGCAAATGCAAGCAGTGCAAAGCCGGACGCTACAACCTGTGCCCCGACATCGAGTTCTACGCCACCCCGCCGATCGACGGAGCCTTCGCCGAATACGTGAAGATCCAGAGCGACTTCGCCTACGACATCCCGGACAGCGTCAGCGACGAGGCGGCAGCCCTCATCGAGCCGCTCTCCGTCGGCCTTTGGGCCTGCGAACGCGCCCAGATCAAGCCCGGCAGCCGGGTCCTGATCGCCGGGGCTGGCCCCATCGGCATCATCGCCGCTCAAGCAGCCCGCGCCTTCGGCGCCACCGAAATCTACGTCTCGGACATCGCCGAAGACCGGCTGGCGTTCGCCCTGGAACACGGCGCCACCCATGCCCTGAACGCCTTGACGGACCGTGTCGAAGGGCTCGACGTCGATGCGTTCATCGACGCCTCCGGGGCCCCGCAGGCCGTCCGTTCCGGAATCAAAGCCGTAGGACCGGCCGGCCGGGTCATCCTGGTGGGACTCGGGGCCGACGACGTCGAACTCCCCGTCTCCTACATCCAGAACCGCGAAATCTGGCTCTCCGGCGTCTTCCGCTACACCAACACATGGCCGCTGGCCATCCAGCTGATCGCGGACGGGAAGGTGGACCTGGACATCCTGGTCACCGGCAAGTTCGCCCTCGCCGATTCCGAGGAAGCACTCAAAGCGGGCAAGCAGGCCGGACAGCTCAAAGCCGTCGTGTACCCGGGCCGCTGATGTACGCCACGGACGCCTCGCCCGCACGCCTCCCCGCTGCGGGGGACAGCAGGCTGACGGTCATCGGCGAATCACTCGTCGACATCATCAGCGACCCCCGCGGGCCTGCCGGAATCCAGGCCCACCCCGGCGGCAGCCCCCTCAACGTGGCAGTAGGAGCTGCGCGCCTCGACCTCCGGACGAACCTGGTGACCCACTATGGCGCCGACCCGCACGGGCTCATGCTCGAAGAGCATCTGCAGGCGAACGGCGTCCAGGTGATCAACGGCGGAACCGCACTCACATCAACGGCCCTCGCCACTCTGGGTTCCGACGGTGCCGCCGAATACACCTTCAAGATCACGTGGGCAATTAATGGGGCATCCCTGCCAGCCCTCGCCGCCGTCAAAGGGTCCACCCACGTCCACACGGGATCAATCGCCACGGTGCTCCCGCCGGGGGAGCAGGCCACCCTTGTCCTGGTACAGGCCGCCCGGGAGCACGCTACGGTCAGTTACGATCCCAACTGCCGGCCTGCAATCAGCCCCGATGCGGCTGCCGCACGCCGGCAGGCGGAAATGTTCGTAGCAGCCAGCGACATTGTCAAAGCGAGCGACGAAGACTTGAGCTGGCTCTACCCGGACCGGACCCCGGAGGAATCCCTGCAGGCCTGGCTGGAACTGGGACCGGCGGTCGTGGCACTGACGCGCGGAGCGGCCGGACCGATCATCCTCTCCGGGAAGGGGCGGGTGGAGATGGCAGCTGAACCCATCCAAGTGGCAGATACCGTGGGGGCCGGCGACTCCTTCATGGCAGGGCTTATTTCCGGACTCGCCCAACTCGAAGCGCTCGGGGCGGAGGGAAGACAAAAACTGCAGACCCTGGCCCTGGATCAGCTGCACGCACTCGCCTCGTACGCCAACCGCGCGGCGGCGATCACGTGCTCCCGGAAGGGCGCAAATCCACCGCGGTCGGCAGAACTCGGGCCGCTGTAGGCAGGCAGGATGGCTGATGGGGGACAGCTACCGAGGCTGAGCGAGCACTAGCCGGCGGCAGGAGCGTTCTGAAGGCCGCCGGTCATGGCCCCTGCGTAACGGCCGGATCCTCCATCGTGACAGTGCCGGCGTCGCCGTCCACGCGGATCCGCTGGCCGCTGGTGAGCCGCTGGGTGGCCACCCCGGTGCCGAGCACGGCCGGGATGCCGTACTCCCGGGCCACGATCGAACTGTGGCTCAATGGTCCGCCGACGTCGGTGACCACGGCGGAGGCCATCGCGAACAGCGAGGTCCATGCGGGGGTGGTGATGCGGGCGACCAGGACGTCTCCGGGCACCATCAGGGAAAAATCCTGGGGCCCCCTCAGGACGCGGGCCGGCGCGGTGACCCGGCCCGCGCTGGCGCCGATGCCTTTGATGATGTCGCCCAGCTGGTCCTGAGAGCCTGCGGGCATCATTTTCCCGAAGGCCCCCTCCATCCACCGGCTTTCCGGGAGCAGTTGCGGGGCGGCGGCCCTGGCTTGGCCTCGCCAGAGCATCTTGCGCTTCTCGACGGCGTCGGCGCGGACGGGCCGATCCGCTCCGGTAATTGCTACTGCCGCTGGTGCGCCCGGCGCGGCGAGGCCGAAATCGACGGCGCTTTGCAGCTCCTGGCGGCGCAGCCAGAACACATCGGCAGGCTCGGCGATGACGGCGGAGTCAACCAGCCGTCGACCCAGTTCGAGCAGCATCCGCCGCAGCAGCGGCCACGCCAGGCCGACGTCGGCCAGGGCGTCCTCGCGGATCGGGGCGGCGTTCTGAGCCCACCGGAGCAACCGGAGGAACGCGGCCTTGCGCTTCGGCCCGAGCCGGGTGACCGCTTGGTTGGTTTGGTCCTCCCGGCGCTCGGCCGACAGCCGTTGTCGCGCGTGTGGGTCATTGCCCTGTCCCCGCAGGTAGAACTTCACCGTCTCCAGCAGGGCTGAGGGATCGTCGGCCGGCACCGGGCTGACGAAGTCCAAGTTGTAGACCGCATGGCCAAACCGGCCGAGGTGGTCTTGGAAGCGGGAATGCCATTGCTGCCAGAGCGCCTGGTCCACACCTGCCGGCGGGATCCCGGTGCGCTGCGACTCCACCAGTGCCGCTGTGGGTTCGTTGAGCAGCGTCGGAGCCAGCTCCGGAACTTCCCGGGCCCAGGCTGCGAGGTCGTACAGCGACTTCTCCGCCCGGATGGGTTCGCTGTCGTAGCCGAGGAGGAACGTCTGGGCGGGGGGATCTCCGTTGCGCCGTACGAACCTGTCGTAGTACGTCCGGAAGGAGATTTCGCTTGTCGCGGCGATGGGAATGATTGACTGCACGGCCGTGTAGTACACGGTGCCTGCGTCCAGCAACGCCTGCACACCCTCGAACAGTTCCCCTCCGGAGAGCTCCTCGACGGGCGTGGCCGACCAGTCCTTGATCACCTGCTCGTAGCGCGGATGCGAAAATTCCCGCCAGCCGGCCACACCCATGTGCGCCTTGCCGCGGACCAGCGCCCGTACGGCGGTCAGCGATTTGCCCATCACCCGCCACATTCCCGAGGTGCGGTAGAAGTAATAGGCATAGCCGTTAATGGTGGGCAGTCCCACGTCGTCGTCGCGGATGACGTTCTTGCCGACGGCCTCGGCCATCAGGGCTCGCAGCGAACGGGCCACCGAGCCGTCAATGAGGTCGGCAAACAGCGGCGAGAGCGGGTCGGGCAACTGTTCCACGATGCTGGCCCGGAAGTACAGCCCCTTCGGGTAGGGCACCGTCCAGACGTCCGGGGTGTCAGCCGCTGGTTCAGGCAACGCCGTGATCGGCCGGGATTGCAGGATGAAGAACTCGCCGCCGGCCCGTGCCCACTCGATGTCCTGCGGCGTCCCGAAATGATCAGTAATCCGTGTCCCATAGCCGGCCAGTACGGCCGCCGCCTGGTTGTCCAGGACGGGCTGACGACGCCGCGCCGCCGGCACCGGCTGCTCCCGCGTGCCGTGGTCCGCATAGACAGTCATGACCTCCTTGTCAGCGGTACGGCGCGACAGCACCCAGCCCGTACCGGCTTCGACGACCACGTCATCCGTGGTCACCGTACCGCTGACCACGGACTCACCCAGACCCCACGCGGCACTGATCACGATCTGGTCGCGGCGCCCGTTCGCCGGATTGGCGGTGAACATGACCCCGGCAGCCTCGGCCTCGACCATCTGCTGGACCACCACCGCGAGGCGCACCGCGTCCGGGCCGATGCCCTCACGGGCCCGGTATGCCATGGCACGCGCCGTCCACAGGGAAGCCCAGCAATCGGTCACGGCCGCGGCCAAAGCCTCCGCTCCGCGGATGTTGAGGTAGGTTTCCTGTTGCCCGGCGAAGCTGGCCGAGGCGAGGTCCTCGGCCGTGGCGGAGGAGCGCACCGCCACAGCGGAATCCCCGTTGCCGAGGCGACTGTAAGCAGCGCTGAGTTCTGTTGCGATCCCTGCGGGCACGGTGCCGCCGGCGAATAGGGCGCGGATCCGCTTCGAGGCGTCCTCGTAGTCCTGTGGCGCAGCCTGCGGCGACAGCGAGGCCAGCTCACGGATGCCCGCCTCGAGGTGGTTGGCGGCCACAAAATCCTCATAGGCTGCGGTGTTCAGCACAAACCCCGGAGGAACCGGCAGCCCGGCCTGCGTGAGGCCGCCCAGTCCGACACCCTTGCCGCCGGCCACAGCGACGTCGCCTTGTCCCACATCGCCGAAGTTGTTGATGTAGGTCATGACCGTGCGTCCCTTCTGCCCGGGCCGGGGTGTCTTGATTGAGCCTGATGCCCAACATACTGGCACTGCCACAGGCAAGAGGCCATAGCTGGATCGGAGGGCCCGGGGGAGAGCCCCGCCAGAGCCGCCCGAAGGCCAGACGAGCCCGGGTCTAGTTCTTGTCGAGTTCGTCGAGGAGGGACTTAGCTGCTTTGGCGATGTCGTTGTGGTCGTTCTGGGCGGCTCGGCTCTCGATGGCAAGAATCGCGCAGCGGTGCAGCCGCCGAAAATCTCCAAAGGGAAAGCTGCAACGTCCCTTGGTGTCGTGTGTTTCTTCCGTGTCTTCGCCCAGATGCCACGAGCCGTACTCTGTGTAGCCGTACTTGTCGATGAACGCGTTTTCCTGGTCGGCGTCGGGGGCATGCTCGCTCCAGTCGTCCCGGGTATCCCGGGCAAGCCTCGCGTCCTTGATCAGCTGCCGGGCATGACGTAGACCCGCGTTGTTGACCTTGATTGTCATCGGGTTGCTTCCGCTCTGTCGTGCGGGTCAGGTCACGTAGTTTCGGGTGCTTCCGGTGACTGGGCTCCACCGCGGGAGACGTGGACTTTCGTGGCGGACGTTTCGGACTGCTCCGGAAGCTGGGCGCGGATTTCGAGGACACCGTCGATGTAGCTTGCCTCAACAGCCTCAGGGTTCGCGCCGCGGGGCAGCGGGACGCTACGCGAAAATTCGCCGTAGCGAACTTCGCTCCGGTAACCCGGTTGATCCTTGTGGGCGGGTTCCGTGCGCCGGGCAGCAATCTGCAAGGTGCCGTCGGTGACGGTGATATCGATGTCCTTGTCGGGGTCGATGCCGGGAATATCGGTTCGGACGACCAAGGTGTTTCCGTCCCGGTACTCCTCGACTCTTAGCCAGGCATCTGTCTCGCCCTGCAGGAAGCGCCGGACTGGTTCGGGCACGTCGATGCCGGTGCGGCGGAACAAGTTTTCCATGTCTATCTCCTTGCTCTGGTTCCCGAGGTGGCTGCGGCGCGGAGCGGCGGGGGTGGCGCCGGCCAGCCGGCGTTGCGGTTCTGTAAGACCCTGTTGCCGGGGTCTTACAGAACCAGCCAGCAGCAGTCTACGGAGCCCAAGAACGCCTTAGCGGGAGGACTTTGCGGCCCGAGCCTGCTATGCCCTGCTTCGGCGGCCGGCAAGGGCCCCATAGACCAGGAGCACAATAACGGCCCCGAGGATGGCGAGGAGCCAGGTCCGCAGGTCAAAGAAGTCAGCGAGGCCTCCGCCGAAGATCAACGAACCTATCCAGCCGCCGAGGATTGCGCCTACGACGCCAACAACGAGTGTGATCACCCAGCCGCCTCCCTGCCGGCCGGGAAGGACCGCCTTGGCGATAGCTCCTGCGATAAGGCCGAGAATGAGGAACGCGAGAATTCCCATTACTGTACTTCCTTTCGGTAGACCGGTCGTGGAATGCGGCCGTAACCGCGATTTAATCAGCATGCGTACTGTCGTGCAATACCCGGTCTCGCTGCCTGCTGCTGCGGCTGTCCCGTCGCCCGTCTTGCCTGCAATCGAAGCGGGCGCTGGCCGTGCGTACCAGGGGCGGCAGGCCGAGCGGGATCCAGCCGCGGGAGGCTAGTTCAATGAAGCTTCGGGGCCAGGCTTGGGCGCCGAGGGGGCGCTGGAGCCTGGAATTCCCGTTCGTGGAGTCTGGAAGAAATCCACAAACCGGGCGAGTTGTTCCGACAGGGTCTCCCACCCGTCGAAGTCCGCAGGCACGGCCGCACGCTCAGCCTCGGAGGCCGCTTGCAGGGCGGCGTTTCCGGCCTCGGAAATCTGGACCTGAAATTGGCGCCGGTCGGCGGGGTTGCGTGTCCTAGTGACCAGCCCTCCCTCCTCCAGGCGCGCAAGAACGCGCCCGAGTGTCTGGCTTTGAACATGAACCTTTGCGGCGAGCTGTTCCTGGTACATGGGCCGGGGTGCCACGGCTTCCAAGGCGATGACAGCGGCACGCGTCAGTCCCAACGGTGCCAGCGCATCGTCGTGGAGGCGTTGGACCAGACGGGCCGCTGCGGTCAGAAGCCGGTAAGCGTCCCGGGCGTGGGGCTCAGGGGCGAGGATCACTAAGAGAGCCTTCCTGATTGGGGTGGCGACGAAATCGCGGTGTCAGGGACGGCGCCAACTAAGCCGGCGTCCACCTCCACAGTAAGCACGCCGTGCATCTATTTGGCAAGTATGCTTACTACTTTCACGCACAAGACCGCACTCTGCGCGCTTTTCGCGATAAGCCCCCGTTTGAAATTCGGCAAGGCCTTGCGATCAGCATAGGAAGTGTGCTTACTATCTAGTTAGTAACCGTGCTTACTAATTTCATCCGGTACCGCTAGACACGATCACGATCCCACGCGGACCCCTCCTGAAAGAGAGCAACGATGACACAGAACCCATGGGCCCAGGCAACACCCCAAGCATCCACGGACCAGTACACCGGCGATGGCGTGGTGCCCCCTCAAGATGGCGTGGCGCCCCCTCAAGTTGGCGTGGTGCCCGCTCACGGTACGGAACGTGCTGTCTCAAAACAGGAGACAGCGAGGGAAGAAGCGGCGGACGTAAAGCGCCACGCAACAGATGCGGCCCAAAACGTCGCCGAGACGGCCAAGACGGAAGCAGTCCACGTCGCCGCCGAGGTCAAGACCAATGCCCGGGACCTGCTGCACCAGGCCAAGTCAGATCTCACTGAGCAGGCCGGAACCCAGCAGCAGAAGGTTGCCGAAGGCCTCAGAGCCGTCGCTGGCGAACTGCATTCCATGGCTGCTGCTTCCGAGCAGCCGGGCGTGGCCACCGACGTCGTCCGCCAAGCCGCCGAGCGGTCCGCCGCTGTTGCGTCATGGCTCGATGACCGGGATCCGGGTTCGCTGCTGACCGAGGTCAAAACCTTTGCACGCCAGCGCCCGGGCACGTTCCTCCTGCTCGCGGCCGGAGCCGGTGTACTGGCCGGGCGTCTCAGCCGCAGCCTGAGCGCCGGAGCCCCCGAAACCACGGGCACCACCGCTACCGGAACGTCCGCCGCCGGCCGGATCCCCGATACCGGCGTAGCGGTTCCGCCGCCGCCGGTGCAGATGCCGGCTCCGCAAACCACGACGGCGGGCTTCGCGGACACCTACCCTCCGAATCCCCTGGACTCCGAGTTGGGCACTGCCGATCCACTCCATGACGCCGGGCCGGGCCGCAGGGCCACAGAGCCCATGGTCGGCGAGCCCCTTCGGTCGGCTGATCCGTTCCGCGATGACCCCTTCGACGGCGGCCGTCGATGAGCAGCGAAATGCCTCCCACCGCCGCCCACGCGAAGGCGGAAACGTCTTCCCTAGGTGACCTGCTGGGTGAAGTCACCCGGGACATGTCCACCCTGATGCGGCAGGAAGTGGAACTAGCCAAGGTCGAACTCAAGCAGTCCGCCACCCGGGCCGGCAAAGGCACCGGCATGCTGGCCGGCGCCGGCGTCGCGGGCCACTTTGTGCTCCTGTTCCTGTCTTTGGCGCTCTGGTGGGCGCTGGGGAACCTGATGGGGCTGGGTTGGTCCGGTGTTGTTGTCGCAGTCATCTGGGCAATTGCCGCCGCCGTCCTGGCAACCATGGGCCGCAAGGAACTTAACGCGATCAAGGGCATGCCGAGGACCGCCGAGACCCTGCAGGAAATCCCGCCGACACTTAAACCCAACTCTTAGATCCAGCGAGGAAACACGATGAGTGAAAATCCGGATGTCATCCGAGCAGATATTGAAGCAACCCGCGCCCGCCTGGGCACAAACGTGGATGCCGTCGCTGACAAGGTCACGCCGTCGCACATCGTCCAGCGGCAAACCGACAGAGTCAAAGATGCCGTCTTCGGAGTGAAGGAGAAAGTCATGGGAGCCGCCGACCACACCGCCGACCACGTCCACTCCGCCACCGGAAGCGCGGGCGCGCACGTGAGTGACGCGGGTTCCGCAGTCGCGGCCGCGCCGACACAGCTGAAGGCCAAGACCCAGGGGAACCCGCTGGCTGCCGGGCTGATCGCCTTTGGCGCCGGACTGCTGGTGTCCTCCCTGATCCCGGCCAGCCAGAAGGAGCGTGAAGCTGCTGATGCCCTCAAGTCCGCCGCCGAGCCACTCACGACGGAACTGACGGACGCCGCCAAGCACGTGGCCGAGGGACTCAAGGAACCCGCCCAGGAAGCCATGGAGAACGTCAAGGCCACTGCCGCGGACGCCACCGATCATCTCAAGGCGGACGGTCAGACGGCTGTGGCGGACGTGAAGGATCGGACCGCAGAAGCCAAGGGCAACGTTCAGCAGGCCTGAGGCCACATCTGAATTCGGCCGGCTGCCCTCGCTGATGCGCTGGGCGGCCGGCCACTTCGCTTAACCCCAAGAAGGATTTTCCATGGCCAAGAACCCTGCCAAGGCAGAAAATGACTCCATGACCGACGCCGAAACGGACGAGAGCAGCACTGCCAAGGCCCGTACTGCGCCCGCTCCGGACGACTCCCGCAAACCGGACAGCCCCGCCGACGTCACCAAGCCCTCCTGGAAGTACATCGCCAAGAAGACCCTGCGTGAATTCACGAAGGACCAGTGCCCGGATCTCGCCGCAGCCCTGACCTACTACTCGGTGCTCTCCATTTTCCCGGCGCTGTTGGCCCTGGTGTCTTTGCTGGGCATTTTCGGGCAGGCCGAGAAGACCACATCCGCCCTTCTGGAGATCGTCCAGGGATTCGCGCCCGGTGACACGGTGGACGCGATCCGCCAGCCGGTCGAGCAACTCAGCAGCTCCTCCGCTGCCGGACTCACCCTGGTTATCGGCATCCTCACCGCCCTCTGGTCCGCGTCCGGCTACGTCGGTGCGTTTGGCCGGGCAATGAACAGGATCTACGAAATCGACGAGGGCCGGCCCTTTATTAAACTTCGGGGCACGATGCTGGGCGTCACGATTGCCACCGTTCTGATCGTCCTCGTGCTCTCAGCAATGCTCGTGCTGAGCGGGCCGGTGGCCGAGGCCGTCGGCAACGCGATCGGCCTCGGCGGGGCCGTCCTGACGGCGTGGAATATTCTCAAGTGGCCCGTGATCTTCTTGCTCGTGATCCTCGCGATCGCCATCCTCTACTACGCCACCCCGAACGTAAAGCAGCCCAAGTTCCGCTGGATGAGCCTGGGATCCGCAATCGCCTTGGTGATTTTCCTGCTTGCGTCCCTGGCCTTCGCCTTCTACGTGGCCAACTTCAACAGCTACGAGAAGACCTATGGTGCGATCGGCGGCGTCATCATCTCGCTGCTGTGGCTCTGGATCCTGAACATGTCTCTGCTGTTCGGTGCCGAGTTCGACGCCGAGATGGAGCGTGGACGGCAGCTCCAGGCCGGCATCGAGGCCGAAGAGACCATTCAGCTGCCACCACGGGACACGAAACAGAGCGACAAGCTCCAGGCCCGCGAGGAAGAAGACATCCGCCGCGGGCGGGAGCTGCGGGAACAGCACGGGAACGGCCATGAACAGCCGGAAGGCAGAAACCATCCCGGAGAGAACGATGGAGTGGACCGCACCTAGCTCACGAAAGTGTCAGGCTTCGCTTATGACGGCGAGTTTGACGTTGTCCTTTTGTCCTTCCCAGCTGCCGGTCAGCGTGAGCCGGCCGGCGGGTTGCCCGTTAAGGTCCAGCCGCCGGATAACGAGCAAGTGGAGGCCGGCAGACTCGACTACCGTGCCGGCGTCGGTGTCGCACGGTGTGGCCGAAGAGACCTCAGGAACTGCATCGAGTTTCGGTCCGGTGGTTTGCACGAAGACCGATTGGGCCAGGCGTTCTTGTTTCCCCCCTTTTTGGAGGTATTGCTCAGCTTGCGGCCGGCCCAGCATGATGCTCGCCGCCAATGCCGCCACGTAGATGGGATCGGCGCAGGCATCGTAAACCCACCTCGTTCCGAGAACCGAATGCTGCATCGTTCCGACCAGCCATGGTTCCGCGCCGGCCAGGGGCTGGGCCCTGTACGTGAGAGGAACTTGAACGGTGGAGCTGCCCACAGACACGATGATCGTTTCTATGCCGACCTCGCCGGCGGGGTCGTCGAACCGATAGGAACCCACTTTGCGCAACCCTGCCGTGCCGGGCTCCTTGAACCACGGCTGGCTGGGCAGCCACTTTTCGAGAAGTTCAAGTTTCGTCGGCTGCAATTCTGCCTGGTGGATGATCGCCATGTCTGCAAGCCTAACCGCAGCCCCGGGAGTTCCGGCAGAATGAGCCCATACTCGATCTTCATCCGGTCGTCTTGGTGGCTGTGCCAGGTCGTCGCCTTCAAATTGTTGGCGACTGACTGGTGCTGATTCGTGAGGTAACTGCATGAACTATCCTTGGAGCCCGCGTCCTGCAGTCTTGAGCACGGCAGGAGTGCGGATACCAGACCCGTGCCTAGCCCTCCCGGTCGATCTGAAGGTAGCTGAGTCCACTGACATCGAGCCAGAATTTGGTCGGAGTCTCTACGAGACGCAGCAGGACGCCCCCGCAGGAACTGCAGCGCACAACTATTCCCGGGGCGTCGGCGTAGACCGCTGCTTCCCCGAAGACCCTGACCGCGCCACAGTTCTTGCACCGACCGATCGCTGCAATGATGTCAATGCGGAACAATTCCCATAACGGTCCTGCTGCCGCGTTCCCGTCAAGGTGTGGTACTGGATTGCCCGCGGTTCCGGCGATGTCCGGGTCCTCGAAGCGCGGGTCCTCAGCACCCGGGGAAGCGGAGCCGTTGTTGCCAGTCACCGTATTCCTCCCGTTCCGCCGAAGCGTTCGGTTTTGATCGAGCCGGTCGGATAGCCCGCCTGCACCATCCACTCTGTGGCCGTTTCGACAAACATCGTCTGACCACAGATGAAAATGTCGGGGGCAGCGTCCGCGGGCAGGATGTTTGCCAGCAGTGTTTCAGCGGTGAGTCGCTTCGGGGCGCTTGGCCAGCCCGCCGGAACTTTGCGTGTATAGAAATGGTCGACGGTCAGCTTGGGGGATTCCTGGCCCAAGGTGAGCAGCTCCTCCCGATAGAACCCTGTTTCGGGCGATTTGAGCGAGTACAGCAACCGGAACTGTGAAGGATTCTCGGATGCCTCGTGCGCGCGGATCATGGACATGAGCGGCACGATGCCGGATCCGCCGGCGATCAGCTGAACCGGGTTCGGGTCGGTCGGACGCCAGACGAACCAGCCGCCGACGGGGCCCCGGATCTCCAACTGGTCTCCAACCATCAGGTCTCTGACCAGATAAGGGGAGACCTCCCCGTTGGCCAATTCGTCGACCGTGATCTCCAGGATTTCGTCCATGCCGGCGGTGGCCACGGAGTAGGACCGTACCGCCGTGTAGCCGTCGTCCGCCGTGAGCCGGATATCGATGTGCTGGCCGGCAAGGTTGCCGTTCAGACCGTCCACGCGCAGCCCGATGGTTCTGGACGATTCCGTTTCGGGAACGCCGCTGACCACCTCGGCGACGCGCCACAAGGTGCTCATGCGTCCTGCCTCATGAGTAGCGCTCCTCGCGCCACGGGTCGCCGTTGATGTGGTACCCGTTAGATTCCCAGAAGCCGGCAACATCGTGCGGCATCAGCTCGATGCCATTGATCCATTTCGCGCTCTTCCAAAAGTACAAGTGGGGCACCAGCAGGCGGGCAGGGCCGCCGTGGGCCCGTTCCAATGGCTCACCGCCGAATTCCCAGGCCACCCATGCCTGGCCGTCCAGCAGGTCCTGCAACGGGACATTGGTGGTATAGCCGCCATAGGAGTGAGCTGTAGTGAACTCGGATGTTGTTTCCACGTCCTCGAACAAGGTGTCCAGGGACACCCCGCGCCACGAGGTACCCAGCTTGGACCAGCTGGTCACACAATGAATATCGGTCTGGATATCAACCTGGGGCAGCGCCAAGAACTCCTCCCAGGACCAAGCACGGCGCTGCCCCGTCTCCGTTCTAATGAAGAACTCCCAGTCAGCGTTGGCGATATAGGGTGCAGGGCCTGCCGTCAGCACGGGAAAGCTTGCTGTCTCGTATTGGCCGGGTGGTAACGCTGGATTGCCGGTGCGCCGTTTTCCATGAAAACCAGACGAGATGATTCCCATCTTGTACCTCCGATGCGGAGTTCCGCCGGTCGACTCTTATCGGTGCCCCAACGATATGGCAATGGCGGGACCGAGACCAGACCTTGCCCCTTAGGCCTCCTTGCTAGCGGGGGATCCGGGGGCGAGGAGTCCAGCGGTGGTCGCGGTGACCCACTCCTTCAGCGGAATGCTCTGGTGGTGGTCCCAGCGGGAGTAGGTGATCCACGCCTTGCCCTTGCGGTCAAAGTCAGTGTTCACCAGGTTGTCCAAAGCGGTCCGGGGCCAGCGGGCGATGGCGTGGTTGCCGCTGAATTCGACAAGGCGCTGGGGGGAGGTCATCCAGGCCGGCTCCTTGCCCGGTTTGCGGGCCGGCAGCGAGATCACACGTCCCGACGCCGGGACCAGGCCTTTGGGGCTGACCAGCCTTTTCGTGTCGCTGCCGCCTTCGAACGTGCTCAGAACGGTGTCGACGCTTAGGAATTCGTCCCCGCCGAAGGTCGTGGACTGGCGGTAAAAGCAGATGCGGCCGTCGACAGTCAGGAAGGCAGCGCCGTCGTCCTCGTTTTCCAGGGGCCAGCCAAGGGACTGGGCCACGAAATGCCATGTGCTCCAATCGGTGCCTGTGGTGACGGCGGCAAGACTGGTCGGCACGGATCGCTTGAGCAGCCGCGTGCTGGCATGTCCCAGGATGCGTTCCATCCGGTCCGCGGCGGCGCGGCGGGCCGACTCATAGATGCCCGGGACGGACTCTTTGGCGGCTCTGCCGGCGACATCCGCTCGGGCCACCTCCGCTTGCGTCCTATTCATCCCATCCTCAAACGACATCGCAGCTCTCCATCGTTGATGCTTCGCGTGGCCACGCGAGCCTGGGCGCATTCTGCTGTGGTTTCGTCCCTTGGGGTTACCAGGGTTGGCCGGTTCGATCGTTGAGGCGGAGACTCCCGCCCCCCATTTTAGGTCCCCGGCGACAGCCGGAAGCTGAAGGACATCCAATGTTCATCGAACGATCACCAGCTCGGGGCGCGGGCCGGGTACCGACCCAACAGCCGCCGTCGTCTGGTACTGCCTTGCGTGAGTGTGTCCCGGCTTGGGTCCGGCAACCGCGGGTGTTAACTGGGAGAGTGAGTTCCCTACCGTCGACGCGTACGCAGAGGCTCGTGCTGTGGATCGCGATTCTCGCGTCCTTCGTGTCGTTCCTCGACAGCAGCGTCATCAACGTAGCGCTGCCCGCCATTTCCCGTGAACTGGGCGGCGGACTAACAACGCAGCAATGGGTAGTCGATGCCTACCTGATCACCCTGGGTTCACTCATCCTGGTCGCCGGCTCGCTCTCTGATTTGCTCGGACGCGTCGTGGTTCTCCGGGCAGGCCTCATCGGGTTCGGCACCACGTCAGTGATGTGTGCACTGGCACCCACAGCGGACGTGCTGGTCTTGGCCAGGGCGCTCCAAGGCGTCGCGGGCGCCTTGCTGGTGCCCAGTTCCCTGGCCCTGATCACGTCCAACTTCGACGAGGCCCCCCGGGCGAAGGCGATCGGCCAGTGGACGGCTGGTACAACCGTGGCTTTCATCGCGGGCCCCCTGCTCGGCGGGGTGCTCGTCGATTCGGTGGGCTGGCGTTGGGTCTTCGGAATCAACGTCCTGCCCATTGCTGTGACCCTGCATCTGTTGGGCGAGCTGCGGGCCAGGGATGTTCGCAAGGAGGGGGTGCGCATCGACTACCCGGGCGCCGTACTCTGCGTGCTCGGGCTGGCGGGGCCGGTCTACGCGCTGATCGAACAAGGCAACTATGGATGGGGGAGCCCGCTCATTCTGATGCCCTTCGTCCTCGGCATCCTGTGCCTCGCCGGGTTCATTTGGCGGGAACAGACCGCACAGCGGCCGCTCCTGCCGCTCAGCCTCTTCTCCGTCCGAAACTTTGCCGTCGGCAATGTGGCGACGGCCTTCGTCTACGCTGCGCTGTCGATCGGGGGATTCATCATCGTGCTTTTCCTGCAGCAGGTTGCCGGGTTTCCGGCGACGGTGGCTGCTCTGGCTTTGCTTCCCGTCAGCATCGTCAACATCCTCCTGGCGTCATGGTTTGGCTCACTGGCCGGGCGGTTCGGCCCGCGGTGGTTCATGGCATTCGGACCGGCTCTCGCCGGAGCTGGCTACCTCTTGATGCTCGCGTCTGAAATCCCGGTGAACTATTGGACCCAGCTGATGCCTGGGATCCTCCTGTTCGCAGTCGGGCTCTCGGCGACCGTCGCACCGCTCACTGCCGCCATTCTCGGTTCGGTTTCGGAACAGCAGGCCGGCATCGGCTCGGCAGTGAATAACTCTGTCAGCAGAGTTGCCGGTCTGATCGGCATCGCGCTGGTAGGCCTCGTCGTGGGCGGCAAACTTGATCTCGACGGATTTCACCGGATAGTGACCGTGACGGCCGTGCTGCTCATCCTCGGGGGCATTGTTTCCGCCGTCGGTATCCAAAACCCGCGCAAGGGGCCGGCAGGCCGGACAGGGCAGGGAGCCCCAACGCACAGCACGCGGAGCCAACGGATTTTCAGACCTGGCCCATAGGGGGAACTTCAACCACGAGGCGACCCTAGCGGGGATGAAGCCCTGAAATCCGGAGTCGGGCTCCGCCCGCGACCTTGCCCGGGCATGAGGCTCCTGCGACGATGGCAAGGTGAACATGCCCATTGGCTACTGGGTCCGGCGCCTGGATGCGTCGCTGCAGGCACAGCTCGATTCCACGCTGGCCGGTGTCCATCTGTCCAGAAGGCAGTGGCAGGTCCTCAACACGTTGGGCTCCGCCCCCGTCACGCCGGCGGAAATGCGGGATATCCTGCGGCCTTTCAACGCAGCGGACGGCGGCGGAGGGCAGGAGCGGGACCTGGCCGCGTTGGTTCGGCGGGGGCTGGTGCTCCTGCTGGATGGTCGCCTCGCCCTGACCGAGGCCGGCTCCGCTCTGCATTCGGAGGCAACCGGGCTGGTGGAAGCTGCCCGCCGTGAGCTCACGGCAGGCATCGGAGCGGATGAGTATGCCATGGCTGTCAGCGTCCTCGAACGCATGAGCAACAACGCGGACCGGCTCGCCTCGCGATAGGAGCGGTTGGGTGTGCCTCCGCGCACGCTCATTCCTCCCCGGCGCCGCAGCCGTCGGGGAGGTCAGTAACCATGTGGGCGTCGAGGTCTCCGCCTTGACGCACTAGGCTTCAGCTTGTGATCTCGAGTTCTGTCCAGGGCCACGCAGCGGTCCGACGCCGGCGCGTCGGACTGGCCGCTGTGGCGGGGATGGTGGGGGCAGTCCTTTTTGTCTCCGTTTTCACCGTCTACGGGTGGCTGTGCCCGGGCTACACGCCGAACTCCATGTTCGTCAGCGAACTGTCGCTTGGGCCCTACGGCTGGGTCCAGATGCTCAACTTCGTGCTGACCGGTGCCTTGGTGGTGGTGTTCGGTCGCGGCCTCGCCGCCCACTTCAGCACCGGGGCTGCTTCCCGGGCCGGGCCGGTGCTGGTGGAGTGCATGGGAGTCAGCCTGATGGTGTCAGGACTGTTCACCACCGATCCGTCGGCGATGTTCAGCCAGGCCACCGCGCAGGGTGTCGTGCATAGAATCTTCGGGGCGCTCTTCTTCACGCTAGCGCCGGTTAGTTGTTTCGTTTTCTACCGGCGCTTCCGTGGCGACCGGTCCTGGCGCCCCATGGCGGGGTGGACACTGGCCGCCGGCGTTGTCCTGACTCTCGGGATTGGCCTGCTCAAGTTAAGCCAGCAGCCCGACAGCGGTTTGTTCGAGTGGAAGGGCCTGGTGCAGCGCGTCATTCTGGTGACGGTGATGGCCTGGATTTTCGCTGTCGCGTCCCGGTTGCGCCACATCTATCGGGACGGGGCACCCAGCCAACAAGCGCCGCTGTAGTACCGGGCCTCGGCCTGACTGGTGCGGTCAGGGGTCTCTCGGACTGCATGATGCGCTGGGTTCGACAGGCCGTCCACTTCAGACTGACGGCAGCCCGGCCCCGGCTGTGGGATATGGCTTCAGTCATCGTTGCCTGAGCGCTTGTCGTCGCCAGGCTCGGGCCCCGATCATCGTTGTCAGTGCACGGGATGAAGAGATCGACCGGGTGCTGGCGTTGGAACTGGGCGCCGACGACTATCTGGTCAAGCCTTTCGGCATGCGGGAACTCATCGCCAGGATCCGGGCAGTGGCCCGCCGCTCCGAAGAGCGGCTCCCGGACGGCCGTCCCGAGACGGACATCAGCAGGACAATCGGCGGCCTGAGCATTGACCAGCGGTCCCGTCGCGTGGTCCTCGACGGAGTGGAGGTCTCTCTGACGGCAAAAGAGTTCGAACTCCTGTACTTCCTTGCAGCCGAGCCTGGTGCGGTGTTCGAGCGTCGCGAAATCCTTCGCGCTGTGTGGGACGGCGACTGGTACGGCACCACGAAAACCGTGGATGCCCACATAGCCGGGATCCGCAAGAAGCTCGGTGATCCACGCTGGATCGAGGCCGTCCGGGGCGTCGGGTTCAGGCTGGGAGTGCCTGGATGAGATGGAGGCTGATCGGCGCGTTCATGTTCATCACGTTGCTCGTGGTCCTGGTGCAGGACATTCCGCTGGGGAACTATCTGGTCCGCGGTGAACGTGAGCGCCTCACCACCTCCCTTGAACGCGACGCATTTCTGCTTGCCGGCCGGGCCGGCGACGCGTTAAGAGCTGGCGGCCCCCTACCCGCGGAAGTAGCCGCTGACGTGCGGCGATACGGGGAGGCGGGCGGCGCCCGTGTGGTGATTATCGACGCCGGGCGGGACGGCCTTGGCGACCTCCGATGACGATCAGGCGGCCACCGGATCAACCTACAGCTCACACCCGGAAATAGCCGCGGCGCTGACCGGACAGATCAACGCCGGCCAGCGGTATTCCCAGACATTGGGCCTCGATCTGCTCTACGTCGCCGTCCCTGTCCTCAGCGGTGAGACGATCTCCGGCGTCGTGCGGCCGACGTTCCCTGCGTCGGTGGTGACCGAGAAGGTAAACGGCCAGCTGCCTACCATCTGGACCGTCGCCGGCACCACGGTATTGCTCGCCGGCATCCTGGCATACTTCTTGGCGGGCGCCGTAACCAGAAGACTCCAGAGGCTTCGGACCGCCACAGAGCTACTCGCCGATGGCAATCTGGACACCCGTACCGACGAAGGAGGTGCGCCCGAGCTCAAAGCCCTCGCCGGTTCCTTCAACCGGATGGCGGACCGGCTGAAAGACCTGCTCGAGCAACAACGGGGATTTGCCTCCGATGCCTCCCATCAACTCCGTACCCCCCTGACGGGGCTGCGGCTGAGGCTCGAGAATGCTGTCGACACGATCCCCATCGACCCGGAAGCGGGCCGACGCATGGTGGCTGCCTCCCTTGACGAGACGGACCGTTTGCAGCGGGCCTTTAGCCGCTTCTGGCGCGGCACGCAGAGCGGCGAGGGCAGCGGCCTCGGCCTGTCCATCGTGCACCAACTGGCCCGGGCCAGCGGCGCCGAGGCCTCGCTGACGCCCAGAACTTCCGAGACGGCAATGGGAGCCACCGGTCTGGATGCCTGCGTGAAATTCAGATCAGCCTAGATCACCGGCGCATCCCAGACACAAAGGGGCACCTTCGGCGGAGGACGTCGCTCTCGGTGTGTCGGCAAGGCTGACCGAGCGGACAGCCCAAATCCCGGTTGGACGAGGCCAATAGTTAGGACAGAGAGATGCCGCTTATGGGTGTGCCTGGCGGGAGCATCAGAACTTGTTTGTGGATTTGTCCGGCGATGTCCAAAGCCACGACGAAGTCACTGACTTCGATATTACTGACGTCGGTCGAACCTCCCAGCACGGGCGGGACGCGGAAGCTGTAAACCTCACACTCGCCCGGTTGCAGACCGGAGCTCTCAGCTTGGCCGGCCAAAGTGATCATCAAGTACTCATCCTGCCCTGAACGAGATTTCAGTTCGGCGTTCAGCTCATCCTGGTTCGACCATTGATGACGCAGTTCACCCGCAAGCACATCAAGGAACCAGAAGCCGTTGTCTGCCTGGAAAAAGACGTCGCCAAAGGGTGATGCGAAGAGCGGACTTTTGCCAGCGAGGTCGAGAAACGACCACGGCTCGAGGGCAGCCGAGTAAAGGGCAGATGAGAATCGACGGATGGGCTCCATGTGGCGACTCTAGCGGAGGTGCTGCGAGCTGCGACGGAACCCGCTCACAAAAAGCCGCGCCGCCAGGGTGATCGGAGCCCTGGGACAGGCAGCACTACACCCAACAGTTGGCCGCTCCATCGGTGTGCTAGGAGGAACTGTTTGAATCCCTGCGGCGGGACTGGCACCACAGAGAGCATTAGTCGCAAGCCCCTGGACCTTCATGGAATGCTGGGGTCATGACCTCCCGTTCCTCCGCTGTCCCCGCTTTAATGACTGCCGGCGTCGGCTCTGAAACCTTCAGCCTCCGGCACGCGACCAAAGCTGACCTGCCACAAATTCTGCAGCTACTCGCCGATGATCAGCTGGGATCAACCCGAGAAAGGGCCGACGATCCGGACCCGTATTGCCCGTCGGGGACGATTTAGCGGCCTCTACCGTTGGTAGTAGTAAGCGGAGGCTGCGGCGCACCCAGGAGCCCGCTACGTCCCGGGCCTTGGACTTTTCACACGACCGTCCGCCTTTACCCTCGACGCCGCCCTGTCATCGGGAAAGGCACCGGGTGCCTCACCCGGGCACGAACACCGCCACCACCAGAAGGAGCCGGATTGCTGATTGTCTTGACGGGAATTGACGGATCGGGGAAAACCACCGCCGCACAGGCAACGGTTGCCGCCGAACGGCGGGCGGGCAAGAAGGCGCTGCTGCTTAGAAACTACGCAGGCCGGCGCAGGATGTCACTGCTGAGCGCACAGTTCGGCATACAACTTCACCCGCGGCTGGCCGATGCCGTAGAGACAGCGATCCGCACGGCGAATGTGGTGGTTTCCCACGCCAGGGCGCACAGGCATCCGGGCCTGGTCATCATGGACCGCCACTTGCACTGCCAGCTTGCGCTACGCCAGGCGCGGGGCCTTCCCCGTGGCCGGCTGCTTCCCTTCCTTCTGACGAAGTTTCCAAAGCCTGACGTGGTGGTCCACCTCGTGATCGACCCTGAACAGGCGCATCAAAGAGTGTTGGCGCGCGGCACGGACATGGAAACGCTCGGTGAGCTCCACTCGTTGAGGGCCGCCTACCGATCGATGCCCGAATACGCGCACTTCACCGAACTGGCTGCGTCCGGTACACCGGAGGAAGTGTTCTCCGAACTGGCCATCGCCATCGCCGACGCCGGCAAGAGCCAAGGCGAGCGGCTGGCCCAGGCCCCCTAGACCGTAGTCATCCCATCCATGACGGCGCCCGCATCGAATAACCGGCATGAGCAAGTCGGAGAAGAAGAACCTGCGCTACTGCGATTACTACTGCTTCATGTCACTGAAGGACTTCGCGGCCTGGGTGGAAGCAGACGACGACCGGGAACCCGTCATGTCGTACGCCCCGCCTGCTACCAGGTGAGTTCCTGGGCCTTGATTTCGTAGTGACCGTCACGCTGGGTGAACGTGGCCCGATACCCCCGTTTGACCCCGTTGACCACCATCTGGCAGTCCGTATGCGTGTTCACCTTTATGTTCGGGAAGTTCTTGCACTCCACATCAGAGATCGTGATGCCGGGCTCCTTGGGTTTGGCGCGGGCCTTGATCCGCTCGGCCAGAACCTTGCCGCTGGTCTGCGGATCGAAGACCACCACCGATGGCGGGGGAGTCGCCGTCACTGTGGTCGTCGGTCCCGGCGTGGCGACAGGTGCAGCGCATCCTGTCATGAGGAGTGCCCCGCCCAAGGAAGCTGCGCATGCAGTTCTGAATAAGTTCATGGCCGATCATGTCCATCCGACGCCCGTCCACAGAGCTGCCCGAGACCCAGGCTGCCCAAACCAAACGATGCACTGCCCGGCTTGGGGAATCCTTGGCCTTTAGGCCACGGTGCTACCGGCGGGAGCGGACGGCGCGAAGAATGCCGCGGATCGAAATGCCGACGGCGCACACCAACGGGGCCAGCGCCGCAAGCACCACCACGGTGTTGGGCCGGAAAGTCATCTGGCCGGCCGGGCTCTTGGCATAGACACCCAGGGGTAAGACGAAGCCGCCGCCCCCGCCGCCACTTCCCCCGCCGGTCTGGGCGTCTTCGGTGCTGCTGCCTCCGCCGAAGCCGAAAGTAACCACCGCGACGGGGATGACCTCTTCCCCTGCGATGTTCATGGCGGGGCCGTACGCCCGGGAAACACCCACATTCTTGAACGTGTCCACGAGGGACGAGAAAGACTCAGACATAGGACCCACCATAGGCAACCGCATCCCCAAGCGCCAGAGCCGGCAGGGCCGCCCCGCCACGATGGGAAAAGCGCGGTGGGCAAGGAATGGGGACCTAAGCTCTGGTTGAGGGCCATGTTCCGCCCTTATGTTTGGAACTGCCGGGCGCAGACCACGGCATTGGAGACGAGTCACGAGAATCGAGGCACTGGACATGGGGACATCCACGAATGCGGCTTCACGGCTGGCCGACGCACTGGCGATCATCCTTGGCACCGACGGGATTCCCCTGAGGCTGAGGGCGTGGGACGGCTCGGAAGCCGGCCCGGAAAATGCTCCCCTTGTCGTATTCCGATCCCGGAGGGCACTTCGCCGGATGCTGTGGTCCCCCGGGCAGCTCGGACTGAGCCGTGCCTATGTGGCCGGTGAAATCGACGCACCCGGCGACATCTTCGCCGCCTTCGCCGCCCTCAGCTCGGCCGGAAAATTCGCCGAGCCCGGACCGTTCCGGCCGCCGTCTCCCCGCGAAGGGTTCGCGCTGCTCAAGGCTGCCGTCCGTCTCGGCGCGCTCGGGCCCAACCCGGCACCACCGCCGGAGGAAGCCCGCGTGGGCCGGTACGGCAGGCGTCACTCCAAGGGGCGCGACGCCGCGGCCATCTCACACCACTACGACGTCGGGAACGACTTCTACGCGCTCGTCCTGGGCCTGTCCATGGTTTACTCCTGCGCCGTCTGGGAATCGGACGAAGCCGGGCTTGAAGCCGCCCAGGCCGCCAAGCTCGACCTGGTCTGCCGCAAGCTGGGCCTCAAGCCGGGTATGCGCGTGCTGGATGTGGGGTGCGGCTGGGGCAGCTTCGCGCTGCACGCCGCCCAACACTTCGGGGCCGACGTCGTCGGCGTCACGCTCTCAGTCGAGCAGGCGGCACTGGCCCGCAAAAGGGCCGCGGACGCCGGGCTGACGGAGCGGGTGGACATCCGGGTGCAGGACTACCGCGATGTGGACGACGGGCCGTTCGACGCGATCAGCTCCATCGGCATGTCAGAGCACGTAGGGCGCGAACAGATCGAGCACTATTCGTCCCGGCTGCACCGGCTGCTCCGCCCGGGCGGCCGGCTGCTCAACCACGCGATCTCCTGGAACGCCGGACCTACATCACCGGACCCGGACTCGTTCATTCCCCGCTATGTCTTCCCCGACGGCGAGATGCTCAGCCTTTCGGACATGGTCGAGGCGCTCGAATCAGCAAGCCTGGAAGTCCTGGACGTTGAGGCGTTGCGGCGCCACTATGCCCTGACGCTCCGGGCCTGGGTGCGGAACCTGGAGGAGCACTGGGACGAGGCCGTCCGCTCCGCGGGCGCGGGACGGGCCCGGATCTGGCGGCTCTACATGGCCGCGAGCGCCCTTGGCTTCGAGGCCGGCCTCACCGGCGTGAACCAGATCCTGGTCCAGCGCCCGGGCGGTGATGAACCCCCGTTGCGCCGCTCCGCGTGGATCTGAAGCCGAGCGGCCAGGCGCCGGGCATGTCATGGCGGCTGACCTGCGGACCGTGCGAAGCTAGGCTGTCATCATGAGCAATACCGAAGTTGCGCCGCAGGAAATCCTCTGTGAAACAGACATGACATGCGTCGGCGTCGAGATACTGGTTCCGCGGCAGGTCCCGTTGGGCGGCCCACGCGCGATGGACGTGCGGCGCACCCTGCCGCAGCGCCAGCGCAGTCTGATCGGCGCCTGGTGCTTCCTGGACCACTATGGCCCGGACCCGGTCAGCGATTCCGGCGGCATGCAGGTCCCGCGCCACCCGCACACCGGGCTGCAGACCGTCAGCTGGCTGTTCACGGGGGAGATTGAACACCGGGACTCGGCAGGCTTCCACGCAACGGTGCGCCCGGGCGAAGTGAACCTCATGACCGCTGGCGCCGGCATCAGCCACTCGGAATTTTCCACCCCCGACACAGCGGTCCTGCACGGCGCGCAGCTGTGGGTGGCGCTCCCGGACGCCGCACGCCACATGGCACCCACGTTCGAGCACTATCGCCCCGAACCGGTCACCGGAATCGGCTGGACCATGCGCGTCTTCCTGGGCACGCTCGCCGGGTCCGCCTCGCCAGTCGCAACACACACGCCCCTGCTGGGCGCGGAGATCCTGCTCGAGGCAGGGGCGGAACTGACCCTCGAATCCGACGTGTCCTTTGAACATGGCCTCCTGGTGGACTCGGGCAACCTTGTCCTGAACGGACACGCCGTCGCCAAGGACCACCTGGCGTACCTTCCGGCCGGTCATGCGTCCCTGACCCTGGCCGCGGGCAGTGACGGTGCCCGTGTCCTCCTGATCGGCGGCGAGCCGCTGGGCGAAAAGATCGTGATGTGGTGGAACTTCGTCGGACGCAGCCACGACGAGATCGTCGCGTTCCGGGACCAATGGCAGGCGGAAATCGGTGCCCCGGACGGTTCTGGCCCAGCCTCGGCCGCGGGGGCAGGCACGGACCTGCGGTTCGGCCCGTTTCCGCCCGGGCAGGCTGCGGCTCTCCCGGCTCCGGCCCTGCCGAATGCCCGCATCCGGCCACGCGGCTGAACTGTCCACACCGGCAAGTCCTGCATCCACAAGCCCGCCTGCCGGGCCAATCCGCCCCGCTCAAGGAGACCATATTGACCACGATCACGATCCGACACAACCCGGAACGCAGCCGCTTCGAAGTGTTCGACGCCGACGCACTGATCGGACAGGCCGCTTACGTGGATGACATCGCGGCAGACCAGCGGATCTTGTACCACACGGAGGTCAACGAGGAATATGGCGGCCGCGGGCTGGCCGGGATGCTGGCCGCACAGGCACTCGATGAAACTGTCGCCGCGGGCCTCACGATCGTTCCTGTGTGTCCCTACATCAAGAAGTACCTTGGCAAGCACTCCGGCTACGCGGCGAACGTGGTACGGCCCACCCCGGCGCATCTGCGGTTCCTGAGCGCCTCGCTGGCCCAACGCGTCCGGCAGTAGCCGCCTCGAGACTCACGTGCGCCTTGAGACTCACGTGTGCGCGACAAACCGCTCCACACGCCGGTCAGGGATCAGCCAGATCGCGGCGACCACCGTGTAAGCGGCGATCCCCAGGAGCGGATTCACAAAGGTCAGCCCCATCCCCACGATGTACAAGAGAGGCGATCCCTTGCCTTTCCAGTCCTGTCCCATGGCCTGATCCAGGGCACCACCGCGTCCCTGCTGGCTGATCAGCGCCGTTTTTAGGATGTAGTAGGCAATGGCCGCGAACAGCAGATTCAGTCCGTAGACCAGGACGGGGACCTGTGCCAGGCCGGCGTCGTTCATCCATCGGGTGGTAAACGGGATGAGGGAGAGCCAGAACAGCAGGTGCAGATTTGCCCAGAGAACTCCACCGTTGATCCGCCCGGCCAAATGCAGCATGTGGTGGTGGTTGTTCCAGTAGATCCCCACATACACAAAGCTCAGCAGATAACTCAGCACCGTTGGAAGCTCGTGGAGCAACGCCGACCATGTGGGTTCCGCCGGGACATGAAGCTCCAGCACCATGATGGTAATGATGATGGCCAGCACGCCGTCGCTGAAGGCCTCCAGACGGTTCTTATTCACAGTGGCACCCCTGGATCCGGGCATCGTGACCGATGCGTCGCAGGGACCAGCGACGCCGGCGAGCGCGCAGTGCGGGGGCCGGCACGCCAGTCCGCTTGTTTGCGAGGAGTCTACGCCGGGAGGCAGCCAGAGTCAGACATTACGGCGGCTATCACCACCTGGCGGGTCAGTCCTTGGGCTGGGCGTCGGCCTCGGCTGCCTCTAGCTCGGCTTCGAGCTCAGCCTCGGCTACTGCTATCGCGAAGCCGAGCGCAGCGGCGATGTTGCCGGCCGCCGCCACAACACGGGGGGTGCCGACAATGGGCGCAACGGCGATGAGGATTCCTTGGACATCCTCCGCCGTGATGCCGACGTCCACCGCCGTGCCGGCGTTGAGGAGGTATGAGGCGGCAGGGGCTTCGACGGCGACGAGTACCGCGATCCGGGCCAGCATCAACTCGCGAGGCTCGAGCGTGGAGCGTTCGAGCGAGACGGCAGTGATGTCGGCGAGGGCGTCGAGGACGGGGGTATCTTGTTCGGCCATGATCATTTCTCCAACTGTTAGCGGGGGTGTGCGCCGACTGACGCGACGTGAGCGGATCGGCCCGACTCGTCATGAACGTAACCCGCCACGACCCGGGGTGGCATCACCCGAACAGCATGAATCGATGGTAAGCCGCCTGGCACAAGAACAGATCGTGTTTTTGTGCCTGCGCTGCAGGCTCGTTCGGCGGTGCGTTGACGATGGGCCGGTTCGGGGCCAGAATCGCAGTAGCTTGAGCCGAGGCGCATTGGCGCGCTCGGCGGGGACTGACCCAGGCAAGCAGTGCCGGTGGCGGTTCCGGACCTAATAGGGAGGTCGCCGATCATGGCCGAGACCAAAAAAGTCAAGCATCCGAGCGTCGAGGAACGTGCTGCGAAGGGCAAGGGCCGCCGGGAAAAGACGCCCGTCTCCAGCCACACCGGGTGGAAGCCTGCTTCCGACCGGCCCGATCCGGTCGCGCTGCTCGAGGAACAGAACCTCACCCGGGAACAGGACCTCGTGCCGGTGCGTCACGGCCGGATGCTGGTCTCACCGTTCACGTTTTACCGGGGCGCAGCCAAGATCATGGCAACCGATCTGAAAGACACTCCCAGGGCCGGCCTGGTGTCCCAACTGTGCGGGGACGCCCATCTGTCCAACTTCGGTGTCTTCGCATCTCCTGAGCGAACCCTGCTGTTCGACCTCAACGATTTCGACGAGACACTGCCCGGCCCCTTCGAGTACGACGTCAAACGGATGGCGGCGAGCTTCACTATCGCGGCCCGCAACAACGAGTACACCAAGGAAGAGACGCATGATGTCACCCTCGCTGCCGTACGGGCGTACCGGGAGGCGATGGCAGAGTTCGCGCAGATGGGCACCCTGGACATCTGGTACGCCCGCCTGTCCGAGGAACAGCTAATGGAAACCCTCGAGCTGGCCGTCGCAACTCAAAAGGGCAAGGCCCTCAAGAAGGCAGCCCACGGGATGGAAAAGGTGGCGAAACAGAACGTCGCCAAGGCCCACACCCGCGACAGCCTGCAGGCACTCTCCAAGCTCGCCGAGCGGGTGGACGGGGAGTACCGGATCGTCAGCCAGCCGCCGATCGTCATTCCCGCACGGGAGCTGGGTGAATCATTCGGCATGTCTGCGGATGGGATTCAGAAGGCGGTTCGTGAGCAGCTCCGTTCCTACCGGGCGACCCTGCCAGACGACCGACGTATCTTGCTGGAGCGCTTCGAAGTCATCGATGTCGCCCGCAAGGTGGTGGGCGTCGGCAGTGTCGGCACGCGGGCGTTCATCGCCTTGCTCCAGGGCCGGGATGAGCAGGATCCGCTGTTCCTCCAGGTCAAGGAGGCCACAAGGTCGGTGCTCGAGGACCACTTGCCGAAGAGCAGGTTCAAGCAGCCGGGCGAGCGAGTGGTGCAGGGCCAGCGGATGATGCAGGCCGCGAGTGACATCTTCCTGGGGTGGACCAAGGGCGTGCAGGACAACCGGTACCTGTATTGGCGCCAACTGCGTGACATGAAGGGCTCAGCCATTGTGGAAGGCATGAAACCGCTCGGCATGAATTTCTATGCCAACGCATGCGGGTGGACCCTCGCCCGTGCCCACGCCCGGTCCGGGGACCCGATCGCAATCGCCGCCTACCTCGGCAAGAGCGACAAATTCGACGTGTCGATCACCGACTTCTCCGAGCGGTACGCGGACCAGAACGAAAAGGACTACCAGGCGTTCGCCGACGCGG
Source organism: Arthrobacter sp. LAR12-1-1.1 (assembly GCF_040676555.1). Lineage (NCBI taxonomy): Bacteria > Bacillati > Actinomycetota > Actinomycetes > Micrococcales > Micrococcaceae > Arthrobacter > Arthrobacter sp. LAR12-1-1.1. Next base: position 653,032 of record NZ_JBEGIG010000001.1, on the reverse strand, counting down.
TTCGTTCCGGCCGGCTGGAAGCAGTCGAGGGCCTCTGATTCCGGAAGTTCAGGGGAGGCACCGCCGTGGGTGAACGGCTCGAAGGACGACAGGTTTCGCTCTGGGTCGCCACGGCCGGCGGCACTGGCTATCCCTGCCTGGACTCGGATCTCGAGGTCGACGTGGCCGTAGTTGGGGGAGGGATCGCCGGGCTGACTGCGGCGCTGGCCCTCAAACGTGCCGGCCACACCGTCGCGGTCCTCGAGGCCGCGCGCATTGGCACCGGCGTCACGGGGCACACCACCGGGAAGGTCACCTCCCTGCACCGGCTGGTCTACACCGAACTTGCTGACCTGCATGGACCCGACGTCGCAGGCAGGTACGGGCAGGCAAACCAGGCCGCCATCGAGCACATTGCGCGCGTCGTGGCAGAGGAGGGCATCGACTGCAACTTCCGCAGGGTGTCCAACTACACCTACGCAGAATCCGACGACGCACTCACCCGCGTCCGCGACGAGGCCGCCCTGGCCGCACGGCTCGGCCTTCCTTCAGTCTTTACCTCTGACACGCCGCTGCCGTTCGCTGTCCGGGGCGCAGTCCGGTTCGACGGCCAGGCGCAGCTTCACGCGGTCAAGTACCTGCAGGGCCTCGCCCGCGCAGTGGACGGGGGCGGAAGCCACGTGCTCGAGGACTCGCGCGTCACCTCGGTGCGCGATGGTGTGCCCGCCGTCGTCGAGACCGGGCGCGGCACGGTCCGGGCACGCGAGGTGATCATTGCCACCAACGTCCCCGTCGGCGACGGAGGTCTCTTTGCCGAGCGCTGCTACCTGCACCGCTCGTACATCGTTGCCTGCCTGGCACCTGCGGCGCCCCTGGACGGGACCTTCATCAGTGTCGACGAGCCGATGCGCTCAATCCTGGCGATCGACGTCGACGGTTCCCGTTACGTTCTCACCGGCGGCGAGGGCCACCGGGCCGCCGAGACCGCCGATGCTGCCGTCCGGTACCGCCGCCTCGCGGTATTCTCCCGTGAGCGCCTCGGAACCAGGGAGACCAGCTTCCGCTGGTCCACGCAGGACACCATGCCCGTCGACGGGTTGCCCTATGCCGGGACTTTGACCCCGACGGCGGCGCACGTTCATGTGATCACCGGGCTGCGCAAGTGGGGCCTGACCAACGGCACCGCCGCGGCGCTGGTCCTGGCCGACACGCTCACGGGGCGGCACAACCCCTGGGCGGCGGTCTTCGACACCAACCGCATTCCGGCGACCGGCCAGGCCGTCGGGAAGAGCGGCCACCCGGACCAATCGCAGCCGGACCAACCTCAACCCCAGCAACCGGAACAACCGACCGTCGCCGGGCTGCGTCCGGGCGAAGGTGCCGTAGTGGAGATCGACGGCGAAATGACCGCCGTCTACGCCGGCCCTGCCGGGGAGCTCCTCGCCGTCTCGGCCATTTGCACGCATCTGGGCTGCACTGTCGCGTTCAACGCGGACGACTCGACCTGGGACTGCCCCTGTCACGGCTCGCGGTTTGCCGCGGACGGCGCAGTCATACAGGGCCCTGCGGCGGTGAACCTGGCGCCGAGACCCGCACCGCGTTAAGTGCCCGCCGGGGTGTCGGCGCATGAGGCGGGGGAGCTGGCCGCCGCGTTGAGGGCCGCCCGGCGGAGCCGTTCCAGCTCGACGACGTCCCGCCCGAATGAAAAGGCCAGCAGCCCAAGCGCGGCGCCCAGGACCATGGCTCCCAGGGCCGGAGGGACGCCGGGCAACAGGGCGAACAACAGGGCCGCGGGCTGGGTGGCTCCGATGATCCTGCGTACGGTGCTGGACGGCAGCGGATTCTTCAGGGACGGCCGGAACCAGGCTGCTGCGAGGAACGCGTAGTACATCAGCCCGATGCCCAGGGGCCACAGGCCGAACGTTCCCGCCGCCGCGCAGGACAGCACTAGAACAAGCGCGGCGTCCGTGTCCGAGTCCAGCCGTGAACCCTCGGCCGTCGCTGACCCCGTCCACCGTGCTACCCGGCCATCCACGGCATCGAGCAGGAACGCTGCCGTGCCCAGGAGAACCACCAGAGAGCTTGCCGCGGCTCCGGCCATGAAGCCAACCACAGTCTCTGCGGCGCAGCACGCCACGATGGCGGCCCTGGCCAGGGTAACGCGGTCCGCGGGGGTGGAAAACCGGGGTGTCCGCCGCAGAACGGAGCCAGCTGCCCTTACGATCACCGCTGCGCCCGCCGCCAGAGCCAGGAACCAGGGAGCCGGGCCAGTGAGGACTGTCGAGCCGAGCGAGGCCCAGGCCACAAGATAGGCGGCGACAGCGGTCCCGGCATCCGCAACGGCACGGCGGGCGGCCGCTGATGCCAGGCCAGACTGCCCTGCGGCATCGGACTCAGTGCCTGTCGACGAGACTGTCAGCGGGACTGAAGGCGGGCCAGTGGAGGCCGTGCCTGTAGACGTCGTACCCTTTTGTCGCGTGCCCTGTGTCATCGGCTTCAGCCTGAACCACCCCGCCCACATGCTAGCAAGTCTGCTGTACCGGCTTGCTTACTGCGGGGACGTGGTGCGCCGCGGCGTGCGCCGCCCGGCCCGGGCGAAGCCGACGGCGGCCAGAACGGCTCCGGCGCCTTCGGCGACGGCGCTGAGGGACTTCTCGAAAAACCAGATGGGCTCGTACATGGCCGGAAATGGCCCGAACGCGGGGATATTCACGTAGCGGTACGCCACCACTGCGGCAAAGGCACTGAACGCAACGACGAACGCGACGGCGTAGGCGGCCCTGCTGCCGCGCAGCAATACGTACAACCCGGACAGCACAGCCGCGGCCGATTCCAGCAGGAAAAGATTGCCTTGGCCGATACCCGCGGGGTTCCCCGCCTGGTAGCCCGGGGCCAGATGGATGTGGACGGCGGCGTCAATGAACAAGGCGGCGGCCGTGAGGACGCGCAACGTCATGCCGGATCCATAGACTCGCACTGACTGTTCGGGGCTTTGGGCGCTCATTGACGATCAACACCCCGTGCATGCCCGGATGGAACGTGCAGGTGTACGGGTAGGTTCCGGGCTTCGTCGGCGCGGTGAAGTCGGCGGTGACAGCGTCCGGCGAGCATTCATAGCGCACCACTCCGAGCAGCTTGTGGAAAAAGAGCGGATGAACGTACTAGTTTCATTGTGCTCCTACTAGGCAGGAATGGGACCAGATCACCGTGAACGCCGGGCGCGGGAGATAGCGTAGTCACTGGCATGCATTCCACAGCCACGGGAGGGAAGATTGCGTGAAGCGTGACAGCAAGAAGTCCTGGACCGCATCGCTGACAGTGCTCATCGCCTTTGCAGCGAACGTTCTGGTCGCGGTGGCCAAAACCGTGGCCGCGCTCATCTCCGGCTCGGCGTCCATGGCTGCAGAGGCTGCCCACTCCTGGGCCGACACCGGCAACCAGGTCTTCCTGCTGATCGCCGAACGGAAGGCCGCGAGGAAACGGGACAAGGCCCACCCAATGGGGTACGGGCGCGAGGCCTACGTGTGGTCCATGATCGCCGCCTTTGGCCTGTTTACGGCCGGGGCGGTGGTGTCGGTGATGCACGGCATCCAGCAGTTGCTCACCCCGGAGCCGGCAGGAGACTATGCGATCGCCTACGTGGTGCTGACGGTCGCGTTCGTCCTTGAGGGCGTGTCCTTCATCCAGGCGTTCCGGCAGACCCGGAAGGCGGCGCGCGAGCTGGACCGGAACACCCTCGAACAGGTCCTTAAGAGCTCCGATCCCACGCTGCGCGCGGTCTTTGCCGAGGACGGGGCTGCGCTGATCGGCCTCCTCATCGCCTTCGCCGGGATTTTCCTGCACCAGGTCACGGGATCTTCAGTGCCGGACGCCGTGGGGTCCATTCTCGTGGGTATCCTGCTGGCCGGCGTCGCCGTCGTACTGATCGAGCGGAACCGGCGCTTCCTGGTGGGTCAGGCAGTGACCAGCGATATCGAGGGCAGCATGGCCCGCCGACTCCTGGAGCACCCCGAAATCGAGCGCATCACCTATCTGCATCTCGAGTACGTCGGCCCGCGCAAGCTTTACGTCGTGGCGGCAGTGGACATACTGGGGGACCTCCGCGAACACGACGTGGCCGTGGCCTTGCGCCGCGTTGAACGCGAACTTGAGGACCACGAAACCGTCGAGGAGGCCGTCCTGACACTCGCCACCGCGGACGAGCCCTCGCTGGACTTCCCTGCCCTTGAAGGGCAACGCTAACTCAGGCTCATACGCCGTTCGCCGGCGCGTCCAGGCCGGCCGGTGGCTGCAGAAGAGCCCCCGAGGCCAGCAGCGCCTCGAGAACAGGGGACGGGCTGGGACTGGCAAGGAGGAAGCCCTGCCCCATGTCGCAACCGAGGGAGCGCAGGAGATCCAGCTGCCCGCTGTCCTCGATGCCTTCGGCGATGACGGCCAGGTCCAGTTTCCGGGCCACTTCCAGGATCCCCTCAAGCATCGCTGTGGCCGGGGCGTCCCCAGGCAACCCGGACAGGAAGGCGCGGTCGATCTTGAGAATGTCCGCAGGTAGCACCGCGAGCGTGCTGAGCGAAGAGAACCCGGTCCCGAAGTCGTCGATTGCGATTCGTACGCCGAAGCTCTTCAGCCGGTTAAGGGCGGCGACTCCGCCATCGGCGCTCGTGGCCAGGGCGGATTCGGTGACCTCGAGGATCACTTTGTCGGCCTGCGAAGCGGGGTGGGCCAGGATGCGCTCAAGGGCTGCCAGGTTCCGGTCGCTGGACAACTGAAGCGTGGAGAGATTGACCGAGACCCAGAGGTCCCCGGCCGTGCCAGGGGAGCGGCGCCAGCCGGCGACGTGACGGCTTGCGGTGTCCAGCACCCAGCAGCCGATGGAACCGATCTCGCCGGTTTCCTCGGCCAGGGGGATGAAGTCGGCCGGTCCCAGCCGGCCCAGGGTCGGGTGTTCCCAGCGGACCAGGGCCTCCACTCCGGCGATCTCACCGGTGCCCAGGTTAACCACGGGCTGGTAGTCGAGGCGCAACTGCCCGGCCTGCACGGCTGTGGCAAGGTCCGCCCGGAGGGCGGCACGGAAGGTCATTTCGTCGTAGCCCCGGGCATCGAAGAGCTGGTAGCGGCCCTTGCCGCCGTGTTTGGCCATGTACATGGCGAAGTCGGCCTGCCGCATCAGCTCGGCTGGATCTGCAGTCCCGGCGCCGCGCTGGGCGGCGCCCATGCTGACGGATACCTTGAGCCGGACCTCATCGATGCTGAAGGTGTCGCGCAGCGCGTCCTGGATACGCCCGGCGACGTCGTCCGTCGCCGTGCCGCAGTCATCCATCACGACGATCGCGAATTCGTCCCCGCCCAGCCGGGCGACGAGGTCATGGGCGCGCACGCAGCCCCGGAGGCGTTGGGCTAGCTGAATAAGCAACGCGTCGCCGCCCTCATGGCCCAGGGAATCATTGACGTCCTTGAAGTCGTCGACGTCGATGATCAACAGGCCTTCGCGGTGGTCGCTGCGCCCGGCGCCAAAGCCTTCCTTGCCTTCCGGGTGAGGAGCCCCGGGGCCAAACACGGCGGCGAGGCGTTCGGCGAGAACCGCCCGGTTGGCCAGCCCCGTGAGGGGGTCGTGCGTGGCGCGGAAGGTCAGTTCCAGGTGACTGTCATGCACCGTGGCGGCCATGGAATTGAAGGCCTCGGCCAACTGGCCGAGTTCGTCGTCGCGGACAACGCTGATCCGGTGGCTATAGTCGCCGGATTGCAGCTTCACGACCCCACGGTACAGCCCCTCCACCGGGCGCATCAGGTACCTGGTCATCCGTCGGCGGAATAGGAACACGCCGCCCACGGCCAGCGCAAAAAGGGCTATGCGGCCGGTCGACACCATCCGCTGGAGCTCGGCACCGTGAGCGACGCCGTCGTCGAGCGCGTCAAGCGAGGCGCGACGGACGTTAGCCAGCAACGCGCGGGCCCTCGCGCCCGATGCGGCAAACGCCGGCGCCTCCGCCACGCGGTTGCCGTGGAGACTGGCCACCTGGCTTCCCCAGAGACCGTGCGCGGACAGTCCCTCCTGCCACGCGGTCCGGGCCTCGCGGACTGCGTCCCGCATGCCGTACGCCACCGGCAGGATCCCGGCGGCGGCATCGAACTGGGCGGAGACGTCCTTTTGCTGCTGCAAAAAGGCGGATGGATCCACTGCCCCTGCGGACAACAGTTGGAGCCCGGCTTGTTCGTGGGCATCAAGGCCGGCCCGCAGTTCGGCGACGGCCTCCGACTCGTCGCGGTGCTGCGCGGCGGCGTGCTGCATATGGTCCGTGACAACACGGACGCCGACGAGGGTTACCGCGGCCCCGGCGACCAGGGCCACGAGTACCAGCGTGAAGGCCCTGGACCATTCACGCTGCAGGCTCCGCGGGCGGGCGGGCATCCCGATCCGCGTCCGCGGGCCCGTCGGTCCATCTGCCGGCTCAGCCGCCCCAGCGTGGGAACGTCCCGGGGAATTTGCGGGGGCCGACGACGACGCAGCAGCAGGGTCCGCCAACCTGCTGTTGGACTTACGCATACTCAGCCTCCGGCCACGTGCCGGCACTCGCCGCATCGTCAATCAAGGAGCGTAGCCGACCTGGCCCCGGCGGGTCATGTCCGGCTACCTCCTGACACTATTGTGAAGCATGTGACAGCAGTGTAGTCGGCGGACGGCCGACACTGTAGCGCAGCGTGCCGGAACTTCACCTGCCAGGTTCGAATTCTCCTGCCTGGCTGGGCCTCCTGCCGGGGGCTAGCTGAGGCAGTCGGCGCAGTACGCGTGGCCGGCCTTCTCCTTGGCCAGTTGGGACCGGTGCCGCACCAGGAAACAGGAATAGCAGGTGAACTCATCCTCTTTTTGCGGAATGACCGTGACGGTCAGTTCCTCGCCGGAAAGATCTGCTCCCGGAAGCTCCACGCCTTCGGAGGTATCGGCCTCGTCGAGTTCGCGGACAACGCTGCGGGCGTCAGGCGCATTCGCCGAACGGAGCGCCTCCAGGGAAGCGTTGCGGGATTCCGCGACGTCGGAGCGTACTTCGTCATAATCGGTTGCCACCTGGTGGTACTCATTTCAGTTGCTGGGGGTGTGATTCAGTGTCTCTCCGGAGATCCGGATCTCCGGATCTCCGGGATTGAACGGTACAGCATGACGCCGTGTAAATGCTGGGGACCGGGGGAGTCGTGGCAGTGACTCTCGCGACACCCGGAGGCGCCCGCCCGCGGCGCTGCCCTGCACGCTTCGTTCGCCACTGGTCACCGGGGCGTCACGTGCTGTTAATTTGCGTGCCCTAGCCTGATTCTTTAGGGACCATCCACCTTGGGCACCATCCGCACCATTCGTCGGGAGGGATTCACCATGGCCGATATCGCTGCAGTGCTGGGACGGCTCACGCAGGACGAACTCAATGAACTGCGGTCCCTGGGCCCCAGTGGGCACCTGACCCGGCGCCTCACCGACGCGATCGACCGCGCCGCCGGCGGTCCCGGGGCCGGGCGCGGCTACTACGTCCCCAACGGGAGTGTCAGTTCCACCGGAGGACCCCATGTGATCCTGCGCAGCGATGTCTCGGGCTGGCTGTTCGGGCCGGCCCCGCAGGCCTAACCGGACGGCAATTAGCACCACCCTCTCACTAGACGCACCGGATTCCTTCCAGCCCGGCCCATCAAGGGCCATACTGGCTCAAAGGGAGGGGGCCGGATTGCGGATTCTGATGGTCGAGGATGAGCATGCCCTGGCGGAAACAGTGCGCCGCGGACTGAAGAATGAGGGGTTCGTGGTCGACGTCGCCCACGACGGCGTGCGGGGACTCTCTGCGGCGCTGGAGAACGCGTACGATGCCATCCTTCTGGACCTCATGCTGCCGCGGATGAACGGCTATGACGTCTTGAAGGAATTGCGGCAACGCAAAGTCTGGACCCCGGTTCTGATGCTCACGGCCAAAGACGGCGAATACGACCAGACCGATGCCTTCGACCTGGGCGCTGATGACTACCTCACCAAGCCGTTCAGCTTCTTGGTCCTGGTGGCCCGGATCAGGGCGCTGATCCGGCGCGGAGCACCAGCCCGGCCCGTCATCATGACTCTTGGCACCTTGTCGCTGGACCCCGTCAGCCACAGTGTGCGCCGCGGCGATACCCTCATCAGCCTCACGGCCAGGGAGTACGGGCTCCTGCACTACCTGATGCGACGGCACGACCAGATCGTCTCAAAGGCGGAGATCCTGCAAAACGTCTGGGATCCGGCTTTCGAGGGCGCGAACAACGTTGTGGAGGTCTACATCGGCTACCTTCGGCGCAAGATCGATGTCCCGTTCGGAATCCACACCCTGACCACCGTGCGCGGCATGGGCTACCTGCTCAGCGCCGACCCGATCCCTGGACCCCGTGCCGCCGGGATTCGCGAGGAATGACGTCCACCGGCTCCGCAGTCTGCGTAGGTTCCGGAAGGGGAAAGGCCATCTCAAACCTGCAGTAACCTGCTGGTCCGTCCGTCGGCCGGATGCTCCCGTGATGGGCTGCCACAATTCCCGCTGCGATGGCCAGGCCAAGTCCGCTGCCACCGCCCTCCCGGGAGCGGCTGCCGTCGAGCCGGACAAATCGTTCGAAGATCCGCTCCCGGTCCGCCTCCGGAATGGGGTCGCCGTCGTTGTCGACCGTGATGACGACCCGGTCCCCGGCGGTGTGCAGGTTCACGGCAACCCGGGACAGGGCATGGCGGTCGGCGTTGTCCAGGACGTTCCGGAGGACCTGCGCCAGCCGGTGGGCGTCGCCGCGGATCCGTGCCGGAACGAGCTCCACTGTGATCTGGTTCCGGCTGGTGGACCGCAGCCGGCGGATCTCCTGGTCCAGTACGTCGTCAAGATCGACGTCCTTCTGCTCCACCTTCGGGCCGCCATCATTGGCTTTGGCCAGCGTCAGCAGGTCCTCCACGAGGAAGCTCATGCGGGACGTCTCCTCGGCGAGGACATCCTTCATCTGCAGCCACATCGCCCCGGTCGGGTCCGCAGCGGCGATCTCGATTCCGGCCCTCAGCGTGGCCAGCGGGCTGCGCAGCTCGTGGCTGGCGTCCGAGACGAACCTGCGCTGTTCACTGTCCGAGGCCTGCAGCCGGTCCAGCATCGTGTTCATGGTCAGCGCCAGGGCCTGGATTTCATCGTTGGTGGGCGGCACATCAACGCGCCCATCCAGCCGCTCGGCGTTGATCCGGGCCACCTGGCCACGGATCCGCTCCACCTGGCGGAGGGAACGCCCCACCAGGAGCCACACGGACGCTGCCACGGTGACCAGCAGCAGCGGCGTGGCTCCCAGCATGAACCACGCGACCGTGGAAAGGGTGTCGGCCTGTATCTGTGAGGCCTGGGCCACCACCACCGTATAGCTCAGCGTGCCGGTCCGTGCTCCCACGGTGACGATGTGGTAATCGTCGGTGTCCCCGATGCTCGGCAGGCTCGAGACGTCTTGCGTCATGGTCTGGCCCGGGCCGGGCCGCTGGGCTGAGAGCGGGGCGTTGGCGACCTCGGGATCCGAGCTGGCCAATACGTACCCGGCGGTATCCAACACCTGGACGAACTGGCCGGCATGCGCTGTATCAACGATGTAGGCGCGGGCATCCGCGACGTCCATATCCTCCATTTCGGCGACCACGTCCAGCGCCTTCTGCTGGGCTGCGGCGTCGCTCGATCGCGCCAGGGATGCCTGCAGCAGGATAAGGAGGACCACACCGCCGAGCAGCAGTGCCACGGCAACGACCCCGACGGCTACCGCCGTCGACTGCTTCCGCACGCCCCAACGGATCTCGCCCCTGCCGGGACGGCTGGATGAGGCTCGTTTGCCCACTGCCATGCTCCAAGAATGCGTCAATACGCGGATCCGGACAACCATCACGGCGGCATTGCCGTGGTCTCCCGCCCGGGCCCACACCCCCGGCGGCGGCCGGAGCGGTCCGCGGGCGCGCACGGTCCCCCCGGAAGAGGATGCTCTCAGTCCATTCTCAGCCGGATGCGGGACAGTGGAAATAGGCCGAAGAAGGTCGGCCGCCGGCCATCACGGGGCCGTTCGTCCATAGATTCCGGCCGCACGCTCTCCTCAACCAGTGTGCGGCCGGACACGACATTCCTTCGCTACGCCGCAACTTTTGACCACCACGGCTACGTCCCGGCCCGTCAGGCCGATGAGCCGCGGACCAGGACCTCACGGCCGGGGCGTTACCCGGAGCCAGAGGAACTGCTGGGCCTGCAGGACAAGCCCCGCGTCGAGGCGCAGCCGGGCGCCGGTCAGGATGTCCACGGCGCCGGCCGCGAAGCCGGAAAACGTCACAGCCGCTACCTGCTGCGGGCTGTCGGTGAAGTTGGCCAGCGCGAGGACCAGCGTTCCATCTCCCGGACGCTGGTACCCCAGGACACCCGGGTTGTTCGTGGCGAACCCGACCAGCCGGGTGCCGGCCAGTTCCGGCGTCACGGACCGTACGGAAATCATCCGGCGCAGCCCGGCGTAGACCGCCCCGGCGGGGGTTTCCTGGTCCGCACGCTGTGCGTAGTCGTCGGCCGGGTAGTGCGGCCGGTGCACCCAGCGGCTGTCCGTTCCGTGGCCTTCCTCGACGGCGTACTGGTAGTCGTTGGACTGTCCCACTTCGTCACCGAGATACAGCAGCGGAATGCCCCCGGTGCTGAAAGCCACCGAATGGGCCAGCAGGATCCGGTTCACCGCCGCAGCTGTTCCACTCTCCAACCCGCACAGCGACGCCGTGGTGCCGGAAATCCGGCAATCGCCGGTGCGGGGGTTGTCCTGAAAGGGCACGCCGCGGGCGAAGCTTCCCGGGAAACGGTTCACGTAGAAGGAATTGAGGAACCGCCGGTGCTCGAAGGCATTGATGCCAAGCTCGGCGGCGTCCTCATCCGCAAACGTCCAACCGATGTCGTCGTGGCTGCGGACGTAGTTGACCCAGGACGTGCCGTCCGGGATATTGTGACGACGCTCCAAGGCCTGGTTGAGGAGCGAAACGTCGCGGGTGGCCAACGCCTCCCAGATCAGGGCCATCTGCAGGGGATTGTAGGAGAGCTGGCACTCGGCGGGGTCGATGTACCGGGCCACCTCATCGGGGTGGACGATCGCCTCGGATTTGAACAGCAGCGACGGCGCGGCCAGCCGGCACACGGCATTGAACGCCTGCAGCAGCGTGTGGGCTTCGGGCAGATTCTCACAGGGCGTGCCGAGCTGCTTCCAAATGAAGGCCACGGCGTCCATCCGGAGAATGTCCACGCCCTGGTTGGCCAGGAACAGCATTTCGCCGGCCATGGCCCGGAAGACGTCCGGGTTGGAGTAGTTGAGGTCCCATTGGAATGTGTGGAAGGTGGTCCAGACCCACCGTCCGTCCGGCAAATCGACAAAAGAACCAGGGTGGTCGTCCGGAAAGATTTCGCGCACAGTTTGCTCGAACGCGTCCGGCATCGACCGGTCCGGGAAGATCCAGTAGTAGTCGCTGTACGACGGGTCGCCCGCGGCCGCCTTCCGGGCCCACTCGTGTTCGTCGGAGGTGTGGTTGAAGATGAAATCGACGACGAGGCTGATGCCGTTCGCCCGCAGCTCGGCGGCAAGCTCACGCAGCTGGGCCATGGTGCCGAGCTTAGGATTGACGTCGCGGTAACTGGAGACGGCGTAGCCGCCGTCGGAGTGCGGTTCGGGGGCCAGGAACAACGGCATCAAGTGCAGATAGGTGAGGCCCAGTTCCTTGAAATAGGGGATCCGGGCGCGGACACCCGCCAGGTCCTCGGCGTACCGGTCGACATAGCAGACGCCGCCGAGCATGGTGTTGGCCTGGAACCAGCCGGTGTTGTGTTCCCGTTCGGCGTCGAGGCTCTTGAGCTCCGCCGGCCTCTCGGCCCACGACCGGGCGGACTGCATTACGAGGTCCGTGAGCTGATCCAACCAATCGTGCCGTGCGCCGTAGAGATCGTGGAACAACCGGAACAGGGCCGGGAAATGGCGGTCGAAGCGCTCTTCGAAGACCGCCCGGTCCGGCCAGTCCCACCCGATTCCTGTGCCCGGCGCCAACGCCTGGAGCACATGCCGGCGGGCCTCTTGATCGATCAGGGCGGGTTCAACCATGGAGGTCTCCTTTGACGAACTTCGGCCCCCGACGGCGCCGCGACAGTTGACATCCTTGCAGACGGACGGACCGGTGCCCAGTGCAGGAGCCACGTATCCCCAGGCGCCGTCCGGCTTACGCAGGCACCCGGATGACGAGTGGGTCCATCGCCTGGCCGTCGGCGTACTGGCCGTCGAACAGTTCCGAACCGGCCTGGGATACGGCCACCTCGACGCGCTCCCAGACCAGGAACCCTTCCATGTTGCGGGGCGCGGCAGTACGCAGGGTGCCGACATCCGAGCGGTCCGTCCCGCCGCCGTCGCCCGTGCTGATGGACAGGACCCCGTGCCCGGCCGTGAACTCGACCCACGGATCCAGCAGCCGGACGAACATCATTCCGTGGTGTCCGGCAACGCGGACATCGCCGCGGAAGCGCAGCACGCCCGTGCCGCTGGCGGGGTCGTACTCGGAGCCGGCGGGGGCGAAACAGAACTCCCCGGACGCGGTCACCGTGGCGCCGTCGGCCGCGGAGACGGCACCGTCAGGCAGTCCCGAGATGTAATCCATGAAGCTGCGCTTGATGCCCCAGGTAAGGCCCGGCGGGGGCAGCGGAGCGGGGGAAGCGGACGCTGGTGTCACGTAGGTTCTCCTGGGCTGTCGGGCGGATCTACGTCCGAGCCTAGCCGTGGATCCGCGCCGGGCTGAACTGTTGCTCCGCAGCCGCTTCATCCGGCGTATTTCTCTGACGGCGTAGGCACTCCAGGACTACTGCCGGGGCGGCGGTGGTTGACTTGGATGAGTACCGGTTTGCAGGAGGTGCACAGTGGCCGCGTCCATCAGCAGGGTATCCGGATCCGAGGTGTCCGAAGACCCCCTGGATTCCTATTCCGCAACGGTCATCCGCGTGGCCGAGGCTGTCACACAGCACGTCGCAGCGCTCGAAATGACCGGCAACGGGCGCAACGGCAGGCTCAGGGTCGGTGCGGGTTCGGCCGTGCTGTTCACCTCGGACGGGTATCTGCTCACGAATGCCCACGTGGTGGGCGGCGCCCAGTCCGGCCATGCCGTCTTCGCCGACGGCACCAGCACGGCTGTTGACGTGGTGGGCGCCGACCCGCTCTCCGATCTTGCCGTGGTCCATGGCAGGGCGCCCACGGCGGCGCCGGCGGAAATGGGCGACGCCGAATCCCTTCGGGTCGGCCAGCTGGTTATCGCCGTGGGCAATCCGCTCGGGCTCGCAGGCTCCGTCACCGCCGGCGTGGTAAGCGGGCTTGGCCGTTCCATCCCCGTCTGGTCCGGGCGGAGCCGGCGCGTGATCGAGGACGTCATCCAGACCGACGCGGCCCTCAACCCCGGCAGTTCAGGCGGGGCGCTGGCGGACGCCCGCGGCCGGATCGTCGGCATCAATACCGCCGTGGCCGGAGTCGGGCTCGGCCTGGCGGTTCCAATCAACGCCACGTCCCGGCGGATCATTGCTTCGCTGCTCAAGGACGGCCGTGTCCGCCGGGCGTACCTGGGTCTGGTTAACACGCCGATCCAGCTGCAGCCAAGCGCCGTCGTCCGGACAGGCCGCAGGGAGGGCCTGCTTGTGGTCGAAGTCCTGCCGGGGTCGCCGGCCGAGCGCGCCGGGCTCCGGGCCGGCGACATCCTCCTGAAGGTCGGACAGATGTACGTGTCCAACGCCGAGAGCCTGCAGAAACTGCTGTTCGCCGAAGCGATCGGGGAGCCCTTGGAACTTGCCGTGCTCCGTGACGGCTCGGACCTCAGGCTGGTGGCGGTGCCCGCGGAGATGACCGACAACCAGTAGGGAAAATCCCGCCCAGAGAGGGCGATTTTACCCGCTGAAATAGTCCCGCCGAGGCCGAATTCCTGCCCTGCTTAACTACTTGGGTCCAAATTGCGGCCGCCCGCGGAATTACTTGTTTGGCGCCGCAAATACCTGCCCGCCGCTCCACGTCCTTACTCAACGGTACTGACGCCTGTACCCGTCTTTCTTTGGGCGAAAGATCGGGTAGCGGCATGCCTTGTTGCGCCCGGCCGGGCGTGTCACGGTGTCATTGGAAAGCCGGAGGGAACAGTGTCTCAGTACGGCCTGGTTTCGATGTTGATCCGGCTCTTCGCAGACGATTGAGTTCGTTTTACCTGGGGAAATCGGAGAACATCGTGGATAGCCCAACGGAAATTACACCCTCCATTTCGGTCCGCCTATTCGGATCATTCGAAGTGCGCCGGGACGGCGTGGCGCTGACGGCCGCCGACATGGGGGGATGCAAACCCCGGCACATACTGGAAATTCTTCTGCTGAACCTTGGCACGCCCGTGTCCAAGACCCGCCTGATCGATCTTCTCTGGGGCGCCGGCGCGAGTGATGGCTCCGTGGCGACGCTCGAGAGCTATATCAGCGGTATCCGGCGTGCCATACAGCCAGGCCAGACCAAGACCGGTCCGCTCCGCACGGCCAACAGCGGTTACGTCCTGGACCCCACCCTCGTGGATCTGGATTTGTTCCGGTTCCGTGGACTGGTCCGCGACGCCGGTGAGCTGGCTCCGGATGAGGCGTACCCTTTGATGCTCGAGGCCCTGGAGATTTCCGCCGAGCCACTGCTCGGGTTCGAGCTCGCCTCTGACTGGGCGGAAGAGGCTCGCGCACGCCATGCAGCCGAGAAAGTGGCGCTGCAGATCCTCGCGGCCGAAACGGCGGCCCTGCTGGACAAACCGGACGAGGCCGTCAACCTGGTTCAGGCTGCCATTCGGGCGGAACCCTTGAACGAGCGGGCCTGGACGGTTCTGGTGACAGCCTATGAACAGGCCGGCCTGCCGGCGGAAGGCCTGGCGGCGTATGACCGTTGCCGCAGGCTCTTTGACCGCGATCTTGGCTGCACCCCGGGCCCGGCCCTGCAGGAGGCTCATCTGCGGCTCCTGCGCCAGCGTGCGGAAAGTAATTCCGAACTCTCCGAGGTATTGGCGGCGCTGCTCTACCTGGGTGAGCGGTTGAACGCGCCCAAGAGCCGGCAGCTTCCGGCGGCGGAGTCGCGGCGCATGCATGAGAATGCCGGACGGGTGCTTGATTCCTTCCTCCAGCGCGTCCGGGCCGCGGTCTGACGCCCCGCATCCCCGTCCCCGGCGGGCCGGCAGCGCCAATTTGAAGGGCACAAAAGGCTGCCACCGCCGGGACGAGGAGTTAGCTTGGTCACGTGGCCGGGATTCTCGGGAAATTCCGTCGTGCCGGGCCCCATACTTGGAATGACCCTGGCGGGCAGTCCCACCGCCGGGTGTGAGGAGGGCCCATGGAAACCTTGAAGAAAGTCGTCACGAACGAGTACTTCCCCGCAGCTGCAGTGCTGTCCGGGGTCATCCTGTTCTGGATCCTGGGCCTCTTCGGCGGACTGTCGCTCCTGAGCACCCGCCAGGCCCCGGTGACCACCCTGACCTGGATGATGTTCGTCTATGCCGCAGCGGTGCTCTCGCCCCTGGCCGGGCTCGTCGCCGCCATCGACCTCGTCCGTCGGTGGCTGCGGAACCGGCAGACGAGCGCGGCGGAATCCGCCTAGCTCGCCACGATTAGCCGGCACCGCACCCAGCCCGCAGCGGACCCGGCCCGCAATGTACGCTGTGCCGTCGCCGCCGGGCGTCTTCCGCTACTCGAAGCGGGAAGGATCGCCCATGCCGCGCCGGACGACTTCCGCGACGCCGCTGGAGAAATCGATCACCGTGGTTGGCTCAGCACCGCAGTCGCCGGAATCGATCACGGCATCCACTACGTGGTCCAGGCGCTCCTTGATCTCCCACCCCTGCGTAAGAGGCTCTTCCTCGTCCGGTAGCAGCAGCGTGCTGGACAGCAGGGGTTCGCCGAGCTCGGCGAGAAGTGCCTGGACCACGTGGTTGTCCGGGATGCGCACGCCGACTGTCTTCTTCTTCGGGTGCAGCAGCCGCTTGGGGACCTCCCGGGTGGCGGGCAGGATGAAGGTGTAGCTGCCGGGGGTGACGGCCTTGATGCTGCGGAAGACATCGTTGTCGATCTGGACGAACTGGCCCAACTGCGCGAAGTCCTTGCAGACGAGCGTGAAGTGGTGTTTGTTATCGAGTTGGCGGATGCTCCTGATTCGGTCCAGCGCCTCCTTGCTTCCCAGCTGCGCGCCGAGGGCATAGCAGGAATCTGTGGGGTAAACGATCAGGCCGCCTGAGCGCACGATCTCTACCGCCTGGAGGATGGAACGCGCTTGGGGGTTCTCGGGGTGCACATCGAAGTATCTCGCCATGGCACGAGCTTACGCCCGACGGCGGACCAGTCACCTACTGTGCGGCCCGACCAGGCAGCGGCTCAAGCCGTCCGCGGTCTCAAACATTACGGCCGTCAAGTCTGCCCGAAAGTGTGCCCCGCCGAGGCGTGCTTCAGTCGGGTGCGAACCGCAAGCTGGATGCGTAGTGGGCCAGACCCCTTTCGCGCAGGGATTTCAGCAGGCGAACCGTCTACGAGCGGAGCGGGACACAATATGGGTACTCGTCGTGGATGCGCTGCTTGCATCGGGTTGCTCATCCTGCTCCAATTTGGCGTTGCGGGCTGTGGCCCGCCCACAGGGCCGCTTGATCCCTTTGCTCAGCAGACCGCTCAGTCCTCCGGTTCCGCCACTGCGCCCAGTCCGCCGCCGACTGGGTCCAGTGAGTCGCCTAGTCCGCCGCCGACTGGGTCCAGTGAGTCGCCTAGTCCGCCGCCGACTGGGTCCAGTGAGTCGTCCACTCCGACACCGACAGAGTCCACTCAGACGCCCACTCCGACCCCCACTGAGACTACGCAGTCCCCGACACCAGCCTGCACGTCCCCAACGGCGGTACCAGGCACGCCGCCGCCGCCATGCGTGACGTGTTCGTCGGCAGCGCCGAATGGAACACCGGCAACCTGTGTGACGTGTCCGCCGCCGGGGCCCGACGGGTCTCCTGCGCCGTGCGTGACCTGTCCGGCGGCCTTACCCGACGGACCCCCTGGATCTTGTGTGACGTGTCCGGCGGCCGAGCCCAACGGAACGCAGGCACCATGTGTGACGTGCCCAACCTTGGAACCTGACGGGAGTCCCTCGGGGTGTGTGACGTGTGCACCAGTGGAATCTGGCGGGAGTCCGGCTTCCTGTGTAACGGCCGCAGGACTCGAGCCGAAGGAATGCGCCGTGCCTCAGACGACGCCGACACTCGGAGCGGGGCCGGCAGAGACTCAAGGGGTGACCCCGTCTCCGACTGCTTCGCCATGTTCTTCCTAGTCCGGTTCTCCGCCGGGCTGGGTCCGTCAGCGGCCGTGCTCATCCGCCGATGATGACGGTGGGGCACCCCGGACCCGGAGCAATGGGTGTCCCGTGCAGGCTCAGGTCGCCCACACGAGCGGCGGGAAAGCCGCCGATCATCACGGTCAGGCTGCCGCTGGCGATGCCGTTCGGTGCAGGGGAAACGCAGACGATGCCACCGGGAATGGAATTGGCGACTGCGGCCGGCATCCCCCCGATGAGAACGGTCACCACGGCCGCGGCCGGGGTGACGGGTCCGCCGGCATGCGGTTTGGGGCCGTCGAACAAAGGGCAGAGCGCGGTGTCTCCTGCGCGGAGAGCTGGCCCAGTAGGCATAGGGCGCCTACAGCCGAACCGGCGCAGCGGATGTCTGGCTGGCCGATGCTACGGGGTCGTTCACCCCGGCAGCCCGGGTTACCCCGGGAGGATCGCGGAGCACAAACGACAGGGCCACCAGGATCAAGACGAAAAGCATAAGGATGAGCACGGCTTTGACGATCCACCGCGGCAGGACAGGCTCCTGCAAGTGGGTTCCATCCAGCACAACAGGGGGGCCGTCCGCCGGTTTGGCAGCCACCGTGAAAGAGTGCACGGCAGGCATCCCGCGCCAGATCGTTCTTCGCGCGCGCACTCGAACACGGGGGAATTCGACAGTTCCGGCAGCAATGGTCAGAGTCGGCTCACGCATGGAAATATGTAGCAAATCGCCTGGATCGGAACCGGTGAGGGTGACGGTGATGGGCACATTTCCATAGTTGTCTACGGCGACCCGGTGCCGGGCGCCGAAACACTCCCGGGACTGCCGGGGCAGCAGTTCAGCCGCCGTCTCGTGGAACGGAAGAAGCTGGAAAATGCCCTCAGGAGAAACCGCGTCCTCCGGATGCTCGGTCGGCAGCACCTGCACCGCGTAGGGGAATTCCCCGGCCGGGACTTCGGAGGACCGCGGCGGCCGGAACTCCACGGAGGCGGTGGCGTCTTGGCCCGGGTAGAGGGACACGATTCCGGGCACCACTTCCGTCCAGGAGCCGCTCGGCCCCACAACTTGGAGCCTGTACTCCTCGACGATTTCGCCGTCGTTGCGGATGTGAAGCGGAACAGTCGCCCTGGCACCGGGCTCAAGGCTGACCAGCGGCGAATCCAGTGTTGCAGTGGTGCTCATGGCTCCTCCTTGCGGACCTACTCTGCGTCCAACGGCGAAAGGTCCTCATCCGTACTCTGAGGTTATGGGGGACGCGCGGGGGCACAGCACCACCGTCGGCCGGACTTGCGGGCATTGCTGCTGCCCGTTGAGCCTGTGTTGACTGCACGAAGAGCACCGCCCGCTATGGTCGATCTAGCGGGATGGAACAGGCAAGTACGGCAGACCGTGCCCCACCCAGTCAGCCCCGCATTCTCGATGGGAGGATTCATGGAACCAATAACTGTCCGGGTCCACGCGCGTGACCCGATCTCCGAGGCGGGCGTGGCCAGCGAGCTGCGGGCGCGCCCCGAAGTGCGGGTGGTCAGGGCGAACGACGCTGAGCCGGCGCAGGTGGTCGTCGTCGTAACGGACTCGGTGGACGACGACGCACTGACGCTGCTCCGCATTGTGCAGCGGCGCGGTTTGTCCCGCGCCGTCCTCGTGGCGGGCCACCTCGACGACGGCGACCTCGTCAAGGCAGTTGAAACCGGGGTGGTTGGCCTGGTCCGTCGCAGCGAAGCGACACCGGACCGCCTGGTGGCAGTGATCACGGCCGCCGCTGCCGGTGAAGGCAGCGTACCTCCGGATCTGCTCGGCCGTCTCCTGGACCAGGTCGGCAAACTGCAGCGGCACGTCCTGGGGCCGCGCGGAATCATGTTTACCGGCTTGGCACCCAGAGAAGTAGAAGTATTGCGGCTGCTGGCGGATGGGCTGGACACGTCCGAGATCGCAAACCAGCTGTCCTACTCGGAGCGGACGGTGAAGAACGTCGTTCATGACGTTACGACGCGTCTCCAGCTTCGCAACCGGTCCCATGCCGTCGCATATGCACTGCGGGAGGGCTTGATTTAGGCCCTGCCCCTAGCACCCGGATCTGTTGCCCGTAGGTGTGCCCGGACCCGGGTCCCGGACGGTGGTGTAGGCGGCCACGGTGGACTGTACGGTGCCGTGATGCCTGCCACGGGCTCCATAGGCAGGGAGACCGCTGCAACGTACGGGCTGGGCCGGAGCTCATTGGGAGGGATACACCGTGATTGCGCAGATTGACGATGCCTTGCGCACGTTGGTAAGGAACGGGGCCTTGGGCGGCTCTGAGGTGGACGTGGTGTTCGACGCGCCTACCAAGGACTGGGCCGCCCGGCGCAACGCTCCCACCGTCAACCTGTACCTCTATGACATCCGTGAGGACGTCCGGCGCAGGGAACGCGGCCTGTCCGAGCAGAGAGGAGATGACGGATACGTCCGGACGCGCCGGCCCGCTCCCCGCTATTTCAAGCTGTCCTACTTGGTCACGGCGTGGACACAGCGCCCGGAAGACGAGCACCGCCTGCTTGACCAGTTGCTGCGCTGCTTCCTCAAGTACGACGCGCTCCCCGACGATCTCGTGGTCGGCCCGCTCGCGGAGACCGGGTTGGTGGTGCCCGTAACGGTAGGGCTTCCCCCGCCCGAGGACCGTGCGTTCGCCGATGTGTGGTCCGCCCTGGGGGGAGAGCTCAAGCCGTCCCTCGACATCGTGGTCATCGCCCCGGTGGACACCGGCATTGTCTACCAGGCAGGGCCGCCGGCGTCCCAGGGGACTCAGCTGGATATGGCCGACCTGACAGGTGGCGCCGCCGACGTGGGCCGCCGCCAGCACACCCCTGCGCCTGCCGCGATCCGCGGCCCCCGCCGGACGGCCGGGTGATTGATCGGTGACGGCAAAGATGACAGCGAATCCCAGTCTCGCCCACGTGCTCGGCCGCGTCGGAGTGGTGGAGGAACGCATCCGCCTGCTCGTGGCGGCCCGCCGCGCCGAAGACCCGCAGCCGGATGACCCTTTCCGCGGGCTCTATCTCAGCGATGAGGCCGTGGACCGCCTGCTCGGGGAAGTTCCCCGGTCCGTGGACGGGGACGGACCCGAAGAGGGACCAGGCCGTGTCTCATCCCGGCAGCTGCACTGCGAACAACTAGCGGACGAGGCGCAGCAAGCAGGGCACCGGCTGCGGCTCCGGGAGCTCGGCGCCACCTTCGGCCTCTTGCCCCTGGACATCGATTTGCTTCTTGTCGCGCTCGCCGCCGATCTGGATCCGCGCTTCGAGCAGCTATTCGGCTACCTGAACGACGACGTCACCCGCCGCCGCCCCTCCGTGGCCGTCGCTCTGGCGCTCTGCGGCACACCCCTGTCCGCAGCCGACGGCAGGGCCCGGCTGCTTTCCGGCCCGCTCATCAGGGGCGGGCTGCTTGTCGTCGAGGACGCCGAGCGCCCGCTGCCCGGACGGGCACTGCGGGTGCCGGACCGCGTCGTCGGGCATCTGCTGGGTGATGACACCGCCGAACCGGCTCTCGAGGCTGTGCTGACCGAACGTCCGGCCGTGAGCTGGGGTGATGCTTCGCCGCTTTCCTGGGCACTGGGAGCCGGGGTCCTCCTCGCCTATCTTCGGGAGCCTGCCACTGGTTCCGGCCGTGTGCTGGCAGCCGAGGCGCTGCGGTCCAGGGGATGCGACGGCGTGTATGTGGACTTGGTGCGGCTGGCTGCCGAACGGGATCCGCTCCAGCTGGTGGAACTCGCCGTACGGGAAGCGAGGCTCCGGGGCACCGGCCTGGTGGCAGGGCCCCTTGCTGCCGTGGCGGACCGACCCGCCGTGTTGGAGGCCCTGCATGCCGAACCGCAGCCTGTGCTGCTCACCGGGGACGGCGCGTGGGACCCGGCGTGGACCAGGCATCCGCCGCTGCTGGTGGAGGTCCCGGTCAGCACGTCGGCCGAGAGATCGGATCTGTGGCGGGCCGCGCTAGGCCCGCTCGATGGGGTGGACGTGGCGGCAGCCACCTCGGCGTTCCGCTTGCGCCCGGAGCAGGTTGCCCGGGCCGCCGGATCCGCTCAGGTGCAGGCCACCCTGACCGCCAACGGCCGCATCACCGCTTCACATCTCAGTGCCGGGGCACGCGCCGAAAACGGATCGGCCCTTGACCGGCTGGCCCGCCGGGTGGAGCCGGTGGTGGGCTGGGATGACCTGGTCCTTCCCGATGCCGTGCTGCTGGCCCTCAAGGAGGTGGCGCTGCGGGCCAAGCACCGGGAAAAGGTCCTCGGTGACTGGGCCATGCGGCCGGGAGCCGGACGCGGGCACGGAGTGGCTGCCCTGTTTGCCGGAGATTCCGGGACCGGGAAGACGATGTCCGCCGAAGTGGTCGCCCGGGCGCTGGGACTGGACTTGTATGTCGTGGACCTGGCCACCGTCGTCGACAAATACGTGGGGGAGACGGAGAAGAACCTCGAGCGGATCTTCACGGCTGCGGCGGGCGTCAATGGGGTGCTGCTCTTCGACGAGGCTGATGCCGTCTTCGGGCGTCGATCCGAGGTCAAGGACGCCCATGACCGCTACGCAAATATCGAAAGCGCCTACCTGCTGCAGCGGATGGAGACGTTCGACGGCCTGGCCATCTTGGCAACGAACCTGCGGGCGAACATCGACGAGGCGTTCACCCGCCGGCTCGACGTCGTCGTGGACTTCCCGCTGCCTGATGCGGCGCACCGCAGCGTGCTCTGGGACCGGTGCCTCGGACGGACGATCGGCCGGTCAGCGGACATTGACCTCGTCTTCCTGGGGCAGGCCTTCGAACTGGCCGGCGGGGCGATCCGGTCCGCGGCCGTCACCGGCGCGTACCTGGCAGCCGACGACGGCGGGACGGTGACCATGGCGCATCTGGTCACCGCCGTGCAACGCGAATACCGCAAGCTGGGGCGGCTAACGCTGGAGAGCGAGTTCGGCCCGTATTGGGGGCTGCTTTCCACTGCGAAGAGATCCGGCGCCTAAGGTCGCACCGCTGCCCTTTCGGGCAGGAGCGCCTGCCCTTTCCGGCGCCGTGGCGGCGCTTGCGGGCCGTCCTTGCCGGGCGCATCGTCGGTGTAGGTCTGATGAAAGGGGTGCGCCATGCACAGCCACGACCATGACCAGTCCGACGTCGACGTCCCGGGGGCCAAGCCGGCGCGGGCGGAAGCAGCGGAGCCTGCGGTGCTGTATCGGGCGGCGGCCGCCGCCCGGACCGACGTCGTCGGGTCCCGCGGCTTACTGGCGCTTCAGCGCGCCGTCGGCAACAGCGGTGTGCGCGGCCTCGCGGAGGAGGAAGGGTCACCTGTGCTCGACGTCGTCTCGTCCGGAGCCGGTCAGCCGTTGGAGGAGCCCGTGCGCGCTGACATGGAGGGCCGCCTGGGCCACAACTTCTCCGACGTCCGCGTCCATACAGGGGAGGCCGCCCACAATTCCGCGGCATCGGTGAACGCCCACGCCTACACGGTGGGTTCCAATATCGTGTTCCAGCGGGACAATTACGATCCCGGCTCCGACGCCGGCCGTACGATGATCGCCCACGAACTGACACATGTGGTCCAGCAGCGGAGCGGCCCGGTGGACGGGACCGCCACGGGAACCGGGGTGCGCGTGAGTGATCCGTCCGACAGGTTTGAACGTGAGGCGGCCGCTACAGCCGAGCGGGCCATGTCAGCACCCGTCCCGGCCGCTCCGGCGGCACAGCGCTTCGCGGCGGGCGCCGCCGTCGTCCAGCGCGATGCTGACCAGGACACAGCCCAAGGGAGCTTTGCCGAAGGCGCCGCGCTACAGCGAGAGGAATCATTGCAGCGAGAAGAGGAAGAGGAGGAGACCGCCCAAGGGTCCTTCGTTGACGGGCGGGCCGTGCAGCGCGACGAGGCGGAAGAGGAAGAGCCGGGCTGATCCCGGCGGGAGCGGTCCATGACGACGACCTTTCACGGCGGACCCGGCAAGGTTCCGGCGCAACGCGTTGGGCCCACAGTCGCGCGCCAGGCCACCGGTACGGCGAGAACCGAGGCTACTCAGGCGCTCGCCGACGGCCGCGAAAGGGTCGGCAGGCCAGCAAGCGCCGCCGTCGGGCCATACGCCGTGCTGGCGCTCCAGCGACTGGCCGGCAACGCCGCTGTCGGTGCGCTCATGGCGGCAAAGCTGAAATCCCCCGGGGAGCAGGCAGCCACAGAGATCGACGCAGCCCTGAAGGAGATCCGAAGGGACGAGCCCGCGATCGCCACAGTAGAGAAGGGGCTTAAGGCCGCAAAAGCGGCAGGCGTACCTGTTGAACTTGAGGGCCCCAAGCCTTCGGCTTCAGCGCTCGCGGTAACGAAGACGGGCTTCGGCCCCGGGTCTGTTCCCGCCAAGAAACCGGTGCCGCCACCCAAGCCGATCCCTGCGGTCAGCCCGCTCGGGAAAGCTGCAGCCGCTAAGGTGGGCGGACCGGGGAAGGGCTCGGCCGGAGGAAAGGCGCCCCCTTCAGGGGGAGGGGCCGCACCGGCCATCTTGGCGCCCGTTGCACTGCCTGCCGACAAGCTTTTCCAGCCTCCCGTGGCACCGGTCCCTGTCCGCCCTGAGGAAGATCCGGCCTTCACTCAGGTCACGGGCAGCATCAAGGGCTTCGCGGGGGCTAAGAAGGCCCACCCTCCGGCCGCGTCCAAGGCCAAGGAGGCCCAAGGGGCCGCGCTGCCGCCGACCGACGACGTCGCAGGGCAGGCCAAGGCGGCCAAAGTCGATGCCATGGACGCCCAGCAGCCCGGTACCTTCGACAAACAGGCATTCATCGCAGCGGTCAAGGCGGCGATTGAGGCGAAGTCGCCCAAGACCCTTGAGGAAGCTGACGAATACAAGAAGTCCGGCAAAGCCGGTGAGGCGAAGGGGCAAGTCAAGGGCCTGGTCGGCCAGGGCAAAGCCGGGCAGTCCAAGGACATCGAGGCGGCCACTGCGGCCCCTCCGGATCAGTCCAAGGCTGTTCCGAAGCCTGTCACCCCGATGGCCCAGGAGCAGCCGGGCCAGGCCGTGCCCATCCCGGCCGCGGGGGCGGTGCCCAAGCCGGCACCGGCAGAGCAGCTCAACCTCGCCGCCGGCCCGCACCAGGCAAACCAGGAGATGGCCGACGCCGAGGTCAGCGAGCAGCAACTGGCGCAGTCGAACGAGCCTGAATTCCAGCAAGGCCTCGCCGACAAGAAGGCCGCAGCCGAGCATGCCCAGGCCGCGCCAGCAGAGTTCCGCCAGCAGGAACAGCAGGTCCTCCAACAGGGCAAGGCGGAGGCCGGTGCGCAGACCGCGGCGGGCGTTACTGGAATGCAAACTGCCAAGGCGACGGCCCTGGCGAACCTGATGGCCGATAAAGGCAAGACTAAGTCGAAGGACGAGTCGAAGCGCGCAGAGATCACGGCCAAGATCCAGGGCATCTTCGCGGCCACCGAAGCCGACGTGAAGAAGACCCTCGACGGGATCGATCCCAAGGTGGACGCTGCCTTCGAGAAGGGTGAGGCCGGGGCCCGTTCGGCGTTCGAGGCCTACGTCGAGGCGAAGATGTCTGCGTACAAGAAGGACCGGTACGGCGGCTGGCTCGGCGGGTACCGCTGGCTCCGGGACAAGATCGCCGGCATGCCGCCGAAGGTCAACGAGTTTTACGAGGCCGGCCGGGAGTTGTACCTCACGAAGATGAACGCAGTGATCTCCAACGTGGCGGACATCGTCGGCAACGACCTGACTGCGGCCAAGCAGCGGATCGCCAGGGGCAAGTCTGAGATCGCTGCCTACGTCAAGAGCCTCCCTGCCAACCTGCAGAAGCTCGGGTCCGAGGCGACGAAGGAAATCGGCGACAAGTTCGAGGCGCTTGAGAGCGACGTTAATGCCAAGCAGGAGTCGGTGGTTGATGCATTGGCGACCAAGTACGTCGAGGCGCGAAAGGGGCTTGACGAGCGGATCGAGACCCTGCAAGCAGAGAACAAGGGCTTGGTAGACAAGGCGATCGGCGCGATCAAGGCGATCATCAACACCATCCGTGAGCTCGCCGGGATGCTCAAGAACGTGCTCTCACGCGCGGCCGGCGTCGTCGGGGACATCATCAAGAATCCGGTGGCCTTCCTGGGCAACCTGATCGAGGGCGTGAAGGGCGGCATCCTCAAGTTCAAGGACAACATCCTTGGCCACCTCAAGAAGGGCCTGATGGGCTGGCTGTTCGGCGCACTTGCCGAGGGGGGCGTCGAGCTTCCGGACACCTTCGACATCAAAGGCATCATCAAGCTGCTCGCCTCGATCTTTGGGCTGACGTGGACCAACATCCGCAACCGAATCGTCAAGCAGATCGGCGAGCCGGCGATGGCCGCCGTGGAGAAGGGCGTGGAGATCTTCCAGGTCATCGCCAGCCAGGGCGTCGCGGGCCTGTGGCAGATGCTCCTGGAGAAACTCGGCAACATCAAGGACATGATCCTGGATCAGGTGAAGGACTTCGTGATCACGAAGATCATCACCGCCGGCATCACGTGGCTGATCGGTCTGCTGAACCCTGCCGCGGCCTTCATCAAGGCCTGCAAACTGATCTACGACGTCGTGATGTTCTTCGT
Organism: Arthrobacter sp. LAR12-1-1.1; assembly: GCF_040676555.1. Classification (NCBI taxonomy): domain Bacteria; kingdom Bacillati; phylum Actinomycetota; class Actinomycetes; order Micrococcales; family Micrococcaceae; genus Arthrobacter; species Arthrobacter sp. LAR12-1-1.1. The sequence continues at coordinate 627,143 of NZ_JBEGIG010000001.1, read as the reverse complement.
GAGCAACGCCGAACGGATCATGAAGTTCGTCAACACCATCATCGACTCGGTCGCCGACATCGTGCGCGGCAACGTTAGCAGCGTGGTGAACAAGATCGAAGATGTCCTGGGCCAGATGGTCCCGATCCTCATCGGCTTCCTCGCCAGTGTGATCGGCCTCGGCGGCATCGGCCAGAAGATCCGCCAGATCATCGAGACGCTGCAGAAGCCGGTGAACAAGGCCCTCGACTTCGTGATCAAGGCCGGCCTCAAGCTCGCTGGACCGATCATCCGCGGGATCAAGGGCTTCGCCGGGAAGGTGAAGGCTGGGGCGAAGAAGCTCGGCCAGAAGGCGCTCGCGAAGGTCCGCGGAGGTGACGATACGCCGGAGGGTAAGCAGAAACGGCTGGCCAAAGCCATGGCCGCCGGGGAATCCGCGCTCCGTCGATTCGCTGGCCGGAAGGTCGCCGAACGCCTCTTGATGCCTCTCTTGTCCGCAATCAAGCTCAGGTATGGCCTGACTGAGCTCAAGCCGATCAAACAGGGAACGCGGTGGGCCATATCGGGTGCGATTAACCCAACTTCGGTCCGACTCACAGACGTAATTGCCTACATGGACGAGTCGGTTGCGGCCGCAGAATTTGCCCGAACGGCGGCCGAGGTGGAACGTCAGTTCTTCGCGACGGGCTTGGAGGGATCATCGGCGTTGGCAGTGCGGGGGCCGCACGAACAGGCGTATGCGGGTTCAGTTGCGAGGCGCGGGGCCCCTGCCATGGGAGCGACAACTCACGCCCCAGCGCCAGTCGAAGGCGTTTCAAGTGCGGAACAGATCGCGGCGAGACGAGGTGCCTTGGAGGCCCACCGCCAGTCCGGCTCGAGCAATGTCCCTCGATTCGCCATTGCGACGTCCTCCTCGGAGGGCGGGCAGTTGACGGAGATGCTGAATCCGAATCGAAGCCAACCGCACAACGTAAAGCTCAACGAAGTTGGCGCGTACGGAACGCCGTCGGCGACGGCTGCCACGGGCGATGTCATGGGAGTGGTCAGGACCCTCCGGGAGAACGGGATGTCCGACGCTCAGATCAGCCGTGTTATGCAGTTGATTTCCCGAGAAGGTCGCACGCCAACAGCAGCGATGTTGGCAGCACATGGGTTCCGCGGCGATCCGAACGAACCGGTGCGAACAGGTCGGGCTTCTCTGCCACCCGCCGCAGCTCTTCGGGCAGTGACTCAACTAACGCACGTGATCGAGCCCCTTCGATTCTTGGACCGAGGGTTTGGACTGGTGCAGCAACCTGTCGCAACCACAACGGCAATGTCACATACCTTGGTTCAATCCGGCGCCGCGAATCTAGGGGAGGTGATGGCGAGTGGATCGGCGCTGGGGCCGGCAACCCATCTTCCGCTCGGAGAGTCGGGACGGCTGAAGTCAGAGTCGATCGCACGCAGCCAAGTGAGAGTCACAATGCTCGTCGAACAGGTGAGGCAACGTTGGTCCGCCTGGGTCCTCCAGACTCAGACACACATCGTAGGCGAGTTGCGGGCGAAGGGCATCGTGAATGCACATCTTGTTCCCACCAAGGAATCGATGCTCAAGTTGTTGCGCCACTTCTACGGCCAGGCACGCAGAGGCCCTTAGAGTCTGCCTCGACCGTCCTAGTAGTGGAATCATTCCAGTGCGCGGCCCTCGATCCCGCTGTCAGTTGCGTAGAAGGCGGGCGCCACCCTGTGATCAGTAAACACGAGGACGGCACAACCGTCAGTGTCTGATCGGCACGAATAGCTTCCGCACTAGGCATACAGCCGGACGTATCGGCTCCCTCAACTCCGGATCAGGCTGGGACCCAACGTCGGGGTCTTCGAGAATGCAACATGCCGAGTGCTTCGTCGTCCGGATCGGGGCCGAGGGCAAGAGATGAAATCAGAGCACGGCAAGCCATCGTCCTTGCTACCAACCGAGCGGCCCCGAATCTGCCCCTTCGTGCACTCCACCCTTCCCATGAGCGCATCCAGATAGCCGTACCGCCGCACACGCCTCCGCGGGACCCTTGAACCACGTTTTGGGTTCACTGAGGAGACAAAATGCCGAACTATCTTTCGCCAGGTGTGTATGTAAACGAGGTCGGAGCGGGCACTCGTCCAATCGAGGGAGTAGGCACGGCAGTCGCTGCATTCGTCGGGCTTGCCGCCAAGGGTCCGGACAATGAACCAACCCTAGTGTCCAACTGGACCCAGTTCTCCGACACCTTTGGGGACTTCGTCCCAGGCTCGTACCTTGCCCATGCCGTCTACGGCTACTTCCTCAACGGCGGAGGGAATTGCTACGTGGTGCGCATCGGCGCCGACGGAGCGCGGGAGGACAAACCGAAGCAACAGCCAAAGGCAGTGACGGCGTCCCCGACGGCCGAATTCGCCGGATACCGCGTGACCGCCAAGTCCACGGCAGCCAACCCCAAGCCTGTAACGGTCGAAATTGCCGACCCAGGGGGTGAAAATCCGTCCGAGGACCAGTTCAAGATCGTCATAACGGTGGAGGGCAAGCCGCCCGAGGTCTGGGACAACGTCACCACCAAACGTGGCAACAATAACGTCGCCACCAAGATCAGCGCCGAATCGAAGATCGTCACCATTGAGGAGATTGCCACAGGCGGTGCCCTCGTCAAACCGGACAAGGGGACCATCCAGCTGGTCGCACCGGAGCCTGAGCCTGAACCGCCAACAACTGACAAGCTGAACGTGGACGACTACGTCGGCGATGCCGCCGACCGCACCGGATTCAGCGGCCTCGAGGCCGTCGACGAAGTGACCATGGTGGCCGTGCCGGACCTCCTGGCCGCCTACGAGCAAGGCGCCATCGATCTGGAAACCGTCAAAGCCGTGCAGCTCGCCGCCATTGCCCACTGCGAGCTGATGGGGGACCGCATCGCCATCATCGACCCGCCGCCCAACCTCAACGCCCAGCAGATCAAGAACTGGCGCATGGACGGCGGCGGCTATGACTCCAAGTTCGCGGCACTCTACTGGCCGTGGGTGAAGGCGTTCGACCCCAGCACCGGAACGAACCGGTTCATTCCGCCGTCGGGCCACATGGCCGGCGTCTGGGCCCGCAACGATGACACCCGCGGCGTCCACAAGGCGCCCGCGAACGAGGTGATCCGCGGCGTCACCAGCCTGCAGACCCAGATCACCAAGACGGAACAGGAACTGCTGAACCCCATCGGCGTCAACTGCATCCGCACTTTTCCTGGCCGCGGCATCCGCGTCTGGGGAGCACGCACCATGTCCAGCGACGCCGAATGGCGGTACCTGAACGTCCGCCGCCTCTTCAACTACCTGGAGGAGTCCATCCTGCAGGGCACCCAATGGGCAGTCTTCGAGCCGAACGACCCTGCCCTGTGGGCGCGCATCCGCCGCACCATCAGCGCCTTCCTGACCAACGAATGGCGCAAGGGCGCCCTCTTCGGGCTCACACCCGAACAGGCGTTCTTCGTCAAGTGCGACGAAGAGACCAACCCGGCCGAGGGCATCGACGCTGGACAGGTGGTCTGCCAGATAGGCGTGGCCCCGGTCAAGCCGGCCGAGTTCGTCATTTTCCAGCTGTCCCAGTTCTCCGGCGGCACCAGCCTCGTGAGCGAGTAATCCCAGTTCAAAAGGAGCAAGACCATGGCCCTCGGCGATTTTGACAACTCATCAGCGAACGGATTCACCGTCACGATTGACGGCATCGAAGTGCCGAGGGTGATCGAGGTGAGCGGCCTCAAGACCGAGGTCGACAAGATCGAACTGAAGCAGCAGACGAAGGACGGCAAATACGTCGTCCGCCAGCTCATCGGCCGGCCGAAAGCGGGCGAGCTGACGGTCACCAGGGGACTGACCGAAAGCAAAACCGTGACCGACTGGCTCAAGAAAGTCATGGAGGGCGACGTCGCCGGGGCTCGCAAGACTGCCGCCGTCTCACTCCTGGACTACAAAGGGGAGACGCTGAAAACCTATAACTTCGTCAACTGCTGGGTGAAGAGCGTCGAACTGAATTCCCTGAAGGCTGGCGCCACGGAGCAGGCCACAGAGAAGTTCGTCATCTGCTACGACGAATCCACTATCTCGTGATGCAGCGGACACATGGTGCGGTGGTGATGCCGGACCCGGAGGCCGATGCCCCCGGCGTCCCGGCTGACAGGAGGCCGGACAAGGGACGTCAGCCGCTCCGTACCGAGTTCAGCTTCGAGCTTCCCCGCGGCTACGTGGACCAGGACGGGACCGTCCACAAATCCGGCGTCATGCGGCTGGCGACCGCACGGGACGAACTGCTGCCGCTCTATGACGCCCGCGTCCAGGAGAATGCGGCGTATACGACCGTGGTCCTTCTGGGCAGGGTGATCACCTCCCTGGGCACGCTGGGGGCTGTGACCTCTGCCGTCGTGGAAAACATGTTCGCCTCCGACGTCGCATTCCTTCAGGACTTCTATCGGCGGATCAATGCCGAGGGCCATACCCGGATCGCTGTTACGTGCCCGGAATGCTCCCACCGTTTTACCGCCGACCTCGCCGGTGGCCGCCTGGGGGAATCATGACGTACACGCCGGACCGGATCTACGAGGAGGTGTCGTACGTGGCCTATCACTTCCACTGGCCCCTGGATGACATTCTGGATCTGGAACACGGCCAACGGCTTCGCTATGTCCGGGAGATAGCGGCAATCAACACGCGCCTGACCCAGGAACGGTGAACCATGCGGTGGCCTTGGCAACGGGAGCGGCCCGAGCCCCCGCCCGGCCAGGAACCGCGCGAAGCGGCAGCACCCGCGGCTGCTGAGCCCCGGATTGCGCCCGCCGGCTGGGCTTTCCTGCCGCCGCTGCAGCGCAGTGCCGGCAGCATTCAGCTGACGTCGGACCCGGACCATTTCACCGGCTCCCTCGCCTCATGGGGCGATCCGTCCTTCACCGGACCCATGACCCACCTGGTCAGCACACAGGCGCCGGCAGGCGTTATCGACGTCGACGGCGGCGGTCCCGATCCGGGCTCCGGCGGCTACACTGCGCCCTCAGTGGAGATGACACTGTTGCCGCCTCCGGCGCCACACGTCCGGCCGGTGCCGGGCAGGCTTGGCGGCATGCCGACGATCCAGCGCGCCGGGACCGACGGCGGCACACAGGGCGGCAACCAGCTGGGCGGCGATTGGCAGGATGGCGGTTGGCCGGACGGCGACCCCCAGGCCAGTGGAACCCTGGATGGCCTTTCCCTTACCGCGGCGGCACCGGACGCCTTTCCTGTGCTGCATGTCGATGCGGCGCCACTGCAGTCTCCGGGTTCATCCCCGGGCCCATCGGTGTCCGCACCGGTTTCGCGCGGGGAGCCCTCCGGCCCGTCCCGCACCAGGTCCACCGACGGCAGCACCTCTGACGGAAGTGCGACGTACGTTCCACTGCCGTCGGCACCGGCTGTGCAGCGGGCTTCGACCCCGGCGGACTCTTCGCCGTCATTCCGGCAAGCGCCTCACCCGCCAAGGCTGGGGCTCGGCATGCCACTGTCGTTTTCGGAGCTGGCCGCGACACCGGAGTTTTGCCCCGGGACCGCTCCCGATGTCTTCCCCGATTCTCGTCCCGGTTCCTTCCCCTTGCCGGTCCAGCGGACGTCAACCCCCGAAACCGCTGGTGCGCCCGTGGTTCCACCGGCGGCTGACGCCAGCATTCGGGGCGCCAGTGCTCCTGACGCCGTTGACGCGACCCTTCCGGGTAATGGAGGAGGAACGGCCCCCGGACCCGCGACCACGTCCGCAGTACCTTCAGATCCGCCGAGCCTCGATTCCACCGGGGCGCCGGACCCCGGGATTGGCGAGCCAGCCCCGTGGGCTGACGCCGGGACAACAACAGCGACTGTCTCCCCGCCGGCGGACGATGCCCCGGCTCCGGACGACGGGTCCGCGCCGCCGCTCTCGGCCACTGGGTCTGCCGGAGCAATTGACCGGGCAGGGGACAGTCATCCCGGTGCGAATGATCCGGCACCCCGCACCACTGAAGGAAACCCGGCAAGCATGCCGGTCGTCTCCCGTTCCGGGCACGCCGTCGACCTCCTGTCCAATGTCACTGACGCCGGTCACGGTTCGGATTCCCTGGAGACTTTCGGCGCGGTGTCTTTCCCGGCTCTGTCTTCCCCAGCGGTGTCCTCCTCCGCGGTGCGTGAAGCAGCCCGGCCTGTGAACGGGCCTCCCGAGCCCGCCCTGACAATTCATCCCGACATACCGCGGGTCGATGAGCGGCCCGCAGCCGCCCCGCTTCCACTTGTACTTGGTCCTGCCACGGGCCAACAGGCCATGCCAGCCGGCAGCCCCTCAGTTCAACGCAGTCTCTCGGACGATTCCCCAGCCGAAACGGCCCCGCACGCGGAGGAACTGACCGCGGAGGAACTGGCCGCCCCCGCCGCCACCCTTGCTCCGGTCCAGGGTCAGAGCGCGGAATGGTCCTCCGACGAGCCACGAGCCAGCGGCCAAACCGGAGCCGTGAAACCGACAACTGACCCGTCATCCTCTCCGCATGGCTCCCTCGGGATCCAGCGCACCGCCAAGCCGGCAGCCGAGCTGCAGACCCGGGCAATCCCCACCTCAGTCGGACCGGTTGTCCTACGGATTGTCCCCGCTGCCGGCCCGGGACCGGCCACGGATACCTGGCAACGGCTGACTGCCCTGCCCGTAGCGGCGCCCGCGCCGCGCGCCCAGGCTCGGGCCTTGACGCTGCCAGCGGCAACTAGGCCAGCACACTCACCGGCGAACACTGCCTGGCCCGATGAGGGCCAACAGGGTGTCGCCGCCGCGGCAACGGCATTCGCTCCAACGGCCGACATGCCATCTGAATCCGACAATGGCCTCGGCATCGAGGGGGACTCCGGCCCCCGGACGGAATCTGGCTTTCTGGCCGATGCTGCCCCCGGCGCAGAACCGGACGCCCCACCCGGACTGAGCGCCGCCGTCGGAAGAGTCATTCAGCGGACGATTTCAGTGGAGCGATATTCAGCAGAGGGAACGCGCCCATTGGACGCGGCAGCAACCGGCTTCCCGGCCGGGTCGGCGCCTCCGACGCAAGTGCTCACCGTCCCGCCTACGCCACCACATGGCGGAGAACAGCCGGCCCGCCTGCAACGCTTGAGCGCCTCCGCGGGCCCGGTTCCCGGAACCGTCGGTTCGACGCCGGAACGTACGGCGACATTGGGATATTTTTCGAACACATCGTTCACGGCGATCCCGACGGGCCCGGGAGCCCACGCGGCCTTCGAATCCGGATCGGACAGGCCACAAGATGCAATCCTGAGTCTCGCCTCTCCGTCGCCGCAGCGGGACGAGGGCGGTGAAGCCGTTCAGCGGGAGACCGGGCTCCCGGGGAGTGATTCTGCGGCGGCTGCGCCGGTCGTTCCGGCACGGGCCGCCAGCGGGCCGGGGGAGGCCGATGGCGGCGTAGCGGTCCAGGGCGGCACGGACGCCGGTCCGGCCGGATCGGCGGAGCAAGGACCGGCAGTGAGGGGAGCAACGGCGTCGGGCATCCCGGCCGGGGCGACGCCTGAACAGCTTGAGGATCTCGCCAAGCGGCTTGCCGGACCGCTGATCCGGCGCATCAAGGCCGAAATGCTGCTGGACCGCGAGCGCCGCGGTCTGCGGACAGACACGAACTGAGGAAGATCATGTTGGAGGATGTGGATACGGCGGTCAGCGTCCGCTACACCGTGGCACTGGACAATCTGGATCTCGGAACGTTCACCACGTGCGAAGGACTGGGCTGTGAGGTAGTGATCGAGTCCCGGGAGGAAGGCGGAAACAACTCCTTCATCTGGCAATTGCCCACGCGGCTCAAATATCCCAACATCACATTGAGCCGGCCGCTCGGACGGGACACCGAAAAGATTGCCAAATGGTTCGCGGACATGGCCTCCGGCTACACCCGGTGCACGGGAATCATCGAGGCGATGACCGGCAATGGCCGGAAGATCGCCGGCTGGGAGCTTTACGACGTCGTCCCCGTGCGGTGGAAGGGCCCGTCGCTGAACCCGGACCAGCCGAAGGTCGTCATGGAGACGCTGGAGATCGCCCACCATGGCTTTGTTTCAAAGACGCGCTAGCCGAAGGAGCCAGACATGACCACGAGTGCGGTAGCGGGCAGGGCGCCAAGTACCGCTGCCGCTCCTGCAGCCGTTGCCAGCGCAGGCGGCCCTGCAGGCGCCGGCGGAGAGGCGGCACTAAAGCTCTCCCACGCGTACCTGGAACTGTTCGAACCGTCAAAGGACGGCTCGCTGGACAAGGCCGGACCCCAGCTGGGGAGGATTGAATTTCAGTTCAACCCGAAGGAGCTGACGCTGGGCAAGGCGGCCTCCTGGACCCGGCAGACCGCCAAGGGCAACAAGAAAGCGGGGCCGCCGCAGTACAACGGGCCGATGCCCTCCAAGCTCTCCTTGGAGATGTTTTTTGACGCGTCCGCGAAGCAGGACGACGCCGTGGTCAAGCGGGTGGAAAAGTTGTTTTCCTGCTGCACTCCCACCCCGGCGTCCCTGAAGCAGAACAAGGGGTCACCGCCGTGGGTGCTGTTCCGCTGGGGGCAGCTGACGGGGTCGCTGTCCTATATCGCCAGCGTGCAAGTCAAATACACCCTCTTCACGGCTGCAGGGGTTCCCGTGCGCGCCACTTGCACCGTGGCGCTTGAAGAGATAGCGGGTGATCCGCCAAAGCAGAACCCGACGTCCGGCGGCCTGGTGCCGCGACGAGTGCATGTCCTGATTGAGGGTGAGACTCTCGCCGGCATCGCCTACAACGAATACGGAAACGCATCTCTATGGCGGGCGGTTGCGGCAGCCAACCGCATTGATGATCCGATGCGGCTGCGGTCCGGCACCTCTGTGCTGCTGCCCGCCGTGAATGAGCTGCCGTCCGTGGCACTGCGGGATGGCCCGGCCGAGGGACGGGAGGTGATCCGTGGCGCACGGTGAAGAATTCAGCAACATGCTGCTGGTGGAAGTCGCCGGGCAGCCGCTTCCCCCGGATATTGCCGCACGTCTGGTTTCGGGCTACGTCGACGACAGCAGTAACGTTCCGGACCTGTTCCTGCTCCGCTTCAGTGATGAGTACTCCACAGTGCTGGACAAGGCAGGGATCAGCATCGGGGCGCCCGTCAAGCTGCTCGTCCAACAAAGCGGCCCCGGAGGCCCGGTGCCCCTGCTCTCCGGTGAGGTCACTGCCCTCGAAACGGAAATGGACCACGACGGCCTGTACACAATCGTCCGAGGCCTGGACCATTCCCACCGGCTGTTCCGGGGACGCCGCGTTGAGGCCTACCTGCAGAGCACCGCCGCGGACATCGTCCGCAAGGTGGCCCAGCGCGCCGGAATCAAGGCGGGCACGATCGACGCCAAAGGCCCCGTGCTGCAGCATGTGGCACAGGACGGCATCAGCGACTGGGACTTCCTGCACAGGCTGGCCGTCGAGTCTGGTGTGGTCCTTTCCGTGTCCGGCGGCGCGATGCACTTCACCGCGTCGACGGATGCGGCAACAGCCCCGCCGGATGCCGGCGGGGCGAGGAACGAGCCCCTGGTGCTCCAACGGGGAGTGAACCTTGTGTCCCTGCGGGGCACGGTCACCTCCGCCGACCAGGTCCCCGATGTGGAGGTCAGGGGCTGGGACGTTGCTGCGAAACGGGCCATCGTTTCCGTCGCCCCGGCAACGACCCGCAGCGCCAAGCTCCCCGAGGTGACCCCGGTTGCCCTCGCCAAGAAGTTCGATAGCCCGCGGTACGTGGCTCCGGCTACAGCGTTCGAGCAGGCGGCACAGTGCGACGCCACCGCAGCGGCCCTCGCCTCCCGACTGAGCGGCGCGTTCGCTGAACTGGAAGGTGTGGCCCGCGGAAACCCCCAGCTGCGGGCCGGTGCTGCAGTCACCCTGAATGGGGCCGGGAAGCCCTTCGACGGGAGCTACACGCTGAGCTCCTCCCGGCACGATTTCAGCCCCGACACCGGATACCTCACGACGTTCGCCGTGAGCCATGAGTCCGAGCGTTCCCTCTACGGAGTCGCGGCCGGTGGGAACGGCAGGGCTGCAGTTCCCGGCGTCGTCAACGCCGTGGTGACCGCCGCGAAGGACCCGGAGAACCAAGGCCGGGTCAAGGTGAAGTTTCCGGTCCTCTCCGACACCTACGAGAGTTGGTGGGCGCGCACCGTCCAGGCGGGGGCCGGCGCCTCGCGCGGCGCCGTCGTCCTCCCTGAGGTCGGCGACGAGGTCCTTGTTGCCTTCGGCCACGGGAGCTTCCAGCAGCCGTTTGTCCTGGGTGGCCTGTTCAATGGCAAGGACAAGCCGGACAAACCTTGGGCGGACCATGTGGGTTCCACTGACGGCGCCGTCCAACGGCGCGCATTTGTCTCCCGCACGGGGATGCTGGTGGAGTTCCTGGAATCGCCCGACGGCGAACAGCTCACCGTGAGCACCAACGGCGGCAAGCAAAAGGTCTCGCTCGTGCAGAAACCTGACGCTGGGATCCAAATCCTGTCCGAGGGCCCCGTGACCATCACGGCCAGGAAGGATGTCTCGGTCACTACGTCCACGGGAGATGTGGTCATCAAGGGCAAGAACGTGACCGTGGAAGCGACTTCGGGCCTGGACCTGAAGGGAGCGTCGGTGAAGATCACGGGCAGCGGGTCGGCCGAAGTGAAGGCCCCGAGCGTCAAGGTGGCTGGCGACGCGACGGCCGAGCTGTCCGGCGGTGCCACGACCACGGTCAAGGGCGGCCTGGTCCGCATCAACTGAACCCCAACGCAACAGACAAGTCCGCTGGGGGAATAGGAGGCAGCAAGGTGGGACAGGAATTCATTGGTGCCGGCTGGGCCTTCCCGCTGCGCACCGACCGGACCGGCAGCATCGCGCTCGTTCATGACCAGCGCGAGATCGAGGAGAGCATCCACCTCATCCTGGCGACCTCTCCGGGCGAGCGGCCGATGCGCCCGGAATTCGGCTGCGCGATCCATGATTATGTTTTTGCACCGGCAGACGCGGCAACAGCCGGCGACATCGCCTACGCGATCCGGGTGGCGCTGGACCGCTGGGAACCCAGGATCGACGTCGAGAAGGTGCTGGTCCATTTTGACGGGGCCGACGACGGAGTGCTGCTGATCGATGTGCAGTACACCGTCCGGGGAACCAACGACCCCCGGAACCTTGTCTTTCCCTTCTACGTCATTCCGCGCACCGGTCAGGAGGCTGCTTCCTAATGCTCCCGTCACCCAACCTTGATGACCGCCGGTTCCAGGACCTTGTGGATGACGCCAAACGCATGGTCGCGCAGTATTGTCCGGAGTGGACCGACCACAATGTCTCCGATCCCGGCGTCACCCTGATCGAAACATTCGCGTTTATGGTGGATCAACTCTTCTACCGGCTCAACCGCGTACCTGACCGCCTCTACATCGCATTTCTGGAACTGCTCGGTGTCACGCTGCATCCGCCGACCGCCGCCTCCGTTGAGCTCCTGATGTGGTTGTCAGCACCGCAGCCGGACACTGTCGTCATTCCGCAGGGAACAGAGGTGTCGACCCGGCGCACCGAAGAGGACGAGGCGGTGGTCTTCACGACGACAAGGGACCTGACCGTGCCGCCCAGACGGCTGGGCCACGTCATGACGCAGGGCCGCGGGGGAGTTCCTGTGCCCCATTCCGAGGCTTTGCACGGGGACGGGGACTTCGCCTGCTTCGGTACGCCACCGCTGCCGGGGGACGTGCTGCTACTCGGCTTGAACGATCAGGCGCCTTCCTGTGCGGTGGCCCTGCGGTTCGCGTGCGAGGTCCGGGGTGTGGGCGTAAACCCCCGCAACCCGCCGCTTGTCTGGGAGGCCTGGGATGGCGCCGACTGGGCATCATGCGAGCTGGACAGCGACGGGACCGGCGGGCTCAACCGGCCCGGCGACGTGATCATCCATGTGCCACACACGCACACGGCCTCACTGATGGGGGGAGTCCGAGCGGGCTGGCTGCGATGCCGCGTGGTGGACCCGAAGGACGGCTACCCGCCCTACAGCGCTTCCCCCACTGTGCGTTTCGTGAACGCTTTCACTATCGGCGGGTCTGTTCCGGGCGTCCATGCAGAGACGATTGCCGGTGAGGTTATCGGGATGTCCGAAGGTGTTCCGGGACAGTCGTTTGAATTGGGGCGTCACCCCGTAGTTCCCGGCGGCGAGCCGTTCGTGGTGGAGATCGCCTCCGGTTCCGGCTGGGATACCTGGACCGAGGTGGACTCGTTCGCAGGATGCGGTCCTGAGGACCGGGTCGTTGCCTTCGACCGCACGGCCGGCCTCGTCCATTTCCCCCCTGCTGTGCGCGAGCCCGACGGCTCGCTGCGCCATTACGGTGCCGTCCCGCCTGCCGGTAGCCCCGTAAGGGTTCCGCTGTACCGCACGGGCGGGGGACCCACGGGTAACGTTGCTGCCCGGGCACTGTCAGTGCTTCGGTCCAGCATTCCCTTTGTCAACAGCGTCGAGAACCGCCGTGCCGCCCACGGCGGAGTGGCTCCGGAAACCATCGAACAGGCCAAGCTCCGTGGGGCCCTTGCATTGCGGACCCGCGACCGGGCCATCACAGCCGAAGACTACGAGCAACTGGCGAAGCGCGCCGCCCCGGACATTGCCAGGGTCCGGTGCATCCCGGCCAACGGTCCTGACGAGGCTGGCGGAGTCAGGGTGCTGGTGGTTCCGGCGGCTGTCCCGGACAAAGATCAGAGGCTGACATTCGAGGATTTGGTGCCGGACGAAGAGACGCTCTCTGTGGTCGCATCGTATCTGGACGCACGCCGTCCGGTGGGCACAAGGGTCGTGGTAGAACCGCCCTACTACCGTGGGGTGACCGTCGTCGCCCAACTCACAACGCGGCCCAGAGTGTCGCGCGAGGCGCTGAAGCGCAACGCGCTCCGGGCGCTCTACGAGTATTTTGATCCAATCCGGGGCGGTCCGGACGGAGAAGGATGGCCGTTCGGCCGTCCCGTGCAGGCAGGCGAAGTCCATGCGGTGCTTCAACGGCTGGCCGGAACCGAAATCGTCGACGAAGTGCTGGTGTTCGCGGCCGACCCCATCACGGGCCAGCGTGGTGAGCCACAGCAACGCGTTGAACTGGAACGGAATGCGTTGGTGTTCTCCTTTGACCATCGTGTTCGGGTGACGGAAGGGGTCTGAGATGCGGGGCATGGTAGAGGGTCTGCCCAGCGCGGTGCCGCTGGCCGCCGGGCTGCCGGCCGTGCTGCAGGAAGACGCCTTCCTCCAACGGTTCCTGCTCGCCTTCGACGACGCCCTGGCCCCGGTATTCACGACGCTGGACGGCCTCGACTCCTACCTCAATCCCAGCTTGGCCCCTGAAGACTTCCTGAATTGGCTGGCCGACTGGGTGGGCGTACGCCTGGACGAGTCATGGTCCACGGCACGGCGCCGCGACGTTGTGGCGCACGCCGCAGCGATCCACCGCCGCCGAGGCACCGTCCCGGGGGTCGCCGACGCTGTCAGGCTCGCCGTCGGAGGTGTGGTGGACGTCGAAGTTGAAGACAGCGGTGGCACCACCTGGTCCTCGACGCCGGGCACGGAATTGCCGGGCAGGCCCGCCGCGATGCTGCACATACGGGTCTACGCTGCTGCCCGGGAGGACGTGAATATCCGGCGACTGGAGGGCATTGTCAATGCCGTGAAACCGGCGCATGTTCCCCATACCCTGGAGATAGTGCCCGCAGTTGCCCCCTACGCTGACGATTCCTGAGGAGCCCGCGGTGCTGATCTGTGGAGACTGCAGCGCCCGCAACAATGACGGCGAGCGATTCTGCAGCAATTGCGGAGCCTACCTTGTCTGGCAGCGGACGCCCGCCGAGGCGGAGGAACGACGCCCGATGCCGACAGGCTCGAGCACAAACCTGGATCCAGACGTGACGACGGCACAGCTTCCGATAGTTCCCGGACCGTCGGACACCCGGCACGCTGCATCACCGGTTACTGCGTCCAGGGACCTGCGGAACTCCGTCCCGTCCGGCGGAGCGAAGTCGGGGGCGCACGTGGCGGGCAACGCCCGTGTGGGTGCTCCCGAGAGCATCGGCGGCACGGCGACAGGGGATGCCGCGACACATGGCGCCGGACTGCAAGAGCGCCAACCCGGAAAGGAGGGAGACCACGCTCCATACAAGGCCACACCACAGGCACCGCACGACGAACCTCCGCAGTTTCCGGGCGGCCTCATCTGCCGCCGGTGCGGGGCGGGCAACAAGCCGGACGTGCACTTCTGCCGACAATGCGGGGCCGGTCTCGAGGAAACAGCGCCTGCACCGCCCCTTCCGCCGTGGTGGCAGCAGATCCTGGGCCGCACGAAGCCTCCCGCGCTGCCAGCAGGAACCCGGCCCAGATGGCGGATACAGCGCCGCTTCCCCGTGGGTGCCGTGTCCCTCCTCACGGTGTTGGGACTATTTTGCGGCGTCGCCTACCTTGGCCGGGGCGTGATTGCCGCAGCCATGACGCGCGTGGTGGACGAAATCTCGGAGGAAAAAATTACTGTCCAGGATAAAGATGCGTCGAGCTCCAAACCGGGACGCGGTGCGGACCTGGCCTTCGACGGCTCTGAACGCTCGTGGGCGTCGAGGGGCCCCGCGCAGGCCGGCGTCGACTACCTCAAGGCCGGTTTCGGCCCCCCGTTTCGCTTGACGTACGTAGTCATTTTCTGTGCTGCGTCCGGTGTGGATCAGGACCCCGGCAAGGAACAGAAGCCGGTCAAGGCCGAGATCGTCGCCGTTCGCGGCGATGGAGCTCGAGCGTCCCTCACTGTTGACCTCAGCGGCTGCGAGTCAGGTCCCAAGAACTTTTACTTTGGGGCGGACCAGACCTCGACCGTGATGCTTAGGATCCTGGATTCGGCAGGTCCGACGGACGGACCCGTGTCCGTCGAGGAAGTCCAGTTCTTCGGCCGGCGGTGACTTCTGTGCTGGTACGTGCAGATTCCGCCGGCACGCCCAGAGAATTCAAAATGAGGTCGTATCGCCGTTGCGCGCGTTCCGCCGCAGCCGGATCCCCGAGGCGCCGGAAGGTCTCGACCAGGGTCCGCCATGATTCGTCCCGCCACGGATCGATTTCAACACTCCGGGTGGCGGCCGCGGCGGCATCGGCCGGGTTGCCCAGATGGAGCTCCAAGCCCGCCAGCGACGCCGCAGCCTCGGCGGCCCGCAGGCGGTACCGTTCGCGGGTGGCGCTCACCCACTCCGCGGGGCCATCTTCCGGGAGCACCTCACCGGTGTACAGCTGGACGGCACGGCGGAGCCCTTCAGCGGCGGCAGCGTTGTCTCCCGCTGACCGTGCCAGCGATGCATCATGGATTGTCCGGTCGAAGTCCGCGAGGTCGAACACCGATCCTTTACCGAGCACCAAGGCGTAGGCCTCGCCCTGCCGAATGAGGAGGTGCTGGGCCTCGGCTTGTCCCTCAGGCTGGAGTGCACCCCGCAAACTGGACACACTCACCTGTAACGCATGCTGTGCCGCGGCAGTGTCCAAGTCTGCCCACAGGATGCCCGCAAGCCGTTCGCGGTGAACCGGGCGGCCGGCGTTCAGAGAAAGAATCCGGAGCACCGTCCGTGCCTGGGGCCGCACCCTGGACAAGTTCACGCCAACTCCGTCACTGAGGAGCGCAAATCCGCCGAAACAACCTATCTGCAGGGCCGGCAGGGCTGAGCAGTCCGCTACCTCAACTGCAGGAACGCCGACGTCCCGGTCCGCGAGTTCCGCACGGCCGGCCGCCGGCCCCGGATTGGGCAGGGCGAACCGCGCCGCGAGCGCCGGCGGCGCAGGCAACATCCACGTCCACGGGCGGCACACCAATCCGGCCGACCTGCCGGTCTCGCGTGCCACATTCATCAGTTCGTCGTAGTGCTCCGGCCACTGCGCCGCCACGGCCGCGTAAGCGACCGCCAGCGCGCCGGGAACACCCGCCGCCCGGGCAAATGCCTCCGCGGAACGCGACTCCTCGGCGGCTCCCGGCAGATCCATCGTGGCACTAACGAGGGCCTGCGCCGACTGCGCCCAGGCTTCCAGGGCCCCAGCATCGAGACCTCGGAAACGCCCGGCCAGCGCGTCGAACGCCCGGGTATCCGGGCGTCCCGCCCGCCACTGCATCAGGGCTGCAGAAGCGGCCACCAATGCCGCACCCCACTCGTCACCCCTCTGCTCACAGCTGTCAATGATCGACCGGACGGCGTCCTGAGAACTTGAGGATCCCGGCAGACCGGCTTGGACACCCTGCGCGACGCGGGCAAGCCAGGTGAAACCGCGGCGTTGGGCCTGCCGCTGGACGGCGTCCAGCTCGGCGGCAGGGCCGCTAAGGTCCGCATCAGTGGATTCCGGCCCAAAAACTGCCAGCGCAAGCTGGGCAGCAAGTGCGGCCACCGGTTCGTCGTCGAGCAGTCCGGCACACCGCCGCAGCGGTGGAAGGGCAGAGCATTGATCACCGGCCAGAAGGCAGGCCAGCCCCTTGGCAAGAAATTCCTGGGGCCGGCGGGCGTCGCCCATCGATCGGGCCACGCCGCCAGGATTCCCTCGAGTCGCGTCCCGCAAGCCGCGCGCCGGGCCGGGGCCCGTGGTGGGCGCGCCTCCGGCCCACGATGCGGCCATCAGCTGAAGCTTCCGGGCCAGCGCAAGCCACTCGGGAACGCTGGTCAACGCAGGGACCTGCGCGGCGGTTCTGTAGGCGGCCGCCATGCAGCCGTCGTCGACGAGCCGCCGTGACGTGGCCACCGCAAACGCGGCATCATCTCGCACGGCAGGCCGTGGAACCAGGGCTGCCCATTCGCAAGTGCCAGGCTGTACAGCGGTGCTTCGCGCCCTGTGCAGAAGGCTCCCCACCTTGGCCCAGTCCTGGCCTTCTGCCAGCACCCGCAGTGCCGCGCCGACGTCGCCCTCCTGTTCCAGGATTTTCGCTGTGCGCTCACGCGTACTTTGCGGCAAGCTGTGCTCTGACTCGATCAACGCTGCAACGAAGTATTGACGAAGCACCTCGGGGGCCCGCACCTTTGCACCGCCGTCCTCGCTCGAGATGACACCGAGCTGCTCCAGGCGCCGCAGCAGTTGCCGGCTGTCACGGCGTTCAAGGAGCGCGTCGCAGCGGGACGGAGTGAGTACGTCGAACAGGCAAGTCTGGCGAAGCAGCAGTTCCATGTCCTCCGACACCCCGGCAAGGAAATGGTGTGTCAGGTAGCTCGTGACGTACTGCGGCGCCGGGCCGAGGGACTCGGCCGCTCGCCTTCGTTCGACTTCGGAACGGTTCTTGGTTGCCAGGTGAAAGAGGTGCAACGCAGCGGCCCAGCCATCGGTCCTCTGCACCAGGTTCAGCGTCCCCGCCGAACTCAGGGGCTGTTTGTACATATTCCGGAAAAGTTGGTCCACTTCATTGGCGCGAAAGCGCAAGTCATCACCGGAAACCGTCACGGCAGCGGGGAGCTCGGACCTGGCCAGATTGAACGGTGGCGGGCGGCGGCTGCCCACGAGGAAATGAACCTGTGGTGAGTTCAGTGCGAGTAGCCGCTCAAGTTCCGACTCCGCGGAAGTATGCGCCAGCGCATGCAGGTCATCGACGACGAAGACGAGCGGCTTTTCAAGCCGGCCGGCCAAGAGCTCCAACTCGGCGAAGGACCGGGGGGATTCCTCGTCTGCAGCCATGGCGAGCGCGGCGGCGAATCGGGTGAGCATCCGGCCCGGCTTCGCGTCACGCGGACTCGGCCGGAACCATGCCACCGTGGAGGAGCGATGCGCCGCCCATTGCGCCAGGAGAGTCGTTTTGCCCGTTCCGGGAGGAGCGATCACGAGTCCAAGCCGTGCGCTTGTGGCGCCCTCAATGCACGGGATCAGGCGGGGGCGCAGAAGGCCTTTGACGTCCGGGCCCTTCAGGCAATATCCATGCTGTGTGGCTGCCATACCGTCCTGCTTCCCCCGGAAGGATTGCGTCCCAGCGTGTCTTATAGTCTAGGGCTCATGCGTCCATCGAATCGAGCATCCGGCGGCTTTCCCCGACAAATCGACAGTCCATCCGGGCTGCTGACGAGTCCCGGGGGTCGACGTGCATGAGTGAATCTGCGGGTTCTTCTAATTACGCAGCGAGGGCCGCGGCCACTGGAATCCGGGGGGCGAGCATAGCGTCATAGCCGTCATCATCGCGACGTGGAGGCCAAACCCACCCGGGTGGCCGGTGGCGACTGTCGAATGGCACGGAACGCCGTGTACAGCGTTGCCGCCAGCAGCAGCGCAGCCATCGTTCAGCGCAGGGCGTCGTCCGCAATCATGGCCGGCTGTTCATGGCGGCACGCTCACAACTGCTCGTCGTGATGGATCCGTTCGCCGAGTTCCCGCAAAGGCTCCCCGCTGCCGCTCCACTGCCGGGCGATGAACTCTGCAGCGATGGACACGGCCGTTTCCTCCGGCGTGCGGGCGCCGAGATCAAGGCCCACGGGACTGTGGAGCCTGGACAATTCTGCCTCGCTCAGTCCTGTCTCGCGCAGCCGTGCCATCCTGTCCTCGTGCGTGCGCCTGGATCCCATAGCGCCGATAAACGCGACGGGGCTGCCGCGCAGGGCCACCACCAGGACAGGGATATCGAACTTCGGATCGTGGGTCAGGACGCACAGCACGGCCCGGGAATCCAGCAGTCCTTGGGCGAACTGGTCGCTCAAATACCGGTGTGGCCACGCGTTGACCACCTCGGCGGCGTCGGGGAACCTCGCTGGCGTGGCGAAAACGGACCGCGCATCACAGACGGTTACCCGGTACCCCAGGAAAGCGCCCAGCCGGGCCAGCGCCGCGGCGAAGTCAATGGCGCCGAAGACGATCATGCGTGGCGGCGGCGCGTAGCTGGCGAAGAAGACGCGCATGCCGGTGTCGAGCCGCTCGCCGTCAACCCCGTAGTTCAGGATGCCCGTCCGGCCGGCGGCGAGAAGGCCCTGGGTGTCGTCGCCGACGGCGCGGTTGGTCCGGTCAGAGCCCAAGTCGCCTTCCCATCCTTCTGGCCTGACGATCAGGTGCCGCCCCACGCGGTCGGCATCCGGGTGTTCGATGACCGTGGCGACCCCCACGCGGCGCCCGGCGGTAATGTCCTGCGCGACGGCGTCGAGCTCGGCAAAGCGGCGCTGGGAGACAGGTTCAACAAAAATGTCGATGATGCCACCGCAGGTCAGGCCCACGGCGTAGGCGTCGTCGTCGCTGATCCCGTAGCGCACCAGGGCCGGCTCGCCGTCGTCCTTGACCTGGGTGGCCAGTTCGTACACGGCACCCTCCACGCAGCCGCCGGAGACGGAGCCCACGGCCTGGCCGTCGGCCGTCACCAGCATGGCGGCCCCGGGGAGCCGTGGCGCCGATTTGAAAGTGCTCACGACGGTGGCCAAGCCTGCTGTGGCACCCCTTCGCCAGTCGGGCAACATGGCCGCCAGGACATCGCGCATCGCCGCTCCTCAGAGCCTGCCGCAGAGCCGGAGCAGCCGGAACGCTGAACGCCGGCCGGCCCAGTAGGCGACGCACGCCACGACCGCGACAACGCCGAGGACTTTCACCGGGCTGGACAGCTGCTCCGCCGCCATTCCCCTGGCCAGGCTCAGCGCATCCAGGCTGCCGCCCGGCGCGGCCGACGCCGGGACTGGTACCGGGACAGCGGCCGGGGCAGGCTCGGGTGCGGCCGACGCCGGGACCGGCTCCGCGGGTGCTTCGGGGACCGGCGGTAGGCCCTCTGCGAGCATGGCCTGCAGGTTGTTCGCGAAGAGGGTCATCATCTGCTCCGTGACGCTCCCGATTACGCCTTTGCCCATGGCCGCGGCCTTGCCGGACAGCGCGAGATCTGCGCTGACGGACCCCCGTGTGGCCGAGCCGTCTTCGGCCAGCGTGAGGGTGACGGTGGCCTCGGCGGTGCCCTGTCCGCGGGTCTCCTGGGCTTTGCCGCCAAGGACGGCGCGGCGTGCCGAGGCGTTTCTTTCAATGACGTTCAGCAGGCCCTTGTATTGCATCGTCACCGGGCCGAGCTTTACCGTCATGCCCACCTGATACGCCTCATCCGAGAGCTTGTTCAGGATCTTGGCCCCGGGAAGGCAACCGGCCACCCTTTCAAAGTCCATCAGTGTGTCCCACACCTGGCTTATCGGTGCGACCACCGAGAACGTGCTGTTAATTTGCATGAGCTGGTTCCTTGCCTTTCGCTTGTCCGTGCCGGTGGCCTGGTTGCGGGGCGTTACCCCGAATTGCGGCCGCCAGCTCTGCCAAAGCCCGGTAGCTGTGGCCGCTGACGAATGCGTCGCAGTAGGGCAGAGCTGCTGCCATCCCGCCGACGAGGGGCTGGTACTGGGGCGCCGCCTTGCGCGGATTTACCCAGATGATCCTGTGGGCAAGCCGGCGCAGGCGGGCCATCTGCGCCGCGACCTGTTCCGGATCCTCGTAGGCCCAGCCGTCCGAAAACACCACCACCACGGCGCCGCGCGCCAGTCCGCGGCGGCCGTGCTCGTCGACGAAACGCCGGAGGCACTCGGCGATCCGGGTTCCGCTGGCCCAGTCGGGCGCGGAGACGGCGGCGCGGGCCAGGGCCTGGTCCGGATCGCGCAGGGCCAGTTGCCGCGTAAGCCTGGTCAGCCTCGTGGAGAAGACAAAAGCTTCGGCCCCGGCCCCGGTCACAGCACCCTGCAGCAGGGATACAAAGACGCGGGCGTACGGTTCCATCGATCCGGAAACATCGCACAGCAGCACCAGTTTGCGGCGCTGCTCACGGCGGCGGGCATAGAGCAACAGTGGAGCGTCTGTACCGGAGCGACGGGCAGCACGCACTGTCGCCCGGACGTCCAGGCTCGCTGTGCTGTGTGCCGACGTGCGCGTGCGGCGGCTCAGGCGCGGCGGTGTCGCCAGCTGCAGCGCCGCGGCCAGCCGCCGCACCTCGTGTACTTCATCGGCAGAAAGCTCGGCAAAGGAGGTCTCATGGAGGTGTTCGTCCGCGGAAACCATGGCAAGGACGGCCTCCCTGTCGGCGCGGCGGTCCTCCGCGGAGCTGTCCCGGCCGGGGGAGGCCACGCGCGGATCCTGGTCCTTGCCGGCGGCCGTGCCCGCCTCCCGGGTGCCTGCTGACGCGGGCCTGGTCCGCGGCTCCGCTGCGGGCGGTGCCGGCACTGCCGGGCGGGCCGCCCGGCCCGGTTGTGCGGTGCCGGCATTCGGGCGGAACACGGCTGCGAAGACGGCATCAAACAGGGGCACCTGTTCGCGCGCGGATACGAGCACCACGCGGCAGGTCCAGTAGAGCTGCTCAAGCTGGGTCGGTGGGATCAGGTGGAGCGCCTCGGCCAGCCGTGCCGCCCGGTCCGGCGACGTGGCAAGACCGGCCCTCCGGATTGCCGTAACGAACGCGGCGGACAAGGCTGCTGCCTCGACCCGTGGCGGCGGTGCGGGGGTGGGGTTGTTGTCCTCAGCCATCGGTGCCGTCCACAAGCCAGGCCGCGCCGCGGGAGCCGACGAGTTCAAGGTCATCGCGGTTCTTGACGATTGAGCCCCACGTTTGCTCGGTGATTCCGGGGTCGATCCGTTCCACGCCGAGCACGGCCAGGGCCGAGACCCAGTCGATTGCCTCGGATATCCCCGGGGGTTTGGCGAGGTCCAGCATCCGCAGCCGGGTTATGACGGCCGCTGCCTGGAGCGCCAACGGGCCGCTGCTGGCGGGAACCCGGCGGCGCACGATCTCGGCGATCCGGGCCGGTCCGGGGTAGTCGATCCAGTGGTACAGGCAGCGGCGGGTCAAGGCGTCATGAAGGTCCCGCGTCCGGTTGGAAGTGAGGATCACGATGGGGGGATGGGTGGCGCGGATTGTGCCGAGCTCCGGGATGGTGACGGCGGATTCCGCCAGCAGTTCAAACGTGAAGGCCTCGAATTCGGCGTCGGCGCGGTCGATCTCGTCCAGAAGCAGCACGGCGGGCCGCGGGCCGGGATGTTCCAGCGCCTGCAGCAGCGGCCGCCGCAAAAGGTACTGGGGGGCGAAGAGGTCCGTTTCCGTGACCTCGGTGTCGCGGACTTCGGCCAGCCGGATGCCGAGGAGCTGGCGTTGATGGTTCCATTCGTACAGGGCCTCGCCGGCGTCGATCCCCTCGTAGCATTGCAGCCGGTACAGCGGCGTGTCGAGGAGTTCGGCCAACGCCTTCGCGGCCTCCGTTTTCCCGACTCCCGCCTCGCCTTCGAGCAGGATGGGCTGCGGCAGGCGGACGGCCAGGAACAGGGCCGTTGCGAGTCCGACGTCGGCCAGGTAGTTGGTGCGGTCCAGCGCGGCCATCAGCGACGCCACATCCGGGACCCGGCGCCGCACGTCCTCCTCCGCGCCGGCCCGCGCCGCCGTCGTCATACGGCCCCCTGCAGGCTGTCAAGGACGCGCCTGTAGTCTTCCTCGGTGTCCACGTCCAGCGGGACGGGACCGGGCGTGCGGACCTCGATGACGTCGTCCGTGCGCTGTTCGAGGAGCTTCCAGACTGCCTTGTCCCCGTGCAGGGCAGCCAGGTCCGGCAGCAGGCGCCGGGCAAACGCCAGCGGGTGGCCCACGCCGTCGTCGTAGCGGCACACCGCGATGCCGGGCGAACCGGCACCGGCACCGGCACGGCCAGCACCGGCACGGCCAGCACCGGCAGAGCCAGGACTGGCGGCGGCGGCGGAAGGGGCGGCGGAACCCGTTTGCTCGAGGGCGCCGAGCACGGCCCGGACGCTCGCGGCCCGGACACCGGGCTGATCGCCGAGCAGCAGGACCACGGCGTCAGTGTCCGGATGCAGGGCCGCGAGCGCGGAGGCGATGGAGGACGCGCACCCTTCGCCGAAGTCCGGGTTGAGCACCACATCGCAGCCGCTGGTGTCGACGGTTCGCTCTATCTCGGCCGCCGCGCCGCCCAGGGCCAGCACCGTCTGGCTGAAGGAACAGTCCCGGGCAGTTTCCAGGACGGCATCGAGCAGGACTCCGCTGCCGTAGGGCAGCAGCTGTTTGGGCCGGCCCAGGCGCCGGGAGGCACCCGCGGCCAGGATGATTCCCGCGGACCGGCGTCCGGGGCACCCGGCTGTCAGCAGCGGTTCAGGTCGTGAGGGCATAGCGCTCCGGATCTTTGCGGAAGGCGGCCCGGCAGCCGGGCGAGCAGAAGTAGACGGTCATCCCGTTGTGTACCAGGTGCAGCGACGACTCGAGGGCTGGGACGGACATGCCGCACACCGGGTCGACCGCGCTCGTCGGCCCTGACTCCGTGGGCGCCTCCATGCCTGTGGGCGCGGCCGCAGCGGCCGCCGCGAGGGGCGGGGCAGCGCGCCGCGCCTTGGACCGTTCCCCGACCAGCTGGGCCAGGATTGAAAGCGCGATCTCCCCGGGGGTCCGGGCGCCGAGCTGCAGCCCGGCCGGCGTGAAAACCCGCCGCCGCAGGGCGTCGTCGACGTCGAGGGATTCCAGGACGGCGGCGCCGCGGGTTTCGCTGGCCACGAGGGCCACGTAAGGGACACCCGCGCGCAGGGCCGCCTCCAGCGCACCCTCCTCGGCTCTTCCGTGGGAGGCGACGATCAATGCCGCATCATCGCGGCGGGGATCGGCGGATTCGCCATCCGTGAGTTCGACTTCGAGGCCGACGCCGGAGCCGAGCGTCGCCAGGGCCTGCGCCACCGGCGTCGTGCCCACCACCAGGACCCGGGGCGCCGGAATCCGCGGCTGGAGGAAGATCTCGATCGCCCCGCCGCTGAGGCAGGGGTTGGAGACCTCGACGGCGCCTTCCTCCGCGGTGCGGGACGGTTCCCCGGGCAGCACCCGCAACAGGAGCGGTTCCTGGGAGGCCAGAACCTGCAGGCTGTACTCGCGCACCGATGCCTCCACACAGTTCCCGCCCACAAAGCCCTGGATCTCTCCGGTGGGCAGCACCAGGGCCGTGTCCCCGGCGTGGGCGCTCGTGGGACGCTGGGCGCGGACCACCGTGGCGTGGACGAACGGCTCGCGGCGGCTGGCGAGTTCATCGGCCCTGGCAGCCAGGGATCCTGCGGAGCCGGCCATCAGATCGGCGGCCTGGCCCGGCCCTGCATGGCGGCCCAGACGCGGGCCGGGGTGCAGGGCATGTCCACATGGGTGACGCCGAACGGCGCCAGGGCGTCGACGACGGCGTTGACGATCGCCGGCGGGGAGCCGACTGTGGCGGACTCGCCGATGCCCTTCGCCCCGATCGGGTGGTGCGGGGACGGGGTGACGGTGAACCCGGTTTCCCAGTCCGGCACCTCCATGGCCGTGGGGATCAGGTAGTCCATGAAGGACCCGGCGAGGCAGTTGCCGGCCTCGTCGAACTCGATGATCTCCATCAGGGCCATGCCGACACCGTCCGTCAGTCCGCCGTGCACCTGGCCTTCGATGATCATCGGGTTGATCCTGGTGCCGCAGTCATCCACCGCGATGAACCGCCGCACCTTGACCTGCCCCGTGCCGGGGTCGATGTCCACGACGCAGATGTAGGCGCCGAACGGAAAGGTGAGGTTCGGCGGGTCGTAGGTCACCTCGGCGTCGAGGTTCCCGTCCACTCCCTCGGGCAAGGCAACGGTGCCGTGGGCGCCCATGGCGATCTCGGCGATGGTCTTGCCGACGCTCGGGTCGCCCTTGACGAACCAGCGTCCCTTTTCCCACTCGAGGTCCTCGGGGCGGGTCTCGAGCATGGCCCCGGCGATCAGTTTCGCCTTCTCGCGCACCTTCCGGGCGACGAGGGCCACGGCGCCGCCGCTGACCGGCGTCGAACGGCTGCCGTACGTGCCCAATCCGAACGGGGTCTGGTCCGTGTCCCCGTGCACCACCTCGATGTCCTCCGGCGGGATGCCGAGTTCCTCGGCCACGATCTGGGCGAACGTGGTCTCGTGGCCCTGGCCCTGGCTCTGCACCGAGATGCGCACCACGGCCTTGCCGGTGGGGTGCACGCGCAGCTCGGCGCCGTCGGCCATGCCGAGGCCCACAATGTCGAAGTGCTTCCGGGGGCCGGCTCCCACGACTTCCGTGAAGAAGGACACCCCGACGCCCATGAGTTCGCCGCGCTCGCGCTTTTCGGCCTGTTCGCGGCGGAGGTCCTCGTACCCGGCGAGCTGCATCGAGAGCCGCATGGCAGCCTCGTAGTTGCCCGAGTCGTAGACCCAGCCGGTCTTGTTGGCATAAGGGAACTGCTCCGGCTTGATGAAGTTCTTGAGCCGCAGCTCGGCGGGGTCCATGTTCAGCTTGCGGGCCAGGACGTCCACCATCCGCTCCACCAGATAGACGGCCTCGGTGACGCGGAACGAGCAAGCGTAGGCGACGCCGCCGGGCGCCTTGTTGGTGTAGACGCCAGTGACGGAGCAGTGGGCAGCCATCAGGTCGTAGCTGCCGGTGAAGATGGAGAAGAATCCGGCCGGGTTCTTGGTGGGCTGGGCGGTGGCGTTGAACGCGCCGTGGTCGGCCAGCACGTGGGTGCGCAGGGCCAGGATCTTGCCGTCCTTGGTCGCCGCGATTTCGCCCTGCATGATGTAGTCCCGGGCGAACGAGGTCGACATCAGGTTCTCCGAACGGTCCTCCACCCATTTGACCGGGCGGCCGGAGACGATCGAGCCGACGACGGCGAGGATATAACCGGGGTAGATCCCGACCTTGTTGCCGAAGCCGCCGCCGATATCGGGGGAGACAATCCTGATCTTGTGTTCGGGGATGCCGGCGACGATCGCGAACAAGGTCCGGTGCGCGTGCGGGGCCTGCGTGGTCTCGTAGAGCGTCAGCTTGCCGTTGACGGCGTCGAAGTCGGCGACGGCACCGCACGTCTCCATCGGCGCGGGGTGGACGCGCGGGTACACCACCTCCTGGCTGACCACCACATCGGCGGAGGCGAACACCGCATCGGTTTCGGCTTTGTCGCCCATCTCCCAGTCGAAGATCCGATTGTCCGTCCGGCCCTCGATCTCGTCGCGGATCACCGGCGCGTCCGGGTCGAGCGCCTTGCGGGCGTCCACCAGCGGCGGCAGCACATCGTATTCGACGTCGATCAGCTCCAGGGCGTCCCGGGCGGCGTAGCGGTCCTCTGCCACGACGAACGCGACTTCCTGGCCCTGGAACCGGACTTTGTCGGTCACCAGCACGGCCTGGACATCCGCGGAGAGCGTCGGTGCCCATGCGAGCTTCAGGCCCAGGAGGTCCTTGCCGGTGATGACTGCAACGACTTTCGGGTGTGCCAGGGCATTGGTGGTGTCGATGGACACGAGCCGGGCGTGCGCCACCGGAGCCCGCAGGATGGCCCCGTGCAGCATACCCGGCAGCACGATGTCATCCAGGTAGTGGCCCTTGCCGCGCACGAAGCGCGGGTCTTCCTTCCGCTGGATCCGGCCGTAGCCGATCGGGCGGTCCTCGTCGCCGGCGGCCGGGTTCGACGGCCGGTCATGGATGACGGTCATGCCTTCACCTCCGTGGCTGTGTTCGCTGTCTCTGCGGCGACATCCGGGACGGCAGTGTCCGTGCCATCCAGGACTTCGTCGGCGGCCGCTGCGTCCTCCACTCCAGTGCCGGCAGGATGGGCGGCGGCCCACTGCACCGAGCGGACGATCGTTGCGTAGCCCGTGCACCGGCAGATCTGCCCGGAAATGGCCCGCCGGATCTCGGCGTCGTCCGGGTGCGGATTCTTATCAAGGAGCGCGCGGGCCGTGAGCATCATCCCCGGGGTGCAGAAGCCGCACTGCAGCCCGTGCTCCTCCATGAAGCCCTGCTGGACGGGGTCGAGGGTGCCGCCGGTGGCCAGTCCCTCCACGGTGCGGATGTCGTGCCCCGCGGCCATGGCGGCCAGGACGGTGCAGGACTTCACGGGCTGACCGTCCATCAGGACCACACACGTCCCGCAGTTGCTCGTGTCGCATCCCCAGTGCGTACCGGTGAGGCCCAGGACCTCGCGGATGTAGTGGACCAGGAGCACCCGGGGTTCAATCTCGCTCGTGACGTCGGTGCCGTTAACGGTCATGCTGATCTGCATCGGTTTCAGCCTTCCTGCATCTGGGCGGCGCGGGCACAGGCCCGCCGCAGTACCCGCCGGGTGAGCTCATCGGCGAGATGCCGTTTGTAGTCGACCGGGCCGCGCTGGTCCGCTACCGGATCGCAGGCCGCCGCTGCCAGCCTGCCGGCCTCGGCGAACAGCTCCTCGTCCGGATGCCTGCCGCGGAGCGCCGCGGCGGCCTCGGCCAGCGGGTGGTCAAGGCCCAGCGCAGTGAGTCCGACGGCGGCGTCGTCGACGGTCCCGTCCGCGGCGAGGGTGACTGCGGCGCCGGCGGCACCGACTGCCCAGTCGCCGACCCGGCGTTCGACCTTTTCATAGGCGCTGCCCGAGCGGGGGCGGATGCCGAACCTGAGTTCGCAGAGCAGCTCATCCTGTCCGACCGCGGTTTCATAAGGTCCGCGGTGGAACTCGGACATGGACAGGATGCGCTCGCCGCGTGGCCCGCGGATCACTGCCTCGGCGGCCAGGACGTCACAAACGGTGGAGAGGTCCTCGGCGGGGTCGGCCTGGCAGAGGGAGCCGCCGATCGTGCCGCGGTTGCGCACCACGGGGTCGGCGATCACCAATTCGGCGTCCCGCACAATGGGGAACAGCGCGGCGACCTCGTCCGACTCCAGCAAGGTGGTGTGGCGCGTCATGGCGCCCACCCTTAGCTTGTTGCCGTCACGGAGGATGAAATCCAGCTCGTAGAGGTCATTGATGTCGATCAGCCATTCGGGCCGGGAAAGGCGAAGCTTCATCATCGGCAGGAGGCTGTGGCCGCCGGCCACCACCCGGGAATCGGGGCCGTACCGGGCGAGAAGTTCCAGGGCGTTGTCCACGGTGGTGGCGCGCACGTAGTCAAATGGAGCCGGAATCTGCATAGTCCCTACCTCACTCCGAATGGCCGGCGGCATGGTGCAGCGGCTGCTTAGCGCCGGATTGAGGTCAGTCTTGCCCCGGCCTGAGTGGGCTGTCAATATCGTCATAAGCGAAAGGTTATGAAGCCGTGGCGATGACATTGGGACAGTTGCGGACGTTCGCCCTGGTGGCCAAGCTGGGCTCTCTTCACGCCGCAGCAGTCCACCTCGGAGTCAGCGAACCGGCCGTTTCGACGGCGCTTGCCGCACTCAGGCAGGATCTGGGCGACCCGCTCTTCGTGCGCGCCCACGGCGGGATTGCGCTGACTCCCGGCGGCCGGGCCCTCGCCGAACACGCCCAGGACATCGTGGGACTGGCGGATCAGGCCCGGTGGGAGGTGGCGCATGCCCAGACCGAGACCGGACGCCTGAATATCGTGGCGACGGCGCCCTTTGCCGAACACGCGGCCGGGCGCCTGCTGGACCTTTTCACCCGCCGGGTTCCCGGCGCCTCCGTCGACGTGGTGGTGGAGGAGGCCGAGGACATTGCCTCGCTGATGCGCGAACGCGTCTATGACATCGCCTTGGGAGCCCGGCCCGCCGTCCGCAACGGCGGCCTTCCCAACGGTACTGGCGACGTCGGCATCGACTCCGCCCCGTTCCTGCGGTACCAGCGGATTGTTGTGGCGGCCGCCGGGCATCCGCTCGCCGCCCTCCACGGGCCGGTAGCGCTGGCTGAACTGCTGCGCAGGCCCTGGTTTGCCGGTCCCGCCGGCGTCCAGGCGGCCAGCGAGGAGGGCCGCTGGCTGGCGTCCCAGGCAGTGGCGCCGGAGATCGTCCGGTTGAGCAGCGAGACAGAGGCGCTCGCCGCCGTCAGGGCGGGCGAGGGAACCATGCTGGCGCTGGGCCATATTGTGCGGGCTGAAATTCGCAGCGGCGCCCTGGTCCGCGTGCCGGTGGCCGGAACGCCAGTCTCCGGACTTTGGTGGGCCAGTACCCTGGACCGCCGCCGGGCCACCACCATGGCGCGGACCCTGCAAAGGTTTGCCGGCACCGCCGACGCCACCGCGGCCATGGTCGCTCCCGGCGGTTCGCGGGGGCTGGAGAGGCGGGGGTCCAAGTTCCACGTGGCGCTCTGGAGCTGAGGCGCCTGCCGCTGTGTCGCGTTGCACAACGCCCGGGCGGGTGCTACCCCTTGAGGGGTTAGACGATCCATTCACCCTGCGAGAAGGAGTAGCAATGACGTTGTCCCGAGACGAAGACAGCTCGCTGCGGCATTGGAGCAGCCGGCTGATTCAGGCGCTGCAGATCCTTGACCTGGAAGTCGACCACGAAAAGATCGTCCAGGTCGCGGACGAATCCGTTAAAGCCGTCGGGCCGCATGCGGACGCCATCAGCGCGTTCATTGTGGGCTACGCGGCCGGTACCGCGTCCACCAACGGCCGCAAGGGCACGCAGGAGGCCGTGCACGCCGCGTCGAACAAAGTCATTGAGCTCTGCGAGCACGGCGAGTCCGGCGGCCCGGACGAGGAAGGCTGGGCCAAGAGGGCCCAGTAAGGCAGTAGCGCAGTAGCGCAGTAGCGCAGTAGCTGAGTCGCGCAGTAACTGAGTAAACGGAGTGGCGCCCGCGCCGGCAGCACGGGACATGCTCCACGGTGGGGCTCAGGGACGGGCATGCTGGTGTCATGTCCAGTCGCCGGGGCCGGGGTGGGGCAGGTCCCGTGGCCCCGGCCCCGGCCCCGGCGACTGGCGGGTGCCTTGCGGCGTGTGCCTAGGGTGAGGCCGCCCCGGCAGGGACTGTTGCCGCGCCGTCGGGCGTCTGGTCCAGGCTCGGCTCGAGCCGGATAATGACCGCCTTCGAGACCGGCGTGTTGCTGCCCTCGGCCGTGTGGTTCAGCGGCACCAGCACGTTGGCCTCGGGGTAGTAGGCGGCCGCGCAGCCGCGTGCCGTGGGATACGACACCACGCGGAACTTGCGCACTATGCGTTCCTCGCCGTCGTCGTGCACGCCGCGGATGTCCACGTACTGCCCGTCCGCAAGGCCGAGTTCGGCGATGTCGTCAGGGTTCACGAACACCACATGGCGGCCCTTCTTGATACCCCGGTAGCGGTCGTTGTGCGAGTAGATGGTGGTGTTGAACTGGTCGTGGGAGCGCATACTCTGCAGGATCAGGGTTCCCCCCGGCCGCTGGACCAGCTCGAGATCATTGGCAGTCAGCACGGCCTTGCCGGTGGGCGTGGGGAAGGTGCGGGAGTCACGGGGACCGTGGGCGAGGACAAATCCGCCTTCCTGCCGGATCCGTTCGTTGTAGTCCTTGCAGCCGCCCACCACCCGCGAAATGTGATCGCGGATGAGGTCGTAGTTCTTCTCAAACCCGTCCCAGTCGGCCTTGATCTTCTCGCCCACCAGGAGCTTGCCCAGCCGGCTCACGATGGCCGGCTCCGAGAGCAGATGATGGGACACCGGCTCGACGCTGCCCCAGGACGGGTGCACCGCGCAGACAGTGTCCTCCACCGAAACGAACTGGGGACCGGATTCCTGGATGTCGATCTCGGTCCGCCCCATCGTGGGGAGGATCAGCGCCTCGCGGCCCGTCACAGTGTGCGAGCGGTTCAGCTTGGTCGAGATCTGGACTGTCATCTCCGTGTTTTCCATGGCAGCCACGGCGGCATTCGTGTCCGAGATGGCACCCACAAGGTTGCCGCCCAGGGCGACGAAAACCTTGATCTCGCCCGCGCGCATCTTGTTGATGGTCTCGACGGAGTCCGTGCCGTGTTCGCGGGGCGGCTCGAAGTCGAACTCCTTGCCGAGGGCTTCCATAAAGGACTGCGGCATCTGCTCCCAGATGCCCATGGTGCGGTCGCCCTGCACATTGCTGTGCCCGCGGATGGGGGAGGCGCCGGCGCCCGGCTTGCCGATGTTGCCGCGCAGCAGCAGGAGGTTGATGATCTCCTTGATGGTGGCGACAGCCTTCTTCTGCTGCGTAATGCCCATGGCCCAGGTGATGATGACCTTCTCGGCCTTGAGGTAGCGGGCGGCGAGCTCATCGATGTCCTCGCTGCGCAGGCCCGTGGCTTCGAGCACCGTGCGCTCATCCAGCCGGGCCAAGTGCTCCTTAAGCTCCTCGAGTCCCTCGCAGTGTTCGGCCAGGAAGGCGTGGTCCAGAACCGTGCCGGGGTTCTTGGCCTCGGCCTCGAGCACGCGCTTGGACACGGCCTGCAGCAGTGCCATGTCGCCGCCGATCCGGATCTGAAGGAACTGGTCCGCGATCTGCGTGCCGTGGCCGATCACGCCCTTGACCTCCTGCGGGTTCTTATAGCGGCGCAGGCCGGCCTCGGGAAGGGGATTGACGGCCACGATCTCACCGCCGCGGTTCTTGCACGCCTCGAGTTCGGTCATCATCCGGGGGTGGTTGGTACCCGGGTTCTGGCCCATGACGATGATCAGGTCGGCTTGGGCGTAGTCGTCGAAGCTGACGGTCGCCTTGCCGATCCCGATGGTCTGGCCCATTGCCCAGCCCGAAGATTCATGGCACATATTGGAGCAGTCCGGCAGGTTGTTGGTGCCATAGCCGCGGACCATCAGCTGGTAGAGGAAGGCGGCCTCGTTGGACGTCCTGCCGCTCGTGTAGAACGCCGCCTGGTCGGGGGAGTCCAGCCCCTTGAGCTTGTCGGTCACAAGCCGGAGCGCCTCATCCCAGCTGACCGCCTTGTAGTGGTCCTCGCCGGCGGGCTTGTATACCGGTTCCGTGAGCCGGCCCTGCATGCCAAGCCAGTACTCGGACCGGCCGCGCAGTTCGCTGACGGAATTCTGGGCCCAGAAAGTTTCGGGAACCACCACCGGGGTCGCCTCCCAAGTCACCGCCTTGGCCCCGTTCTCGCAGAACTCGAACGCCTTGCGGTGGTGCGGGTCCGGCCACGCGCAGCTCGGGCAGTCGAAGCCTTCCTTCTGGTTCATGGCCATGACGGTCTTACGGGTCCGGTTCAGCCCCATCTGCTCGATGGCCGGCTTCATGGAGTGGTACACGCCCGGGACACCGGCGGCCCAGCTCTTCGGCCCGTCCCCGACTACGAGATCCTGCTCCGACGGTTCCTCGATGTGAGGAGTCTTGCGAGTCACGTGAACTTCCCTTCCTCAACCACCGTCCGGAGGGGGCGGCGTGCTGATCTGCCACTATGCACCATACCTTCAGGCCTATCAGCTTGATCGGAGCGCCGCAAGCAATTGGCCGGGGCCCTGTCCCGAGTGCCGCCCGGCACCGTGCGCACCCCTTATACCACCGCCGTCTTGGCGCGTGCTGGGGACCTGCTGTGCGCCAGCCTCAGGTAGCAGAGGCCAAATATTCGGGTCCTGCAGGGGTAGCCGTTACCCGGCTGTTATTCGCCGACAGCACGCCCGCGCAGTAGTTCCCGCGTAGGCTACGTTGCCGCCGTCGACCTCGGGGCGAGTAGCCCAAAGCGTCGGTGCGCGTATTTCAAACCCGCGATCCCGGTGGCCGGAGGCCCCGAAAAACGCCGGACCGTGGTCCGGATCCTAAGTTACCCACCCGTCCCAGTTTTCCCCAAGGAATCACCAAGCACTGTTGCACCATCACTCACTCTAAGAGGCAGGTGTGCAATGAATTTGTTCGCATGCAGGAAGGTTGGCGGCCAAAGACGTGTCTTTAGCCGGTCAACCCGGGCAGTAGCGGCAGGGACAGCGATGACCCTGCTCAGTTTTGTCGGACTCACCGCAACGGCGCCTGGCGCCAGCGCCGTGCAGGCGCCGGTCGGCGCAGGCTTCACCATCACCCCGTCCGATCTGGCCTTTATTCTCAAGCAAATCACGATCGCCGAGGCCCACGTCGCCAACACGACGTCGGCAACCGGCCCGTGCGGTGCCCTGATTGGCACCGGCCCCAACCAAATCCCCAGCCCTCTCGTCTCCCAGGGCCTGCGGACAGTGGACGGCTCGTGCAACAACCTCCAGCCAGGCCAGGAAACGTTCGGCGCTGCTGACCAGACGTTCCCGCGCCTGGCCACGCCCGTGTTCAAGGCCGCCGAGGCTGTACCCCCTGGCTTCGGCCCGGCAGGCTCGACGAGCTACGCGCAGAAGAAGGGCAACGTTTTCGACTCCGAGCCCCGCACCATCAGCAATCTGATTGTGGACCAGACCTCCACCAACCCCGCCGCCGTCGCAGCGGCCGGCAACCCGGTCAGGACGCAGGGGAATACGGGCGTCGTGCCGTGCACGACGGATCCCCAGCCTAACGCCACACCTCCGGTCATTGAAGTTCCTGCGGGCTGCGTGCCGTCGCATCAGACCCTGTTCATCCCGAACGTCACCACGGACGTCGGGCTTTCCCCGCCCTACAACTCGCTTTTCACGCTGTTCGGGCAGTTTTTCGACCACGGCGTAGACCAGACGGTCAAGTCCGGCGGCACTGTCTTCGTTCCGCTGAAGGCCGATGATCCGCTCATCGCCGGCCCGGACCACATCCTCGGCAACGCCGACGACCTGGCCCCGCAGCTGCGGTTCATGGTGCTGACCCGGGGCCAGAACCAGCCCGGTCCGGACGGTGTCACAGGCGACAACCCCGCCACCGCTGCCGACGAGAGTGCTGACGATATCCAGAATGCGACCAACACGGACTCGCCCTGGGTTGACCAGTCCCAGACCTACACGTCCCACTCATCCCACCAAGTGTTCCTGCGGGAGTACATCAACAACGCCGCCGGCAGGCCGGTCTCCACTGGCAAGCTGCTCGGTGGCGCAGCCGGCCCGACGGCGAACGGCATGGCCACGTGGGCCACGACCAAGTCCCAGGCGGCGATCTTCCTCGGTCTCAAGCTCGAGGACAAGGACGTCACCAACATCCCGATGATCGCAGCGGACGCGTATGGCAAGTTCATCCCCGGACCCCTGCGCGGGCTGCCGCAGTACGTCACCCAGACCGGCCTCGTAGAGGGAAACACGGTCACGCCCGTGCCGGTGCCGGCAAACGTGCGGTACTTCGACACGCCGTTCCTGACGGACATCGCGCACAACGCCGACCCGTCACCGCGGGACGCTGACAACAACCCGGCCACGCCTCCCGTAGCGCCCACCCCGGACGCTGACAACACGGCCTCGGCAGATTTTGCCAACCAGCCGGCCGGGACCTACGACGACGAGATGCTCAATGCGCACTTCATCGCCGGTGACGGGCGGGTCAACGAGAACATCGGTCTCACCACCATCCACCAGATCTTCCACTCTGAGCACGACCGTCTCGTCGGCAATATCAAGACCGTGCTGACGAACGATACTTCCGCCAGCGGCACGGCGGCTCTGGCCCAATGGCAGTTGGCGGCCGGTGCAGACGGCTGGAACGGTGAGCGCCTCTTCCAGGCGGCACGGTTCATCACCGAAATGGAATACCAGCACCTGGTCTTCGAGGAATTCGCCCGCAAGATCCAGCCTGCGATCAACCCCTTCGAGCCGTTTGCGTTCACTCAGACGGAGCTCAACCCGGCCATCAAGGCCGAGTTTGCCCACGCCGTGTACCGCTTCGGTCACTCCATGCTCACCGAGACGATCTCGCGCAGGAACGAGGACCGCCCCGGTCCGGACAACCAGTTCGGCACCTCCGATGACATCTTGGGGAGTCAGAACGACATCTCCTTGCTCAACGGGTTCCTCAACCCTCCGGAGTACACCAATGGCGGCCCTGCCGGTTCGCTCACCTCCGAGGAGGCTGCGGGCAGCGTCATCATGGGTATGTCGGATCAGGTCGGCAACGAGCTCGATGAGTTCGTGACCGACACGCTTCGCAACAACCTGCTGGGCCTGCCACTGGACCTGCCGACGATCAACATGACGCGGGCCCGGTCCGAGGGTATCCCGCGGCTGAACCAGCTTCGCCGGGAGATCTTCAACTCGACGAACGACGCCCAGTTGAAGCCCTACACCAACTGGATCGACTTCGGGGAGGGCCTCAAGCACCCTGAGTCGCTGACCAACTTCGTGGCTGCCTACGGTCAGCACCCGTCCATCACCGGCGCAACGACGCTGGCGGGCAAGCGCGAGGCTGCACGGTTGATCGTCAACCCCAACCCCATTGCTGGCGATGTCGCCCCTGCTGACGCCGCGGCGTTCATGAACAGCACGGACGCCTGGGCCAACAACGGCACCCAGTCGATCACCGGCCTCGACAACGTCGACCTCTGGGTCGGCGGACTCGCGGAGCAAACGGTTGTGTTCGGTGGCCTGCTGGGCAGCACCTTCAACTACGTGTTCGAGAACCAGCTGACCGAGCTGCAGAACGGCGACCGCCTCTACTACCTGGCCCGCACCCCGGGCATGAACCTGAGGACGCAGCTCGAAGGCAACTCGTTCTCCGAACTGATGATGCGCAACACGAACGTTCGCAGTTTGAAGGCCGATGCATTCGCCACGGCGGACTGCAAGTTCGAGCTGAAGAACCTTGCCGGCACCGCTGCCGGCTTTGCGTCCTTCGGAAACACCGTAGCGGACGACCTGCAGTCGGAGTGCAGCGAGCCGGCTTTGCTGATCCGCATGTCCGACGGCACCATCAAGTACCGTGCGCGGAACACCGTCGATCCCTCCGGGATCAACGGCCAGAGCGTCTACAACGGCACTGCCGGCGTGGACCGCATCTTCGGTGGTAACGACAGCGACACCTTCTGGGGTGGACTCGGCAACGACATCATCGAAGGTGGTGACGGAGCCGACGTCGCGCTCGGTGGTGAAGGCAACGACATCATCACCGACCTTGCCGGCGACGATGTCTTGAAGGGCGGTCCCGGTAACGACGCAATCGACACCGGACCGGGCCTGGACATCATCATGGGCGGTGATGGCAAGGACTTCACGAACGGTGGTGCCAACGCCAACGAGACCTTCGGTGGTGAGGGTGACGACTTCATCATGCTCGGTCAAAGCCTTGACGCCGCCTTCGGCGACAGCGGCAATGACTGGGAAGAGGGTGGTGATCAGCCGGACCTCATGCAAGGGGACAGCGGCAACCTGTTCTTCCTGGACGACTCCCAAAAGCCCGGACACGACATCCTGATCGGACAGGGCGGTGACGACGACTACGACATGGAAGGCGGCGATGACGTCGGTGTCGCAGGTCCGGGCATCGAGAAGGTCGCTGGCGCTTCAGGTTATGACTGGGAAATCGGCGTCGGTGATCCACAGCCGCAGGACCTTGACTTGGCTCTCCCGATCCCGCCGCTGGATATCCTCCAGGTCGGCGTCAGGGACAAGTTCAACGAGGTCGAGGCGTTGTCCGGCGCGGAACTCAACGACACCATCCGTGGTGACAGCGTGGTTCCCAGTGCCGTGGGTGGCGCCGGGTTCATCGGGTGCGACGTGCTGGACCAGGCGGGCCTTGACCGTATTGCCGGTCTTGACGCGCTGGTACCGGCGTTGAACACCCCGTTGGCTACCGTCGTGGCCCAGTCGGCATCGGGCGACTGCCCGCTTCTGAGCGGCGCGAACGTCTGGGGCGATGGCAACATCCTCCTTGGCGGCGGCGGCAGCGACCTGATCGAGGGACGTGGCGGAGACGACATCATCGACGGTGACGCCTACTTCAACGTCCGCCTGAGCGTCAGGACGAACGCAGCTGACCCGTCGACGGAAATCGGCAGTGCAGCGGTGACCGGATCCGGCCAAAGCGCCATGGCCAGCCGGTATCTTCGTGACGGCGCCGGTGCGCTTACCGGACCGACACTTCAGGAAGCCGTCTTTGCCGGCACCGTCGACCCCGGAAACATCGTGGCCGTCCGTGAGATCCTGACCGGCTCCGGCGGATCCGACAGGGCCGTCTTCACCGGCCCGCAGGCCGACTACACCGTCACGACCACCCCTGCCGGCGCCACCCTGGGCTCGGCAGGCTCGACCACGACGGTGGTGGACAACGTCGGCGCCGATGGCACGGACACTGTCCGCAACATCGAACTCCTGCAGTTCTCCGACACCGTTGCGCCCAACGCTCCGGTCATCGGCACGGCAACCGCCGCCGCCGGCCAGGCCACGGTCAACTGGACGGCACCGACCGTCGGCACGGCCAGCGCCTTCTCCGTGAAGGTGCTCGACGTGACGACGAATCCGGCCGGCGTCCAGGTCGGTGCCCTGCGCACCGCCCCGGCAGGCGCCACCAGCCTGGTGGTGACCGGCCTGACCAACGGATCGCAGTACAGGTTCCAGGTTCTGGCCAACAGCGCCCTCGGTGACAGCCCGTTCTCGGCGCTGTCCAACACGGTGAGCCCGACGGCTACCACCGCACCGGGAGCGCCGACCATCGGGACGGCCACGGCCGGGAACGCTTCGGCGTCCGTGACCTGGACCCCGGGGTCCACCGGCGGATCCCCCATCACGGGTTACAGAGTGAGGGCCTTCGCCGGAACTGCCTTGATAAGTACGACGGTCACCGGAAACGTCGGAAACGTCGTCGTCACCGGCCTCACCAATGGGACGGCGTACACGTTCGACGTCGCCGCCGTCAACGTGGCCGGTACGGGCGGATTCTCGGCCCGCACGGCAGCGGTGACACCACGGACGGAATTCGTGGCTCCCACCGTGACAGCGCGGACACCGGCATCCGGTGCCCTCTCCGTCAGCCAGACGGCGAACCTGACGGCAACGTTCAGCGAGGCGGTGACGGGAGTCAGCGGAACCACGTTCCAGCTGCGGCTCGGCACCACGGTGATCCCCACCGTCGTGTCTTACAACACGCTCACCCGGGTTGCGACTCTGAACCCGGTCGGCACGCTGTTGGCGGACCGCGTGTACACGGTGAACCTCGTGGGGATCCGTGACCTCGCGGGCAACACGATGGCGACCAGCACGTGGTCGTTCACCACGGGCCCCAACCCGACCATCACCGCCACGACTCCCGTCGCGGGAGCCACAGGGGTGCTGCGCAACAGCAACGTGACCGCCACGTTCAGTGAGGTCATTACCGGCTTCGCAGTTGCCGGCAAGGTCCGGATTGAACGGGTCTCCACCGGGGCGGCGGTCGCTTCGGCGATCACGTTCAACAGCACCACCAGGGTGCTGACGATCAACCCCGGAACCAGCCTCCTCGCGAACACCCAGTACCGGGTCACCGTCACCGGTGGCACCACTGGCGTCCGCGACCTGGCCGGTAACCCGATGACAACCCGTATCTGGACGTTCACCACGGGCGCAGGGCTGTAACAGCAAGCAGCACTGCAACAGCACGACGAGATCGCCGGCTGGCGGACCCACAGCGGCCCGCCAGCCGGCTTCCTCAATTCTTCGAAATTCACTTTTCGACACTGTATTCAGCTCTATTGCCCACTTGGAGGGGCCATGACTACACGACGAGAGATCTTCAAACTGGGCGCTGTCGGCGCCCTCGGCCTTGCCGGGTTCAAAGGCGGCGACGACGACATTCCCACTACTGGTCCGAGCACACCGCTCCTCACCGCCAGCCAACTTGCGCCTCAGAACAAGCCTGTTCCCTACGCGGGCGTCTTTCGCCGCCCGCCCGAGCTCGTCCCCTTCGCGACGGGCTTCGACGGCGGCGACCCGGCCCGGCCGTTCGCCCGGTACGCCCTCACCCAGAAGCTCGGCCAGGCCCAGCTCGTGCCCGGGCTGAACACCACCGTGGCCGGCTACAACGGCATCTTTCCAGGCCCCACCATCCGGGCCATCCAGGGCACCCGGATCGAGGTGCGGATCCGCAACGCCCTGCCGGCCGCCGGGCTCGTGCAGCCCGCCCGCTTTGATACAGTCACCCACCTGCACGGCTCGGCGTCGCTGCCCCAATATGACGGGTACGCCAACGACATCACCATCCCCGGGAACGTGAAGAACTACCGTTACCCCAACTTTCAGCCGGCCCGGACGCTCTGGTACCACGACCACAAGCACCACATCACGGCCCAGAACGTGTACTCAGGACTCGCCGGCTTCTATCCGCTCTCTGACAAGTTCGAGCGTGCCCAGCTGCCGCAGGGCGAGTTCGACGTGCCCCTGATGATCTCGGACGCCATGTTCAATGCCGACGGTTCCCTCGCCTACAACGACAACGACCAGAAGGGCCTGTGGGGGGACATCATCCTGGTCAACGGCGTGCCCTGGCCCACCATGAAGGTCAAGCCGCGGATCTACCGCTTCCGGGTGCTCGATGCGTCCATCTCGCGCTCCTACCGGCCCACGCTCTCCACCGGTGACCCCGTCTACGTGGTTGGCACCGACGGCGGCATGACGCCGAAAGTGCAGGCCGTCAAATCCTGGCGGCAGGGCACGGCGGAACGCTACGGGTGCTGATCGACTTCCGTAAATACCGGACCGGGCAGCTGATCGAACTGCGCAACCTCAGCAACAAAAACAACATCGACTTCGCCAACACGAACAAAATCATGCGATTCCAGGTGGTGGCGGACTCCGGGTCGGGGGCCGGCTCCATTTCCAGCATCCCGGCCACCCTGGACGACGGCGGGGCCGTCAACGCGTCTCTGGGCGCCATTCCCACCATGAGCCTGACGCCGGCGATGGTCAAAGCCAAACGCGAGCTGAAATTTTTCCGGGATCACGGACAATGGACCGTCAACGGCGTCACCTGGGCCGACGTGGAGAAGTCCGGGTTCACCAAGCTGTTCGGCAATCCCCAGCCGTTCGACGTCGAGCAATGGACCATCATCAATGCGTCCGGCGGCTGGTTCCATCCGGTGCACATCCACCTCATTGACGCCAAAATCATCGGGAGGAACACCAACGGCGGCCAGCCGTTCGCCTGGGAAAAGGGCCCCAAGGACGTCTTCTACGCCGGCGAGAACGAGTCCATCACAGCGCTCATGCAATTCGACCCAGGCGCGAACGGAGGTGGCCGTTACATGATCCACTGCCACAACCTGGTCCACGAGGACCACGACATGATGGTGCAGTTCTCCGTGGGCGATCTGAGGACCAACGACCCCGTCACCACGGATCCGCCAGTCCTGGACACTACTCCTCTGGACGCGTTCCAGCCGGTGTACCGGCCCGGATTCCCGGCGGGGACCTGACGTGCGGCGCCTGGGCCAACTGGGGGCCGCGACCCTGCTCGTGCTGGCGCTGAGCGCCTGTACCGGCGGAACGCCGTCACCGGCACCTTCCTCTCCGACCGCCTTGGCCGTGCAGAGCGCCGCGCCTGTCTCGCTGGAGACCGGGACAGACGTAGGCAACGGCCGCCCGGCCGTGAGCCACGACGGGCTGATGGTGCGGCGGCGCGCCGTCATTGCCGTCCACCCCGCCGCAGGCGCCGAGCCGGGCCCGCCACGCGTACGGCTCGAGCAGACAGCGGCTGCGAGCGGCATCGTCCTATCCGACATCCCCCCGAACGTGCTCGAACCAGCGATCCTGGAGCACCTCGCGCCGGAACTGATCCTGGTGCTTCCGGCCGGAAGCACGGGCGAGGACGCGGAGAAGCTGGCCGAACTCGCCTTCGGCCCGGAGGGCACTTACCCGGGAGTGGAGCATGTCCACGTCACCTCAGTCCTGGTCCACGACCTCCAGTTCAGCGTCGCTGCCACCGATCCGGCAGCCCTGGCGGCTTCCATCGCCGAGGAAGGCATTCTCACGGACGCGCTCGGGAACTACGGCACCACCTTGGACAGCGGAGCCCTGAAGGTCACCTATACGGGACCTCTGCTCAGCGACTTGCTGGTGGAATCCGTGCGGATCGGCATGGCCCGCGGCGCCGGCGTCGAGCCCGCGGACGTGGCGCTGGCTCCCCGTTCGGCCACGGGCGAGGGAGTGGACATGTCCCTCGAGCCGGAACCGGCACCCGAGCCTGAGCCGTCTCCGGGGACGCACTCGCACGACGCCGCCCACGAGGACGCCGGCAGCCACGACACAACAACAACGACGCCGGGCACTGAGGAGACCGGGCACTGACCGCACCAGTGGCCGGCCGGAGCAAGGGGAACGCTACCGGCCGGCCACAAGTGTGTCCCGGATCTCGCGGCGCAGGACCTTACCGATCAGCGAACGCGGCAACTCGTCCACCACTGCAACGCGGCGCGGGACCTTGTACGCGGCAAGGGTCTCCCGCGCGAACGCCAGCAGCGCCTCCGGGTCGATGCCGGCCCCCGCGGATGCCACGACGGCGGCCACCACGTCTTCGCCGCCGCCCGGGCGGGGAAGTCCCACCACGCACACGTCCCTGACACCAGGGTATTCGGACAGGACGTCTTCGACCTCCGTGGGGGAGACGTTGAAGCCGCCCGTGATGATGAGTTCCTTGATCCGGTCCCGAACGGTCACGAAATCATCCTTGTCCACCGAGACAATGTCACCCGTGCGGAACCAGCCGCCTTCCAGCAGTGCTTCCTCTGTCTCCTTTGGCCGGTTCCAGTAGCCGGCAAAAACCTGCGGACCCCGGATCAGGAGCTCGCCCTCCGCGCCTGGGGGACGGTCCAGGAGAACGTTCCGCGGGTCCACTACGCGAATGTCGGTCAGCGGAAACGGTACCCCCACAGTTCCCGGTTTCCGGCTGGGCCCGAACGGGTTGCCCAGGGCGATTGGCGAGGTTTCCGTCAGCCCGTAGCCCTCGATCAGGTAGCCCCCGGTCGCCTTTTCCCACGTCTCCACGGTCGCCGTCGGCAGGTTCATCGCCCCCGAGATTGAAAACCGGATGCTGTCCAGCGCGATACCGCGCTCGGCGGCTGCTGCGGCGATCCGGTCGTAGATCGGCGGCACCGCGGGCAGGAACGTGGCGGGCGATTTCTTGTGCGCCTTCAGCACAAGGTCGACGTCGAACTTGGGGAACAGCACCAGCCTCGCACCGATGCTCAGGGCAAACGTCATGCACAGCGTCAGCCCGTAGGCGTGGAACATGGGCAGCACCGCGTACACGGTTTCCCGGCCGTCCTTGAGCCCGGGCACCCAGGCGCGGCCCTGCGCGGCATTGGCCTGCAGATTGGCATGGGTCAGCATGGCGCCTTTGGGCCGGCCCGTAGTGCCGCTGGTGTATTGGATGACAGCCAGGTCACCGGCGGCCGGGCGCGGATACCTCTTCTTCAGCCCGCCGGCGGCAAGGAGCTCTTTCCACGCCAGCACGGTCCGCGGTGCCGGCTGCGCCTTTGGCCGGGGCGGGTGCTTGCCGGCTGCCAAGGCGGCCCGGGCAGCGCGGGCTGCCGGCACGGGGAGCCGCAGCGCCATC
Source organism: Arthrobacter sp. LAR12-1-1.1 (assembly GCF_040676555.1). NCBI lineage: Bacteria > Bacillati > Actinomycetota > Actinomycetes > Micrococcales > Micrococcaceae > Arthrobacter > Arthrobacter sp. LAR12-1-1.1. Next base: position 585,150 of record NZ_JBEGIG010000001.1, on the reverse strand, counting down.
CGCTGCAGCAACGGCATCGCCGGAATCAGTTCAACGGAGACGATGCTTTGCAGCCCGACGTCGGCCGGCAGCTGACGGACCTTGTCAACGGCCTTGTCCCAGACGATGGCGACGGTGGCGCCGTGGTCCTCGAACTGATGGCGAAGCTCGCGGTCTGTATATAAGGGATTGTGTTCGACGACGACGGCGCCCAGGCGCAGCGCCGCGTGGAACGCGATGATGTGCTGCGGGCAGTTCGGCAGGACGAGCGCCACCCGGTCACCGGCCCGGACGCCTAGCGCCTTCAGGCCCGAGGCCGCCCTGCTGATGGAAGCGCCAAGTTCGCGGTAACTGGTGCGCGCGCCGAAGAATTCCAGCGCGGTCTTGTTGCCGTAGCGCCGGACGGACGAGTCCATGAGGTCGACAAGGGACCCTTCGGGGAGCTTGAGATCGGCGGGAACTCCGGGGCTGTAGTGGCGGGTCCACGGGCGTTCGGGACGCAGGGGCCCCGCGGATCTGGTGCTCATGGTTTGTCCTTGCCACTGGGCTGCGCCGGGTTGCCGGCTCCAGGCCCGGCAGGGCCCGTCAAGAAATCCTACCGGGGCGGCCCGCACGGATCCGCCTCACGGGAGCACCGCAGTGGCGGTAGGCGGTGCGTGCCCGGAGGTGACTTTTGGCCCTTGGCACCCGGCAGGCCCGGGCGGAGGCTGGGGCGTACACCGCGAGCCGCAGGTCCGCGCATTTCACTGGGCCGGGCAATGCAAAGATCTACGGGGTAGAGGTCCACGGGAGCGCCATGAAACACCAGCAGCCGAGCCTGAAGTTCCTGGGTGCCACCGACACAGTCACCGGTTCCCGCTACCTGATCGACGCCGGCGGCAGGCGCGTGCTGGTGGACTGCGGGCTCTTCCAGGGCTACAAGCGCAGCCGCGAGCGCAACCGGGCGCCGTTCCCGGTGCCGCCCCGGTCCATTGATGCAGTGGTGCTGACACATGCGCACCTGGACCACACGGGCTACGTCCCGGCCCTGGTCAGGGACGGGTTCGGCGGCCCCGTCTACGCCACCGACGGCACCACAGATCTCTGCAAACTCCTCCTGCCCGACAGCGGCCACCTGCAGGAGGAGGAAGCCCGCTATGCCTCACAGCGGGGATCGTCCGCGCATGAACCTGCGCTGCCGCTCTACACGGCCGCCGACGCCGTCAGGTCCCTCAACAGTTTCAAGGTGTGCGGGTTTGACGATCCCCTTGACCTCGGCGGGGGCGTGGAAGTGACGCTCGTACCTGCCGGGCATATCCTCGGGGCGGCCCAGGTCCACGTCCGGCTCGGCTCGCATTCCGCGCACTTCACCGGGGACCTGGGCCGCGCCGATGACCCGTTCATGTACCCGCCCCGGCCGCTCGGCGAAACGGGCGTCCTGGTGACCGAGTCCACGTACGGCAACCGGAAACACTCCACCGAGGATCCGGAGAAGCAACTGGGGGAGATCATCAACCGTGTCGCGAAACGCGGCGGGGTCATCATGTTCGCCGCGTTCGCCGTCGGCCGGGCGGAAACGCTCATGCTGTACCTGTCCCGGCTCCTCCGAAATGACGCGATTCCGCCCATCCCGGTATACCTGAACAGCCCCATGGCGATCGATGCCTCGGAAATGTACCAGCGTCATCCCGAAGAACACCGGCTCAAGCCGGAGGAATACAGGCAAATGTACAAGCTGGCCAAGCTCACCCGCACGGTGGACGAGTCCAAGCTGCTGAACCTGCGCGGGGGACCCATGATCATCATTTCGGCCAGCGGCATGCTGACCGGCGGACGGATCCTGCACCACGTCGCGGCCTACGGCCCCGATCCGAAAAACGCCATCATCCTCAGCGGCTACCAGGCCGGCGGGACCCGGGGGGCCACCTTGTCCGCCGGCGAACGCGAGCTGCGCATCTACGGGGAAGACATCAAGGTGCGGGCGGAAGTCATCCAGATGGAAAGCCTGTCCGCGCATGCCGACGCCGACGGCATCATCGCGTGGATGAAAGCGGCAGCAAAGGAGCCCCGCATGACCTACATCACGCACGGTGACCCTGACGCGTCCGATGCCCTGCGCAGCCGGATCAAACGCGAACTCGGCTGGCGGGCCCGGGTGCCCGAGCACTTGGAGACGATCGACATCGAGGAACCGCGATGAACTCCAACGGTGTCACCCGGACCACCGTGCTGAAGGAGATCCACGATCTCGCCCGGCCGCTGAAAACCGATCGCGATCTCAACGGCCTCGTACGGCGCGCAGCCGGCTGCCGCTTCGTGGCCATCGGCGAAGCGTCGCACGGCACGCACGAGTTCTATACCTGGCGCGACACCCTCAGCAGGCGGCTCATCACGGAGGAAGGCTACAACTGGATAGGGGTGGAAGGAGACTGGCCCGACTGCTGGCGCATCAACCGCTGGGTCCGCGGCCAGGAGGGGAAGGACCAGGGCGTCCACGCACTGCTGGCCGGCTTCGAACGCTGGCCGACCTGGATGTGGGCCAACGAGGAAGTCGCGGCGTTCCTGGACTGGCTGCGCGGCTGGAACGCAGGCCGGCCCCTGGATAAGCGGGTCGGCTTCTACGGCCTGGATGTCTACTCGCTCTGGGATTCGCTGCGCGAAATCATCGGCTGGCTGCAGGAGAACGTTCCCGACGCCGTGCCCGCGGCCGAGCGCGCCTGGCAGTGCTTCCTGCCCCACCACGAGGACCCGCACCAGTACGCCTGGAGCACGCGGCTGGTGCCGCAGTCCTGCGAGCCCGACGTCGTGGCCCTCCTGACCGAGGTCAGGAACCGGGTCTTCAGCCCTGGCCCCCATGAGGAGGACGCCTTCGACGCCGTCCAGAACGCCGAAGTCGCGGCAAACGCGGAGCACTACTACCGCATCATGGTCCGCGGCGACCGGCAGTCCTGGAACGTCCGCGACCACCACATGGCGGACACCATCGACCGGGTCAGCAGGCACCTCGGGCCGGCGTCGAAGGGCCTGATCTGGGAACACAACACACACATCGGGGATGCCCGCGCCACCGACATGGCGCAGGACGGCCTGGTCAACGTCGGGCAGCTGCTGCGCGAACGCCACGCGGGCGAAGGGGTGCTGCTGGTCGGCTTCGCAGCCCACCGCGGCTCCGTGATCGCCTCCGACGGGTGGGGCCGCCCCGAGCGCATCCTTACAGTGCCGGAAGCCCGTCCGGGCAGCCACGAAGACTTCCTGCATCAGGCCCTCGGGGTGCCGTCAGTGCTGGAGTTCGGCGACGACCGGAGCGGGCCGTGGCTTTCGACACGGCTCGGGCACCGGGCTATCGGCGTCGTCTACCACCCGGAAAGGGAAGCCGGAAACTATGTCCCGACCAGGATGGGGGAGCGCTACGATGCCCTCATCTGGCTTGAACACACCGCCGCACTGCGTCCGGTGCACCATGAGGGACCGCCCCGGGAACCGGAGTTCGAGACCGAGCCCACCGGATTCTAGGCAGGTGTGGATTCCGGCGGCAGTCCGTCGGGCCCAATAGCGTCTGGACGGACGCTGCCCAGGCTGTCCCTTTCAGGAGGCATGCGGTGACGGCGCCGGCCCGTCTCGTACCGGATCATCACGACGGCGGCGGGGATGTACCAGAGCAGCGGCACGAGACGCAGCGCCGTCGTCGCGGGCCCCAGCGGGGACAACGGCCCCTCCACCGGGATCAGGGACAGCGTCGAGACGAACGATGACAGGCCCGCCACGGCCGCTATCCAGCCAAGCCAGCGCGGGAAGGCCTGCAGCCGCAGGGACAACACTGCGATCGCCAGGAACATGACACCCGCCGGCAGGTTAGCGAGGTTCAGGGTGACGAGGCAGAGGTCGGCCACCGCCGAGGCCACTTCGGGAGGAATCCGGGACTGCGAGGGCAGCGTCAGAGTCAGCTGGGCGGCCTGTCCGAGGATGTTCATTCCCGCGGCCAGGACTCCGGCGGCGAAGGCGAGCCCGGACAGCGTGCCCGGCGCCTTCTCGGTGCGCAACAGATGCGCCCGGACATACGCCAGAAACCAGAGCAGCACGGCTGAACTGAAGACGAAAAGCATGCTTTGCGCGAGGATCAGGGTCCGGTTCTCAAGGAGGAAATCAGGGTAGCCCGGGTCCGCGGCATCCGGCCATGGGCCCGAAAGCGCGCCTTCGAGCAAACCTCCGGCCACGCCCAGGGCGGCGGACAGAAGGCCGCTGAGAGCCCCTGCCAGCCGGAGCCCTCCGGCGTCGGCGGCCGTATTCCCGGGCTGTGACGGGCTGTCCATGGCGGTTCCTCAGGATGTTCGGGGCTCCGGTGCGACGCTACGCGCGCCCAAGGATGGCAAGTGAGGGGCTTAAGGCCCTAAGTCGGCTTTTGGCAGGCGGAGCACACTGAAGTGTCAGGGGACTTGTCGGCTTATGCGGTGCCTAACCATCACTTCACTTCAGAAGAGCAGGATTCAGGATGAGCAATGCAATCGTCGTCGGCTTCAACGGCTCTGCGGGCAGCGAAGCCGCACTGACCTGGGCTCTTGAACGGGCCGCCCGGAACAAGCTGCCCGTCATCGTCGTCCACGCGGTGGACGACCGCTGGATGTCGCCGGATTTCCAATACCACGAGATCATCCGGGATGCGGGGATGGACCTGCTTCAACAAGCCCGGGCAAGCGCCAGCGTGCAGGCCCCGGACGTCGAGGTGGACATCCAGCTTCGTCATGGCAGCGGAGGCTCGGTGCTGCGGGAGGTGTCCAAGGAGGCAGCCATCGTGGTGGTCGGAGGACACGACAAGCGTTGGCTGGACGGCGGTCCCATAACTGACCGTGCCCTGCAGGTTGTCTCCGCCTCGGAATGCCCGGTAGCGGTCATACCCGCCAAGCCGGCAGCCGGGGCCAAGGGCGTGGTGGTCGGTGTGGACGGTTCGGAGGAGTCGCTGCAGGCCGTCGCCTTCGCGGCCAAGGAAGCGGACCTGGGCGGAGACGAGCTCACCGTGGTCCTCGCCTTCAAGAAGCCGGCCCGGTGGGTCGAGAAACAGCTACCCTCCAGCGGCCTCGCCGAGAGCATGGTCGAAGAGGACCGGATAGTGCTCGCCGAATCGGTCGCGGGCCTCGGCGACAAGTATCCGGACATGACGGTTCGGCAGCGCCTGGAAACGAACACCGAACCGGCAAAGGCCCTTGTGGATATCGCCGCCGCAGCCAGGCTGCTGGTGATCGGGAGCCGCGGACGCGGCGGGTTCTCCCGGACGGTGCTCGGCTCCACGGCGCATGCCGTCCTGCTGCAGTTGCCGTGCCCCACCATCGTCACGCGGGTGCACCGGGTCAAGCACGGGGAGTGACGCCCCGCAGGGCATCCGCTGTTCAGGACCGGCCCGGGACTGGCAGGAAGCCCGGGTCCGAGGAGGGGGCTTTTCGCCGCCGCCAACGGATGGGAGGATGATCCAGTGGACCCCTTCTTCAATTTTGTCACCCACTTTTGGTGGCTCGTCTTTCCCCTGAGCGGGCTGGCCGGCGGGTGGGCGCGGTCCTGGTCTAAAGCCGCTGAACGCCGGCACCGCCGCCGGGTGGAGCTCTACACGCTCAAGAACCAGGCGGCGCAGGCAGAGCAGGCCAGCCAGGCCGATGTGCTGGGCCTCATGAAGGCGCACGACGCCGTCAACAGGCGCTGGCTGGACTACGAACTCGACGTGGGGAAGCTGATCGATTTTCCGGTCATGACGGATGTCCGCGAGCCCCTCACCGTGGCGTTCCTGCGGGCCAAGCGTGAGGCCGACGGGCTGCGGCCCGCCGCCCCCGGCGACGTCAGAACCGCCGCACGGCTTTCGGAGTACCGGGCGGCCGTGACCAGTTTTGAGCTCGCATTCGACGTGGCCGAACGGGAAGCCAAGCGGATCAGGGACAGCAAGTTCACCGGGCCGGAACGCCAGCGGCTGGAGACTGCCCGGAAGCTCCTGCGGATCGCCTCAGACGCGGCCGCGACTCCCGCCGAGCGCCAGACGGCGTACAGGCGCGCCCGCCACGAACTCGACGGGCTCATCGTGCTGCCGGAGGCCACGCTCGCCGCGCTTGAGGACAGGATAGCTTCGATGCTCGACGCCGGCCCGGCGCCGGACGTCCGCCGGACCGTCTAGCGGGCCGCCGCGGGCCGGGCGTATTCCGCCAAGCCCGCTGTGAGGCGCATCGCACCGCCACCATGAATGCCGCCTATCGGACCGGCGGCCGGAATTTAGGGTCTTCTGGCACGTTTTGCCCGGCCGTATTTCCCACGTACCATCGATAAGGTTTCAAGCTGCTTAAGTGACCACTGCGAGTCCATCGGGATAGACACCGTATGTGAGTGGTGGGCACGCGGCACCGGGGATGTGGAACTGCTGACCATGGACACTGCAGATTGGGCAACAGGTGGAAATCACCGTAATGGTGGCGCTAGTGATATCGCTGGCGCTGTTCTTCGACTTCACCAACGGATTTCATGACACCGCAAACGCCATGGCTACCCCCATCGCGACCGGTGCCATCAAACCGAAAACAGCAGTCGCCCTCGCGGCGGTGCTGAACCTTGTGGGAGCGTTCCTCTCCACGGAAGTCGCCAAGACAGTCTCGGGCGGCATCATCAAGGAAGGCGCGGACGGTGTCCAGATCACCCCGGACATTATCTTCGCCGGGCTGATGGGCGCCATCCTCTGGAACATGATCACCTGGCTCAAAGGCCTGCCGTCCAGTTCCTCGCACGCGCTCTTCGGTGGCCTGATCGGGGCTGCGATCGCGGGCATCGGCATCCATTCGATCAACTTCGAGTCGCTCCTGCAGAAGGTCATTCTTCCCGCGATTTTTGCGCCTATCATCGCAGGCGCTGTGGCGTACCTGTGCACGAGGCTGGCCTACGCGCTCACCTCCCGGCATGACCCGGAAACCGGGGACAAACTGACGCAGAAGCGCGGCGGATTCCGGACCGGTCAAATCTTCACGTCCAGCCTCGTGGCGCTGGCCCACGGTACCAACGATGCCCAGAAGACGATGGGCATCATCACGCTGGTCCTGATCTCGGCCGGGACCCAGCCCGCCGGCTCCGGGCCACAGCTCTGGGTCATCGCCTGCTGTGCCTTCGCCATCGCGATCGGCACCTACTCCGGCGGCTGGCGGATCATCCGCACCATGGGTTCCGGCCTCACCGAGGTGAAGCCTGCCCAGGGCTTCGCCGCGGAGTCCAGCACGGCCAGTGCCATCCTGGCCTCGTCGCACTTGGGCTTCGCCCTGTCCACCACGCAGGTGGCCTCCGGCTCAGTCATCGGCTCCGGGATGGGACGCCGTGGCACCACCGTGCGGTGGGGAACTGCAGGCCGGATTGCGATCGGCTGGCTATTTACGCTCCCCGCAGCCGGAATCGTGGGCGCACTGACTGCCATGCTGGTGCAGACCGGGGTCATTGGAGTGATCATGGCGGCAGTCGCCGGCACCGCCGCCGTGGCTTATATGTTCGTGCATTCGCGGAAATCCCATGTTGGGCACCACAATGCAGTCCAGATCGAGGAAGTCGGCCAGGCCGTGCAATTCCGTAAGAAGAAGTCCGCCGCCAGGGCGATCAAGGACTCCGCCGCCGCGATCAAGAACGGGGGCGCCAAGCGATGAAATGGTTGGAACTGCTCAGCGTGGCCGGTGCCACACTTATAGCTGCCATGACAGTCGTCGTCCTCTACGCCCTGGGTGTCCGGCTCACGGCCATCGCGGGCGACATCCGGAACTCGCCGGCGTCGTGGACCCGACCGCTCGCGTACGCCTGCTTCGCCGTGTGCGGCGCTGCCGTCCTCTTCGGGCTCTACCTGATCGTCCCTTACTTCCACAAGTAAGCCGCCGCCGCACTCGGTACGGCTGCCGCGTGCAGTTCGGTTGGACGTGCGTCAGGGGATGGGAACCGGGCACCGCATTGGCTAGGCTGGGGCCATGGTGAGCTTCCAGTACTTCGTGGCCTCCTCACTCGACGGGTATATCGCCACTGACAAGGACAATCTGGCCTGGCTGCTTCAGTTCGACGGATTTGAAGGCGGACAGGACAGCTATGACGCGTTCATGGCCGACGTCGGCTGCATCGTCATGGGCGGCGAGACCTACGCCTGGCTTCGGGAACACGAACCGGACACCTGGCCCTATCCGGGCACGCCCTGCTGGGTCTTCACCCACCACGAACACACCGCCCCGAAGGGCGCCAATGTGACGTTCGTGCGCGGGGCCGTTGGCGAGTTCGTGGACGACCTGAAGGACGAGGCCGGCGGCCGGAACATCTGGGTTGTGGGCGGAGGCGTCCTGGCAGCGCAGTTCGCGGACGCCGGGCTGCTGGACGAACTGATTCTCTCGGTCATTCCCGTGGTTCTGGGCAGCGGCAAGCCGTTGCTGCCCATGGCAGGTCCGACGCCGCCGCTGGAGTTGACATCTTCCCGCACCTTGGGCCGGGGCATCGTGGAGCTGCGGTACCGCTTCCAGGCCCGGGCGTAGCCGGATCCGGCACCCCAGCGGTGCGGTCTCCTAGCGCGCGATATCGCGGATAAGGTTTGTGATCCGGGCGGTGGAGAGCCGCCGGCCGTGCTCGTCGGTCATCACGATCTCGTGGGTGGCGAGGGTCCTTCCGAGGTGGATGGCCGTGCAGGTGCCGGTGACGGTGCCCTCGGCGATCGCCCGGTGGTGCGTCGCCCCGACCTCGATTCCCAGCGCCTGCCGGTTGGGACCGGCGTGCATGCCCGCGGCGAACGAACCGAGGGTTTCGGCCAGGACCACGTGGGCCCCACCGTGCAGGATGCCGGCCACCTGCGTGTTTCCCTCCACCGGCATGGTGGCCACGGTGCGCTCCGGACTCATTTCAAGGAAGCGGATCCCCATCTTCACCACGAGGGCTCCGACGCCGTACTGGCCCAGCCAATCGTGCATCTCTTCGGGAACCCCGGCCGCCGCGAGCTCGGCCGCGTAGGGGCCGGGCGTGAAATTGTCCATCATGGGAACTAGGCTGGCACCTGTGAGCGAAACTACCAAACCGGCCCTTGCCCCCCATTCGGCAGCCCCCCATTCGGCAGCCCCCCTTTCTGCAGACACCGCAGCAGACCTCCTCCCGGCACCTGAGCCAGAATCAGCGCTTGCGGGCAAGCCCGCCGGAAAATCCACCCGGGCCGCGGGGTCGGTTTCCGCCACCGAGGCCCCCGTGATTCCCATCACGGACCAGCCGCGACTACTTGTGCTCGATGGTCACTCCATGGCGTTCCGGGCGTTCTTCGCCCTGCCCGCGGACAAGTTCTCCACCGCCACGGGCCAGCACACGAACGCCGTCCACGGCTTCACATCCATGCTGATCAACCTGATCAAGGAGCAAAAGCCCACCCACGTGGCCGTGGCCTTCGACGTCTCCGACGACACGACCCACCGCAAGGCCGAGTACAGCGAGTACAAGGGCGGCCGCAATGAGACCCCGCGGGAAATGAGCGGCCAGATCGACCTCATCGACAAGGTCATGGGTGCGTGGGGCATCAAGACCATCAAGATGCCCGGCTGGGAAGCTGACGACATCCTGGCCACTCTCGCCGCCATGGGGGAAAAGGCGGGTTACGAGGTGCTGCTGGTCTCAGGCGACCGCGATGCCTTTCAGCTCATCACAGACAACGTGTTCGTGCTGTACCCCAGGAAAGGCGTCAGCGACATTCCCCGGATGGACGCGGACGCGATCCACGAGAAGTATTTCGTCAGCCCCGCCCAGTATTCGGACCTCGCCGCCCTGGTGGGGGAGACCGCGGACAACCTCCCGGGCGTTCCTGGCGTCGGCCCCAAAACGGCAGCCAAATGGATCAACCTCTACGGCGGCCTTGAGGGCGTCCTGGAGAACCTCGACGCGATCGGCGGGAAGGTGGGCGATGCCCTCCGCGAATATGTCGAGGACGTCAAGCGCAACCGTCGGCTCAACAGGCTTCACACCGATCTCGACCTGCCCGTCACGCTGGACGAGCTCGCGGACCCGCGGCCGGACCAGGCCGCCCTCGAGGAACTCTTCGACGCCCTCGAATTCAAGACCATCCGCACCCGGCTCTTTGCCCTCTACGGCAGTGAAGTTACCGAAGCCGAGAGGGAAAGCCTCGACATCCCGGACTTCGTGATCCCGTCGGACGCGGCCGAGCTCGGCGCCTTCCTCGCGGCCGGTGCCGGCAAGCGCTCCGCAGTGGCCGTCGATGTTGTGCCCGGCCGGATCGGCGAGGACGCCGCCGCGGTGGCAATCGTCCGCGACGGCGCCGCCGTTTACATCGACCTGGCCAGCCAGGACGCTGCTGCCGAAAACGTCCTGGCCGCGTGGCTGCGTGATGCCGAATCGCCGAAGGTGGTGCATGGGTTCAAGGCTGCCCTGAAGGCACTGACCGCCCGCGGTTTGGAACTGGAGGGAGTGGTGGATGACACCTCCATCTCCGGCTACCTCATCCAGCCCGACCGCCGCAGCTATGAGCTCGCGGAGCTGGCGCAGCATCACCTCAACATTGCGGTTTCCACCGAGGCCGCCAAGGAGGGCCAGCTTGAGCTGGCGTTCGACGGCGACGACGCAGCCGCCGCCGGTGCACTGGTCCACGTGGCCGCCGTCGTCCAGGCCCTGAGCCGCTTCTTCGAATCCGAACTGAAAGAACGCAAAGCCCAGGACCTGCTGACCACCCTTGAACTGCCCGTCAGCCGCGTGCTCGCCGACATGGAACTCGCGGGAATCGCCATCGATATGCCGCGCATGGACGAGCAGCTGTCGGACCTGGCCAAGGTGATCGACAACGCCCAGGAGCTGGCCTTCGCCGCGATCGGCCACGAGGTCAACCTTGGGTCGCCGAAGCAGCTCCAGACCGTGCTGTTCGACGAACTCCAGTTGCCGAAAACCAAGAAAATCAAGTCCGGCTACACCACCGACGCCGCGTCGCTCAAGAACCTGCTGGAAAAGACCGGGCACGAATTCCTGGTCCAGCTGATGGCGCACCGCGAGTCCTCGAAGCTGCGCCAGATGCTGGAGTCGCTGAAGAAGTCCGTCACGGAAGACGGCCGGATCCACACCACCTACGCGCAGAACGTCGCAGCCACGGGCCGGATCTCCTCCAATAACCCCAACCTGCAGAACATCCCCATCCGCAGCGAGGAAGGCCGGCGCGTCCGCGGCATCTTTGTGGTCAGCGACGGCTATGAGTGCCTGCTTTCCGCGGATTACTCGCAGATCGAAATGCGCATCATGGCCCACCTCTCGGGGGACGCAGGCCTGATCCAGGCGTACAAGGATGGCGAAGACCTGCACCGGTTCGTGGGCTCCAACATCTTCCATGTGCCCACAGACCAGGTGACCAGTGCCATGCGTTCCAAGGTCAAGGCGATGTCCTATGGCCTCGCGTACGGCCTGACCTCGTTCGGCCTGTCCAAGCAGCTGGAGATCTCCGTTGACGAGGCGCGGACCCTCATGAAGGACTACTTCGACCGGTTCGGTGCCGTCCGCGACTACCTCCGCGGCGTGGTGGACCAGGCCCGGATCGACGGTTACACGGCCACCATCGAGGGGCGCCGGCGTTACCTCCCGGACCTCACCAGCACCGACCGCCAGCTGCGCGAGAACGCGGAGCGCATCGCGCTGAACTCTCCAATTCAGGGATCGGCGGCTGACATCATCAAGCGCGCCATGCTGGGCGTGCATGCCGAACTGGCGGCGCAGGGCCTGAAATCGCGCATGCTGCTGCAGGTCCATGATGAACTGGTCCTCGAAGTCGCCGCGGGCGAGCGCGAAGCCGTCGAGAAGCTCGTGACCGAGCAAATGGGCTCGGCCGCGGACCTCAGCGTTCCGCTGGACGTCCAGATCGGCATCGGTTCCAGCTGGTACGAGGCCGGGCACTAACGGTTTACCGGTTCCGGCAGGTTTTGTTCCGGCGTTGCCGGGGCCCGAGATTCTCAGGGGGAGAAGCACATGGCAGATAAGTACGAGCTCAGGCGGTTCCGCGCGGTCGCGAAAGACTCGGCGGACTACGCGCAGGGCACCGCCTGGCTGCGGGGAGTCGGGATCGGCTTCTATGACGAGCCGCGCAAAGAGGACTTCATGGACAAAATCATGGCCATGTATCTCGTGGACAACCGTGAGATGACCGGCGTCTACCAGGCCGACGGCGTCGCGGCCCACTCGCTGGCGCCCGACGTCCCGGTGGCGACTTTCGCGACCCTGCGCAAGGACCTGAACATCGGCTACGGCCGGCAGCTGGAAGCCCACCTCGTCACGGCCGTCACGGTGCGCGGGACCCACCGCCGGCAGGGACTGCTCCGGCGGATGATGACCGAGGACCTCGCCGCGGCGAAGGCGGACGGCGTCGCACTGGCGGCACTGACTGCCTCGGAGGCCTCGATCTACGGCCGGTTCGGCTACGGTGTGGCCACCTTCGAACGCAGCGTGAAGGTCGACACCGGACCGCGCTTCCGCCTGCACCATGTGCCTGTCGGCTCCGTGGAGATCGCCGACCGCAAGGTCCTGCTGGAACTGGCCCCCGAAGTTTTCGGCCGGGTCCACGGTGCCATGCCCGGATCGATCTCGCGGCAGGAGGCGTACCGGCTGCGGTCCGCGGGCATGCTCGGCCGCGACGGCAGCGAGGACGAGGCCATCCGGTGCGCCCTGCACTACGACGCCGCGGGTACCGTGGACGGGTACGTCGCCTACAAATTCGCCGGGTGGGACACCAAGCCGTACACCATGGAGATCGTGGACCTCGTCGCGGCGACTGACGCCGCGTACCTGGAACTGTGGCAGTTCCTGGGCAGCATCGACCTCGTGGACCGGATCAGCTGGCAGGATGCGCCGGTGGACGACCCCCTGACCTGGGCGCTGGAGGACCCGCGCTGCGTCGAGTCCTCTGACCACCGGGACATGCTGTGGCTGCGTATCCTGGACCCGGCCCGGGTGCTGGGGGCCCGGCGCTACTCGGCCGATGGGACCCTGGTCCTCGCCGTCCGCGACAGTCTCGGCTTCGCGGCCGGCACGTTCGCCCTCACAGTCAGCGGGGGAGAGGCCACAGTGACGTCGGCCCCGGAGGCTGAGCCGGACCTGACGCTGGATGTCGCGGATCTCGGCTCCATTTATCTGGGCGCCGTCTGTCCCGTGACCCTGAAAGCCGCCGGCCGGATCGCCGAGCACGCGGCCGGGGCGGCGCTGACAGCGCGGCTCATGTTCGCCGTCGAACGCTCACCGCACTGCCTCACGCACTTCTAGGCCGCCGGCCCGGTTCCGGCTGCGCCGGCGGCGGCACTGCAGGTGGGACTGACCGCGGCCTGAGAACTGCACTGAGGACTGCACGGACGGCTGCGGCGGTCGGGGCGCGAGCGGTCCCGCGCGCTTTGACCCGCGTTCGCGTAAACGACTAGACTAAACGGGCGTGCACTACGTGCGCGCATCTACAATCCACAAAATCAGGATGACCCGGCGGATCACATGTTGAGAAGCCGTGTTCTTGGCCTGCATTCCATAATGCCGGCGAAGCGGTTTGCCTGACCGACTAACTATCCACAACGGAGCCCCTACTACATGACCATCACCTCCACCGAGAAGCCCGGTACCCCCGTAGTCGCCATTAACGACATCGGTACCGCTGAGGACTTCCTCGCAGCTGTCGACGCCACCATCAAGTACTTCAACGACGGAGACCTCGTCGAAGGTACCGTCGTCAAGGTCGACCGCGACGAAGTCCTGCTCGACATCGGTTACAAGACCGAAGGTGTCATTCCCTCCCGCGAGCTTTCCATCAAGCACGACGTTGACCCCGGAGACGTCGTCTCCGTTGGCGATCAGGTCGAAGCCCTGGTGCTCACCAAGGAAGACAAAGAAGGCCGCCTGATCCTCTCCAAGAAGCGTGCTCAGTACGAGCGTGCCTGGGGCGACATCGAGAAGGTCAAGGAAGAAGACGGTGTTGTCACCGGTACCGTCATCGAGGTTGTCAAGGGTGGTCTTATCCTCGACATCGGTCTGCGCGGCTTCCTGCCCGCATCCCTCGTCGAGATGCGCCGTGTGCGCGACCTCGCTCCGTACATCGGTCAGCAGATCGAAGCCAAGATCATCGAGCTGGACAAGAACCGCAACAACGTTGTTCTTTCCCGCCGTGCATGGCTCGAGCAGACCCAGTCCGAGGTCCGCTCCACGTTCCTCAACAAGCTGGAAAAGGGCCAGGTTCGTCCCGGCGTCGTTTCCTCCATCGTCAACTTCGGTGCCTTCGTGGACCTGGGCGGCGTAGACGGCCTGGTTCACGTTTCCGAGCTGTCCTGGAAGCACATCGACCACCCGTCCGAGGTTGTCGAAGTTGGCCAGGAAGTCACCGTCGAGGTTCTCGAGGTCGACCTGGACCGCGAGCGCGTCTCCCTGTCGCTCAAGGCTACGCAGGAAGATCCGTGGCAGACCTTCGCCCGCACCCACGCCCTCGGCCAGGTTGTTCCGGGTAAGGTCACCAAGCTGGTTCCGTTCGGCGCGTTCGTTCGCGTTGAAGACGGCATCGAAGGCCTGGTCCACATCTCCGAGCTCGCCGTGCGCCACGTTGAGCTGGCCGAGCAGGTTGTCTCCGTTGGTGACGAGCTGTTCGTCAAGGTCATCGACATCGACCTCGAGCGCCGCCGCATCTCGCTCTCCCTCAAGCAGGCCAACGAGGGCGTCGACGCCGACAGCACCGAATTCGATCCGGCACTCTACGGCATGGCCGCCGAGTACGACGAAGAGGGCAACTACAAGTACCCGGAGGGCTTCGACCCGGAGTCCAACGAGTGGCTTGAAGGCTACGAGAACCAGCGCGCAGCCTGGGAGCAGCAGTACGCTGACGCCCAGACCCGCTGGGAAGCACACAAGAAGCAGGTTGCCCAGCACGCTGCCGACGACGCTGCAGCTGCAACGTCCGGCGAGAGCGACTCCGGCACCACCAGCTACTCCTCCGAGCCGGCTGCAACCGAGACCGGTGCAGGCACGCTTGCTTCGGACGAGGCTCTTGCCGCTCTGCGCGAGAAGCTGACCGGCAACTAATTGCCCGTGTTCCTCATGGAGTCCGCTCCCTGAGGCCAGGCAGTTTGTGGCTTGAAGCCGCACCGTCACGGTGCGGTAGCTAAGAAGTACAGGAAAGGTGGCCGTCCCCTCGGGGGCGGCCACCTTTCTTTGTGCCCCGGGTCTTTGTGCCCCGGGTCTTTGTGCCCCGGGGGGACATGCCCATTTTTGGGGCCCGCCCGTGGGCATGTATGGATTATGCCCAGTCCTGGCCCCGAGCGCGGGACACGTTCCGTGTTGGGAGGCCCGCGCCATGCCCCGCGGCCGCCCGCACCACCGGACATGCCCATTTTTGAAACCCGCGCTCGGGGGACATGCCCATTTTTGGGGCCCGCCCGTGGGCATGTATGGATTATGCCCAGTCCTGGCCCCGAGCGCGGGACATGTCCCGTGCTGGGAGGCCCGCGCCATGCCCTGTCACCGGACATGCCCATCCGTGGCCTTGGCCCCTGGACTTCCAGGTAAGAGGCGTATTCTTCGTTTGGGCCCAGACGGACCGTCTAAGGATCGCCCGACGGAGGGCGTGTCCATTGCTGGGTGCGTTGGATGGGCCTAGGGGGATTGGGCGCATTGCTCAAGCCCACCGGAGGGCATGTCCAGTCCTGATGCGAAGTGGGTTGGCTGCGGAAGGGCATGTCCAGTGGCGGGAGCGGAGTCCGGCCCCGGACGCGAGTGGCGTCAGTGCAGCGGGATCTTGCCTCTGACGGGCACCGTCTCTGTCTCCGAGGCAGCGCCGGTCTCGAGTTCGGCGCCCGCGGATTTCAGCAATGCGAGGGCACCCACGTTTCCTGCCGTCGTCTCGGCCACCAGGACGGCTGCGCCGGCCGACGGGGCGCGGGCCTTCACCTGGCGGAGCGCCTCGCGGCCCACCCCCCGGCCGCGGAAGCTCCGGGCGAGCCAGATTCCGGTTTCCAGCGCCCAACCGCCAGCCCCGGCATCAGCATCACCACCGCCAGCCCCGCCATCGCCAGCCCCGGCATCGCCAGCCCCAGCCCCGCCATCAGCAGCCTCAGTAGGCCCCGTGTCGGTCCGCCTGAGCCGGATGGACCCTGCCAGTTGCCCGTCGCAGCTGATGGCCCAGCTCTTCTGCCCCGCGGGACCGTCCAGGCCGGCGGCGGAGGCGCGGTGGAATTCGCGGAACCAGCTGATCCGATCGGTGTTCCAGCCGGCGGCCGTCCCCAGCGGCGGGGTGACCTCGTCGGCGTCGGCGTCCCGGAGCGCAAGTTCCAGGAGCTGTGCGAGCACGGCCTCGCTGACGTCAAGAAGCGCGACCGCGGGCACGGGCTCAGCTGATGGGGACATCGATCCACTCCGTTTCTCCGGGCAACAGCGATGCGCTGCCGGCTGACATGGCGGCCACGCGGTCCGCGGCCCGGGCCAGCTCTTCCGGATCATCCGGGAGCGCCAGCCTCAGAACAGTAGTCTGCGCCTCGTAACGGGTGTCAGCCATGACATACCCCGCGGCGCGCAGATCGTTCTCGAGCCGCCCGGCCACGGCGTGCTGCACTGGCACCGAGCAGATTCGCAGCCGGCGGCGCCGCACGAGGGGCGCGAGCTCCAGCGCCCCGGACACAGATTCCGAATAGGCACGCACCAGGCCGCCGGCGCCCAGGAGAATTCCGCCGAAATAGCGCACCACGATCGCGGCGACGTCGCTGAGATCGGCGACGCCGGGCGCGGTCTCCCGCTTCAGCAGCGCCTCAAGCATGGGGAGGCCCGCCGTGCCGGACGGCTCGCCGTCGTCGTTGGACCTCTGCACGTCCCGGTCGGGGCCGAGCACGAAGGCGAAGCAGTGATGCCGGGCGTCATGGAATTCCCGGCGCAGGCGGCCCAGGGCGGCCCGGGCGGCGTCCTCGTCCGCCGTTCGGGCCAGGACGGTGATGAACCGGGACCGCTTGACCTCGATTTCGTGGCGGAATTCGGTCCCCGCGGCGAGGGTGGTGTAGAGGGCCGTCCTGCTCTCGGGGGTTTCCGCCGCATCTGCCACCGGTTCAGTTTAGTCTGGTGAGGTGTTGAAGATCGGGTTGACCGGCGGGATCGCTTCGGGGAAGTCAATGGTTGCGTCGCGCCTGCGCGAACTGGGAGCAGTGCTTGTCGACGCCGACGCGCTGGCCAGGGAGGTCGTGGAACCAGGAACGCCAGGGCTGGCGAGGGTGGTCGAGGCCTTCGGTGCCGCCATCCTGACGTCGGACGGCCGGCTGGACCGGGCCCGGCTCGGTGCCATGGTCTTCGGCGACCCTGAGCGCCTGGCCGTGCTCAACGGGATCATCCACCCCTTGGTGCGGGAGGGCGCCGCAGCGATTGTTGCCGCCGCCCCGGCCGGCGCCGTCGTGGTCCAGGACATCCCGCTGCTGGTCGAAACCGGACAAGGGAAGAACTTCCACCTGGTGGTCGTGGTGGATGCCCCGGATGGCGTCCGGATCCAACGCATGACCGAACACCGCAACATGAGCGTCGAGAAGGCGCACGCCCGCATGAGCGCCCAGGCGAGCCGCGAGAACAGGCTGGCGGCGGCGGACGTCGTGCTCGAGAACGCGGGCACCCCGGAACAACTCCGGCGCGCCGTGGACGCGCTGTGGGAGGAGCGGCTGACGCCGTTCGCGCTGAACCTCAAGGAACAGCGGATTGCACCGCGGACGGAAGGGCCGGTCCTCTCCACCGCCGATCCGGCCTGGGCGGCCCAGGCCGGCCGGCTGATTGCCCGTTTGCACGCCGCGGTTCCGCAGGACGTCCTGGCCGTGGACCACATCGGGTCCACGGCCGTCCCGGACCTTGACGCCAAAGATGTGATCGACCTCCAGCTGAGCGTCCGCGACCTCGACGCCGCGGACCGGATCGCTCCGCTGCTGGCCGACGCGGGATTCCCGCGCTGGCCCGGCATCATTGCCGACAACCCCAAGCCCACTCACCCGGACCCCGCCGACTGGGGCAAGCGGCTGCACGGCAACGCCGATCCAGGCCGGCCGGTGAATCTTCACCTCCGCGCGGCAGGTTCCCCGGGCTGGCGGTATGCCCTGTGCTTCCGCGACTGGCTCCGCGCCGATCCCGAGGCCCGGGCGGACTATGTCGCGGAAAAGAAGCGGGTGGCCGGGCTGCATGAGACAGACAAGTCCACCGCCGGCTATGCCGCCGATAAAGAGGGCTGGTTCACCGACTACGCTGCGCCCCGGATGGAAGCGTGGGTGCGGCGCACGGGATGGCAGGCGCCGTCGTACTCTGACGCTGAGCGGGCGGACGACGGCGGTGCGGACGACGGCGCTAGCGGCACCGTCAGCGGCGCCGCCGCCCCTGCCTCAGGCTCCGCCAGCGCGGTCGGCCCAGGAACTGCCCAAAGCTGAATCAGGACATCCTGTCGCAGCCCGGCGGTAGATTAGGTACATGAGTCTTGCCCAGGAAATCAACCGCGTCGTGGCGCCCTTCGAGGTCATCAGCGAGTTCCAGCCGGCGGGTGACCAGCCGGCCGCCATCGCCGAACTGACCGAGCGCATCAAGAACGGCGAAAAAGACGTCGTGCTGCTCGGCGCCACCGGCACCGGCAAGAGCGCGACGACGGCCTGGCTGATCGAGCAGGTCCAGCGCCCCACCCTGGTGATGGTGCAGAACAAGACCCTCGCCGCGCAGCTGGCCAACGAATTCCGGGAACTGCTGCCGAACAACGCGGTGGAGTACTTCGTCTCCTACTACGACTACTACCAGCCCGAGGCCTACGTCGCCCAGACGGACACCTTCATCGAGAAGGACTCCTCCGTCAACGAGGAAGTCGAACGGCTCCGGCACTCCGCCACCAACGCGCTGCTGACCCGCCGCGACGTGATTGTGGTGGCCACCGTCTCCTGCATCTACGGCCTGGGCACCCCGGAAGAATACATCGCCGGCATGGTGACCCTCCGCAGGGGAGCGGAGATGAACCGCGACGACCTGCTCCGGAAGTTCGTTTCCATGCAGTACACCCGCAACGACATGGACTTCCACCGCGGCACGTTCCGTGTGCGCGGCGACACCGTGGAAATCATCCCGATGTACGAGGAGCTGGCGATCCGGATCGAGTTCTTCGGGGACGAGATCGAGAACATCCAGACCCTTCACCCGTTGACCGGCGAAGTGCTCCGGGACGAGACCGAAATGTACGTCTTCCCCGCCTCGCACTACGTCGCCGGTCCGGAACGGATGGGCCGGGCGATCAAGAGAATCGAAGACGAACTGGCCGAGCGTCTCGCGGTGCTGGAAAGCCAGAACAAGCTGGTCGAGGCCCAACGGCTCCGGATGCGCACCACCTATGACCTGGAAATGATGCAGCAGATGGGGTTCTGCAACGGCATCGAGAACTATTCCTCGCACATTGACGGCCGTGCCCGCGGGACCGCGCCGCACTGCCTCATCGACTACTTCCCGGACGATTTCCTCCTGGTGATCGATGAATCCCACGTCACCGTCCCGCAGATCGGCGCCATGTACGAGGGCGACATGTCCCGCAAACGGAACCTCGTGGACCACGGCTTCAGGCTGCCCTCGGCGATGGACAACCGCCCGCTCAAGTGGGACGAGTTCCAGGACCGCGTGGGCCAGACCGTCTACCTCTCCGCCACCCCGGGCAAATACGAGCTCGGCAAGTCCGACGGCTCCGTCCAGCAGATCATCCGCCCCACCGGCCTGATCGACCCGGAGGTCGTCGTCAAGCCCACGAAGGGGCAGATCGATGACCTGCTGGGCGAAATCCGGACCCGTACCGCGAAGAACGAGCGGGTCCTGGTCACCACCTTGACCAAGCGGATGGCCGAGGACCTCACGGACTACCTGCTGGGCCATGGTGTAAAGGTCGAATATCTGCACTCCGACGTCGACACCCTGCGCCGCGTCGAACTCCTGCGCGAACTGCGGATGGGTGTCTTCGACGTCCTCGTCGGCATCAACCTGCTCCGCGAAGGCCTCGACCTCCCGGAGGTGTCGCTGGTCAGCATCCTGGACGCGGACAAGGAAGGCTTCCTGCGCTCCTCGACGTCCCTGATCCAGACCATCGGGCGAGCCGCCCGCAACGTGTCCGGCCAGGTGCACATGTACGCGGACCGGATCACCGACTCGATGGCCCACGCCATCGACGAGACGAACCGCCGCCGCGCCATCCAGGTTGCCTACAACACGGAGAAGGGGATCGATCCCCAGCCGCTGCGGAAGAAGATCGCGGACATCACCGACCAGCTGGCCAAGGAAGATGCCGACACCCGCGAGCTGCTGGCCGCGGCCGGCAAGAACCGAGGCAAGGGCAAGGGCGCCGCGCACATCCGCGCGGACGGGCTCGCGGCCGCACCGGCGGAGGACCTCGTTGGCCTGATCGAGCAGCTGACCGAACAGATGCACGCCGCAGCCGGGGAGCTGCAGTTCGAACTCGCCGCCCGGCTCCGCGACGAGGTGGGGGAATTGAAGAAGGAGCTGCGTCAAATGCAATCCGCGGGGCACGCCTAGGGTAAACTCGGACAAACGTAGGGGAGTATCCCAAGCGCTACGATCGTCAACACGCACGGCTACGATGCCGCGCCGGGCGTAGCGGGCAGCCAGGCAGCGTCATGCGCCAGCGGTCGGAGAGACTTACACCGCTGAGCTGTACCCTACGAAAGGTATTTCCCCGTGCCCGAGCTTCCCCTGTGGTTTGAGATCGGCTCGTTTGTCGCCCTCGGCGTCATCCTTGCCATCGACCTGCTGATGGTCCTCAAACGCCCGCATGAGCCGTCCATGAAAGAAGCCGGGTTGTGGGTTGCGTTCTACGTGGCCCTGGCCCTGGTCTTCGCCGGCGCCATGTTCGCCTTCACCGGCCCGGAATTCGGCGGCCAGTTCATCGCCGGCTGGGTGACGGAATACAGCCTGAGCATCGACAACCTGTTCGTCTTCATCATCATCATGGCGCGCTTCTCGGTACCGCGAAAATACCAGCAGGAAGTGCTCATGGTGGGCATCATCATCGCCCTCATCCTCCGCGGCATATTCATCATGCTCGGCGCGATCGTGATCGAGCAGTTCAGCTGGGTCTTCTATATCTTCGGTGCCTTCCTGCTCTGGACCGCCTGGAAGCAGGCGCAGGACGAGGGCGAGGACGAGGAAGACAAGGAAAACCCGCTGATCGCCCGGATCCGCAGGGTCCTGCCGATGTCCGAGAAGTTCGACGGCGGCAAGCTCCGCACCGTTGTCGATGGCAAGAAGGTCTTCACCCCGATGCTGATCGTCTTTGTGACCATCGGCATGACGGACCTGCTCTTCGCCGTCGACTCCATTCCGGCCATCTTCGGCCTCACCCAGAGCGCCTTCATCGTCTTCACCGCGAACATTTTCGCCCTGATGGGGCTGCGCCAGCTGTACTTCCTGCTCGGCGGCCTGATGAACCGGCTCATTTACCTCAAGCACGCGCTCTCCGTGATCCTGGCGTTCATCGGCGTCAAGCTGGTCCTGCACGCCATGCACGTCAACGAGCTGCCCTTCATCAACGGCGGCCAGCACATTGAATGGGCACCGGAGATCCCCACGTACGTCTCGCTCGGAGTGATCATCGGAACCATCGTCATCGCGGTGGTCGCCAGCCTGGTCAGCTCCAAGGCGTCCAAGTCGAAGCTGGACGCCCGGCTGGAAGAGGACTCCCGCAAGAGCCTGAGCGACGTCGACTAGCTCCGCACCGCCGGTTTACCGGCAGCGGGCAGCAGAACGGCGCTGGACCCTCACAGGTCCGGCGCCGTTCTTATTTGGGTTTGCGCCGGCGGGCCATCAGTGGAGCCGGTGCCAGGTCAGCGGCGGGCGGAACGGGCCATTCCCAGCAGGCGCCCGAAGATCGCCTCGCCGTCGTCCGCGATGCCGTCGTGGTGGAACTCGTCGGACTCCCACACCTGCAGGCCCCGGACGGCGGCTGCTGTTTCCAGGGAGAGCTCACGGTCCACGTAGATGTCGTCGGTGTAGACGGCCGCGGCGACGGGCACGGAATTCAGCGCCAGCCTCTCCGGATCATAGAGCGGCGCCCAGTCGTCCTTTTCGGCGAGGAGCCGGGCCACGTCCTGCAGCGGGCGCAGGGCCGGGTCCTGCTCGAAGTACCACGGGTACACCATTTCCCCGGTCAGGAGCGGCTCACCGGCGTCGGGGCGGAACTCCGGGAATTCCTCCAGCACGCGCCAGGCGGCCCAGCTGGTGGCCCCGGCCTGGCCGTATATGGACTCGTGCATCAGCGCGTACAAGGGGTTGGCGGCCCTTGAGACGATTCCCCGGACCTGTTCCAGGAAGGCGTCCGAGAGGCGGTCGCCGTCGGGTGTGGCCACGAAGGCGTCTTCGAGGAGGTGGTGCAGCGCGTCCACCCGGGTATTGCCGCCCAGGAACGAGCCCACCATCTGGAACCGTTCCACGGTGAGCCGGCCGCCGTCGGGCAGGAACTCCTCCGTGTCCCGGAGGTGCCAGGCGATCCGGGTGATCGTGGCCCGGTCCTCGGGGTACCAGTCAAAGTATTCGGCGTTCCGGGCCGCGACCCGCTGAAATGTAGCCCTGTACACCCGGTCCGCGGAACCGCCCAGCGGGGCCAGTCCGCCCGTCACGAGCACCTCGCGCAGACCTTCGGGCGCGAAGGAAAGGTAGCTGAGTGCGCAGAAACCGCCGTAGCTCTGGCCGTAGATGGTCCAGGGGGCGGAGCCGAGGGCCGCCCGGATGGCCTCGGCGTCGGCGACGATCGAGTCGGCGCGGAAGTGCGTCAGGTAGCGGGCCTGGTCCGCGTCGGTGCCGCGCAGCGGAAGTGTGTTGCGGTCCACGGCCGAGGACAGGCCGGTGCCGCGCTGGTCCAGCATGAGGATCCGGAAGTCCCTCGCGGCGGCCTTGCTCCAGCCGCCCAGGGACGGGAACCGGTTGCCGCGCCCGCCGGGACCGCCCTGCAGGAAGAGCAGCCAGGGGAGCTCGGCGGCGTCTTCCTCGCTGTGTTCCGTGGACACGTACTCGCGGGCGAACACCGAGATGGTCTCGCCGCGCCGTCCCGCCTCGCTGAAGTGGTCCAGGGGGACTTGGAAGTAGTGTTCAGTGGTCCGCATTCCACGGAAGGTGTGGCGTGCCCGGACGCTGTGCCGGACGGTAGATGCAGACTCCAGGAGAGAGGCTCCCATGAGCCCCGTCAGCGGAAGATCAGCCACGGGTGGCCGCCCCGCGGGAGTCGGCGGGGGAACCGGCGAGGGCGCCTGCACCAGGATCTGCCCCGGTAAGTGTGCCGGAAACTAGGCGGGGGGCGCCGAAAGCCGCCAGCGCATCTCCGGTGAGGCGGAAGGTGGACCATTCCTCCATCGGTGCGGCGCCAAGCTTCTTGTAGAAGTTGATGGAGGGCTCGTTCCAGTCCAGCACGCTCCATTCGACGCGCGCGTAGCCGCGGTCGACGGCGGTCGCGGCCAGGTGCTGCAGGAGTGCTTTGCCGTGGCCCTCGCCGCGGGCCTCCGGCCTGACGTAGAGGTCCTCCAGGTAGATCCCGTGGACGCCTTCCCACGTGGAGTAGTTCAGGAACCAGAGGGCGAAGCCACGCACCTCGCCGGACGCGTTCTCCGCCATGGTGGCGAAGACCCTCGGATTTTCGCCGAAGAGGACCTCGGTGAGCAGCTCGGGGGTATTCCGGACGGCGTCCGGTTCCTTCTCGTAGAGGGCGAGGTCGTGGATCATCTGCAGGATGGCAGGGACGTCATGCGGTGCGGCAGGGCGGATTACACTCATTATTCGAGTTTACCCGCGGCGCGCACCGTCCCCGGGCCGGCGCCCGCCGGCGCCGTGTGCCGGTCCGCGGTCCCGGGCCGGCGCCGCCGGCTAGAGCCGGTTGACGTCCGTGACGCGGACGACGGCGGTCCCGGACTCATCCGAAGCCGCCAGATCCACCTCGGCGGAGATGCCCCAGTCGTGGTGGCGTGCCGGGTCATCGAAGATCTGCCGGACCTTCCACGCGCCGGGTTCCTCGGTGATGATCAGCAGCCCGGGGCCGCGGGCGTCCGGGCCGGTGCCGATGTCGTTGTGTTCGTCGAAATAGTCATCCAGGGCATCCTCCCAGCGCTCCGCGTCCCAGCCGGAACCGGCGTCGAGCTCGCCCAAGGCGGTGGCGGCCTCATCGGCGAACAGCTCCACGCGGCGGAACATCTCGTTGCGCACCATCACCCGGAAGGCCCGGATGTTGGAGGTCAGCGACGGCGGCGGGGGCGGGGGAGCGTCGTGCGGTGTGGGCGCAGCGCCGGACGTCAGTTCTTCCCATTCGTCGAGCAGGCTGGAGTCCACCTGGCGGACCAGTTCGCCCAGCCAGGCGATGAGGTCCTCGAGGTCCTCCCGGAGCGCATCCTGCGGGACGGTCTGGCGGAGCGCCTTGAAGCCGTCGGCGAGGTAGCGCAGCACGATCCCCTCCGAGCGGGCCAGGCCGTAGAACTGGACGAATTCGCCGAAGTTCATGGCGCGCTCGTACATGTCCCGGACCACGGACTTGGGCGCGAGCTCAAAGTCGCCGACCCAGGGCGCGGCCTTGCGGTAGACATCGAAGGCCTCGCCGAGGATCTCCGCGAGCGGCTGCGGGTAGGTGACCTCCTCGAGCATCGCCATCCTCTGGTCGTACTCGATGCCGTCGGCCTTCATCGCCGCGATGGCTTCGCCACGCGCCTTCTTCTGCTGTGCCGTCAGGATCTGGCGCGGCTTCTCCAGGGTCGCCTCGATCACGGACACAACGTCCAGGGCGTACGACGGCGACTCCGGGTCCAGCAGCTCCAGCGCGGCGAGGGCGAAGGGAGACAGAGGCTGGTTGAGGGCAAAGTTGGCCTGCAGGTGGACCGTGAGCCGGACCGTGCGGCCGTCCGCACCCTGCTCTTCCGGCGGGATCCGCTCCACGACGCCGGCAGCGAGCAGTTCGCGGTAGATTCCCAGTGCCTTCTTCATGAGCCGCAGCTGCGCCGGGCGGGTCTCGTGGTTTTCGGTGAGCAGGCGGCGGGCGGCCTGGAACGGGTCGCCGGGGCGTTCCATGAGGTTCATCAGCATCGCGTGCGTCACGGTGAAACTCGACGTGAGGGGATCCGGAACAGACTCGACCAGCCGCTTGTAGGTCGGTTCACCCCAGGACACGAAACCCTCCGGGGGCTTCTTCTTGACTACCTGGCGCAGCTTCTTCTGGTCGTCGCCGAACTTGGCCGTGGCCTTGGCCATCGCCTTCACGTTCTCGGTCACGTGCTCCGGGGCCTGGACCACCACGGTTCCGGCAGTGTCATAGCCGGCGCGTCCGGCGCGCCCCGCGATCTGGTGGAATTCGCGGGAGTTCAACAGCCGGGTGCGGACGCCGTCGTACTTGCTCAGGGCCGTGAGCAGCACGGTGCGGATGGGCACGTTGATGCCCACCCCGAGGGTATCCGTGCCGCAGATGACCTTCAGCAGCCCGGCCTGGGCAAGCTGTTCGACCAGCCGGCGGTACTTCGGAAGCATGCCGGCGTGGTGGACGCCGATGCCGTGCCGGACCAGCCGGTTGAGGGTCTTGCCGAAGCCCGCGGCGAAGCGGAACCCGGCGATGAGCTCGGCAATCTTGTCTTTTTCCTCGCGGGTGCAGACGTTGATGCTCATCAGGTTCTGGGCCCGGTCAATCGCTTCGACCTGGCTGAAGTGGACCACGTAGACCGGGACCTGCTTGGTGGCGAGCAGCTCCTCAAGGGTCTCGTGGACCGGGGTCTGCTCGAAGTAGTAGTGCAGCGGAATGGGACGTTCCGCGGAACTGACGGTCGTCGTCGCTCGTCCCGTCAGTTCGCGGAGGCCGTCCTCGAAACGGCTGACGTCGCCGAGGGTCGCCGACATCAGCAGGAACTGCGCCTGGGGCAGTTCGAGCAGCGGCACCTGCCACGCCCAGCCGCGCTGCGGGTCCGAGTAGAAGTGGAACTCGTCCATGATGACGGCGCCAAGTTGGGCCGCCGCACCTTCACGCAGGGCGATGTTGGCCAGAATTTCGGCAGTGCAGCAGATGATCGGGGCGTCCTGGTTGACGCCGG
The DNA here is from genome assembly GCF_040676555.1 of Arthrobacter sp. LAR12-1-1.1. Taxonomy (NCBI): domain Bacteria; kingdom Bacillati; phylum Actinomycetota; class Actinomycetes; order Micrococcales; family Micrococcaceae; genus Arthrobacter; species Arthrobacter sp. LAR12-1-1.1. The sequence goes on along the minus strand of NZ_JBEGIG010000001.1, from coordinate 559,141 downwards.
AGTCGCCGGTGATCATACCCACGTTGTCGGCCCCGAAGATCTCGCAGAGGGCGAAGAACTTCTCCGAAACAAGGGCCTTGATCGGGGCGGTGTAGTAGCTGCGCTGCCCGCGGGCCATGGCCTGGAAATGCGCGGCGATGGCCACAAGGGATTTCCCGGATCCGGTCGGCGTGGCCAGGATGACGTTGGAGCCGGCGGCCAGCTCCATGACGGCCTCGTCCTGGGCGGTGTAGAGGGCAAGGCCGCGGGTCTCGGTCCACTCGACGAACCGGGTGTAGAGCTCGTCCGGGTCCAGGGCCGTCCTGCCGGGGACTCGGGCGGCCGGGGTGGGGAGCTGATCAACGAGTTTCATTGCTGTCCAGCTTAGTGCCCGCGCAGTGCCCGCGGCACCGGCGCGGGCCCTGCGCCGCACGCAGCGAATAAGTGCCTCCTTGGCTGGCCCAAGGGGCGGGGCTAGGCTTCGGTTAGGACGACTTTGCCGGGAACTGGAGGCGCCATGAAGTGGGATCCCGAGAAATATGTGCAGTTCGGGGATTACCGGGACAGGCCATTTTTTGACCTGACGGGGCGGATTCATGCCGAAGCCCCGCGGCACGTCGTGGACCTCGGCTGCGGTCCCGGCAACCTGACCGCGACGCTCGCGGACCGGTGGCCGGGCGCCCAGGTGGTGGGCCTGGATTCTTCGCCGGAAATGCTGGCCACCTCAAAGGACTACGCAGCCGCGGCAGCCAATCTTTCCTACGAGCTGTCCGACATCGCACACTGGCTGCCGTCCGGAGACACCGATGTGGTGGTCACCAACGCCGCCCTGCAGTGGGTGCCCGGCCACCGGAAAATGCTGCCCGAGTGGCTCGATGCCCTCAAACCTGGCGCCTGGTTCGCGCTTCAGGTGCCGGGGAACTTCAACGCCCCGTCCCACACCCTGATGCGGGAACTCGCCGAGTCCCCGGCCTGGGCGGGGCGGCTCGCCGGGGTTCTGCGCCACGAGGACGTGGTGGGGGAGGCCGCGGAATACCTGGAGATCATGCTCGACGCCGGTTGCGCCGCCGACGCCTGGGAGACCACCTATCTTCAGCTGCTCCCGGGCGCCCACCCTGTTTTGGAGTGGGTCCGCGGCACTGGACTCAGGCCGGTCCTCGCGGCCCTCCCCGAGGACGAGGCCAGGGAGTTCGAGGCCGAATATTCGGCGCGGCTGGACGACGCGTATCCCGCGGGCCGGCACGGGACCGTTTTCCCGTTCCGCCGCACCTTTGCGGTGGCGCAAAAAACCGGGTGAGCGGGCGTGTCTGCCGGATGACACGAAGCACTCCGGAATGGGGCTTACAATGACGTGGCGGTATGGGGGCGGCCGTTAGGCTGATTCCATACCGGGCCCTGGGCTAGTAATGGAGGTTCGGTGCTTATAGGCCTGATGTCGCGGCTGCTGTCCGCGCATAAGGGGAGCGTGCTGGCCATCGTTGTGCTGCAGCTCGTGCAAGCCACTGCCAACCTGCTCCTGCCCACCCTGAACGCCGCGATCATCGACGACGGCATCATCGGCGGGGACAAAGGGGAAATCCTCTATCTCGGCAGCTGGATGGCCGGAATCGCCGCCGTTCAGGTGGTCACGGCCATCGCGGCCGGGTATCTGGGCGCCGTCGTCGCCATGGAGATTGGCCGGCAGCTGCGTCAGGAACTCTTCGCGAAAGTGCAGTCCTTCTCCTCCCAGGAGGTCAGCGCGTTCGGTGCGCCCAGCCTCGTCACCCGGGCCACCAACGACGTCGCCCAGATCCAAAACCTCGCCATCTTGATTTTCATCATGCTGATTGCGGCCCCCGCGATCTTCATCGGCGGCATCGTGCTGGCCGTGCACCAGGACGTTGTGCTGTCCTGGATCGTGGTCGTGGTGATCCCGGTCCTCACGGTGATCATGACCGTGATCGTGCGCCGCTTGATTCCCCTGTACCGCCAGGGCCAGGGGCTCCTGGACCGGATCGGCCGGGTGCTGCGTGAGCAGATCATCGGCGCGAATGTCATCCGCGGCTTCGTCCGGCAGGACCACGAAATCCGCCGCTTCGATGAAGCCAATAAGGACCTCACCCGGAACAACCTGCAGTCCGCCCTCCTGGTCGCCGCGATGATGCCGATGATCATGTTCGTGGTCAACCTGTCTTCCGTGTTCGTGGTGTGGTTTGGCGGCCACCGGATCGACTCCGGCGAAATGCGGCTGGGGGCGCTAACGGCGTTCATCGCCTACATCCTGCAGATCCTGATTGCCATCATGATGGCAATGTACGTGTTCATGACCGCCCCCAGGGCGGCGGCGTGCGCGGAGCGGATCCGCGAAGTCCTGGACACGGAACCGGCCATCGCGGATCCGGCCACTTCCGCCGGCACCGCCCCTCCCGGCAAGACGTCCCCCACCGGGACCGCCATTGCCGGCACCGTCCTTGCCGGCAAGACGGCGCACACCGGCAGCACCGTCGAATTCCGGAACGTGTCCTTCGCCTATCCCGGCGCCGAAGCGCCTGTGCTGGACGGCGTCTCGTTCACCGCCCGGACCGGGACCACGACGGCGATCATCGGCGCGACCGGCAGCGGTAAGACGACGCTCCTGAACCTGCTTCCCCGCTTCCTCGACACGACCGCCGGCGGGATCAGCATTGGCGGGCATAACGTGCGGGCCATGCCGCTGGACGTCCTGCGGGACCTCATCGCAATGGTCCCGCAGCAGTCCTATCTCTTCACGGGCACGGTCGCGGAAAACCTCCGGTTCGGCTCAGCCGCCGCGGACGAGCCCGAATTGTGGCAGGCGCTCGAGGCCGCCCAGGCCGCCGACTTTGTCCGGGCCCTGCCGCTAGGACTCGAAGCGCCCGTGAGCCAGGGCGGCACCAACTTCTCCGGCGGCGAACGGCAGCGCCTGTGCATCGCGCGGGCACTGCTCAAGAATGCCCCCGTCTATTTGTTCGACGACAGCTTCTCGGCCCTGGACTACGGGACCGACGTCAGGCTCCGCGCGGCCATCGAGCCCCTGCTGCGCTCGGCAACCGTGCTGATCGTGGCCGAACGGGTGTCAACAATCGTGGACGCCGGACTGATCCTCGTGCTGGAGGACGGCCGCGTCGTCGCGCAGGGTACGCACAGCGAACTCATGGAGTCCTCGCCCAGCTACCAGGAAATTGCCGATTCCCAGCTGGTGCTGGAGGAAACCCCGTGAGCCGCGGGCGGGCACATCGCGCCGGGACCACTGCGGGGCCCGGCGTCCCGGAGCGCATCAAATGGCAGATCGCCGGCCGGCTGCTTGGCCTGCTCCTGCCGCTGAAATGGCGTATGGCCGGTGTCATCGCCGCCACCTGTGCGTTCGTGACACTCAATGTGGCGGCTCCGAAGGTCCTGGGCGACGCCACCGACGTCGTCGTCGCGGGCTTCATGGGCGGCTCCCTCGACGAGCAAGAGTTGGCCGAGCGGCTGCTGGCGGTTTCCGCCATGTATGTTGGGGCTTCGCTGTTCAGCTGGATCCAGGGCAGTCTGGCCGCCACAGCTGTGCAGCGCCTCAGCTACGGGCTCCGCGGTTCCGTGGAACAAAAACTCCACGTGCTGCCGTCCAGCCATTTCGAGGAGCAGCGCCGCGGCGACGTGCTCAGCCGCGCGACGAACGACGTCGACAATATCTCCCAGGCCCTCAACCAGCTCCTGAACCAGCTGATCATGTCCCTCCTCATGCTCTCCGCCGCACTCGCCATGATGCTGTGGCTCTCGCCGCTGCTGGCACTGATCGCTGTCCTGTCGGTGCCGGTGTCCACGGCCATCACGGTGCTCGTGGCCCGGCACTCCCAGGCGCATTTCAAGGAGCAGTGGAGCAGTACTGGGGCACTGCACGCCCAACTCGAAGAGTTCTTCACCGGCCACGAAGTGGTCAAGGCTTTCGGCCGGCAGGAGGCATCGGCGGTGAGCTTCCGGGAGTACAACGACAAGCTCACACGATCGAGCACCCGCGCCCAGTATTTGTCCGGCATCGTGCAGCCGCTGTTGATGTTTGTCGCCAACCTCAACTACATTGCGGTGGCTGTTGTGGGGGCGCTCCAGGTTACCGCGGGGGCGATGACCATCGGAGGCATCCAGGCTTTCTTCCAGTTCTCCCGCCTCTTCAGCCAGCCCGTGGGCCAGATCGGCGGAATGCTGACTCTCATGCAGTCCTGCCTGGCCTCGGCGGAGCGCGTGTTTGAGCTGCTGGACGCTCCGGAGATCCCGCCGGACAGTGCGGTGCCTGCCGTTTCGGCCAATGGCGCCGGCAAGCTTCATCGCGGCGGCTCCCCGCGAAAACTCCACGTCCCGCGCAAAGCCTCCAACGGACGCAAGTCCCGCGCCCCGGGCACGTCCCAGGCCCCACTGAATTGGGGCGCGGTGGCGGGCCGGGTGACGTTCGAGGACGTCAGCTTCAGTTACAGCCCCGGCACCCCAGTGGTGAAGGACCTCTCTTTCACGGTGGAGCCGGGACAGACCGTGGCAATCGTGGGACACACCGGGGCCGGCAAGACCACCGTGGTAAACCTCCTGATGCGCTTCTATGAACTCGACTCCGGGCGGATCCTGGTGGACTCGACCGACATCGCCACCATCCCGCGCGACGAGCTGCGGAGCGCCTTCGGCACCGTTCTGCAGGATGCGTGGCTGTTCACGGGCAGCATCCGGGAGAACATCGAATACGGCCGGCCCGGTGCCACCGACGCCGAGATCGTGGCCGCTGCCCGCGCCAGCCACGTGGACCAGTTCGTCAGGTCCCTTCCGGCCGGCTACGCCACGATGCTCGGCAACGACGGCGACTCCCTGAGCCGCGGCCAGCGCCAGCTAGTCTCGATCGCGCGGGCGCAGGTCGCGGGGCGCAGCATCCTGGTGCTGGACGAGGCGACGAGTTCGGTTGACAGCCGTACCGAGGTGCAGATCCGGCATGCCATGGAGCGGCTGCGGCAAGGTCACACGAGCTTCGTGATCGCGCACCGTTTGTCCACGGTCCGGGACGCTGATCTAATTCTCGTCATGGACCACGGACGAATCGTTGAACACGGGACGCATCAGCAGCTGATGGCCAGGCGCGGGCTCTACAAGGATTTGTACGAGGCACAGTTCGCCGGTCGCGAACAGGTCCCGGCCGTCCGGGAGGCGGAACAGTGAGCTCCACGGACACCGCGGGGGAGCGTTTCCCCGGTTCGTGGCGGACCAACCCTGCCAGCTCCGTGCCGCTCTTCGAACAGCTCCGGCTGTACGTCATTGAACGCGCAGACAACGGCACGCTCGCACCGGGCACGAGGCTTCCGGCCGTGCGGAGCCTCGCCGGCGAACTGGGTGTGGCACCCCACACTGTGGCGCGGGCGTACAAGGAACTCGAGGCTGCCGGCGTCGTGGTGACGCGGGGCCGGAACGGCACCGTTGTCTGTGCCCGCGATGCCGCCTGGAGCTCGCTGTCCGCCGCCGCCGCCGAGTTCGCCGCGGCCGCCAAGGCCCAGGGCGCGAGTTTCGCCGAGGCCGTGCAGTTGCTCGCCGCCGCTTACGACCGCCAGTAGCACATCCGGCGCTGCCCCTGGTGCGCAGAATAGTTTTTCGAAGAAGTTTTCGATTAGCATTAGATTCGTGCCTAAAGCCGTAGCTGAAGATCCAGCCGTTGAAGTCCAGTCCGCCATCGAACCGCTGGCAGCCCGGGATGCCGCCCCGTCCCGCCCCGTGATGAAACGTCCGGACATGACGCGCCTGGTCGTTAAGGGCGCCCGCGAGCACAACCTGCGCAACGTGGACCTGGACCTGCCCCGCGATGCCATGATCGTGTTCACCGGCCTGTCCGGCTCCGGCAAGTCCTCCCTGGCGTTCGACACCATCTTCGCCGAGGGCCAGCGCCGCTACGTCGAATCGCTCTCCGCCTATGCCCGGCAGTTCCTGGGCCAGGTGGACAAGCCCGACGTCGACTTCATCGAGGGCCTCTCGCCGGCGGTGTCCATCGACCAGAAGTCCACGAGCAAGAACCCGCGCTCCACCGTGGGCACCATCACCGAGATCTACGACTACATGCGCCTGCTCTGGGCCCGTGTGGGCCGGCCGCATTGCCCCGTCTGCGGGGAGCCTGTGACCAAGCAGACCCCGCAGCAGATCGTGGACCAGCTGCTCGAGCTCCCGGACGGCACGCGCTTCCAGGTGCTGGCACCCGTGGTCCGCGGCCGCAAGGGCGAGTTCGTCGACCTCTTCAAGGAACTCACCGCCAAGGGCTACTCGCGGGCCCGTGTGGACGGCGAGCTCGTCCACCTGAGCGATCCGCCGAAGCTGGGCAAGCAGTTCAAGCACACCATTGAAGTGGTGGTTGACCGCCTCGTGGTCAAGGAAGGCATCAGCCAGCGCCTGACCGACTCCGTCGAAACCGCCCTCGGGCTGGCGGAGGGCCGCATCCTGGCCGAATTCGTCGACCTCGAAGCGGACGACCCCGAGCGGATCAGGGCCTTCTCCGAACACCTTGCCTGCCCCAACGAGCACCCCCTGGCGATCGACGAGATCGAGCCCCGCTCCTTCTCGTTCAACAACCCGTTCGGCGCCTGCAGCGCGTGCAGCGGCATCGGCACCAAGCTCGAAGTCGACGAGGAACTCCTCATCCCCAACACGGAGCTCTCGCTCTCCGAGGGGGCCATCGCGCCGTGGTCTCTGGGCACCGCCACCACGGAGTACTGGAACCGGCTGCTGGCCGGCCTCGCGGACGAGCTCGGCTTCTCCATGACGACGGCGTGGGAGAAGCTCGACACCGACGTCCGGCAGACGGTCCTGCACGGCAAGGACCACAAAGTGGTGGTGCAATACCGCAACCGCTTCGGCCGGGAACGCAAGTACAGCACCGGCTTTGAGGGCGTGGTGCAGTACGTCCACCGCAAGCATGGTGAGACCGATTCGGACTCTGCGCGCGACCGCTACGAGGAGTACATGCGCCAGGTCCCGTGCCCGGCCTGCAACGGCGCACGGTTGAATCCTGCGTCCCTCTCGGTGCTGATCAACGGCAAGTCAATCGCCGAGGTCGCCGCACTGCCCATGCGTGAATGTGCAGGCTTCCTTGACAACCTCGTCCTCACCGGCCGCGAAGCCCAGATCGCCCACCAGGTCCTCAAGGAAATCCAGGCACGGCTGACCTTCCTCCTCGACGTCGGACTGGAGTACCTGAACCTGGAACGGCCCTCCGGCACCCTGTCCGGCGGCGAGGCCCAGCGCATCCGGCTGGCCACCCAGATCGGCTCCGGCCTCGTGGGCGTGCTCTACGTCCTTGACGAGCCCTCGATCGGCCTGCACCAGCGGGACAACCGCCGCCTGATCGAAACCCTCACCCGGCTCCGGGATCTCGGCAACACCCTGATCGTGGTGGAGCATGACGAGGACACCATCCAAGAGGCCGACTGGGTGGTGGACATCGGACCGGGCGCCGGCGAGCACGGCGGCATGGTGGTCCACTCCGGCTCCTACCAGGCGCTGCTGGAAAACACGGATTCGCTCACCGGCGACTACCTCTCGGGCCGGAAGAAAATCGAGATCCCCAAAAAGCGGCGCAAATACGACAAGAAGCGCGAGCTCAAGGTGGTCGGGGCCAAGGAGAACAACCTCCTCAACATCGATGCCAGCTTCCCGCTGGGCCTCTTCACCGCCGTCACCGGCGTCAGCGGCTCGGGCAAGTCCACCCTGGTCAACGAGATCCTCTACAAAGTGCTTGCCAACAAGCTCAACGGCGCCAAGCAAGTGGCCGGCCGGCACAAGTCCGTCCAGGGCCTCGAGCACCTGGACAAAGTGGTGCACGTCGACCAGAGCCCCATCGGACGCACCCCGCGCTCGAACCCGGCCACCTACACCGGCGTGTTCGACCACATCCGGAAGCTCTTCGCCGAGACCACCGAGGCCAAGGTCCGCGGCTACCTGCCGGGCCGGTTCTCCTTCAACGTCAAGGGCGGCCGCTGCGAGGCCTGCTCCGGCGACGGCACCCTGAAGATCGAGATGAACTTCCTGCCGGACGTCTACGTCCCCTGCGAGGTCTGCCACGGCGCACGGTACAACCGCGAAACCCTGGAGGTCCACTACAAGGGCAAGACCATCGCGGACGTGCTGAACATGCCCATCGAGGAGGGGGCCGAATTCTTCGCGGCCTTCTCACCGATCGCGCGGCACCTCAACACGCTCGTCGACGTCGGCCTTGGCTACGTCCGGCTGGGCCAGCCTGCCACCACGCTCTCCGGCGGTGAGGCCCAGCGCGTGAAGCTCGCGGCCGAGCTCCAGAAACGCTCAAACGGCCGCAGCGTCTATGTCCTGGACGAACCCACCACAGGCCTGCACTTCGAGGACATCCGCAAGCTCCTCATGGTGCTGCAGGGCCTCGTGGAGAAGGGCAACACCGTGATCACGATCGAGCACAACCTCGATGTCATCAAGAGCGCGGACTGGATCGTGGACCTTGGCCCCGACGGCGGTTCGGGCGGCGGCCGGGTGATCGCCTCCGGCACGCCGGAGCAGGTGGCCAAATCGAGCGAAAGCCACACGGCCGCCTTCCTCGCCGAGCTTCTGGCCTGACCATCTGCCGCCGGGGACACGCGCGGGCGGGCGGGGCGGCAAGGACATACTGTCGCCGCACGTGTCCCCGCCCGCACGGGAATGCATTCACCTGATGCAATCGGCTGATGTATCGCCTGACGTATTCCTGAAGGAGTATGCGAATTTCTGGCATCCGCACACTCGTGAGAAACTAAGCCGGTGACGCATACAACAGTGCCCGTAATCTTCGACCTTGACGGCACTCTTGTCGATCCAGCCGGAGGGATTACGGACGGAATCGCCGCGGCCCTCACCGAGCTTGGCCTGCCGGTTCCGGGCAAGTCCCGGATGGACGCCATGATCGGACCCAAGCTGAGCCATTCCCTCACCGAAATCGCCGGGGTTCCGGCCGCGCTGCTCGAAGACGCAATCCGCATCTATCGCGCGCACTACGTTTCCACCGGAATCGCGCAGAGCCGGCTGTACCCGGGGATCCGGGAACTGCTCGAGGACTTTGTGGCCGCGGGCCGCCCCATCGCCGTCGCCACCCAGAAGCCCGAAGGGCTTGCCCGCACCGTCCTGGCGCACCACGGCATCGCCGGGCTCTTCCACAGCATCCGGGGCTCCGCTGCCGACGAGGCCGCCGCCGGCCCGGGATCGGCCTCTGTCCCCGAAGAGACCGTCCCCGAAGGCAAGGCCGGGATTGTCGCTGCCGCGCTCTCGGACCTGGCGGTGGCCGGCCCTACGGCGGCGGGCCGTGCCGTGATGGTGGGGGACCGGGCGCAGGACGTGGCCGGGGCCGCTGCGAACGGACTGGACTGCATCGGCGTAGGCTGGGGTTTTGCGCCCGACGGCGAACTGCACACGGCTGGTGCCATCGAGATCGTGCACAACACCACGGCGCTTCACGCGACGATCAACAGACTCTCCGAACGCCCGGGGATCACAGCCCTGAACGAGGTGCACACCGATGGCAATGTTTGACGCAATCCGCTGGACCACCCGCGGGCTCATATCCTCCACGTGCCGCCCCACGGTTATTGGTCTGGAAAACGTGCCCAAGGACGGACCGTTCATCGTGGCCCCGAACCATCTCTCCTTCCTGGACAGCGTGATCGTCCAGGCCCTGATGCCTCGGCCCGTGGCGTTCTTCGCGAAGGCGGAATACTTCACCACCGGCGGCGTCAAGGGCAAGGTCATGAAGTCCTTCTTCGAGGCTGTGGGCTCCATTCCGGTGGAACGCGGCGAGCAGGCGGCGAGCGTGCAGGCACTGAAGACGCTGCTGGACATCCTCGACTCCGGCAAGGGCGTGGGCATCTATCCCGAAGGGACGCGCTCCCGCGACGGGATCCTGTACCGCGGCCGCACCGGCGTCGGCTGGCTGGCCCTCACCACGGGCGCGCCGGTGGTCCCGGTGGGCCTGATCGGCACTGAACACCTGCAGCCCGCGGACAGCAAGTCCGTCAAACCGCAGCACTTCACCATGAAGGTGGGCGAGCCGCTGTACTTCGACAAGACCGGCCCGGACCACTCCCTGCCGGCCCGCCGCCAGGTCACGGACCGCATCATGGACGCAATCGCGGACCTGAGCGGCCAGGAACGCTCCACGAGCTACAACCAGAGCAAGTCGGCCGAATAGCGCACGCCATCCTGCTCTCCGCAGGGCAGGTGCCTCGGCACCGCCGGCGGCTCAGTAGACTGGATGTGTGGCAGATCCAGCGAGTTACCGACCCCAGACGGGTGAAATTCCGACCAATCCGGGCGTGTACCGCTTCCGCGATCCGCACGGCCGGGTCATCTACGTCGGAAAGGCCAAGAACCTCCGTTCCCGGCTGAATACGTACTTCGCCAACCCCGCCGGGCTCATGCCTAAGACCTACGCGATGGTGCATACGGCCAGCAGCGTCGAATGGACCGTAGTGGGCAGCGAGCTCGAGTCGCTGCAGCTGGAATACACCTGGATCAAGGAATTCACGCCCCGCTTCAACGTGATGTTCCGGGACGACAAAACCTACCCGTACCTGGCCGTCACGATGGGGGAGAAGTACCCGCGCGTCCAGGTGCTGCGCGGCGACCGTCGCAAGGGGACCCGGTATTTCGGCCCGTACACCGCCGGGGCGATCCGGGACACCATGGACACCCTGCTGCGCGTGTTCCCGGTACGGAGCTGCAGTCCCGGGGTGCTGAAGCGCGCCGAAGCCAGCGGCCGGCCCTGCCTGCTCGGCTACATCGACAAATGTTCCGCGCCCTGCGTCGGCCGGATCTCCGCCGAGGACCACCGCGCTCTTGCCGAGGACTTCTGTACCTTCATGGGCGGCGAAGCCAAGCCGTTCGTCAACCGGCTGGAACGGGAGATGGCCGCGGCAGTTGCCGAGCTCGACTACGAACGCGCGGCCCGGCTCCGGGACGACATCGTGGCGCTGAAGAAGGTCTTCGAACGCAACGCCGTTGTCCTCGCCGAGGGCACGGACGCCGACGTCTTCGCCCTGCACGAAGACGAGCTCGAAGCCGCCGTCCAGGTCTTCCACGTCCGCGGCGGCCGGATCCGCGGCCAGCGCGGCTGGGTCGTGGAAAAAGTCGAGGACTCCACCACCCCGGAACTGGTCGAACACCTGCTCCAGCAGGTCTACGGCGAGGAAGCCGGGCTGCAGGGCAGGTTGCCCCGCGAGGTCCTGGTGCCCACCGAACCCAGCAACGCCACGGAGCTCACGCAATGGCTCAGCGGCCTGCGCGGGGCCCGGGTGGACGTCCGGGTGCCCCAACGCGGAGACAAGGCCGCGCTCATGTCCACGGTCCGTGAAAACGCCGAGCACGCGCTCAAGCTCCACAAGTCCCGGCGCGCCGGCGACCTTACCATGCGCTCCCAGGCCCTTCAGGAGATCCAGGAAGCCCTCGAGCTTCCCGTGGCGCTGCTGCGGATCGAGTGCTTCGACATCTCGCACGTCCAGGGCACCAACGTGGTCGGCTCCATGGTGGTGGTGGAGGACGGCCTGCCGAAGAAGTCCGAGTACCGGAAGTTCGCCGTAACCGGAGCCGCCGCCACCGACGACACGGCGGCCATGCATGACGTGCTCACCCGCCGGTTCCGGCACTATCTGCAGGAGAAATCCGAGCAGGCAGCGGCCGCGGCCAAACCGGCGCACCAGGCCGCGCTGGACGCGGCAACCGCCGCGGCGGTCGCTGACTCCACGACGCCGGCGCCGCGGAGCAAGTTCGCTTACCCGCCCAACCTCGTCGTCGTCGACGGCGGCAAACCGCAGGTCAACGCCGCCGCCCGGGCGCTGGCGGAGCTGGGGATCGAGGACGTGTATGTGGTCGGCCTGGCCAAACGGCTCGAAGAAGTGTGGCTGCCGGAGAGCGACTTCCCGGTGATCCTGCCGCGCGCCTCCGCCGGCCTGTACCTGCTGCAGCGGATCCGCGACGAGGCCCACCGCTTCGCCATCACCTTCCACCGGCAAAAACGCGGCAAGGCCATGACAGTTTCCGCGCTGGACAGCGTGCCCGGGCTGGGTGAGTCCAAACGCAAGGCCCTCCTGGCCGAATTCGGCTCCGTGAAGGGCATCAAGGCTGCGACGCAGGAAGAACTCACCGGCGCCAAGGGGATCGGTCCGTCCCTGGCCGCCGCAATCGTCCGGCACTTCAATGCCGACGGCGGCGAGGAGGCCGCCACGGTTCCTGCCGTCAACATGACCACCGGTGAAATCCTCGACGCTTAGCTAGCGCCGCCAAACTTAGCTAGGGTAAAGACTTGGGTAACGCCATGGCCGCGGCATCACCGCGGCCATGGGCGCGAACCTGATCGGAACAGCAAATCGCACAGGCAGAGATGGGGCTTCACTGATGGCAGAGTCGACGGCAGGATCCGAGACGGATGCGGACGGCATGACGCCCGTTAAACCCGTCGAGGCGGAACTGCTCGTAGTGACCGGAATGTCGGGAGCCGGCCGGAGCACCGCCTCGGACGCCCTTGAGGACCATGGCTGGTACGTCGTGGAAAACCTGCCGCCGCAGATGCTCGGCACGCTCGCCGAGCTCGTGTCGCGGACACCGCATTCGATGTCCAAGCTCGCCGTCGTGATGGACGTCCGGAGCAAGGAACTCTTCGTCGACATGCGCGCGGCCCTCCGCGCCCTGGAAGCCACCGGCGTGAGCTTCCGCGTGCTGTTCCTCGACGCCAGCGACGACGTCCTGGTGCGCCGCTTCGAGCAGGGCCGCAGGCCCCACCCGCTTCAGGGCGGCGGCCGGATCCTCGACGGCATCGCGGCCGAACGCGAGCTTGTCCGTGACCTGAAGGACACCGCCGACATCGTCCTGGACACGTCCTCGCTCAACGTCCACGGTCTCGCCACCGCCATCACGGAACTTTTCAGCGAGACCGGGCCGGTGGCGCTGCGGCTGAACGTCATGAGCTTTGGCTTCAAGTACGGGCTGCCGGTGGATGCCAACTTCGTGGCCGATGCCCGCTTCATCCCCAACCCGCACTGGGTGCCGCAGTTGCGCCCGCACACCGGGCTGGACCAGGACGTCAGCGACTACGTGCTGGAGGCGCAGGGCGTCAGCGAATTCGTGGAACGCTATGTCCTGGCCCTCGAACCGGTCCTGGACGGGTACCGGCGGGAGAACAAGCACTACGCCACCATCGCCGTGGGCTGCACCGGCGGCAAACACCGCTCCGTGGCGGTTGCCGTCGAGCTTTCACGGCGGCTGGCGCAATATCCGCGCGTCACCGTGACCACGACGCACCGGGACCTGGGCCGCGAGTAATGGCGCTGCTGACCGGCCCGCTGCCCCTTGTCCCGCCCGCCAGCGCGGCATTCGCCAGCCAGCAGGACAAAGGCCCCTCCGTCGTCGCGCTCGGCGGCGGCCACGGCCTCTCCGCCTCGCTGTCTGCCCTGCGCCTGCTGACCTCCGAGCTCACCGCGATCGTCACAGTCGCGGACGACGGCGGATCCTCCGGCCGGCTCCGTGAAGAGTACGGCGTCCTGCCGCCGGGCGACCTCCGCATGGCCCTGTCCGCGCTGTGCGACGACACCGACTGGGGCCGGACGTGGCGCGATGTCATGCAGCACCGTTTCGCCCCCGGCAAGGGCCGCGGCGGGTCCCTCGATGAGCACGCCATGGGCAACCTCCTGATCGTCACGCTCTGGGAGCTCCTGGGCGACACCGTTGCCGGCCTCAAGTGGGCCGGTGCCCTGCTCGGCGCCCGCGGCGAGGTCCTGCCGATGTCCAGCATCCCGCTGACCATCGAGGGCCAGGTCAGGGTCACCGCCCCGGACGGCACCACGGCACTGCAGACCCTCACCGGGCAGGCCAAGTGCGCGGTGGCAGGGAACCTGCAGCATGTCAGGCTGCTGCCCGAGAACGCTCCCGCATGCATGGAGGCACTGACGGCGATCGAGCTGGCCGACTGGGTGATCCTCGGGCCGGGCTCCTGGTACACGTCCGTACTGCCGCACCTGCTGCTGCCCGAAATGCGTGAGGCCCTCTGTAACACGGCCGCCCGCCGCTGCCTGACGATGAACCTCGCCACGGACACCAAAGAGACCGCCGGCATGACCGCCGCCGACCACCTCCGGGTGCTGCGCGAGTACGCGCCGGAGTTCACGATCGACGTCATCCTGGCCGACCCGGCATCGGTCCAGGACCTGCCCGACTTCGAGGCGGCGGCAGGAATGCTCGGTGCCGAGGTGGTCTTGGGTAAAGTGGGGGCGTCTGGTCGCCGTCCGGTCCACGATCCGTTGCGGCTGGCGACGGCGTACCACGATATTTTCGGGAACAGTTAGGAAAGGTGCCATGGCACTGACAGCATCAGTCAAGGAAGAACTTTCCCGTCTGGATATAAAGAAGTCCTCGGTCCGCAAGGCCGAGGTATCGGCCATGCTCCGCTTCGCCGGCGGGCTGCACATCATCTCGGGCCGGATTGTGATCGAGGCCGAAGTCGACCTCGCCTCGACCGCCCGGCGGCTGCGCGCGGCAATCGCCGAGGTATACGGCCACCAGAGCGAGATCATCGTCGTCTCGGGCGGCGGCCTGCGCCGCGGCAGCCGCTACGTGGTGCGCGTGGTGCGCGACGGTGAGGCCCTGGCCCGCCAGACCGGACTCCTGGACGCCCGCGGGCGCCCCGTGCGGGGCCTTCCGTCCGTAGTGGTGAACGGCTCCGCCGCGGACGCGGAGGCTGTCTGGCGCGGCGCCTTCCTGGCGCACGGCTCACTGACCGAGCCCGGCCGCTCCTCGGCCATGGAAGTCACGTGCCCCGGCCCCGAATCGGCACTGGCCCTCGTCGGCGCCGCCCGCCGCCTCGGCATCCAGGCCAAGGCCCGCGAGGTCAGGGGAGTGGACCGTGTGGTGATCCGCGACGGCGACACGATCGCCGCGCTGCTGACCCGCATGGGCGCCCACGATGCGCTCATGGTCTGGGAGGAACGCCGCATGCGCAAGGAAGTCCGCGCCACGGCCAACCGGCTCGCCAACTTCGACGACGCCAACCTGCGCCGTTCAGCGCAGGCCGCCGTCGCCGCGGGTGCCCGCGTGGACCGCGCCCTCGAAATCCTGGGTGACGACGTCCCGGACCACCTCAAGTACGCCGGTGAGCTGCGGGTCGCGCACAAGCAGGCCAGCCTGGATGAGCTTGGCCGCCTGGCCGACCCAATCATGACCAAGGACGCCATTGCCGGCCGGATCCGCCGGCTTTTGGCCATGGCGGACAAGCGGGCCCAGGATCTCGGCATCCCGGGCACGGAAGCCAATGTGACGCCGGAAATGCTCGACGACTAGCCCGCCCCTAGAATCAACAGCAGGAAAATACCGGGAATGGAAATACCCGGGAACCGCGGCGGGTTGTTGCCGTTGGATCCCACCGCAAATCTTCCGGATGCCCCGCATCCGGATGCACAATCCGAGAGTTACCAAACCGGACAACCCGTCCACGACATTGGAGGATTTTGTGACCGAGTACGTACTGCCAGAGCTCGACTATGACTACGCAGCGCTGGAACCGCACATCTCCGCGAAGATCATGGAGCTGCACCACAGCAAGCACCACGCCGCCTATGTGACCGGCGCCAACAACGCCCTCGCCCAGCTGGCCGAGGCGCGCGAAAAGGGCGACTTCGCCAACATCAACCGCCTCTCCAAGGACCTCGCGTTCCACACCGGCGGCCACATCAACCACTCCGTCTTCTGGAAGAACCTCTCCCCGGACGGTGGCGACAAGCCCGAGGGTGAGCTCGCTGCGGCCATCGACGACGCCTTCGGCTCGTTCGACGCGTTCCGTGCCCAGTTCAGCGCAGCGGCGCTGGGCCTGCAGGGCTCCGGCTGGGGCTTCCTGGCGTACGAGCCCATCGGCGGCAACCTCGTGATCGAGCAGCTCTACGATCAGCAGGGCAACGTCGCACTCGGCACCACCCCGCTGCTGATGCTGGACATGTGGGAGCACGCCTTCTACCTGGACTACGTCAACGTCAAGGCCGACTACGTCAAGGCCTTCTGGAACATCGTGAACTGGGCCGACGTCGCCAAGCGCTTCGACGCCGCCCGCAAGAACGCGACGGGTCTCATTACCCTGTAAGGGGTGACGGGATCGACTTCCGTTTGTAACAAACCTCACATTACGGGCCGTTCGGCCCGAAATGTGGACGGACTGCCCCTGCACTTGCGGGGGCAGTCCCGGTTAAACGTAAGATGGATCACGGAAGGCGGTTAGCCTTCAGCAATGTGGCTGGTCGCCCTCCGATCTGGTAATTATCTCTGCCCAATGGCGTGCGGGATCTGTTAGTTGGCTTGAACGCCTTCTCAACTAGTCGTGCTCGCAAGAGCACCAAGGAGACTGAAAACGTGACGACCCGTATTGGCATCAACGGCTTTGGCCGTATCGGCCGCAACTACTTCCGCGCCGCCCTCGCACAGGGCGCAGATCTTGAGATCGTTGCGGTCAACGACCTCACCAGCCCGGAAGCCCTCGCTCACCTCTTCAAGTACGACTCCGTGGGCGGCCGGCTGGCCGAAACCATTGAGGTCAAGGACGGCAACATCGTCGTCGACGGCAACATCATCAAGGTCCTTGCCGAACGCGATCCCGCGAAGCTGCCCTGGGGCGAGCTCGGCGTCGACATCGTCATCGAGTCCACCGGTTTCTTCACGAAGGCCGCCGATGCGCAGAAGCACATCGACGCCGGCGCCAAGAAGGTCCTGATCTCCGCCCCCGCGTCGGATGAGGACATCACGATCGTGATGGGCGTCAACGACGGCCTGTACGACAGCGCCACGCACCACATCATCTCCAACGCCTCCTGCACCACCAATTGCCTCGGCCCGCTGGCCAAGGTCATCAACGACGCCTTCGGCATCGAGCGTGGCCTGATGACCACCATCCACGCCTACACTGCCGACCAGAACCTGCAGGACGGCCCGCACAAGGACCTCCGCCGCGCCCGCGCCGCTGCCATCAACATGGTGCCCACCTCCACCGGTGCCGCCAAGGCAATCGGACTGGTCCTGCCGGAGCTCAAGGGCAAGCTCGACGGCTACGCCATCCGCGTGCCCGTCCCCACCGGCTCCGCCACGGACCTGACCGTCACGGTGTCCCGCGAGACCACCGTCGCTGAAGTCAACGCCGCCCTCAAGGCAGCATCCGAGACCGACGAGCTCAGGGGCCTGCTGACCTACACCGACGAGCCGATCGTCTCCTCGGACATCGTTGGTGACCCGGCGTCGTCCATCTTCGATTCGGGCCTGACCAAGGTGATCGGCGACCAGGTCAAGGTTGTGTCCTGGTATGACAATGAATGGGGCTACTCCAACCGCCTCGTGGACCTCACGGAGCTTGTCGCGTCCAAGCTGGGCTAGGGTAAGACTCATGACATTCCACACCCTCAACGAACTGATCGCTGATGGTGTCCGCGGGCGGTACGTTCTGGTCAGAAGTGACCTGAACGTGCCGCTCGACGGCTCTACAGTGACTGACGACGGCCGCATCAAGGCCTCCCTGCCAGTGCTGGCGAAGCTCACGGACGCCGGTGCCCGAGTGCTGGTCACAGCACACCTGGGCCGCCCCAAGGGCGCCCCGGAGGAGAAGTACTCACTCAAGCCCGCAGCCACGCGGCTGGCCGAGCTTGCCGGGTTCAAGGTCGCACTCGCCGGCGACACTGTCGGCGGGTCGGCCAAGGAGCTATCCGCCGCGCTGCAGGACGGCGAAGCGCTGGTCCTGGAGAACGTGCGCTTCGACGCGCGCGAGACCTCCAAGGCTGACGCCGAACGCGGAGCCTTCGCCGACGAGCTGGTCGCCCTCACCGGTGACAACGGCGCCTTCGTCGATGATGCCTTCGGTGCCGTGCACCGCAAGCACGCCAGCGTGTACGACGTCGCCACGCGGCTGCCGTCCTACCAGGGCGACCTCGTCCGCACGGAGGTCGAGGTGCTGCGCAAGCTCACCACCGACACCCAGCGGCCCTACGTCGTGGTCCTCGGCGGCTCCAAGGTCTCCGACAAGCTCGCTGTCATCGACAACCTCCTCGGCAAGGCTGACACGATCCTGGTGGGCGGCGGCATGCTGTTCACCTTCCTCGCCGCCGCGGGCCACAAGGTCGCGGCCAGCCTGCTCGAAGAGGACCAGATCCCGGTCGTGCAGGACTACCTGAAGCGGGCCGCGGACGCCGGTACCGAGTTCGTCGTGCCCACTGATGTTGTGGTGGCGGCCAAGTTCGCCGCCGACGCCGAGCACGAGACCGTCGCAGCCGACGCCATCGAGTCGAGCAGCTTCGGAGCCCAGGGCATCGGGCTGGACATCGGGCCGGTATCGGCAGCGGCTTTCGCGGAACGGATCAAGGGCGCCAAGACGGTGTTCTGGAACGGTCCCATGGGCGTGTTCGAATTCGCGGCCTTCGCCGGCGGCACCCGGGCCATCGCCCAGGCGCTGACCGAGACGGACGCGTTCACGGTAGTTGGCGGCGGCGACTCCGCGGCGGCGGTCCGGACCCTCGGCTTCGCCGATGACCAGTTCGGCCACATTTCCACCGGCGGCGGCGCAAGCCTGGAGTACCTTGAAGGCAAGGAACTCCCCGGACTGAGCGTCCTGGACCGTTAGAAGCGCACTGACCGCTAGAAGCACTGACCGCTAGAAGCAGCGGCGGCCGCCTGGCGACCTGACAGCGCCGGCCGCCAGCCCATCAAGCCGGCAGGGTGCCCTCCGCAAGGAACCGGGCACCCTGCCGGCTGCTCTCATACAACAAGCACTCTTGGAGATCACGTGACCACGTCAACCAACGGTAAATTCGACCGCAAGCCCTTCATCGCCGGCAACTGGAAGATGAACATGGACCACGTCCAGGGCATCACCCTCCTGCAGAAACTTGCGTGGACCCTGTCCGACGCCAAGCACGACTACAGCCGGGTGGAGGTCGCCGTCTTCCCGCCGTTCACGGATCTCCGCGGTGTCCAGACCCTTGTCCAGGGCGACGAGCTCGCCGTCGTCTACGGCGGCCAGGACCTCTCCCAGTTCGACTCCGGCGCTTACACGGGCGATATTTCCGGGCAGTTCCTGGCCAAGCTCGGCTGCAGTTACGCACTGGTCGGCCACAGCGAACGCCGCACCATCCACAACGAGTCCGACACCGTGCTCAACGCCAAGACCAAAGCCGCCTTCCGGCACGGCATCACCCCCGTCCTGTGTGTCGGCGAAGGCCTCGAGATCCGGCAGGCCGGCACCCATGTGGACCACACGCTCGCCCAGCTCCGCGCCGGCGTCGAAGGACTCACTCCGGAACAGGCTGCCGAGCTCGTTGTCGCCTACGAGCCCGTCTGGGCCATCGGCACCGGCGAAGTTGCCGGCCCGGAGGACGCTCAGGAAATGTGCGCAGCCATCCGTGCCGAACTGTCCACCCTCTTCGGAGCCGACGTTGCCGCCAAGACCCGGCTGCTCTACGGCGGCTCGGTCAAGGCCAACAACGCGGCCTCGATCCTGAAGGAACGCGACGTCGACGGCTTGCTGGTCGGCGGTGCCAGCCTGGACGCTGCCGAGTTTGCTAATATTGTCAGGTTCGAGAGTCACCTGTTGACGGATTAGTCCGGACACAGCCTGACCCCCGTAATCCAATTCTTCTGAAAGGCCGTCGTGGACGTTCTTCATGTCATTCTGCAGGTTCTCCTGGGCATCACCAGCCTCCTGCTGACGTTGCTCATCTTGCTCCATAAGGGACGCGGAGGCGGCCTGTCCGACATGTTCGGCGGCGGAATGAGTTCGGGCCTGAGCTCCTCCGGGGTCGCCGAACGCAACCTCAACCGGTTCACGGTCGTCCTGGGCATCACCTGGGGGGTCGTGATCATCGCCCTCGGCCTGCTCATGCGGTTCAGCACGGGCGCCGATTCCTAGGACGCCCGTCCGAAAACTTCATATGGGGTCCTTATGGCCCTCCCGGCATCGGGAACTCTCGATCTACACTGTGGCTGTCTTGCACACTTCCACCAGCTAAGTAGCAAGGAGTTCCCGATGCTGCATTCCGCTTCCGGATTCAAGGGAATCCGTGTAGGCGCCACGGAGGGGGCATCTCCCCGCCATGAGCCACTCAACGGGGCCGGCGTACGCCAGCCCCGTATTCGTGTCTCCTTCCGGTGCGCCAAGGGCCATGAAACCGCGCTTGTGTTCGCGCAACTGCCGGAGGAACAGATCCCCGGAGTCTGGGACTGCCGGCGCTGCGGCGGGACCGCAACCCGCGACGAAACAAAGTTTGCCCTGGAGGAAGCGCCCACCGAGGGCTTCAAGACGCACCTGGAATACGTTAAAGAGCGGCGCTCCAGCCAGGACGCCGAAGACGTGCTGGCCGGAGCGCTGGAACGGCTGCGCTCAGGACGGGCCCTTCCGGACGAGCTGCTCCGGGACCCGTGAGGCCGCGTTTTCGTCAATCAGCCACAGGGTTTCCCGGCGGCCGCGCGGCCCCGCCGCAGGAACCTGCACGGGATTGGCGCCGGCCAGCGCCAGTCCCACGGCGCCGGCCTTGTCGTCGCCGGCCACCACCATCCACACCTCTGATGCCGTATTGATCGCCGGCAACGTCAGCGACACCCGGGCCGGCGGCGGTTTGGGCGAGTTGTGGACGCCCACGACAGTCAGTTCCTTCTCCCGGATGCCGGCCTGCTCAGGGAAAAGCGACGCGACGTGCGCGTCCGGCCCGACGCCGAGGAGGACAATGTCCAGGCGTGGGAGCCGCGCCGGAAGTTCCGGCCTGTCGTCTGACATGTCCGCGGCGTGTTCAGCGGCTGCCGCCTCAGCGAGGCGGCGCGCGTAGTCCGCGGCCGCTTCATCCGGGCTGTCGAAGTCATCGGTGGAACCAGGCACATGGACGCGCGCCGGATCAACGCTGATATGGGACAGGAGGGCCTCCTGCGCCTGCCGGGCGTTGCGCTCGGCGTCGTCGGCCGCGACGAAGCGCTCGTCACCCCACCAGAAGTTCACCTTGGACCAGTCGACGGCCGGCGCCGCCGGTGATTCGGCCACGGCCTTCAGCGAGCCGATGCCCATTGTGCCCCCGGTAAGCACCACCGTGGCTTCGCCGTGCCGGTCCTGGATATCCACGAGCTTGGTGATCAGGCGGGCTGCGATCGCAGCCATCAGGACGGACGAGTCAGGATGGATGCTTACTCTCGGGTCAGCGCTCACTGGGACGGACACTCCTTAGATTGGTACGTGGCAGTCCCATAGTAATCACTTCGCCGAAGACTTCGTCCGGGTCCAGGCGGCGGAGCTCTTCGGCGAGGCAGTCTTTGAGGCTGCGCCGCGGCAGGGAGATCCGCTGCGCGGGCTGGCCGGGCTGGGTCAGTTCCGCGATGGTGAGTCCGGGCCGGAAGAGCTGGATGTCGCCGCCGGGCCGGGTCAGCCGGACGCGGCGGATGCCGGTTCCGGCCGGGTCGGCCACGATCGTGACGGGAACGTCCAGGGCCAGAGTCAGCCAGGCCGCGAGCAGCACGGTGCTGGGGGAGTCCGAGGCGCCCTCGACGGCGACGGCCGTGACCGGCGAGTCGTCCGCCTGGTCCAGAACCGCGGCCAGCTGGATGCGCCAGTTGGTCAGGCGGGTCCAGGCGAGGTCCGTGTCGCCGGCCTTGTAGGTGCGGCGGATGTTCTCCAGCGCCGCGACGGGATCCGCTTCGTTGGCCGAGTCGGTGATCCGGCGGTGCGCGATGCCCCCGATCGAGGTCTGGCAGGCATTCCTGGGCGCGCCGTGCGGCCACCAGGCCACGATCGGGGCGTCCGGGAGCAGCAGGGCCGCGACAAGGGATTCGCTTTCCTCGGCGAGTTCGCCGTAGCCGCGCAGCAGGATGACCTCGGAGGCCCCGGCGTCGCCGCCGACGCGGATCTGAGCGTCGAGCCGGGTCGGGGCCGAGGCACCGGCGTCGGCGAGGACGATGATCCGGCACGGGTGTTCCCGGCTGGCCTCGTTGGCGGCCTCGATGGCCTCTTCCTCGAGCCCGGAGCGGGTGACGACCACAAGGGTCAGCACCCGGCCCAGGGCGATCACGCCGCCCTGCTCGCGCAGGGCCATGATCTTCTTGGAGATCTTGGAGGTGGTGGTATCGGGAAGATCTACGATCATGGCCTTCTCCAGGTTCGTCCGTCGCGGGCAAGGAGCTCATCGGCCGAGGCGGGGCCCCAGCTGCCGGGAGCGTAGGGCTGGGGCTGTTCGTCCAGGCCGGCCCAGTAGTCCTCGAACGGGTCCAGGATCTTCCAGGACAGCTCGACTTCCTGGTGCCGGGGGAACAGCGGCGGTTCGCCCAGCAGCACGTCCAGGATGAGCCGTTCGTAGGCTTCGGGGCTGGACTCGGTGAAGGAGTGCCCGTAGCCGAAGTCCATGGTGACGTCGCGGACCTCCATCTGGGTGCCCGGGACCTTGGACCCGAACCGGATCGTGGCGCCCTCGTCGGGCTGGACCCGGATCACCACGGCGTTCTGGCCGAAGTCGTCCTCGCTGTGGTCGCGGAAGAGCAGGTTCGGTGCGCGCTTGAACACGACGGCGATTTCCGTCACCCGGCGGCCCAGCCGCTTGCCGGCACGCAGGTAGAACGGCACGCCGGACCAGCGCCGGGTATTGATGTCCACCCGGATCGCGGCAAACGTCTCGGTCTTGGAATCGGCCGGGATGCCGTCTTCCTCCAGGTACCCGAGGACTTCCTCGCCGCCCTGCCAGCCGCCGGTGAACTGGCCGCGGGCGGAGTGGGTGGAGAGGTCGTGGGGGAGCCTGACGGCGGCCAGGACCTTTTCCTTCTCGGCCCGCAGGTCATCGGCGTTGAAGGAGATCGGCTCTTCCATGGCCGTCAGGGCCAACAGCTGGAGCAGGTGGTTCTGGATGACGTCGCGGGCCGCGCCCACGCCGTCGTAGTAGCCTGCCCGGCCGCCGGTGCCGATGTCCTCGGCCATGGTGATCTGGACGTGGTCAACATAGTTGCCGTTCCAGAGCGGCTCGAACAGCTGGTTCGCGAAGCGCAGCGCAAGGATGTTCTGCACCGTCTCCTTGCCCAGGTAGTGATCGATCCGGAAGACCGCGTCCGGCGGGAACACCGACTCGACGATGTCGTTGAGCTGGCGGGCCGATGCGAGGTCGTGTCCGAACGGTTTTTCGATCACGACGCGGCGCCAGTTGTCGCCCGCGGCCTGGGCCAGTCCGTGCTTGGAGAGCTGGCGGCAGACCTGCTCGAAGGCCTTCGGCGGGATCGAGAGGTAGAACGCGTGGTTGCCCCGGGTCCCGCGCTGCTCGTCGAGCTCATCGATCGTGTCGGAGAGCCGCTTGAACGCGTCGTCGTCGTCGAACTCGCCCTGCACGAAGCGGATGCCCTCGGAGAGCTGCTTCCAGACCGTCTCATCGAACGGGGTGCGGGCGTAGGCCTTGACGGACTCCTTGACCTCCGCGGCGAAGTCCTCGTTCTCCCACTCCCGGCGGGCAAAGCCCACCAGGGCGAAGCTCGGCGGCAGCAGCCCGCGGTTGGCGAGGTCATACACAGCCGGCATCAGCTTCTTGCGGGCGAGGTCCCCGGTCACCCCGAACAGGACCAGCGATGCCGGCCCGGCAATACGGTTCAGACGGCGGTCACGGGGGTCCCGGAGCGGATTGCGCCCCCGGCCGGCCGTGTTCCTGCCGCCGTTGTAGGTTTCTGGCATGGTTGCGTGAGTGCCTTAGCTTTCAGTGGGGGATGCTGCCCGGCCGGCAAGGGAGGTGACGAGCTCCTGGAGCTGCTTCACACCCGCAGAGCGGTCGGTCAGGTGCAGCCGGAGGACCGGGCGGCCGTGCTCGGAGAGGACCTGGGCATCGCCTGCGGCCTGCGCCGAGATCAGCTCGCCGAACGTAAAGGGCCGGTCCGGGATGGCGAGGTCCGTCGCGGAAGCGGCCGTGACCTGCAGGAAGACGCCGATCGCGGGTCCGCCCTTGTGGAACTGGCCGGTGGAGTGCAGGAACCGCGGGCCCCAGCCGAACGTGACAGGGCGCCCGCTGACAGCAGCCAGTTCGTCCCGGACACCTTCGAGGCTGGCGTAAGCGAGCCGGTCGAAATAAGCCTGGACGCTGAGGTAGCTGTCCGGGCCGAGTTCGGCCAGCAGGGCGCTGACGGCTTCTTCCGCGGTGGCGGCGTCGGCGACCCACTCACCGCCACGGACCTCGATGGCGCCGTCGGTGAAGTTCGCCGGCGTCGGCTCGGGCTGCGCGTCCAGCAGGCCGCGCGCGGCGATCTTGGCTGCCTCGACGTCGGGCTGGTCGAACGGGTTGATGCCCAGCAGGCGGCCGGCCACGGCGGTGGCGAACTCCCACACCATCATCTGGGTGGGCAGGCCACCGGCAATGGCGACCTCGTTCTCGCCAAGCTGCACGTCGGCTTCCGCCGCGACGAGCCGGACGACGAGGACATCGGCAGCGCCGAGGGTGGCTTCCGGGGAGGCAGGACCGGCGACGACCGGCAACACGCCGGTGCCAAGCTTGCCGGTGGATTCGGCGATGAGCTGTTCGGCCCAGTCGGCGAAGCCCACGATCCCGGACCCGTCCTCCGCGATGACGATCTTGTTGCGCAGCGGGTTGGTGCCGCCCAGGGCGGTGCCCAGGGCGAGACCGATGTTGTCCTCCGAGTCCTCATTGAGGATCTCGGCGGCTTCTTCCGCTTCATCCAGGAAAGCCTGGATGTCCACTCCGGCCAGCCCGCAGGGGACCAGCCCGAAGGCCGTCAGGGCCGAGAAACGGCCACCGACGTTGGGATCGGCGTTGAAGACGGCGCGGTAGCCGGCCTCCCTGGAAGCCTTGTCCAGCGGCGAACCCGGGTCGGTGACGATGACGATGCGGCTCTTCGCGTCGACGCCGGCATCCGTGAACGCCTGCTCGAAGATCCGGCGCTGGGAATCAGTTTCCACGGTGGAGCCGGACTTGGACGAGACGACGATGGCCGTTTCGGCCAGACGGTCCGCCAATGCGGCACTGACCTGTTCGGGGTCGGTGCTGTCAAGAACAGTCAGCTCGACGCCAGCGGTGCCCGCGATGACTTCAGGCGCCAGCGAGGAGCCGCCCATGCCGCAGAGGACGATCCGCGTAACGCCCTCGGCCTTCAGCGCATCGCGGAGTTCCAGAATGTCGCTGACCAGTGGCTGGGAGACGGCAGCCGCCTCGACCCAGCCCAACCGGACAGCGGATTCCTGCTCTGCGTCCGGACCCCACAGGGTGTGGTCCTTCGCGAAGATCCGGGTGGCGATGCGGTCCTCCAGCAGTGCCGGAAGGTGCTGCTCATGTGCCTGGCGGGCTGCGCCGGTGGCGTCGTAGCTGAGTGTGCTCATGATGGGTTAGGAAGCCTTCCGTGCAGAGGCCAGGGCGCCTTCGACGTCACCCAGCAGTTCCTTCCAGCTGGCCACGAACTTGTCCAGGCCTTCTGATTCGAGCAGGGCGACGACGTCGTTGTACGAAATCCCGAGCGCGTCGAGGGAGTTCAGTGTGGCGTTGGCGTCGTCGTAGCCGCGGGTGACGGTGTCGCCCGTGACGGTGCCGTGGTCGAACGTGGCGTCGAGGGTCTTCTCCGGCATGGTGTTCACCACGCCGGGGGCGACAAGTTCCGTGACGTACAGGGTGTCCGGGTAAGCCGGGTCCTTCACACCGGTGGAGGCCCAGAGCGGGCGCTGCGGCAGGGCGCCGGCCTCGGCCAGGAGGGCCCAGCGTTCGGTGGAGAAGAGCTCTTCGTAGACCTGGTAGGCCAGGCGGGCGTTGGCCAGGCCGGCCTTGCCCTTGAGTGCCTTGGCTTCGTCGGTGCCGATGGCGTTGAGGCGCTTGTCGATTTCGGCATCGACGCGGGAGACGAAGAAGGACGCGACCGAGTGGATCTTGGACAGGTCGTGGCCGTTGTCCTTGGCCTGCTCGAGGCCGGACTGGAAGGCGTTGATCACGGCGCGGTAGCGTTCCAGCGAGAAGATCAGGGTCACGTTGACGCTGATGCCCTCGGCCAGGGTGGCCGTGATGGCCTCGAGGCCTTCGAGGGTTGCCGGGATCTTGATCAGGACGTTGTCCTTGTTGACCTTCTTGTAGAGGTGCTTCGCTTCGGCGATGGTGCCGGCGGTGTCCCAGGCCAGGCGGGGGTCCACCTCGATGGAGACGCGGCCGTCGACACCCTTGGAAGCCGCGGCGACGGGGGCGAACAGGTCGCAGGCGTCGGCCACGTCGGTGGTGGTGATTTCGAAGACGGTCTCTTCAACGGTGGCGCCGGCGGCGGCCTGTGCGGCGATGACGGCGTCGTAGTCGTGGCCGGTGGTGATGGCGGCGTGGAAGATGGACGGGTTGGTGGTGACGCCAACGACGTTCTTCTCTTCGATGAGCTTGCGCAGCGTGCCGGTCTTCAGGCGGCCGCGGGAGAGGTCATCGAGCCAGATCGAGACGCCGGCGTCGGAGAGCTGCTGTGTGGGGGTAGTCATTTCATAACTCCTGGAAATCATGGGTTCCGGGGACACAGGTCCCCCGGAACCGTGGGGTTGGATCAGTTTGTGAGGCCGGCCAGGGATTCCTTGGCGGCGGCAGCGACTGCTTCTGCCGTAATGCCGAATTCCTGGAAGAGGCGCTTGTAGTCAGCGGACGCGCCGAAGTGCTCGAGGGAGATGGAACGGCCGGCGTCGCCGACGAATTCCTTCCAGCCCAGTGCCAGTCCGGCCTCGACGGAGACGCGCGCCTTCACGGCAGGGGGCAGCACGGCGTCGCGGTAGGCGGCGTCCTGCTTGTTGAACCACTCCACGCAGGGCATCGACACCACACGGGTGGGGATGCCCTCGGCCTGCAGGGTTTCGCGGGCGTTGACGGCCAGCTGGACCTCGGAGCCGGTGCCGATCAGGATGACCTGGGCTTCGACGGTGTTGCCGTCCTTGGATGCCTCGGCCAGGACGTAACCGCCCTTTTCGACACCGGCGGTGGAGCCGAAGGTGTCGCCGTCGGCCTGGCCCGTGCCGCGGGCGTACGTGGGGATGTTCTGCCGGGTCAGGACGATCCCGGCGGGGTTTTCGTGGTTTTCCAGCATGGCCTTCCAGGCCGCGGCGACCTCGTTCGCGTCACCGGGGCGGACGACGTCCAGGCCCGGGATGGCCCGCAGGGAGGCGAGCTGCTCGACGGGCTGGTGCGTAGGGCCGTCCTCGCCCAGGCCGATCGAGTCGTGCGTCCAGACATACAGCGACGGCACGCCCATGAGGGCGCCGAGCCGGATCGCGGGGCGCTGGTAGTCGGAGAAGATCAGGAACGTGCCGGAGAACGCCCGGGTCCGCCCGTGCAGGGAGATGCCGTTCACGATCGACGCGGCGGCGTGCTCGCGGATGCCGAAGTGCAGGACCCGGCCGTAGGGGTTGCCCTTCCAGGCCGCGGTGGACCGGGACGCCGGGATGAACGAGGGCGAGCCTTCGATCGTGGTGTTGTTCGACTCGGCGAGGTCGGCGGAGCCGCCCCAGAGTTCGGGCATGACCGGGCCGATCGCGTTCAGGACCTTACCGGATGCGGCGCGGGTGGAGACGTCCTTGCCTGCTTCGAAGACCGGCAGTGCGGCCTCGAACTCGCCCGGGAGCTTCTTGGCTTCGACGCGTTCCAGCAGGGCCGCGGCCTCGGGATTGCCGGCCTGCCACGCCTCGAACGAGGCCTGCCAGTCGGTGCGGGCGGCGGCACCGCGGTCCTGAACGGCCCGGGCGTGGGCCAGGACGTCCTCGTCGACCTGGAAGGCGCGTTCCGGGTCGAAGCCCAGGACCTTCTTCAGGGCGGCGACTTCCTCCGCACCCAGGGCCGAGCCGTGGATCTTGCCGGTGTTCTGCTTCTTCGGCGCCGGGTATCCGATGATGGTCCGCAGCGAGATGATGGAGGGCTTGCCGGTTTCGGCCTTCGCGGCGAGCAGCGCGGCGTGCAGCTCCTGCACGTCCTCGACGTATTCGCCGGTCCGGGTCCAGTCGACCCGCTGGGTGTGCCAGCCGTAGGCCTCGTAGCGGGCCAGGACGTCCTCGGTGAACGCCACATCGGTGTCGTCCTCGATCGAGATGTGGTTCTCGTCGTAAATCACCACGAGGTTGCCGAGTTCCTGGTGTCCGGCGAGCGAGGACGCCTCGGAGGTCACGCCTTCCTGCAGGTCGCCGTCGGAGGCGATCACCCAGATGGTGTGGTCGAACGGGGACTCGCCGGCGGGAGCGTCGGCGTCGAGCAACCCGCGCATGCGGCGCTGGGAATATGCGAAGCCGACCGCCGAGGCCAGGCCCTGGCCCAGCGGGCCGGTGGTGATCTCCACACCCTTGGTGTGCTTGTATTCCGGGTGGCCGGGGGTCAGCGAGCCCCAGGTCCGCAGCGCCTCCAGGTCCTTCAGTTCCAGCCCGTAGCCCGAGAGGAACAGCTGGATGTAGAGGGTCAGGGACGTGTGCCCGGGGGACAGGACGAACCGGTCACGGCCCAGCCAGTCGGGGTTTGCCGGGTCATGGCGCATCAGCTTCTGGAACAACAAGTACGCGGCCGGTGCCAGACTCATTGCCGTCCCCGGGTGGCCGTTTCCGACTTTCTCCACCGCATCTGCGGCCAGCACCCGGACCGTGTCCACCGCACGCTGGTCCAAGGTAGTCCATGACAGTTCTTGCTCTTCCAAATGTGACACGAAAACCGGGCCCCTCTCTGTGCTGACGGCCGGCGGTACGCACTATTTCCCGCCCCGGGCACAGTTCGGTGCCCGCTGCGGTACGTACCAGCCGTTCACCATCGAAACGTTGATCTATCATTCAGACGCAGATGCAGAGCCGCCTGTACCGGCAATTGCCTGTATGCGTGCCCGTGTGCGCTGATCTAAAGACAGCCTAGTCCCATTCCACTTTGTGGTCAGCGTATATCTCACCAATTGGACGGGATTTCGCTTATATGAATCACCGTCCGCCGTTGCGCCGGTGAGCAAGCGTTAACACGCCGGAATCATGGGCGCTGTTCGACGGCCCGGATGCCCGGAGCTCCACGGTATGATGGGTGGTGGCCTTCGACTGGGGCAAAGATACGGGCGTGCGCCGAGCACGGAGCCCGATCTGCAGCCAAACGAGTTGCGAAATCCACCCGGGGCTGCCCAGCCAGACAGAACTGCACAGCCAGACAGAACAGAGTGACTGCCACCGTGAGCACAACTAATACGCCGCTGAACGCCTCCCCGGCCTCGGGACGAATGGGCTTCGGCCGCAAAGCCAAGGCCTACCTGGCGCTCACGAAACCCCGCGTCATCGAGCTCCTCCTCGTCAGCACGCTGCCCACCATGATCTATGCCGAACGTGGCTTCCCGTCGATCGGCCTGATCCTGGCGACGCTTGTGGGCGGGGCATTTGCGGCGGGCTCCGCAGGTGCCTTCAACTGTTACATCGACCGCGACATTGACAAGCTCATGCACCGCACGGAGAACCGGCCGCTGGTCACCGGTGAGGTCACCCCTCGCGAAGCACTCATCTTCTCCTGGCTGCTGGGCGCGGCGGCGATCGCGATCCTCTGGTTCGGGGCCAACCCGCTCTCCGCGTGGCTGGGACTCGGCGCCATCGTCTTCTACGTCGTGATCTACACCATGATCCTCAAACGTCGCACGGCCCAGAACATTGTCTGGGGCGGCGCCGCCGGGTGCTTTCCGGTCCTGATTGCCTGGGCCGCTGTCACCAACACCGTCGAGTGGCCCGCCGTCGTGCTGTTCATGGTGATCTTCCTCTGGACCCCGCCGCACTACTGGCCGCTGTCGATGCGCTACGGCGAGGACTACCGCAACGCCAACGTGCCCATGCTGGGCGCAATCGCCGGTGCAAAGGTGGTCTCGGTGCAGGTGGTCCTCTACGCGTGGGCCATGGTGGCGTGTTCGCTGCTGATGATCCCGGCCGGCGGCGCCGGCTGGGTCTACACGGTGACCGCCGTCGCGGCCGGTGGCTGGTTCCTGTACGAGTCGCACGCACTGTACAACCGCGCCCAGTCGGGCGACATCTCCAACAAGGGAGCGATGAAGGTCTTCCACGGCTCCATCAGCTACCTGACGCTGCTCTTCATTGCCCTGGCCGTCGACCCGTTTGTCGGCTCGGCCGTCATGGGCGGCTGAGGCCTCCCCGTCCGTCTGGCCGACGCTCCCTCACCAGTGGTGGGGGAGCGTCAGCCGTATCCGGGCATAGTCCCTACGGCCAGGGGATATCCATACGAACCGACCAGTCAACACCTTACGAAGTAACACAGAACAGCCACGACCCGACGAATCAACGCCGGACAGGCAGCGCAACCTCAGGGGGAGCCAGTGATCAACCGCAGCGATGTACTCCAGGCAGAGAGCCGCATCAGCGGCTACGTTCGGCGCACGCCTTTGCTTCGCGGCGGTACCGCCGCCGCTCCTCTCTGGTTCAAATGCGAGTTCCTGCAGCACACCGGCGTTTTCAAGGCCCGGGGCGCCTTCAACCGGCTCCTCGCTGCCCGGGAGCGCGGGGAACTCAACCCCGGCGTCGGGGTGGTGGCGGCGTCGGGCGGTAACGCGGGCCTCGCGAACGCCTATGCCGCGGCGGCACTCGGTGTTCCGGCGACAGTGTTCGTTCCGGAGAACGCCCCGCGCGTGAAGGTGGAGCGCCTTCTCGCGTACAACGCGACGGTCCGGCAGGTCGGCGCCGAGTACGCGGAAGCCTTCGCCGCCGCCACGGAATACGTGGAAGAAAGCGGTGCCCTGTTCTGCCATGCGTACGACCAGCTCGAAATCGCGGCCGGCGCAGGCACGGTCGCCGAAGAGATCCTCCAGGACGAGCCCGGCATCGACACGATCCTCGTCGCCGTCGGCGGCGGCGGACTGTATGCAGGAGTCGCGGCAGCGGCCGAGGGCCGGGCGCGCGTCGTCGCGGTTGAACCCTTCAACATCCCCACGCTGCACGCCGCCCTATCCGCCGGCCACCCGGTCGATGTGTCCGTTTCCGGAGTCGCCGCGGATTCCCTGGGTGCCCGGCGGGTGGGCGAGATCGCCTTCAGCATCGCGTCGCGTGTCCCTCCGACCTCCGTGCTGGTGGACGACGCCGCCATTGTCGCCGCCCGGTCCCAGCTTTGGAGCGACTACCGGATCCCCGCCGAATACGGCGCGGCGGCGGCGCTTGCTGCGCTCACGTCAGGGGCGTACACGCCCGGCGAAGGCGAACGCGTGGCAGTGATCGTCTGCGGCGCGAACACCGATCCTTGCACGCTGGAGAGCTCTCCCGGCGCCGGCGCCGCGGCTGCGCTGCGTACCGGCTGAACCGGCGAGCGAATTAACGCGTGAGCGGCGCCGTGCCGTTGCAGGCCGGCCAGGGCTGCGAACCTGCCTAGTCCGCGGATGTCACTCTGCCCTGTCCGGGTGCTGTCTGGGCGCAGTCTGCCCGGAAACGGCGGCGCTGCCGGCCTTCTGCTGGTCCTGCTGGTTCCGCTGGTCCCGAGCAACGTAATGCCGGTCGAAGCGATCCCGCGCGATCCGTCCCAGCCTTTCGACTGTGTGCCAGCTGATGACCGCGATGAGCAGGGTCAACGCGATGGCCGACACCGCAACGAGCGGCGGCAGATCGGCTGTCGAGCCGCCATTGAGCCACAGAATGACGACGTAGTTCCACAGGTACGCGGCGTAGGACACGGTGCCCAGCATCTGCACCGGGCGCGTCCACTTCGGCATCGCTGCCGTGCGGGAGGCGGCCAGGGCGACCAGGACGGCTGAGGCAGCCATGGCCAGCGGGCCGCCAAGGAAGATGAAAGCCGGTGTTTCGTTTGCCTTGGGGAAGAAGATCAGTCCGGCCAGGACGGCGGCGGAACCGCAGAGAGCCGCACGCCTGAAGCCGTGGCCGGTGAACCAGCTGAACACGTGGACCCTGTACAGCCGCAGGGCCGAACCGACGATCAGCCCCAGGCCCCACGTTGTGGGCAGCGCGTAGACCAGTGAGTGGAGTTGCGGCGCCAGGGTCGCCATGGCCAGCACACTCGCCGCCATGAAGAACAGGGCGACGGCGGCGGAGAAGCCAATCAGCCGGCCCTGGCGGTTGCGTCGCAGGGCGAGCACGAGCAGCGCGGGCCAGATCAGGTAGAACTGTTCTTCCACCGCCAGCGTCCAGAGTGGTCCGATCGCCATGCTCACGTCGAACGGCAGGGGCAGGTCTTTGAGATAGCCAAGCCCGGCGATGACGGTGTACCCCACGATTCCCTTTGACCGGTCCCCAAGGACGTCGGTGGCCAGTTCGACGATCGCGTACACGCCCAGGAAGGAGATCAGTGCCGGCACCAGCCGGAAGGCCCTGTGCGCATAGAAGCGGCCGTAGCGAATTTTTCGGTGCCGTTCGATATCCCGGACCAGCACGTTGGTGATCAAGTACCCGCTCAGCACGAAGAAGGCAATGACACCAACGATGCCGGCGCCTTGAAATATGCCCGGCCAGGAATGTCCCAGCAGGACGGCCCCAACGGCTGCCCCGCGGAGCACGTCCAGGCCGTCAAGCCGTGGGCGAGGTGCGGTTTGCTGGGCTGCCCTTGCGGGTCTTTCGCCGAATAGTGACGTCACATATCCTCCAGTGCCTCTATCTGGCCAGTTCCGATTCCAGTTGCATCAAGGCAAAACCGAGCCGTCCTACTTTCCATGAATGCGAGTGCGGGCGCAGTCCTGCGCCGTATCCAAGTATCCCCGACTTCGCTGGACAAAACCTGACCCCGGCCCTCCCGGCCGCCAACCCGGCCCGGCTGCCACGCAGTCCGCGGACCGGCGATCGGCTGCATTTCCAGGCCAACGGGGCTGGGGGATACATGGCCCAGTATTCCGAAAGTTGCCCCCACCCGACAAGTGACCGGTCATTAACCAGCACTCGAATATTGGCAGAAAGTGGTCTTTCGGGGATCAGAGGTTGTGGGCCAGCAGTTCGAGCCCGATCACCAGAAGGCTCAGCACAACCTCGGCGAACATGATGGCGACCTTGTGGCGCAGCGGGATCTCGAGGCGCCGGATCGCGAGGAATCCGACGATGGCCAGCGAGACAACGAGAACGACCACCGCCCACCCGAGCGCAACAGCCGTCGTCCACAGCCCGAAACCGGCCGCCGCCAGCAGAATCAGCGGAGTCACCAGGACGCCGAGGCCGTCCGCGCTGACGGCGATCATATGGTGCAGTTCTTCGCCGGTGGGGAGCTTCGAATGTACGGTCAGGTGGCTGAGGAGATCGGCGACGAAAATCCCCAGCAGGGAACCGATCACCACGATGCTGAGGGTCGCCGCCGCGGCTGCGGGCGTGGTCTCGTCCGCGTGACCCCGAAGCGCCAACACCACAGCCAGGCTCGTGAAGATGATGTAGACGCGCTCTTTGAGGCTCGCCGCGCGCTGGCGGGCTGAGGGTGAAGGGGGCACGGTCGGTTCTGTCGCTTGCATCTGGGAAGGCCTTCCGGTCAGCGTCACGGGAGCGAACAAAAAAGAGCCCACTGCCGCGACGATCCATGTCCATGCCATCTCATAGTCCACCCGGAAATCCCGTCAGGGCCAGCCCCCGGGAGGTGAATGCTGTTGGGATCTTCGATGCCGCAGCGCCCGGACCGCCGCGCAGACAGCAAACGCGGAGTCACTTACGGCCCATCCATAGGTTCCGGACGGGCGGTAAGTAGCCCCGCGTTGCTTAGTTGCGTCGTGTTCTGCGTCGTGTTAGTCCACCGGGCTGTAGCGGGCGAGGTCCGCGGCGTTGGTGGCCGCGCTCATCAGCAGCGCCGCCGCCAGCATGTGCGCGCCGACGAGGAGCGCCGGGATGCCGTTGTAGTACTGCGTGAAGCCGATGACGGCCTGCAGCACCGTGACGCCCAGGAGCATGAACACCGCGGAGCGGAACGGCCCCTGGATCCGCCCTCGGACCACAAGGAACACCGCGAACAGCGCGCCGGCGGTCACCAGGTAGGCGGGCACTGCGTGGATGTGCGCGAAGAGGTCCCAGTCGAGATTATTTCGCGGGGCGTTCGCGTCGCCGGCGTGCGGGCCCGCTCCGGTCACCACCACACCGAGGCAGACGGCGACGGCGGAGAGAAGCGCGACGGCGGTCATCACCGGGCGCGCCGCGCCCGGCAGGGCGGGAAGCTGCACGGTCCTGGCCTGGCCGGTTCGGCCGTAGGCCCGGTTCACCAACAGGGTCGCGAGGACCACGAGCGCCATGGAAACGAGGAAATGCAGGCCCACGACCCACGGGTTGAGCCCGGTCAGCACCGTGATGCCGCCGATGACGGCCTGGGCCGGGATGCTGGCGAGCAGGCCGAGGGCCAGCAGGAAGAGGTCGCGGCGCTCCTTGCGGAGGTTCCACAGGTAGACGAGCATCATCACCGCGATGGCCGCCAGCGCGAACGTCAGGAGCCGGTTGCCGAATTCAATGATTCCGTGGAACCCCATTTCCGGGGTGGTCGCCAGGGAGGCCTCCGTGCAGCGCGGCCAGGTGGGGCAGCCGAGGCCCGAGGCGGTCAGCCGTACGGCTCCGCCGGTCACCACCAGCACGATCTGGCCGATGAGGGACAACACAGCCAGCCGCCTGACCGTCTTGTCCACGCTGACGGGCAGCCGGGAGGTGATTCCGGAGACGATCCGGGGAGTTCGTGACGCCGTGCTCACAGTTTTCTCAATTCCACTTGAACCAACGGGTTGCTGCGCCGCCGGCGATCGCCGTCCAGAGCAGCAGGACAAGCACGGAAGCACCATTGACGGTGCCGTACAGGAAAGCATCCCTCAGCGCCTGGCCCAGCGCGCCGGAGGGGAGGAAGTGCACCACGGCCTGCGCCAGCGCAGGGAGCCGTTCGGCCGGGATGACGATCCCGCCCAGGGCGCCGAGGAGGATCCAGAGGAGGTTGGTGATGGCCAGGGTTGCCTCCGGCCGGACCGTCCCGGCGACCAGGAGCCCGAGTGCCGTGAAGGCAGCGGCTCCGAGGACCAGGATGGCCAACCCGGGCAGCCAGCCCGCGGGGTTGGGCTGCCAGCCGAGCAGGAGGGCCACCGCCGTCACGACAAGTACCTGCAGGAACAGCACGGCCAGGACGGCCAGGACCTTCCCCGCAATCAGTCCCGTGCGGCCCAGGGGAGTGGTGGAAAGAAAGCGCAGGACGCCGTAGCGGCGGTCGAAGCCAGTGGAGATGCCCTGCCCCGTGAAGGCAGTGGACATGGCGCATAGGGCCAGGATGCCGGGCACGGCAACGTTGATGCGGCTCGAACCGAGTCCGTCCAGCAATGGCGTCACGGTTAGGCCGACCATGGCCAGCAGCGGCAGCACGATCGCGAGGATCAGCTGCTCGCCGTTCCTGAGCATGGTGATGGTTTCGTATTTCCCCTGCAGCAGGATGCGGCGCAGCAAGGAAGCCGGGGCGCTGCCATGGACCGTCTGGGGCGCGCTGCCGCGTCGTGCGCTCTCCAGCGGGGCGCCACCTGTTACGCGGGTCATCGGATCTCCCTTCCGGAGATGTCCAGGAAGACGTCCTCGAGGCTGCGGGCTTCAAGGCTCAGGGAGCTGGGCATGATCCCGCGCACGGCCCACCATGCGGTGATCGCGGCGAGGTCGGCGGGTGTCAGGGCGCCGGTTGCGGCGTAGCTGCCTGCCCGCGCCTCGGTGATGTCGACGCCGTCGGGCAGCACGCCGGTGAAGTCCAGGCCGGGCTCGGTTTCGAACAGCAGGGTGCGGATGTGCTGGGATGCGTCGCCGGCGGGCAGCTGGTGCCGCAGGAGCTCGGCGACCGTTCCTTCGGCGACGTTGCGGCCGGCGTCGATGATGTAAACATAGTCCGCGAGGCGCTGGGCGTCGTCCATCAGGTGCGTCGTGAGGATGATGCCCATGCCGCTGTTGCGCAGTTCGGAGATCAGGTCGAAGACCATTTGTCGGGACTGCGGGTCCAGGCCCGCGCTCGGCTCGTCGAGGAACAGAACCTCCGGATTGCCGACCAGGGCCGCGGCCAGGGCGAGGCGCTGCTTCTGCCCACCGGACAGGCGCCGCACATTGGTGCGGCTGAACGAGTCAATCCCCAGCCGTCCGATCAGCTCATCTACCGGCCACGGGTCCTGGTACATGCCGGCAATGTGCCGCAGCAGGGGGATGGGCCGGGCTGACGGTGGCAGGCCGCCGTCCTGCAGCATGACCCCCACGCGTGCGCGAAGCCCGGCGCCGGCCGAATCCGGGTCCTGGCCCAGTAGGCTGATGGCGCCGGCAGTACGCTTTTGCAGCCCCTGGGCGCATTCAATGGTGGTGGTTTTGCCGGCGCCGTTGGCGCCGAGCAGGGCCGTGACCTGGCCGCGTTCGGCAATGAGGGAAAGGCCGCTGACCACGCGCAGCATCTTGCCGTCGAGGGTGGGCAGTGGACCAACATCCTTGACAAGCCCGTTGATTGTCAGAACGGGGGATTCGGGAGATCGCACCACAGCATTCTACGCGATGTAGTACGTCGTCTCCCCGGAGGGGCAGGGCCCGCAGGCAAGCCATGCCTTACTGGAATGCCGGAGTAAATTACGACATGATTGTGTTGTGTATTCCATGAGTTCCTCTGCGTCCGCAGCCCCGACCGGGCGCGGCACCGCGCGCGTCGGGTCCGCCCGGGCACACGTGGCGGCTGTTCCCGACGTCGTTCCCGCCGCCGGCAGCCACACCCACGACGCTGAAGAGCGCACGCGTGACCGTGTCCTGAACGCGGTGCTGGAGCATGGACCCATCAGCGCAGCCGAACTCGGCGACCTCCTGGGCTTCACCCCGGCTGCCGTGCGCCGCCACCTCGACCACCTCGCGCGCAGCGGAGTGATTGAGGTCAAGCGCGTTGCCCGCGCCGGTGCCGGCGCCGGACGGCCCGCCCGCCGCTACGTCCTGAGCTCCCAGGGCCAGTCGACCCTGGGCAACGACTATCTCGACATCGCCTCCGTCGCGCTGCGCCGCCTGGAAGAGGCGGCCGGTCCCGAGGCGGTGCGGCAGTTCGCCGTCGAGCGGTTCGCCGACATGGAGCGCCGCTACGCACCCGAGATCGAGCAGGCCGGACCGGACATCACGGCCCGCGCCCAGGCTCTCTCCGAGGCGCTGAGCCGCGACGGTTTCGTGGCCTCGGCGCAGTCGCTCGAAGCCAAGGCGCCGCTTCCGGCCGCGCTCTCCAGCGTTCAGCTCTGCCAGGGGCACTGCCCCATCCAGCACCTGGCGGCCCAGTTCCCCGTGTTCTGCGACGTGGAGACCGAAGTGTTCGCCCGGCTGGTCGGCGTCGATGTGCGCCGGCTCTCCACCCTGGCGCGCGGCGGGCACGTTTGCACCACCCACATACCTACGGGCCGTCCGGCCGCCGTCAGGACTTCCAGTCCCGCAGCCCCGGTCAACCCGGACGAAGTATCCAACCATCTCCAAGAAAGGCCGTGATGACGGACCAACTATCAGAGAAGAAGGTTGCTGGCTCTACTGTGATTTCGGAGATTCTGGAAAAGAATCCCGAGCTCCACGGAATCGGCACCTATGAATACGGCTGGGCCGACAAGAACGACGTCGGGGCCAACGCCCGCCGCGGCATCGATGAAGACGTTGTCCGCGACATTTCGGCCAAGAAGAACGAGCCAGAGTGGATGCTGGACCTCCGCCTCAAGGGCCTGAAGTACTTCGACCGCAAGCCCATGCCCACCTGGGGCGCGGACCTGTCCGGCATCGACTTCGACAACATCAAGTACTTCGTGCGCTCCACCGAGAAGCAGGCCGCAACCTGGGAAGACCTCCCCGAGGACATCCGGAACACGTACGAGAAGCTGGGCATCCCGGAAGCCGAGCGCAGCCGCCTCGTCTCCGGCGTCGCCGCCCAGTACGAGTCTGAGGTTGTCTACCACCAGATCCGCGAGGACCTGGAACAGCAGGGCGTCATCTTCCTGGACACAGACACCGCGCTGCGCGAACACCCGGAGATCTTCCAGGAGTACTTCGGCACCATCATCCCGGTGGGCGACAACAAGTTCGCCTCGCTGAACACGGCCGTCTGGTCCGGCGGATCCTTCGTGTACGTGCCCAAGGGCGTCCACGTGGACATCCCGCTGCAGGCCTACTTCCGCATCAACACGGAAAACATGGGCCAGTTCGAGCGCACGCTGATCATCGCGGACGAGGACTCCTACGTCCACTACATCGAAGGCTGCACCGCGCCGATCTACACCTCGGACTCGCTGCACTCCGCCGTCGTGGAAATCATCGTGAAGAAGGGCGCCCGCGTCCGCTACACGACCATCCAGAACTGGTCCACGAACGTGTACAACCTGGTGACCAAGCGCGCCATCTGCGAAGAGGGCGCCACGATGGAGTGGATCGATGGCAACATCGGCTCCAAGGTCACCATGAAGTACCCGGCCGTCTACCTCGTGGGCGAAGGCGCCAAGGGCGAAACCCTGTCCATCGCGTTCGCTGGCGAAGGCCAGCACCAGGACACCGGCTCCAAGATGGTCCACATCGCGCCCAACACCAAGAGCTCGATCATCTCCAAGTCCGTGGCCCGCGGCGGCGGCCGCGCTGCCTACCGCGGCCTGGTCCAGGTCCGCGAAGGCGCCAAGCACTCGGCCAACACGGTCCGCTGTGACGCCCTCCTGGTGGACACCATCAGCCGCTCGGACACCTACCCGTACATCGACATCCGCGAGGACGACGTCACCATGGGCCACGAGGCCACGGTCTCGCGCGTCAGCGAAGAGCAGCTGTTCTACCTGATGTCCCGCGGCATGCGCGAAGACGAGGCCATGGCGATGATCGTCCGCGGCTTCATCGAGCCGATTGCCCGCGAACTGCCGATGGAATACGCCCTCGAGCTAAACCGACTGATTGAACTGCAGATGGAAGGATCGGTCGGTTAATGACTGACATCACTACTGAAAAGGCCCGCATCGGCGCGCCCTCAGCCCAGCCGTTCATCAACGGTTTCACCGAGGAAGGCGAAAGCCTTTCACCCCTGAACGCAGCGGAGTCCAAAGCGCCGCTGGCCGGCGAAGCCGTCAAGCGCCACTCGCACGGCGGCGGTGTCGGCATTCCGGACAGCTCACGCGCCGGCCGCCTGACCTCCTACAAGCTGGCGGATTTCAAGCCGCTGACCGGCATGGAAGAAGACTGGCGGTTCACCCCGCTCAAGCGCCTCCGCGGCCTGCACACCGAGGTCCTGGGCGGTGCCGCGCCGGCCGTGAGCATCACCGCTCCGGACAGCGTCAGGGTTGAGACCGTCGGCCGCGACGACCGCCGGATCGGCTCCGCCGCCATCCCCGAGGACCGCGTCTCCGCGAACGCCTGGGAGAACTTCGCCGAGGCCACCGTCATCACCGTCCCGTCCGAGGTCCAGGTGGACGGCGAGGTCAGCGTCCTGCTGACCGGGCAGGGCACCGAGGCTTCCGCACAGCACATCGTGATCGTCGCGGAAAAGTTCTCCAAGTCGGTCGTCGTCCTGGACCACCAGGGCACCGCCGTCGTCTCGGAAAACGTCGAAATCCTCGTTGAGGACGGCGCGCAGCTGACCGTCATCTCGCTCCAGGAATGGAACGACGACGCCGTGCACGCCTCCTCCCAGCAGGTCAAGCTCGGCCGCGACGCCAAATTCAAGCACATTGTTGTCAGCCTCGGCGGCGACCTCGTGCGCGTCACGCCCTCGGCCCGCTTCACCGCCCCGGGCGCCGAAGTGGAACTGTTTGGCCTGTACTTCGCCGACGCCGGCCAGCACCTCGAGCAGCGCCTGTTCGTGGACCACGCCGTGGCCAACTGCAAGTCCAACGTCCTGTACAAGGGCGCCCTGCAGGGCCGTAACGCGCACACCGTGTGGGTGGGTGACGTTTTGATCCGCAAGGAAGCAGAAGGCACCGACACCTACGAGGCCAACCGCAACCTGGTCCTGACCGACGGTGCCCGCGCCGATTCCGTGCCGAACCTTGAGATCGAAACCGGCCTGATCGCCGGCGCCGGACACGCCAGCGCCACCGGACGGTTTGACGACCAGCACCTGTTCTACCTGATGGCCCGTGGCATCCCTGAAGACGTGGCCCGCCGCCTGGTGGTCCGCGGGTTCCTGAACGAGATCATCCAGAAGATCAACGTTCCGGCCATCGAAGAGCGCCTCACGGAAGCCGTCGAGCGCGAACTCGCGGCAACGAACCACTAGTGCGCAGCACTAGAGAACACGGAACACATCAATGACTGAACAGCCAAAGGGCGAGCTAGTCTGCAACGCCAGCGAGATCCAACTCAAGCAGGCGCTGCGGATCCTGATCGACGACTACCCCGTAGCGATCGTGAAGGACTCGATGGGGGAGATCCACGCGATCGGCGACACCTGCTCGCACGCGGACATCTCTCTCTCCGAAGGAGAGGTTGAAGGCTGCAAGATCGAGTGCTGGGGCCACGGTTCCCAGTTCGACCTGCGCACCGGCGAGCCGCTCCAGCTGCCAGCCTATGATCCTGTTCCCGTGTTTGCCGTGACCGTCCTGGATGACGAGGTCTACGTGGACTTCACCAACGTCCTGAACGGCGCCGAGGCTCCAAACTTCAGCTAGCTGCCTGCAGCCTGCAACTCGCACAAGAAAACTTATCGCCAAGAAAACGCACAGTGCCGGAGGGCACGGTGCAGAGGAGAACAAGACATATGTCGACTCTTGAGATCAAGGACCTGCACGTCAGCATTGACACCGAGCAGGGCACCAAGGAAATCCTGAAGGGCGTCAGCCTGACCATCAGGACCGGCGAGACGCATGCCATCATGGGCCCGAACGGTTCCGGCAAGTCCACGCTGGCGTCCACCATCGCCGGGCACCCGCGTTACAACGTCACCTCCGGCACCATCACGCTCGACGGTGAGGACGTCCTCGCGATGACCGTTGACGAGCGCGCCCGCGCCGGCCTGTTCCTTGCCATGCAGTACCCGGTGGAGGTCCCGGGCGTCAGCATGACCAACTTCCTGCGCACCGCCAAGACCGCGATCGACGGCGAAGCGCCCAAGCTGCGCACCTGGACCAAGGACGTCAAAGAGGCCATGGCGCAGCTGCGCATCGACGCCGACTTCACCCAGCGCAACGTCAACGAAGGCTTCTCCGGCGGCGAGAAGAAGCGCGTCGAGATCCTCCAGCTGGAGCTCTTCAAGCCGAAGTTCGCCATCCTCGACGAGACCGACTCCGGCCTCGACGTCGACGCGCTGAAGGTTGTCTCCGAGGGCGTCAACCGCGCCCACGGCGAAGGCAACATGGGCACCCTGCTCATCACGCACTACACCCGGATCCTGCGCTACATCAAGCCGGACTTCGTGCACGTGTTCGTCGATGGCCAGGTTGTGGAAGAGGGCGGCCCGGAGCTCGCCGACCGCCTCGAAGACGAAGGCTACGACCGCTACGCCACCGGCGCAGGGGCGGCCACCATCGCTGCCGCCTCGGCTGCAGCCCAGGCGTAGTTAGGACTCCGCGATGACCGAACTCAATGTGGCCCGCACGGGCCTCGAGGATGTCGAAGAGGCGCTCAAGGATGTGATCGACCCGGAACTCGGGGTCAACATCGTTGATCTGGGCCTGCTGTACGGTCTGAAGTACTCAGACGACGACGGCGCCCTGCTGATCGACATGACGCTCACCACCGCCGCCTGCCCGCTCACCGATGTCATCGAGGAGCAGGTCGGCAAGGCCCTGGACGGGGTCGTCGATGAATGGCGGCTCAACTGGGTGTGGATGCCGCCATGGGGTCCGGAACGGATCACCGAGGACGGCCGCGACCAGATGCGCGCCCTGGGCTTCAACATCTAGGTCCCCACCGCCTCCCTAGCCTCGCTTCGCTCGGCCAGGGAACCCTCGGCGGCGGAGGCCCCTAATTACGACGACGGCGGCCCCACCTCACCGAGGCGGGGCCGCCGTCGTCGTCCTATCCGGCGTTCCCTGATGGCCGTTCCCTTATCGCCCCGGCGGTGGTCTGATAAAGACAACCAATCCACAGGGCCACAGGCTTTGGACCGGGCACACTGTCGAACAGGAGGCACACCGGAATGGATGCCACCCCACCACCACGGCCGTCCGGTGCGGGCGGGGACTTTGTGGTTGTTGAGGACAGCGGCGAGTTCTCCTACTACCGCTCCCGGGATGCCCTCCTGGCCGACTTCGAATATG
Organism: Arthrobacter sp. LAR12-1-1.1; assembly: GCF_040676555.1. Classification (NCBI taxonomy): domain Bacteria; kingdom Bacillati; phylum Actinomycetota; class Actinomycetes; order Micrococcales; family Micrococcaceae; genus Arthrobacter; species Arthrobacter sp. LAR12-1-1.1. The sequence goes on along the minus strand of NZ_JBEGIG010000001.1, from coordinate 517,072 downwards.
TCGGCGAGGCTCCGTGCATCATTGACCGCAGCGCCACCACGTACCGGCTCGAGCTGGACCAGAACCGCCACCTGCGCATGGGGCCGCCCCTGGGATCCGTGGAATTCCATTGGCTTCGCCAGGCCCTGGCCGATGCCCGCGACGTTCATCCGGAGGGGCACCGGCTGCAACGCGCCGATACGGCCGGGCTCGCCGGGCTCGTCGCCGGACTGTTCGAGACTCTGCAGCTGGAACGCGGAACGGATGCTGAGCTGGGGCTTTGGAGCCTGGACATCGACGGGCTAGCGACGCGGCGCAACGCACTGGCCGACGTCGACCGCCTCCTGGCCGGGAACGACCGGCTGGAGGCAGTCCTGGTGACCGATCCGTTCGGGCACGAGTACCGCCCGGTTTGGCACCCGAAGCACCGGCACCTGGGCCACGCCGGATTCCTTAGCTACGTCGAAGTCCCGATCCGGCGCCGGCCGCGGCGCGGATGAGGCCCCGGCGGGTGGGGACGGGGCTTTGGTACTACAGGGGTGGGACTACGGGGTTGCCACCGCAAACGTGTCGCACTTGTTGATGTCCCCGGTGGTGTAGCCCTGGTAGAACCACTTCTGCCGCTGGGCGCTTGACCCGTGGGTCCATGCCTCGGGTGAAACGCGGCCCGTGGCGGCCTTCTGGATGCGGTCGTCGCCCACGGCCGAGGCAGCCGACAGGGCATCCCGGATGTCCTGGTCCGTGAAGGGTTCGAGGTAGGGCTGGCCGGTCTTGGGGTCCGGCTGCGTCGTCGCGTAGTGGGCCCACAGCCCCGCGTAGCAGTCGGCCTGCAGCTCAACCCGGACCCCCCCGGAGCCGGGGCCCTGGGGATCCTGCTGAGCACGGTCGAGGTCTCCGAGCACGTTCTGGATGTGGTGGCCGAATTCGTGGGCCACCACATACTCCTGGGCCAGCGGCCCGCCGGACGAGCCGAACCGGTCCACGAGCTCCTGGAAGAACCCGGGGTCGAAGTACGCCGTCGTGTCGACGGGGCAGTAGAACGGTCCTACGTCAGAAGTGGCGGCGCCACAGCCCGTATTGGTTCCGCCGGTGAAGATTACGGCGTCGGGCCGCGGGTATTTCGTGTTGTACTGGGCCAGATAGGCCGGCCAGAAGGCGTTCAGGCTGTTGACCGTGCCGGTAATCCTGCAGTCGAGGCGGGCGTCGGCGTCGGCGCCGGTCTGGCAGGCGGGGGCAGAGCCTTGGCTCTGTGACTGGGGGTCCTGGACGGTGCCGGCCAGGCCCTCGAGAAGCTGGGGATTGATGCCGAAGAGGGCTGCCAGCAGCAGGATGATGCCGCCGCCGATCCCGCCGCCAATCATAGGGCCGCGGCCCATTCCGCGGCGATCCTGGACCTGTGACGGATCCAGCGGGGCGTTGTCGTTAAAGCTCATGGAGTCACAATATCCCGCACAGGCCGCTGGGGCGTCCGGCAACAGTAAAGTTGGTTCGATGCCTTTTCTCGACAGACTCCAGCGCTGGGCCGACGACCGTCCCGACGAAACAGCCGTCGTCGTGGCCGGAGGGCACCTCAGCTGGTCCGGTCTGCGGGACCAGGCAGCGGCGCTGGTGCAAACGGCGCCTGCCATCACCGTGCTCTCCGAACAAAATTCAACCCGCTTCGCCGTAGCGTTCGCGGCGGCCGTCGCTGGTCAGCGGCAGTGCGCCGTGTTGGACCCCGCCTGGCCGCAGCAACTGCAGGACGGCATCACCGCCCGCATCTCCGGGATGGAAACGGGGCTTCCGGATCCGGGCCGTGGGGATCCCGGCCGTGCGGATCCGGGCTCGGCGCTGCCGGCGTGGCAGGGGACTGGGCTGGGCACTGGGCTTGTTGACGGGCCGGCAGACACCTCGTTCCTGATCGGCCTGACCTCCGGCACCACCTCGGTGCCCAAGGCGTTCACCCGCTCGCGGCGGTCCTGGCAGGAGTCCTTCGAGGCCTCCATTGAATTCTTCGGGTTGACGCAGGACGACAAAACTCTGGCCCCCGGCCCGCTCGCGGCAAGCCTGAACCTCTATGCCCTCGCCGAATGCCTGTACGCCGGCGCGGAGTTCCACAGCCTGGACCATTTCGACGTCGGCGCCGCCCACGCTGCCGTCAGCCACGACGGCATCACCCGCCTGGTCCTGGTGCCCACCATGCTCCGGCTGCTCAGCGAACGCGGCCTGGCCGGCGGGGTCGATGCCTCCGGCGTCCGCAGCATCATCTGCGCCGGTTCCAAGCTGGACGCCCGGACACTGGAAGCGGCCCGTCGCTGGGCACCCAACGCCACCATTTTCGAATACTACGGCGCGTCCGAACTCAGCTTCGTCTCGGGCGCCGGGCTGCGTCCGGGTGACCCCGCTGAGCCGGGCGGGACCGGCATTGGGAAGCCGTTTCCCGGCGTCGACATCCGCATCCTGAACGATCGCGGCACCGAACTCCCCGACGGCAGCGATGGCAACATCTGCGTCCGCAGCGGCATGGTCAGCAACGGCTACCTGTGGGGTGACGACGGCCAGGCGCTGCGCTGTTTCGACGGCTGGTACACCGTGGGCGACCAGGGGTACCTCTCCGGCGGGACCCTGCACATGCTGGGCCGTCGCTCCGACATGATCATCACCGCCGCCACTAACGTCTACCCGCACGAGGTCGAGATGGCGCTGGCCTCCGTCCCCGGCGTCGCGGCGGCCGTGGCAGCAGGCATGACCGATGATCTTCGCGGCCAGCGCGTCGTGGCCGGCGTGGTGCCCTCGCACGGGGCGGTCACCGCCATGCAGCTGAGGTCCGGGATCGACGACGTGCTGGCACGGAACAAGCGCCCCCTGGAGTACTTCGCGCTGACGGAGCTGCCCCTGACGGACCGGGGCAAGATCAGCCGGCAGCTGCTGCTCGACTGGATAGCCCGGAACGATCCCAGGATCCGGCGCCTTGGCTGAGCCGCGCGCGGGCACGGGGCCGGCTCCGCTCGGGCTGCCCTTCCCCGGACCGTCATTGCCCCGGCGGCTGCCGGAGGACCGGCAGCCGGTGATCATCGCCGCGCGCCGTACGCCGCTCTGCCGGGCCAACGGGGCCCTGAAGAAGCTGCGCGCCCACGAACTCCTGGCTCCGGTGCTCCGCAGCCTGCTCGCCGATGCCGGCGCCGGCACCGCCCCGGAGTCCGTGACCGACGTCGTGATCGGCAACGCCGTGGGCGGCGGCGGAAACGTGGCCCGACTCGCCGCGCTGGAGGCCGGCCTGCCCGTCACCGTCCCCGGCGTCACGGTGGACCGGCAATGCGGCTCCGGTCTGGACGCGATCGTCCTGGCCTCCCGGCTGGTCGCGGCGGGCGGCGGCGGCCTGTACCTTGCAGGCGGTGTGGAGAGCATCAGCACGGCTCCGCTCCGGGCCCACCGCAACGACGATGGCAGCCCGGACTATTACAGCCGGGCCCAGTTCGCGCCACTGAGCCTCGGTGATCCCGACATGGGCGTCGCGGCCGAGAACGTCGCCGCCCGCTTCGGCATCAGCCGGGAACGCCAGGACGCCTTCGCGCTCCGCAGCCACCACCGTGCCCTGGCCGCCGCCGCTGCCGGAAAGTTCGGCGGCGAGATCGTGCCCCTCGCTGCGGGCCCCGGGGCGGCCGCTGAAGCCGACGACGGTCCACGGCCCAGTCTTGGCCCGGCCCTGATGGCCCGATTCCCGCCCGTGTTTGCCAGCGCCGGCACGGTGACGGCCGGGAACTCGTGCTTCGACGCCGACGGCGCGGCCGGCGTGGTCATTACGTCCATGGAACGTGCCCGTCAGCTGGGCGCCGCGGACGGGTTGCTGGTGCTGGGAACCGACACCGCCGGGGTGGCGCCGCAGCTCCTGGGCATCGGCGCGGCCGCAGCAGCCGAACGGCTCCTCGCGGCACACGGCCTGACGGCCGCCGACCTGGGCCTCGTGGAGTTCAATGAGGCCTTCGCCGCCCAGACGCTCGCCTGCTTTGACCAATTGGGCATCGACCCGGAACAGGCCAACCTCGACGGCGGGGCGCTGGCTCTCGGTCACGCCTATGGAGCCTCGGGTGCGGTGCTGGTCACCCGGCTGCTGGCACAGGCGCGCAGGTCCGCGGAGCCGGGCCAGCTGGCCCTGGCGATGATCAGCATCGCCGGCGGCATGGGCACGGCCGCGCTGCTGGGGTACTCGCGCCTCACCTGATCCTCCAGGGGACATGCCCATTCTTCGCCGCGCACGGTGGACATATGGGCCACATGTCCACTGGCTGCGGGCAGGGGAGGGCATGCCCATCTGCTGGGTGCGGGCATGCCCTGCCGTGGCACCGGAGTAGGGACATGTCCGTGCCTTGTTCTGGGGACGGGACATGCCCGTTCTTGGGCGCGAGGAGCGGGCATGGCGGCCCTGTGTCCACTGGCTGCGGCCACGGGAGGGCATGTCCATTGGCCAACCCCGCGGGGCAGCCACTCCGCGGGCAACCTGATTGGGAGATGCCCATTCTTGGGTGCATGGAGCGGGCATGGCGGCCCTATGTCCATTGGCTGCGGCCAAGGGAGGGCATGTCCACTGACCAACTGCACAGGGGAGCCGGGCCGCGCGAGGGCACCCGAGGGGCTATTCCTCCGGGTCCTCCGGCTCACCCAGTCCACGGGCAGCGAGGGCTTCCCCGGTCTGCCGGGCGAAGGCCACAGTACTGATAAAGACGGGCAGCACAAGAGCCCTCGGGTTGCGTTCGAGCCCGCGGGCCCGGGCGGAGTCGCGCACGTCCATGTAGGCCCCGGCAACGAACGGGATGCTGCGGAGCATGATGGCAATGGTCAGGGCGAAGCGTTCCGGGTCCGCACCGAAGCGGCGGAACGGCCGGGCCAGGGACGCCACGCCGTCAAGGAGCGCCTGCACCGGGGTGGTGGCGGTCAGGATTGAAGCCGCGACAACGCAGATCAGGACGTTCAGTACGATCCGCGCGGCGGTCGGTGCGCCCAGCTGCCACCACTGGAAGAGACCGATCGCCACGAGTACCGGAAGGACCGGGCGCACCGCGCGAAACAGCCGGGCCGGACCCGCCCCGCTGAGCAGGAACAGCCCGCACAGCAGCGCCAGCACGGCGGCCGACACGGCCCAGTCGGCGATCAGGAACGACGCCATTCCGCACCCAACGACCAGCAGGAACTTCAGCCACAGCGGCGCCCGGTGGATCAGCGACGAACCCGGCGCATACGCGGCCAGGAGGAATCCGTGGCTGCTCACGCCTGCTCCAGCCGGGCCTGCTCCGGCACGGCCCGCTCAAGCCCGCCGCCCGCCAGCCCGCCGGCCGCAGGCCCCCCGGCCATTCCGCGGCCAGCTGCAGGCAGGCCCGCAGCACTCAGGGCACGGTAGTGCGCGACGGCGGCCGCCGGGTCGCCGTCGAACACCACCTTCCCGTCGTCCACCACCAGGACGCGGTCCATGTCCCGGGCGAGCTCGAGGTCGTGGGTGGACAGAATCACCTGCTGGCGGAGTCCGTCCAGCGTGCGTCGCAGGAGTTCGCGGTTGCGGAGATCCAGCAATGTGGACGGCTCGTCGAGGACCAGCACCTCAGGATCGACGGCCAGGACCGCGGCGAGCGCCAGGAGCTGGCGTTCGCCGCCGGAGAGTTCGTAGATGCTCTGGTCCGCCAGCGGCAGCAGGCCGAACCGTTCCAGGACTGACTCCGTGTGGGCCCGGCGCTCTGTGGCGTTGCGGAACGATCGCCGCAGGGACAATTCCACATCCTCGCGGCCGGTGGGCATGACGAGCTGGGACAGCGGATCCGTGAAGACAAAGCCCACACGCCGTCGGACCTCCCGGACCGCGCGGACGGTATCGGCGCCGTCAACCCGCACAGTGCCCTCGCTGGGTGCCACGAGCCCGTTGAGGAGCCGCAGGAGGGTGGACTTGCCCGAGCCGTTGGCCCCGATAACGCCGATCCGCCGTTCCGTAAGGTCCAGCGAAAGTTCCTGGAGCAGCGTCTTGGGTGCGGGGCGGCCGTCAACCGACACCCGCACCGTCACGCGGTCCAGGACAATGATGCTCACGGGCGGGTGTCAGCCGTCCGGACTCGGCGGAGCAGCAGATCCGGGAAGGCCTTGTGCAGGGCCAAGGCGATGCTGACGGCCAGGACGTTCTTGATGATGTCGCCGGGATAGAACGCAAGATCGGCAAGGAAGGCTTTGGAGAAGTCAAGCTTGGCGTTGACCATCATGCCCAGGATGCCCAGGCCGTGGATGAAGACGATGCTGCTCACCATGGCGGCCGCGAACAGGAGGATGCCACGCAGTTTGCCGGTGCGGTTGGCGGTGCGGGCCAGCACGACGACGGCCAGCCAGCCTACCGCTGTGGCGGCCAGCAGGAACCCGATGATGTAGCCGGCGGAGGGGCCGGCGAGGACGCCCAGCCCGCTGCGGCCGCCGCTGAAGATCGGCAGGCCCGCGAAGCCCAGGAGCAGGTAGAGGCCGACGGCGGCGAAGGCGCGGGCCGGGCCGAGGGCCAGCCCCGTGAGCATGACGGCGAGGGTCTGCAGCGTGATGGGCACGCCGAGCCCGCCCACGGGAATGGCGGCGATCAGCGCCGAACCCGCCACAAGGGCGGCGAAGACGGCGATGAGCCCAAGGTCGGTGGCATTCCAGCGGCTCCGGCGGCGCGGGGTCCTGGCTGTGGCGGGATGGTCGGTTTGCGTCATGGCGTTCCTGTCGGATGCTGCTGCGGATATCGGACTTGTGATATCGACTGTACGGTCGCGGCGGGGCGGGTTTTTTGTAGGCGCCCCACTAAGGGGCGGCCCGGAAGCTGGAGGGCGTCGCCAATGAACCCGGCCAGCCGCCTGCATCCGCATCGCGCCGGCGGCTGGCCGCTGCCATGTGGGCCCATGTCAGGGAGAAGGGGCCGTGCCGGTAGACTTGTACAGGCCGTGCTCTCGCACCGCCCTGCCCCGGCCCCGCCCAGACTCCACCCGTTGTGCCGCGGCGTTCCCTGTTGTGAAAGGCCTTAGCTGCATTGATTACCGTCCAGGATCTCGAACTGCGCGCCGGCGCCCGCCTCCTCATGGACCAGGTGAGCTTCCGGATCGACAAGGGAGACAAGATCGGCCTGGTCGGCCGTAACGGTGCAGGCAAGACAACGCTGACCCGGGTCCTCGCGGGCGAGGGCCTGCCCGCCGCGGGCAAGGTAACCCGCACCGGCGAAATCGGCTACCTGCCGCAGGATCCGCGCACGCCGGACATGGAGCAGCTCGCCCGGGACCGTATCCTGTCCGTCCGCGGCCTGGACATTGCCGTGAGCAAGCTCCGTCTGGCCCACGAAGAAATGGCCAGCGAGGACGCCGCGGTCCAGCGCAAGGCGATGAACCGCTATGACCGGCTGGAATCAGAGTTCCTGGCCGCCGGCGGCTATGCGGCCGAAGCCGAGGCGGCAGCAATCTGCTCGAACCTTGCCCTGCCGGACCGGCTGCTGAACCAGCCGCTCAAGACCCTGTCCGGCGGACAGCGGCGCCGTGTGGAGCTTGCGCGCATCCTGTACTCGGATGCCGAAACCATGCTCCTGGATGAGCCCACCAACCACCTCGACGCCGATTCCATCTCCTGGCTCCGTGAGTTCCTCAAGAACCACCAGGGCGGGCTGATTGTGATCAGCCACGACACCGAACTGCTCGAAGCGACTGTCAACAAGGTCTTCCTGCTGGATCCCAACCGCGCCCAGATCGACTTCTACAACATGGACTGGAAGCGCTACCTGACCCAGCGCGAAACGGACGAGCGCGCCCGCAAGCGTGAGCGCGCCAACGCGGAGAAGAAGGCCCAGGTCCTGATCGACCAGGCCAACAAGATGCGCGCCAAGGCCACCAAGGCCGTCGCCGCGCAGAACATGGCCAAGCGTGCCGAGCGTCTGCTGGGCGGCCTCGAGGCCGTGCGCGCGACCGACCGCGTGGCAGCCCTGCGCTTCCCCGATCCGTCACCCTGCGGCAAGACCCCGCTCACCGCGGATGGCCTCAGCAAGTCCTACGGCTCGCTGGAGATCTTCACCGACGTCGACCTCGCGATCGACCGCGGCTCCAAGGTGGTCATCCTGGGCCTCAACGGCGCCGGCAAGACCACCTTGCTGCGCATGCTCGCCGGCGTCGACAAGCCGGACACCGGCGAAGTCGTTGCGGGCCACGGCCTGAAAGTGGGCTACTACGCCCAGGAGCACGAGACGCTCGACGTGGACCGCACGGTCCTGCAGAACATGCGCTCGTCCGCCCCGGACATGAACGACGCGGAAGTACGCAACATTCTGGGCTCGTTCCTGTTCTCCGGTGACGACGTCGACAAGCCCGCCGGTGTGCTTTCCGGCGGCGAGAAGACCCGACTGGCGCTGGCCACCATTGTGGCCTCAAGTGCGAACGTGCTGCTCCTCGACGAACCCACCAACAACCTCGACCCTGCCAGCCGCGCCGAGATCCTCGGGGCCCTGAGTAACTACACCGGCGCCGTGGTCCTCGTGAGCCACGATGAGGGCGCCGTCGAGGCGCTCAACCCGGAGCGCGTGGTCCTGCTGCCCGACGGCATCGAGGACCACTGGAACGAAGACTACCTGGACCTGATCACGCTGGCGTAGGGCGCGGGGCCCGCCGCATCCGGGGGCCGTTTTCAGAGCTCAGGACCGCCCGCAGCTGCGAGTCACCTGGATCAGCGGACGGGCATCTCTTCTGCGCCCGTGATCCGCTGGAGGTCTTCGTAGCCGATCGAGAACATCGAGTTGTGGTCTCCGGCTCCTGCCCACAGCACACGGTGGACTGACAGGGATTCGTCCAACAGGGTCCGGATCTTCTCCGGGTGGCCTACCGGGGCTACGCCGCCCACTTCCTGGCCGGTGTGTTCGAGGACGAACTCGGGGGAGGCGCGGCGGATCTTGCCCGAGCCCAGCTGTTCGGCGACCTTGTGGACGTCCACCTTGGCAGCGCCGCTGGCCAGGATCAGCAGTGGAGCGCCCCCAAGGTCGAACACCAGGCTGTTGGTGATCGCCGCGACGTCGCAGCCGAGCGCCGCGGCCGCTGCGGCCGCCGTCGGGACTTTTGAATCGAACACTGTCACCGTGTCTTTGGCGCCCAGGGCGGTGAGGGCGCGTTTGACGTTAGCCACCGGTCCGGGGAAGGCATCAGGGCTCACCGCTCAGAACCCCTGGGCGTCGAGGATGGCGTCTTCCTCTTCTTCCGCCGTCGCGTTCCTGCGCTTGCGCGGAACGGGACGGCGCCGCACGGCCGGGCCGCTGGAGTGCAGGTACACGCCTTCGGCAGCCTCGGCTTCTGCGTCCTCCGCGTCAATCGCGGCGTTGCGGGCCTGCTGCCGGGCGGCGTAGCCGAACCCGACGAACATCAGCACGCCGAATGCGAACCACTGCAGCGAGTAGGACAGGTGCGTGCCTTCATCGGTGGACGGCTTGGGGAACGGGAACGGCATGTCCTGCACCGACGGCGACTCGGAGGCCAGCTGCCCGTAGGCGCCCGTGAGCAGCGGATAGCCCAGCTGCGCGGAATAGGCGGCGAGGTCGATCGAGGCCAGTTGGCCGTCAGGGGCGCCGCGCTGCAGCTCGGGCTCCGACGGCTTGAGGCGGGCAACCACTGTTACCGGACCCTGCGGCGGCGCAGGCACGGAGTCGGGCCGGCCCGGGGTGTTGTTGCCGATGGGCAGCCAGCCGCGGTCAATCACCACGGTTTCGCCGGACTCGAGCTTGAACGGAACCACCACCTCGTAGCCGGGCTGGCCGTTGAGCGGGCGGTTGCGGACGATGCGCTGGCCGGCGACGTCGTAGCTGCCCCTGAGTTCCACCTGGGTCCACTCGCGCTCCGGGTTCAGCCGGCTGAACTGGTCCCGGACATCGGCGAAGGGCACGGCGTCGGCGGAATAGTTGGAGACCACCCGGTTGATCTCGGCCAGGGTTTCGGCGCGACGGTCCATCTGCCATCGGCCCAGGCCAACGCAGCCGGCGGCGAAGATCGCGGCCAGCAACAAGTACCCCAGCCACTTACTGGAGAAGAGAAAGCGGTACATTCAGCCGATCCTGCCTGACGGGTCGAGGGGGGCTGTCCCTGCGGAAAGGGGGGCTGTTTCTGCGCTGAGGGCCACGGTCTCTTTCCACAGTCCGCGCGTCTGGAGGTAGTCTTCAAGCCAGGCGCGGTGCTCACCGCACGCCAGCCAGATCTTGCGCCGCTCCGGGGTGTGGATCTTAGGGTTGTTCCACAGCAGCTGCCATTCCGCCGCCGCGCGGCAGGCCTTCCGTGAGCAGACGGTGCCGGGGCCCGCGGCGGTGCCGCCACCGTGCCCGGCCAGGTCAAAGAGGTTCATGAAGCTGCCCGTCCGTGGTCGTCATCGTCATCGTTCTCATCATCGATCAGCTCGCCTTCCAGCAGCGTCCCCGAGCCGTCATCGCCGTCGGCCGGGTAAGCCTCGGCCGCGCCCGTGGGGGCCGGGGCATCCAGCTCGGCGAGCGGAACGTAGTCCAGCAGGGAATCACTATGGATTTCCGCTTTGTCGCTGCCGTTGGCGATCACTACCGCAACCCAGGGCAGGAAGACGGCCCCAAGCACCGGGATGAGCTTGAACCAGCCATCCACGACAAAAATCAGGATCAGGCAGACCATGCGGATGCCCATGGCGACGGCGTACTTGATCATCCGTTCGCGCATCTCGTCTGAGTGCGCAGCGGCGGCGTCGGTGATGCTGTGCACCTCGGTACCGCCGGACTCGGCGTCCGGCCTCCCGGGCACATGCGCACCGGGTCGGTTTTTGAGTGTCACGGCTGTCAGATCACGCTCCCAAGGCTTACTTAGATTCTCTCACCATCGGCGGAGCCGCCCAAACGGATGCGAACCGGGCGCTAAGATCGGAGGCAGGAAAAATCCAGCCCCCAGCGCGGCCCTCCCTGCCGCAGAACCCGGAGCCCCATATGTCTGACACACCCACCACCGGCCGCAGCGTTCTGATCACCGGCGGAAACCGGGGGATCGGCTTGGCCATCGCCGAGTCTTTCCTGGCCAACGGCGACAAGGTAGCAGTGACTTTCCGCAGCGCCTCGTCGCTGCCCGAGGGCATCCTCGGCGTCAAGGCGGACGTCACCGACGAAGCTTCGGTCGACGCTGCGTTCGCGGAAGTCGAAGCCGCCCACGGTCCTGTGGAAGTACTCGTAGCCAACGCCGGCATCACCAAGGACACCCTCCTGATGCGCATGAGCGAAGACGACTTCACCTCGGTGATCGACACGAACCTCACGGGCGCCTTCCGGGTCATCAAGCGCGCGTCCAAGGGCATGATCCGGGCGCGCAAGGGCCGCGTGGTGCTCATTTCCTCCGTCTCCGGCCTGTACGGCGCGCCGGGCCAGATCAACTACTCTGCCTCGAAGGCAGGCCTGGTGGGCATCGCCCGGTCGCTCACCCGCGAGCTCGGCGCGCGCGGGATCACCGCGAACGTGGTCGCGCCCGGCTTCATCAACACGGACATGACGGCCGAGCTGCCCGAAACCACGCAGAAGGACTACCTGACCAAGGTTCCCGCCGGCCGCTTCGCCGAGGCCTCCGAGGTCGCCAACGTGGTTCGCTGGATCGCCAGCGACGAGGCGTCCTACATTTCGGGCGCGGTCATTCCGGTCGACGGCGGCCTCGGAATGGGCCACTAGCCCCGGGCAACGCCGGACGCGGCGGACAGCGGACGACGGCGGTATCCGACGTCTCCGCTGTCTGCCGCGCCGGGCCTTTTTGCCCTTGGCACCGGAACGCCGGGAGCGTGTAATGGGCTCACAGCCCCCGACCATGCCACGGCAGGGGCGTGAGCGCAGGAGGAAAATCATGAGTGATCTCAGCAAGTGGACGCCCTCGGACATGCTGGAACCGGTCCGGCGCTTCCTTGACGGTGATCTGTCCATAGCGCCAGGGATCAAGATCGAACAGTTCCAAGAGGGCAGCACCCTCGTGGTCCGGGCGGAGGTGCCGGGGATCGACCCCGACCAGGACGTCGACGTCTCGGTCAGCGAGGGCATGCTCCATATCGCGGTGCAGCGGCAGGAAGCGTCCGAGCACAAGAGCAAGGCCGGCTACCGCTCGGAGTTCCGTTACGGCCGGTCCGCCCGCAGCATTGCGCTGCCCGCAGGGGCGAAGGAAGAAGATATCACCGCCACGTACAAGGACGGTGTCCTGGAAGTCCGCGCACCGGCTCCCGAGGTAGTGACGGGGGAAACTACCAAGAAGATCCGGATCGACCGCAGCTGACCAACCGCCGGCGCGCTCCGGCCATGACACGTCGGAACTACACCGCCGGGGCTTCTTTGTTGATGCTGAACAACTGCAATGGTGCGATCCGCTGGCATGATGGATGGCAGACCCACAGTGTTTGGACGTTTGGAACAAAAGGAGCTCGTATGGGACTGCTGGATAACAAGACTGCGATCGTGACCGGTTCGTCGCGCGGAATCGGCGCCGACGTCGCCAAGATTCTGGCTGGCGAAGGCGCGGCCGTCGTCGTGAACTACCGCCAGAAGGCGCCGCGCGCCAACAAGGTCGTTGCGGAGATCGAAGCCGACGGCGGCCGTGCTGCGGCCGTCGGGGCGGACCTGACCACCCAGGAAGGCGTCCAGGCCCTGGCCAGCGCCGCCATGGAGAACTTCGGCTCCCTTGATCTCCTGGTCCTCAACGCCTCCGGCGGCATGGAGACCGGGATGGAAGAGGGCTACGCGCTGAAGCTGAACCGCGACGCCCAGGTGAACATGCTCAACGCCGCCGTGGCGCTCATGCCCGAAGGCTCGCGCGTGGTCTTCGTGACCAGCCACCAGGCCCACTTCATCGACACGGTGCCCACCATGCCCGACTACGAGCCCGTGGCCCGCAGCAAGCGTGCCGGCGAGGACGCACTCCGCGCGCTGGTTCCGGCATTGGCGGACAAGGGGATCTCGCTCGTGGTGGTCTCCGGCGACATGATCGAGGGCACCGTCACGGCCACCCTGCTCGACCGGTCCAACCCCGGCGCCATCGAGGCCCGCCGTGCCGAAGCGGGCAAGCTGTACTCAGTCAAGGAATTTGCCGCGGAGGTCGCCAAGATGGCCACCGCCGACGTCGAGACGGGCCACACCGAGTACGTCGGCGGCGCGGATTATTTCGATAAGACCGCAGATAAGACCGCCGACAAGAGCTCCAGCTAGGCGCAGACCGCCGAGATGGCGCGTCGCGGCAGTGTTTACCTAAAACATTGCCGCGACGTGCCATCTCGCGGTTAACGCATCAGACCCCCGCGATGTACCGCACGGCGTCGAGATAGGGGAGGTTGACGGCGGCGTCCGCGGCAGCACGTACGGCAGGCTTCGCGTTGAAGGCGATGCCGATCCCGGCGGCGCCCAGCATGTCGAGGTCGTTGGCGCCGTCTCCCACGGCAATGGTGTGTTCCATCGGGATGCCCTCGGCAGCGGCCCACTCGCGCAGGTACTTCTCCTTGGCCGCCCGGTCGATCACGTCGCCGAGCACCTTGCCGGTCAGCGCGCCGTCGACGATTTCGAGTTCATTGGCGATCCAGTGGTGCAGCCCGAGGTCCTCGGCGATCGGCCGCAGGATCTGGTTGAACCCGCCGGACACCACGGCCACGGCATGGCCGGCGGCCTGGAATGCCGCTACGAGCTCGGCGGCGCCCTCGGTCAGCCTGACCTCGGCGCGGACCGACTCGACGACGCTGGCCGGCAGTCCGGCGAGCACAGCCACCCGGGCGTGCAGGCTCTGGGCGAAGTCCAGCTCGCCGCGCATGGCCGCCTCGGTCACTGCCGTCACTTCCTCGCGCTTTCCGGCGTACGCGGCCAGGAGCTCGATCACTTCCTGCTGGATGAGGGTGGAGTCCACGTCCATGATCAGGAACTTCCGCGGCGCGCTGCGCAGTGCCGCGGGAACCAGCGCCGTGTCCACACCGTCGATGCCGGAGTCCGCCAGCGCACGGCGCGGCCCCTCCAGCCGGGCTCCCGAAACCGCGTCGGGGATGGGACTTTCGGCTTCCGGCGCGCCGTCCAGTTCGGCCTCCAGCGCGCAGTCCGCCGCATATACCTCGAAGCGCCCGTCGCCGGCGCGGGTTTCGGCACCGACGCTCAGCCCCGCGGCCGTCAGGAGCGAACGCAGCCGCTCGATCTCGGGAAGGGACAGTTTCAGGCCGTAGCTCACTGCGGTCACGTTCGAACTCATGGCTTCAATCCTAGCGAGCAGGCGTTGGACGGCCCGAATTCGTTGCGCCCGGGCCGGCGCCGCGTGACGCCCCACGGCAGCGCGCGGCGCCGGTTATCAGTCGTCCGCTTTTTTGTCCTAGTGTCTACTCCTATGAGTGATGTTCTTGAAATGGCCGGCGTCAGCGTTGTACGTGGGGCTAAGACGCTCCTGGACAAGGTGGACTGGCAGGTCAAGGAAGGCGAACGCTGGGTGATCCTCGGACCCAACGGCGCCGGCAAGACCACACTCCTCCAGCTGGCCGCGGCCCGGATCCACCCGACATCCGGAATGGCCGGCATCCTCGAGGAAGTCCTCGGCGCAGTCGACGTCTTCGAGCTCCGCCCCAGGATCGGCCTGTCCTCCGCTGCGCTGGCCAGCCAGATCCCCGAGCACGAGAAGGTCCTCAACGTGGTGGTCACCGCCGCCTACGGTGTGACCGGCCGCTGGCGCGAAGGCTATGAGAAGAACGACGAGCGGCGCGCCTTTGGCCTGCTGAACGAGTGGGGGATGGGCCCGCTGCTGAACCGCCCCTTCGCCTCGCTTTCCGAGGGGGAGCGCAAGCGCGTCCAGATCGCCCGTGCCCTCATGACAGATCCTGAGCTCCTGCTCCTGGACGAGCCGGCCGCCGGGCTCGACCTCGGCGGGCGCGAGGACCTGGTCCAGCGCCTGAGCGAACTCGCCCGCGACGACGCCGCCCCCGCGATCGTCCTCGTCACCCACCACCTCGAAGAAGTGCCGCCGGGATTCACGCACGCGATGCTCATGCGCGACGGCGGCGTGGTGGCCTCCGGTTCGCTGCCGGAGGTCCTCACTGCCGAAAACCTGAGCAAAACGTTCGGCCTGCCGCTGGATGTCACCGTCAACGCCGGCCGGTACACCGCGACCGCCAGCCACTGACGGGTCCACTGACCCCGCGTGGAGCTCCTCAATAGCGCCTTCATTTTCTTCGCCGGGCTGTGGGCGGGCACCATCAACAGCGTCGTCGGATCCGGCACCCTCGTCACCTTCCCGGTGCTGATCGCCCTGGGCTATGCCCCCGTCACTGCCTCCATCAGCAACGCCATGGGGCTCGTGGCCGGCAACGCCACCGGCGCCTGGGGCTACCGGAAGGAGCTCGAAGGCCGCGGCCGGCAGTTGCTCCGGCTTCTGCCGGCCTCGCTGCTGGGCGCCGTTACCGGCGCGTACCTGCTGCTCCACCTGCCCGAGAAGGTCTTCTACTACGCCGCCCCTGTCCTGATCGTGCTGGCCCTGCTGATGGTCGTCTTCCAGCCGAGGCTGCAGCGGTGGGTGAAGAACCGCGAGGAAAACCCTGGGCACGCCATCCGGGACCGCCGCCACGGTGTCCTGCTTGTAGCGCTTGTGTACCTGGCCGGCGTCTATGGCGGCTACTTTGTCGCGGCGCAGGGCATCCTGCTGGTTGGCATCCTGGGCGTGTTCATGACGGGGACCATCCAGAACGCCAACGCGATGAAGAACTTCCTGGTCCTGGGCGTGAACGTGATCGCCGCTTGCTCCTACCTTTTGTTCGCCTTCGACCGGATCGACTGGGGCGTGGTCGGACTGATCGCCGTGAGCTCACTGATCGGCGGCGTGATCGGCTCCAAGGTGGGGCGCCGGCTCTCCCCGGCGGTCCTGCGCGGGGTCATCTTCGCCCTGGGCCTGGTGGCACTGGGGTTCATGATCGCCAACCTGTTCAAATAGCCCCCACGAATAGCCTCCGGAAATGACCTGCCCGTGACCATGTACTTTCTCGAATCCGCCGACGACCCGCGGGTTTCCGACTACACGCAGCTCACCGACGTGCACCTGCGCAAAGTCCGGGAACCGGCCGAGGGCCTCTACATCGCCGAGTCCTCCCGCGTCCTGCGCCGGGCGCTGGCCGCGGGGCACCGGCCGCGGTCCTTCTTCCTTGCCGAGAAATGGGCCGAGGACCTGGCGGATGTCTTTGAGCGGTACCCGGATGTCCCGGCGTATGTCGGCTCCGCGGCGCTGCTGGAGGAAATCACCGGTTTCCACCTGCACCGCGGCGCCATGGCCGCCATGCACCGGCCCGCCCCGGTGCCGCTGGCAGAACTGCTCGCCGGAGCCCGCCGGGTTGCCGTGCTGGAGGACATCGTCGACCACACAAACGTCGGCGCCATCTTCCGCTCGGCCGCGGCCCTGGGTGTGGACGCCGTCCTGGTCTCGCCACGGTGCGGTGATCCGCTCTACCGCCGCAGCGTGCGGGTCAGCATGGGCACCGTGTTCCAGGTGCCGTGGGCCCGGCTGGAGGACTGGGCGGAAGGCCTGACCTCGCTGCAGGAGCAAGGCTTCACCGTGGCCGCCATGGAGCTCACGGACGACGCGGTGGATCTCGACGTGCTCGCGGCCCGCCGCCCGGAGCGGCTGGCCCTGGTGCTGGGCACGGAAGGCGCGGGCATGAGCGCAGCGACCCTGGCCGCCGTCGACCTCGCCGTGAAGATCCCCATGCGCCCGGGCGTCGATTCGCTCAACGTCGCCGCTGCGTCGGCGGTAGCGTTCTGGGAGCTCCGTCCGAAGGACTCCCAATGATGCCGTCAACGGATTTTGGCGGTGCCGCTCTCGTTCTCCCGGCCACGCGGCCGGGAGAACTTGGGAGCTTTTAGTCCTTCTTGCCCGGGTAAGGCCCCCAGTCCTGCTCGGGCAGTTCGGCAGCTGCGGCGGGGAGGCTGTCCAGGCCCTCGGACTGGCCCGGGTTCCCGTGGAAGAACACTCCGGCGTTGACCGCTTCGAAGCTGGCGTCCTGTCATCGTCGGGAAGACCCGGAGAAGTGGCCGGTTCGGAATGCCTCGCGGCTTCCGCCTGCTGGGGGAAGTGCGTCAGGTGGGGGTGCGCATGACCCCAGAAGGGTCATGCGCACCCGCGTGTGCCGGGAGCCGGCTCTGTGGTGTCAGTCGCGCCGGTCCTCCCGCCGGTCGCCGCGGTCGTCCTGGCGGTCGTCCCGCCGGTCCTCACGGCGGTCGCCGCGACGGTTTATCCCGTGGGCGACGACAACGGCCCCGCCAACGGCGGCGGCGGTCCTGCGCCTGCGTCGTGCTGCCAGTGGCATGTCAGGCTCCTTCCTTTGCTTCTTCCGATGACTGGGCTTCGGCGTCGGCCTCGAAGGCGGCGATGACGGCCTGGGTCGGGATCCGGCCGCTGGCCACGAGTTGGCCGCCGGCCTTGCGGATGGCCGCGCCGAAAGGGGCCGCCCACTGGTTTTCCCAGACCAGCACCGCGGCGGAGTGGCCGGGCTCGATCGTCTCGGCCAGGTCCATGACGTCCTGCTCAGAGAGCACCATGGCCAGGTCGGCCTCGGCCATGCGCACCTCGCCGAGCTCGCTCGGGTCGAGGTCGGAGATTTCGGCCGTCTCGAGCGTGCCATCGTCGGTTTTTCTCAGGAACACCATGTCGAGCACCCTGATGAGGTCGCGCTTTACCAGGTCCTCCAGGAACGGGGCGAGCTGACCCTTACCGAAGTCGGGACCGGGGAACTCCACGACGAGCCAGTCCACCGGCCCTAGTTCATCCAGTGTCTCAGCCATACTGATGACCTCCGTTTCTCAATCGGGTACAGGCAATCCGACGGATAGCCGCAGTTCCATCCTGTGCCCGGGTGGGTTGCGGCGCCTCACCCGCGCCGGGTGAGCTCACGCATCAGCCCCGGGCATGGCCTGGATGTGGGGTGTGCTGGGATTTCGCGTGACTGAGGCCAAGCACTGCTGCGCCGCGCTGACGTGCACCGATGGTGTTCGTCAGTGGTCCGGCTATCGGCTATGCTTGATAGCTGGCCGTCCGGTGATTTCCGCCAGCCATCCCATTCATACCTGGCAACTGGCAAAATCCAGTTGTGCGAACAAAGGTCCAATTATGAAGTCTAATACCCACCCGAAGTACGAAGCTGTTGTTTTCAACGACCTGGCTTCCGGCGTCAAGTTCCTGACCAAGTCCACCGTGTCTTCTTCGAAGACCATCGAGTGGGAAGACGGCAACACCTACCCGGTCATCGACGTCGAAATCTCCTCTGAGTCGCACCCGTTCTACACGGGCAAGCAGCGCATCATGGACTCCGCAGGCCGCGTCGAGCGCTTCAACGCTCGCTTCAAGGGCTTCGGCGGCAAGAAGTAAGCTTCTTCCCCAAGGTCTGATGGAAAGCCCGCACCGGCAACGGTGCGGGCTTTCTGCGTCTCTGCCGGTGTTCCGGTTTCGCGTTTTCGTGGTTTCGCAGTTTCCCGGATTCCCGGCTGCATGGGGCAGGATGGATGTCATGACATCCCATCCCGTGGGCACCGCTCCCAGCACTGACGAGAACGCCGGCCGTCACCACGGCGAGTACAAGGTCCCGGGTGGCAAACTCGTGGTGGCCGATTTCGACGTCGTGGACGGCGCACTGGCCCACGTCTCGGTGAGCGGGGACTTCTTCCTGGAACCCGACGAGGCGCTGCCGGAGATCAACCGGGCGATCACCGGGCTGCCCGTCGACACCAGCGCCGCCGACATCGCGGACGCCGTGACGGCGGCCCTGCCCGAAGGCACCGTGCTGTTCGGCTTCTCCGCCGACGCCGTCGCGGTCACCGTCCGCCGCGCCCTGGCGAAGGCGACGGGCTGGGCGGACCACCATTGGAACATCATCGCCCCGTCCGTCCTGCCCACCCACGTCAACGTCGCCCTGGACGAGGTCCTGACCGAGGAAGTCGGCGCCGGGCGGCGCAACCCCACCCTGCGGTTCTGGGACTGGGAGGAGCCGTCAGTGGTGATCGGCAGCTTCCAGTCCGTCCGTAATGAACTCCACCCCGAGGGGGTGGCCCGGCACGGCATCAGCGTGGTCCGGCGGATCAGCGGCGGGGGAGCGATGTTCATGGAGGCCGGGAACTGCATCACGTACTCGCTCTACCTGCCGCAGACCCTCGTGGACGGCATCAGCTTCGCGGACTCTTACCGTTTCCTGGACGCCTGGGTGATGGCGGCCCTGGAAAAAGTCGGCATCAGCGCCTTCTACGTGCCGCTCAACGACATCGCCACGGAGCACGGCAAGATCGGCGGGGCCGCGCAGAAGCGGCTCGCCAACGGAGGGATGCTCCACCACGTCACCATGAGCTACGACATCGACGCCGAGAAGATGGTGGAGGTGCTGCGGATCGGCAAGGAGAAACTGTCCGACAAGGGCACCAGGAGCGCCAAGAAACGCGTGGATCCGCTCCGCCGCCAGACCGGCATGGCCCGGGCCGAGATCGTCGCAGCCATGATGGACGTCTTCGCCGAACGCTACGACGCGACACCGTCGGTACTCACCGACGCCGAG
This sequence comes from Arthrobacter sp. LAR12-1-1.1, assembly GCF_040676555.1. Lineage (NCBI taxonomy): Bacteria > Bacillati > Actinomycetota > Actinomycetes > Micrococcales > Micrococcaceae > Arthrobacter > Arthrobacter sp. LAR12-1-1.1. The sequence goes on along the minus strand of NZ_JBEGIG010000001.1, from coordinate 497,578 downwards.
CTTGAGGCCGCCCGCCGCCGCGTGGGGGCCAAGTTCGGCACCGCGGAGTGGCTGCACCGGGTTCCCTAAAGAACCCGCTCCTTAAACACCATCGATTGCTCCCCACCGGCCCCCTCGCCTCGCAAGCTCGGCCAGGGCACCCTGCCGGCGTGGGCCCAGCCGCGTTTTCAGCCGTCAAAAGGGCGGTTACGGAGCAGTCGATTGTGCTATGGCCGGTGCCGTCAGCGCCTGCGCCTTGAGGGAACGGTGCAGGTGGCTGCGCTGTTCGATGATGATCCGGCGCAGGGCGCGCGGCGCGTCGGGGTGGGCGGCCAGCCAGTGGTCGGTGCGGACAATCACGGCGTGGGTCTCGGGCGTCCCGCCGCGCCCGTCGAGATCCTGACCTGCGGGATAGAGGCCGCGGACAATCCGGCTGGCGATCTCAATGCTCCGGTCCGCCCAGACCTGCTCGAGGGACTCGAAGTACGGGTCAATGAACCCGGCCAGCAGCGAGGCCGCGCCGGTATTGAACCCGGAAATGGTGGCGCTCAGGAGCTGGTTGGACAGCCCCGTGCCGTGGACGGCGGCCTCCCAGGCTGCCGCCTTGACGGACGCCTCGGGGCGGGCGGCCAGGGCCGTGGCGTGCCCGGACTTCCCTGCCGCCGTGTTGTCCCGGGCGAGCTCCTGGTCCAGCTCCTCCTGTGAGGCCTGGCCGTTGGCGGCCAAGCCATGCCAGAGATTCCAGCGCAGTTCGGCGTCAACAGCGAGACCGTCGATCACGGTGCTGGCGTCCAGGATGCCCCGGAGCAGGTCGAGCCGGCCGGCGTCGTAGCGGCTGGTCGCGGCGAGGGTTCTGGCCCAGGCCAGTTGCTGGTCGGAGCCCGGTGCCGCCGCCTGCAGCTGTTCCGCGGCAGTGGTCAGGAAGCCGCGGCGCGCGGCGTCCCGCTGGCCCCGGGGTACGTAGCGTTCGATCGCCGTCGAGGCGTTGCCCAGCACGTTGAGCAGGACCCCGATTCCCGGTTCGGCGGGGCCGAAGCGCTGGACGGCGTCGACGTAGAGGGCGGCCGGTGTAACGGCATCACGGGCCGAATCCCACAGCGCCGTCCAGCACAGCGCCCGCGTCATGGGGTCCGTCAGCTTGTCCAGGGAGCCGCGCACAGTGGCCTCGGAGTGCCGGTCAAGCCGGACCTTGGCGTAGCTGAGGTCCTCGTCGTTGACCAGCAGCAGGGCGGGCCGTGCTTTGCCGGCCAGTTCGGTCACGTCGGTCCGGGCGCCGCTGACATCGGTCTCGACGCTGTCCGTGCGGACCAGTGCGCCGGCGTCGTCAAAGTCATAGAGCCCGATCCGGAGCCGGTGCGGCCGGGGCTCCTGCCTGCCGGTGGCGGGATCAACGGCGTCCTGCAGGACGGCGACGGAACTGAGCGCGTCCCCGTGCTCGGTGATCTCACTGGAGAGGGTTGAGATGCCGGAGGTCTGGAGCCATTGGCGGGCCCATTCGCCGAGGTCGCGTCCGGACGCCGCGCTCAGTGCCGCCAGCAGCTCAGCGAGGGTGGTGTTGCCGTAGGCGTGGTCCCGGAAGTACTGGCGGGACCCGGCAATGAAGGCCTCGAACCCGACGTAGGCCACGAGCTGCTTGAGCACCGACGCGCCCTTGGCGTACGTGATGCCGTCGAAGTTCTGTTTCGCGGCCTCCAGGTCCGGGATGTCGGCAACGATGGGGTGCGTGGTGGGCAGCTGGTCCTGGACGTAGGCCCACGACTTGCGGTTGTTGGCAAAGTTCACCCAGGCCGTGTCCCAGTCCGTACTCCGGTCCACGCCGAGGGTGCCCATGTAGTCGGCGAAGGATTCCTTGAGCCACAAATCATCCCACCACTTCATGGTCACGAGATCGCCGAACCACATATGCGCCATCTCGTGCAGGAGCGTGTTGGCACGGGCCTGGTACTGTGAATCGGCGGCCCGGGAGGTGAAGACGTAGCTTTCGGTGAACGTCACCAGACCGGGGTTTTCCATGGCGCCGAGGTTGTACTCGGGCACGAAGGCCTGTTCGTATTTGCCCCACGGGTAGGGGAAATCAAAGAGCTCGTTGAAGAAAGTCAGCCCGTTCTTGGTGAGGCGGAACAGGGCATCGGCGTCGAAGGACGCGGCCATGGAGGCGCGGCAGTAGAGCGCCAGCGGCACATCCAGGACCGTGCAGTCGCCGAGTGTGCCGCTCCAGGCGTCCTCGGCCCTGAAGTACGGTCCGGCCAGGACAGTGGTGATGTAGGTGGACATCGACTTGGTGGGGGCGAAGTCCCAGCGGCTCGTGGCGGGATCGGAAGTTAGTTGGGTGCGCAGCACGTCGGCGCCGTTGGAGGACACCTGCCACTCGGAGGGGGCCATGACGTGGAAGGTGAACTCGGCCTTCAGGTCGGGTTGCTCGAAGTTGGCGAACACCCGGCGGGCGTCGGCGGGTTCGTATTGCGTGTAGAGATAGCACTGGCCGTCGGCGGGGTCGACGAAGCGGTGCATGCCCTCACCGGAAGTGCTGTAGAGCGCTGTCCCGGTGATGGTGACCTGGTTCTCCGGCTGCAGGTTCTCGAGCCGGATCCGGGAACCGTCCACGACGTCGGCGACGGCGAGGCCTTTGCCGTTGAGGAAGACGCTGTGCACGCTGTCCGCGATGAAGTCCACGAAGGTCGATGCCCCGGGTTCGCTGGCCGAGAAGGAGATGACGCTGCGGCTTGTGTAGCCGGCGACGTTCGGGTCGGCTGCCTGCCGGACGTCGAGGGAGACGTCGTAGCTGTGCGTGGTAATGAGAGCGGCACGGACCGCGGCCTCGTCGCGGCTCAAGTTCTGGTTTGACACCCAGCTATCTAATCACGGGAGCGTGTGCGCCGGATCACGCCGGTGGGAACATCAGGTACGCGGCCGCCAGGCCCAGCAGGGCGATCAGCAGCCAGGACGCCAGCGCGGCCAGCAGCGCGCGTGCGCCGGTGTGCACCAGCTGCCCCACGCGGACGGCGGAGCCCAGCCCGAACAACGCCATGCCCAGCAGCGCGTCCTGGAGGGCGGCGGCCCCGTCCAGCACTGCGGGGGAGAGCCACCCGGTGGTGCGCAGGCCCGCCAGGGCCACGAATCCGATGACGAACAGCGGGATCACCGGCGGACGCGTGGCGCCGTCGTCGGCGGTGCCCAGCCGGTGGTGGAACCCCGCGGCGGCGACCATCGGGGCCAGCAGGATCACCCGGGTGAGTTTGACGACGACGGCGACCGCCAGGGCCGTGGCGCCCGCGGTCTGGGCGGTGGCGACCACCTGCCCGACGTCGTGCACCGAGGCGCCGGTCCACGCCCCGAAGAGCTCCGGGCCGAGTCCCAGCGGCCGCGCGAGCAACGGCAGCACCCCGATTGCCAGCGTTCCACACAGGGTCACGAGCGCCACGGGCAGCACGGTGTCCTCCTGCCGGATTCTGCGTACGGCGGCCATCGCCCCGATCGCGGACGCTCCGCAGATGGCGAAACCGGTGGCCACCAGCAGCGATACCCGGGGAGGAAGCCGGAAGAGCCTGCTGATCCCGTATGTGCCAGCGAAGGCAGCCAGCACCACGGCCGTCACGAGCAGCAGCGCAGCCCAGCCCAGGCCCAGCACATCACCGAGGCTGACTTTCAGGCCCAGCACCACGATCCCGGCCCGCATCAGGTGTTTGCCGGCGAAGTCGAGCCCGGGACGCGCCGGCCCGGCGGTCCACCCCGCCACGCCGGGCAGGTTCGCGGCCAGGAGCCCGAGGAGCACGGCCAGGGTCATCGCCGGCAGCGCCGGAAGCAGCAGATGGACGGCGACGGCGACGGCAACGGCGGCCGCGGCGCCGATCAGGCCTGGCGCGGCCGCGGCAGCGGATCTCTTGGGGGGCACGCCCCTACATTGCCGTACCCGGCCGGAAAAGCCGTAACCGCGGCCATCCCGGCAAGCGGGCCCGCGCCTGAGGACCGCGCTCCGCGGGCCGCCGCGCGGGCCGCCGAAATGATTTCGTAACGAAAAAGTGGTTGGCTAGTGACCATGTCTGACCTATTCCAGGATTACTCCGAGGCCGCCGGCCGAACCGGCGCCTACGACGAGATGTTTGCCCCCGGCCAGCAGGCCCGGAAGTCCTACGGGCAGGTGGCCGTGGCCCTGCGTGAACTTTCGTTGGCTGACGTCAGCGCCCGTGCCGATTCCATGGCGCGGACCTTCCTGGACCGCGGCGTGACGTTCGACTTCGCAGGTGAAGAGCGGCCGTTCCCGCTGGACATCGTCCCCCGGGTGATCCCCGCCGATGAGTGGAGCGTCCTGGAACGCGGTGTGGCCCAGCGGGTCCGCGCCCTGGAAGCCTTCCTTAACGACGTCTACGACAAAATGACGGTGGTGTCCGACGGCGTCATCCCGCGCCAGCTCGTCACCACCAGCGCGCACTTCCACCGCCAGGTGCACGGCTTCGAACCGGCCGGCGGCGTCCGCGTCCACATTTCCGGTATCGACGTCGTCCGCGACGCCGCGGGCACCTTCCGCGTCCTGGAGGACAACGTGCGTGTGCCCTCGGGCGTCAGCTACGTCCTCGAGAACCGCAGGGCCATGGCCAAGGGCCTGCCCGAGGCCTTCGGCCAGCAGCTCATCCGCCCGGTCGAGGAGTACCCCCGCCGGCTCCTGTCCGCCCTGCGGAAGACGGCGCCCTCCGGCGTCGACGATCCCACCGTGGTGGTCCTGACCCCCGGCGTGTTCAACAGCGCCTACTTTGAGCACACCCTGCTCGCCGGCCTGATGGGTGTCGAACTCGTCGAGGGCCGCGACCTCATCTGCCGCGGCAACCGGGTCTACATGCGCACCACGGCCGGCGAGCAGCGGGTGGACGTGATCTACAAACGGATCGACGACGAATTCCTGGACCCGCTGCAGTTCCGCGCCGACTCCATGCTCGGCTGCCCCGGCCTGGTCAACGCCGCCCGCGCCGGCGGCGTCACGATCGCCAACGCCGTGGGCAACGGCGTCGCCGATGACAAGCTGGTCTACAGCTACGTGCCCGACCTCATCCGCTACTACCTGAGCGAAGAGCCCCTGATCGCCAACGTGGACACGTTCCGGCTGGAAGAGAAAGAGGCCCGGGAGCACGTCCTGGACCGCCTCGACGAGCTCGTGGTCAAGCCCGTGGACGGCTCGGGCGGCAAGGGCCTGGTGATCGGCCCGGACGCCTCCAGGGACGAACTCGATGCCCTGCGCAAGCGGATCATCGCCGACCCCCGCGGCTGGATAGCCCAGCCGGTGCTGCAGCTGTCCACCGTGCCCACGCTCAGCGGCGACAAGTTCGGCCCCCGGCACGTGGACCTGCGCCCCTTCGCCGTCAACGACGGCGAGGACGTCTGGGTTCTCCCCGGCGGACTGACCCGCGTGGCGCTCAAGGAGGGCTCGCTGATCGTCAATTCCAGCCAGGGCGGCGGCTCCAAGGACACCTGGGTCCTGGCGGATTCCCCGCAGGTCCCCGTCGAAGTGATCCCGCGGCCCAGCATCGCAATCCGCGAGCGGGTTTCGGTCTGGCCGGTGGAGAGCAACTGGCGCGACAGCCAGAAAGAACAGCAGCAGCAGCAGATTTCTGACGCGCAGGAGGTACCCGCGAATGCTTAGCCGTATTGCCGAGTCACTTTTTTGGATCGGCCGCTACGTGGAACGGGCCGACGGCACGGCCCGGATCCTCGACGTCCACCTCGAGCGGCTCAACCATCTGCCCATGGAGGAACAGCGCAGCGTCGCGCAGGAACTCCTCGCCGTCATGGGGGCCCGTGCGCAGAATGAGGATTTCGGCCTGCCGGAACTGCTCAATGCCCTCGCCTACGACAAGCAGAGTGCCACGTCCATTGCCGGCTCCCTCGGCGCGGCCCGGGAAAACGCCCGGCGCGCCCGCGAGACCGTCTCCTCCGGGCTCTGGGAAAGCCTGAACACGACCTACTACGGGCTGAACCAGCACCGCAAGGACGTGGTGGGCACCTACCGCTTCTGCAACTGGGTCCTGGAACGCACCGCCATGGTCAGCGGCCTGGCCGACACCACCGTCAGCCACGATGAGAGCTGGCAGTTCCTGGTCCTGGGCCGGTCCCTGGAGCGGGCCGACATGACCGCGCGCATGCTCTCCACGCGCGATGTCCTCTCGGCCGGCATGTCGTGGGTGAACATGCTCCGCTGCGCCGGCGCGTACGAATCCTTCCTGCGGACCCGCCGGGCGGCGTTCGGGGACCAGCACGCGGCCGAATTCCTGCTCCTGGACAGGCTGTTCCCGCGGTCCATCGTCTACGCCCTGCGCGACGCCGACGAGTGCCTGGCGAAACTGGACCCCTCGGCCCAGCGCGTCGGCTTCATTAACGACGCCCGCCGGATTGTCGGCCAGGCCCGCACTTTCCTGGAGTTCCACCGCACCGATGACCTCATGTCGGAGCTGCCGGAGCACATGGAGCGTGTGCAAAAAGCGGTTTCGCAGGCCTCGGACGCCATTTCCCGTAAGTACTTCAATCAGGCAGACGAACTGGCCTGGGTGGGAGAAGTTTCATGACCCGGCTGAACATCGTCCACAAGACGGCATACAAGTACAACAAACGCGTCACGCTTTCCTACAACGAGGCCCGGATGACCCCGCTGACGGACCCGCAGCAGGTGGTCCTGGAGTCCTCCATGAAGGTGTCGCCCTCGCAGGCGGCCATGAGCAGCTACCGCGACTACTGGGGCACGCGCGTGACGGCTTTCGACATGCAGATGCCACACGAGCACCTCGAAGTCCTGTCCACCACCACCGTTGAGGTGCACCGGGTCGAGAAGATCGCAGCCGAGGCCGACATTGTGGGATGGGACGTCCTGGCCGCACCGGAGACGCTCAACCAGTTCAGTGACTGGGTTCCCCAGTCCCAGCTGACGAATCCCGGCTCTGAAGTGCTCGCCATCATCCCCGGAGTTGTGGAGGGAAAAACGCCGCACGAGGCGGCCATGGCAGTCTTTGCCTGGATGCGCGGCGAAATGACCTATATGAAGGGCTCCACCGGCGTGACCACCAACGCCGAGCAGGCCTGGAACCAGCGGCAGGGCGTCTGCCAGGACCTGGCACACCTCGCCATCGGCTCCCTGCGCAGTTGCGGTATCCCGGCCCGCTATGTGTCCGGCTACCTTCACCCCCGCTCGACGGCGGACCTCGGCGAGACAGTTGCCGGCCAATCCCATGCGTGGCTCGAGTGGTGGGACGGCGAATGGCGGAGCTGGGACCCGACCAACCACAAGCCGGCGGGGGACTTCCACGTCACTGTCGCCCGGGGCCGCGACTACCGCGACGTGCCGCCGCTTAAGGGCATCCTGTCCGGCGGCGGGGGATCGGCCCTCACCGTCAGCGTGGAGATCACCCGCCTGGCCTAAACCGTTGCGCCGCTCCACGTTGCGCTATCAGATCGGGCTGCCCTGAGGCCCTCAAAGCAGCCCGATCTGATAGAGCATGCGGTGCTTTGGGGGAGTTATTCGAGGCCGGAGCGGGTGGAGTCGTCCAACGGCGTCCACCACGTCTGCGGCGGTACCACCTTGAAGCGCCGGCCTGTGACGGTGTCCGCCGTGATCCGGACGAAGTGTTCCTTTTGTCCGGCCTGCCACGGGAACAGCAGCAGGCCCACCGTGTCCATGACTTCCTGGGGGTTCTGCACCGGCGCGGCCTGGCCTTTGACGACAACGCTCCAGGCGACGCCGGTGTCCGCGTTCACGCCGTCCGCTTCCAACGCCACCGGAGTGTCTCCGGTGGCCGCCTGCAGCTTGGTGCCCTCGGCGGTCCGGAAGACCAGGGTACCGTGGTCCACTTTGTAGTTGATGGGGAAGATGTCGGGGTGATCGTCCACCCAGACCGCAAGCCTGCCGACCGAGACGCTGCGCAATAATTGCCAGCATTCGTGAGTGGCCAGGTTTTCGACGGTGTGGGCCTTGTCCTTTGACTCGTGACTGCCCGGGCTCGACTCAGTACTCATGCCGGCGAGCGTACGCTGCCGGGGCTGGGGACGGCTAGGGCATATGGTCCCAGACGTCGGTTAAAACTGTGAATTCTGAGGCATTCCTGAGTTCTTCGCGGTATTCTGGCATAGGGCCGTCAGCGTCGACACGGGCCGGAGCGAGTGGGGGCAAAGATATGCAATCAACGGGTGAGGGTTCTGGCCATGCCGTATCCGAGCCAAATCCCGTGGTTGAGGAACTGCTGAAGGGGTTCGGCGCCCGGGCAGAAGAGCTGCTCCAATCCAAGGAACGCATGGCGGGGCTGCTGGAAGCGGTTGTCGCCCTGGCCGAGGACCTGAGCCTGGATGCCGTGCTGGAACGCGTGGTCGAATCGGCCTGCCGGTTGTTGCATGCACGCTTTGGTGCCCTGGGAGTCATCGGTGATGACCACGCGCTGAGCCACTTCATCACCGTGGGCATCGATGGCGAATTGTCGCGGCGGATCGGTCCGCTGCCCACCGGTCACGGCGTCCTTGGCCTCCTGATTACAGACCCCCGGCCGCTTCGGCTGCATGATCTGAGCAAGCACCTTGAAGCCTACGGGTTCCCAGCCCACCACCCTCCCATGCAGTCTTTCTTGGGGGTCCCGGTCCGTGTCCGGGAGGTCGTATTCGGAAACCTCTACCTCACGGAAAAGGAAGGCGGGGGCGACTTCACCGCCGAAGACGAAGCCTTGGCCGTCGCATTGGCGGCAGCCGCCGGCGTCGCCATTGAGAATGCCAGGCTCTATGACGACTCCCGCCGCCGGGCCCGCTGGCTGGAAGCCTGCATGGACGTCTCCGGGCTGATGCTGAGCACGGACCGCGACTACACCTCAGGCGGCCTGGACCCGATTGCCGGCCGCGCGCTCCAGGAGTCCGCGTCCGATCTCGCCCTGTTGGTGGCTCCCGCAGCCAACGGCGTTGACCACGTGGTGATCGGCGTTGCCGGTGGGCGCGGCGCGGCGTTTTCGGGAAAGTCATTGCATCTGGAATCAGGGCTCCTGGATAGTGTCCTTGAAGGCGGCGAGCCGGTGCTGTTCGACGACGCGTCGGAAGTGGTCGGGGAGGTCGACGCCGGAGTCACCGGTCCGCTGCTGGCGGTGGCACTGAGCACCCAAGGCGCCCACCATGGTCTCCTGCTGCTGGCACGGAACAAGGATTCGGTCCGCTACGCCCGGACGGACATCGAGATGGGGGCCGTCTTCGGCTCCCACGTTGCCCTCGCCTTGGAACTGTCCCGGGTGCACCGGCTGCGCGAAGAGCTCCTGGTCTTCACGGACCGCGACAGGATTGCCCGGGACCTGCACGACCTCGTCATCCAGCGGCTGTTCGCCGCCGGGCTGAGCGTGCAGAGCCTGACCCGGTTCACCAAGGACGAACTGGCGTGGGAGCGCATCCGCACCATCACAGGTGAACTCGACGAGGCGATCCGCAGCCTGCGCGACACCATCTACTCACTGAAGAGCAATATCGGCGATGCCGAATTGCTGAGCGGACGGATCCGTCGGGTCACGCGAAGTTCGGCGAAATCCATGCCCTTTGCACCGCGCCTGACCATCACAGGACCCGTGGATGCCGTGACTCCGGACAAGGCCGACAACGTCGTGGCTGTGGTTTCCGAAGGGCTCAGCAACGCCATCCGGCACTCCGGGGCTGATACCATCTCGGTCTCGGTGGCGGTCGTCAAGGGCCGCGTGACGGTGGTAATCAGCGACAACGGCGCCGGATTCGCCCAACCCGGAAAACGCAACGGGCTGAGCAATCTCGAGGACCGGGCACGCATGCTGGACGGCGAATGCACCATTACGAGCGCGCCCGACGCCGGCACCAGCCTGGAGTGGTCCGTGCCCCTCTAGCCCGGTGTCCCTCTAGCCGGCGCGCAGGGAGGCTCGCGCAGGGAGGTTACCGGACGCTGTGAGGCCGGGTGCCATCGCCGGTGCCTGCACCGGAGGCCACCGGAAATGCCGGGCTGGCGATGAAGACAGCGGCCTGGGTGCGTCGTTCGAAACCGAGCTTGGCCAGCAGCGACGACACATAGTTCTTGACGGTCTTTTCTGCCAGGAACATTTCGGCGGCAATTTGCCGATTGGTCAGCCCGCCGCCCACCAGCTCCAACACCTTGCGTTCCTGGGGCGTGAGGGATGAGGTGCGCGGGTCAACTTCCTCGGCCTCCACCAGGCTGTCCACGATGCCGGCGGCGACGTCTTCCTCGAAGAGGGTCTCGCCCGCTGCTGCCCGCCGCAGCGCTCCGATCAGGTCCGTGCCGCCGATCTCCTTCAGCACATATCCGCGCGCGCCGGCCAGCACGGCCCCGCGCAGGGCTTGTTCGTCGTCGAAGCTCGTCAGGATGATGCAGTTCAAGGACGGGTCCACCGACCGCACGTCCCGGCAGACTTCAATACCGGTTCCGTCCGGCAAGCGGGCGTCCAGCACGCAGACATCGGGGTGCAGTGCGGGAATGCGGCGGGTCGCCTCCACCGCGGATCCGGAACTGCCGACCACCACGAAACCCTCGCCTTCGAGAAGTTCCTGCAGTCCGCGTCTGACGAGTTCGTGGTCATCGAGGATGAAGACGCGGATCACCGCCTGCACGCCATCAGGTGCAGCGAGACCTGCGTCTGCCCAGGCAATCATGGTTCTCCCGTCCGGCCGCTTGCGGGACCGCTCGATTCTGTAGTCATTGACTTCTGTGGTGCATGAACATCTGTGGTGCATTGACTACCCCAGCCTCTGCCATTCTTCTGCACTGCGGCGCCACGGACAAGGGTCATAGTGCCCAACGGGCCGCCTGCGACCGCTGCACTGATCGCTTTCGGACGCGAGCTGGCTGGTGTGCTTGCATGACTTTTGGCCCTAGGCTCCCTGGCCGGGCGGAGGAAATCATTGGAGCGTCGCCATCTGGCGCAGCAGGCTCGGCCGGCACGAGGACAAGGGTTAACCGATGAACGAAGCCAGGGACGTCCGCACGATCGTGGTAGGCGTTGACGGCTCGGACGCTTCGGTGTCGGCGTTACGGCATGCGCAGGCCCTCGCGGTGCCGCTGTCCGCCAAGATCGTGGCGCTGGCGTGCTGGGACTACCCTCCGGTGTACGACGGCTACGTCGCCGTCGGCATCGAGGACTTCGACGTCCGGGCAGGGGAAATCCTGGCCGAGGCGGTGGTGAAGGCTTTCGGCCCGGACACCCCGGACAACGTCGAGGCCCGCCTCGTCCAGGGACATCCCCGCCGCATGCTTATCGAGGAAAGCAAGTCCGCGGACATGCTCGTGGTGGGCCGCCGCGGCCACGGCGGGTTCGGCGGCCTGCTCCTGGGATCAGTCAGTTCGGCCTGCGTGGCGCATGCGCATTGCCCGGTACTGGTCGTTCACTCGCCAGAAAGCGACTGACGCCGGAATCCCTGCACGGAGCTATTCGAACCCACGTGATTCGAACCGTGTCCTATTCGAACCGTGTCCTATTCGAACCGTGTCCTATTCGACCCGCGAGCTATTCGAACGAGGCACGGCGCTGGTCCGAGAGACGGGTGACCCACACATCGGGCCTGTTGACCTTGAAGCGTCGCCCGGTCAGCGCCTTGGGAGCCACACGCAAGTAGTACGGCTTGCCGCCGGGCTGCCACGGTTCCAGGAGCAGGGCATCCGCCTCGTCCTTGTCCGCCTGGTTCTCCATCAGTTCGGCTTCGCCGCGTGCCATCACGCTCCAGGCCGTCTCGTCGCGGGCGTCGTACCCGTCGATCTCGAATGCGACCGGCTTGCCCGTGATGGCGCCCCACAGCTTCGTGCCCCCCGAGGTGCGGAAGACAATCGTGCGCCGCTCCAGCACGAAGTTCACCGGAAAGATCTCTGGATGGCTGTCCACGATCAGCGCTACGCGCCCCACGACTTCGGCATCGAGCAGCGCCCAGCACTGGTCCATGGTCAGCGAGTAATCCGGCAGTGGCGTGGTTGTGTCCATGTGGAGCCACGTTACGTACCGGCCCGGACCCCGATTAGGGCCATAAGGCCTGCACTGCGCTCCTCACTGCACTGCACACCTCAGCGTGAGGCGCCACCCGGGTGCCTGTCACCAGGGGCTGGGCTTGTAGTCCTTCAGGAAGACGCCGTACTGGTCCTCGCCGGATTCGCCCATCACGATGGGGTCGTAAACGCGGGCGGCGCCGTCAACCAGGTCAAGGGGCGCGTGGAAGCCCTCTTCCATGAGGCGGACTTTGGTGTAGTGCGGCCGCTCGTCCGTAATCCAGCCGGTGTCCACGGCCGTCATCAGGATGCCGTCGGCGTCGAGCATTTCCTGGGCACTGGTACGGGTCATCATGTTCAGCGCAGCCTTGGCCATGTTCGTGTGCGGGTGCCCGGGGCCCTTGTAGGCGCGGGAGAACTGGCCTTCCATGGCGCTGACATTGACGATGTACTTCCGCCGCGCGGTGGAGCGCTTCATGGCGCCGCGCAGCCGGCTGACCAGCAGGAAGGGAGCCGTTACGTTGCACAGCTGCACTTCGAGCATCTCCAGAGGGTCCACTTCGTCCAGCACCTGGGTCCAGCTGTTGATCGTGGCGAGGTCCGGGACCAGCCCGCCGGCGTCGATGGCGGTGCCGGAGGCAATGCGCTCCAGCGACGCGGAGCCCGTGGAGAGGGCGAGGGAAGTGATTGCGTCCCCGGCCAGGACGGGATGGTCGAACACGCTGCTGGCAAGGGCAAGCGGGTGCTTGTCGTGGGCGTGGCCGAACGTGACGAGTTCCGGGCCCCCGTTGGCAGCCTGGAGAGCGGCTGGCAGCGGCTCGTCCTCTGCGTCGACGAGGGGCTTGTAGGCGTTGCCGGAGCGCCGCACCGTCTGGGCCGCATTGTTGATGATGATGTCCAGCGGCCCTGCGGCATCGAGGGAATCCGTCAGGGCCATTACCTGGGACGGGTCGCGGAGGTCGATGCCCACGATCCGGATCCGGTGCAGCCAGTCGGTACTGTCCTCCATCGCGGCGAAGCGGCGGGCGGCGTCCTTGGGGAACCGGGTGGTGATGGTGGTGTGGGCGCCGTCCCGGAGGAGCCGGAGCGCGATGTACATGCCGATCTTTGCCCGGCCGCCGGTCAGCAGGGCTCTGCGGCCGGTCAGATCGGTGCGGGCGTCGCGCTTGCTGTGGCTGAACATGGCGCACTCGGGACACAGCTGGTGGTAGAAGGCGTCCACTTGGGTGTAGTGCTGCTTACAGATGTAACACGGCCGGGACCTGATGAGATGGCCGGCGATCTCCCCGGTCGCGGACGTGGCGAGCTTGTTGCCGCGCGTCTCGTCGTCGATCCTGTCGGGGGCCGCCGTCGCCGTCTGGGCGATCACGGCGCGGTCCGCCTCGGCGATCTCATCGCGCTTGCTGACCCGCCGGTGGCGCTTGACGGCCTTGAACATCTTCCCGGTGGCGCGGCGCACGGAAAGGTAGTCCGGGTGTTCCTCGTCATAGGCGTGGATCGTGTTCAGGACCTTCAGGCAGGCCTGGATTTCCTCCGGGGTCAGCTCGGCCAAGCCGGGCCCGGCAAGACCAGACTCGGCAGAGGGAAGATCGGAGGACAGATCGGGGGAGCTCATTGCCCTAATTTTACAGGGTGCGGGGACCCGGCCTGACCGCAGCGCCGGGCCCCCGCCTGACTATGCCGTGGGCGATTGCTTGGCCGGTGCGTCCGCGCCGACCGCGGCGGCCTGCACGTGGACAACCTTGTCCACGGACTCCCGCAATTCGGGCCAGCTCTCCGTCGCGGTGCGGACGGCATCCGGCACCAGGCGGAGGTTGGCCGCAGAGAGCGCCCGTTCCGAATCGCTCGGGTCCGGGACCACCTGCCCCTTGGACAGGACCGTAATTCCGGAGTCGGTGACCTTGAACCCGCGGGCGCGGTCCAGTTCGGGGTCGAGCCCGATAGCGGCCCCGGCCGGAACCTTGACGTTCTTGTCGATGATGGCGCGTTTGATGACAGCGCCTTCGCCGACATTGACCTTGTCCATCAGTACCGAGTCCAGGACCCGGCTTGCGGTGCCGACGTAGACGTCATTGGAGAGCACGGACCCCTCCACAATGCCGCCAGAGACGACGACACCGCTGGCCACGATGGAATCCAGTGCCGTACCCACAGTGTTGGACTTGCCGCGGACAAACTTGGCCGGCGGCGAAATGCTCTGGCGGGTGTAGATCGGCCACTCAGAGTTGTAGAGGTTGAAGACCGGAACGGGGGAGATCAGGTCCATGTGGGCGTCGTAGAACGAATCGATGGTGCCGACGTCGCGCCAGTAGGTGCGGTCCCGTTCGGTGGACCCGGGAATGTCGTTGAGGGTGAAGTCGTAGACGCCGGCCTCACCCTGGTTCACGAAGTAGGGAATGATGTCCCCGCCCATGTCGTGCTTGGTGTCGAGGCGCTCGGCGTCCACGTGGAGGGCTTCGACCAGGGCATCGGCGTCGAACACGTAGTTGCCCATGGAGGCCAGGAACTGGCTGGGGTCGGCCGCGAGGCCGGGCGTCGAGGACGGCTTCTCGACGAACGCGGCAATTTTCTCCGGGTTGTCCGCATCCGTTTCGATCACGCCGAACTGGTCCGCCATGTGCAGAGGCTGGCGGACGGCGGCGACTGTGGCTTTGGCCCCGCTGGCGACGTGCTGCGCCACCATCTGGGAGAAGTCCATCCGGTAGACGTGGTCTGCGCCGACCACCACCACGATGTCGGGATTGGCGTCATGAATGAGGTTTAGGGACTGATAGATGGCGTTTGCGCTGCCGAGGAACCAGCTCTTGCCGACGCGCTGCTGGGCCGGAACCGAGGCCACATAGTTGCCCAACTGGGTGGACATGCGCCACGTTTCGGAAATGTGCCGGTCAAGGCTGTGGGACTTGTATTGCGTCAACACCACAATTTGTAGATAGCGGGAATTCACAAGATTTGAAAGGGCAAAGTCAATTAGCCGGTAGCTTCCGGCAAACGGGACACCAGGCTTGGCCCGGTCCGCCGTCAACGGCATGAGCCGGTTTCCCTCGCCACCTGCGAGGACAATTGCCAAAACTCTCTTTTGATGCGGCATGGTGATAGCTCCTGAACGCCTTCGTTACTCCCCAATACAGTCCGGCATGCCCGAACGTCTTCACACTAGATCAGTTCCACCGTAACGACTACCTTGGTGCATGTGCGAATAGATATTGTGACCAAAGAATTCCCGCCGGAAATATACGGCGGCGCCGGGGTCCATGTGGCCGAGCTCAGCAGGGTGCTGGCCCAACGCGTGGATCTTCAGGTGCGTGCCTTCGGCGCGCCCCGCGAGCCCGGGTATCACGGAGCGACCGTCACGTCGTATTCCGTGCCCGACGACCTGGGCTCAGCAAACGCCGCCATCCAGACCCTCGGGGTGGACCTGAGGATCGTTCCGGACATAGCCGGCGCGGACCTGGTCCACTCCCACACCTGGTATGCCAACATGGCCGGACACATCGCGTCCCTGCTCCACGGCATCCCGCATGTCCTCAGCGCCCACAGCCTGGAACCGCTGCGCCCGTGGAAGGCCGAGCAACTCGGTGGCGGATACGCGGTGTCCTCATGGGTGGAAAAGACCGCCTACGAGGCCGCTGCCGCCATTATCGCGGTCTCTGAAGGGATGCGGCAGGACATCCTGCGCAGCTATCCCGACGTGGATCCGGCCAAGGTCAAGGTGGTCCATAACGGCATCGATGTCAGCCAGTGGAACCGGGACGAATCTGATGACATCATCCGTCCGCTCGGGATCGATCCGGAGCGCCCCAGCGTTGTTTTTGTGGGCCGGAACACCCGGCAGAAGGGCGTACCCTACCTGCTGCGGGCCGCCGCCAAGCTCCCGGCCGACGTCCAGCTGGTGCTGTGCCTCGGTGCCGCGGACACTCCGGAACTGGCGGCCGAGACGGCACGCCTGATCGAGGAGCTCCAGAGCCAGCGCAGCGGCGTGATCCTGATCGAGCGGATGCTGCCCCGCAACGAGGTCATCCAGGTGCTCAGCCACGCGACCGCGTTCGCGTGCCCGTCCATTTACGAACCGCTGGGCATCGTCAACCTGGAGGCGATGGCGTGCGGTGCCGCCGTGGTGGCCAGCGCCACCGGCGGTATTCCGGAGGTCGTCGAGCACGGCAAGACCGGGCTGCTTGTTCCGATCGAGCAGGTCACGGACGGCACCGGCATCCCGCTGGACCCGGAGAAGTTCGTCACCGACTTTGCCGAGGCCCTCATCGAAGTGGTGTCCGATCCTGCCCGGGCGCGCGCCATGGGCGAAGCCGGCCGGCGCCGGGCCGAGGAGCACTTCTCCTGGGAATCGATCACGGAGACCACGCTTGAGGTTTACCGCTCGGTGCTCAACGAGGGCTCCTGACCCGCATCTGAACGGCAATCGACGACGGCGCCGCCCCTGCTGAGGCGGCGGCGCCGTCGTCGTAATTCGGCTGGGTCAGGCGCCGTGGGCCTTTGTGCCGTGGGTTTTCGTGTCGTGGGCCTTTGTCACCCGGGCCGCGCGGGCGAGCAGGATCTTTTCGTCCAGGGGTGCCTGGCCGCTGGCCCGCTGCTTCCGGAAGTAGTCCCGGGCCTCGTCCTGGCGGACTTTCTCCGCGCCGGTGGAGATCTCCGCGCGGAGGTGCTCCGGTCCGTAGCCGAAGGCGTCCACCAGGTCCACGGCGTGCGGGCGGATCTTCACGAGCAGGCGGTTGATGTATTCGCCCACGGTGCGTCCGCGCTGCATCGACAGCCTGCCGTTCATGAGGTACCAGGACAGGTTCTTCTCGATCAGGGACAGGCCGAACAGATCACGCAGCCACGTCAGGACCTTGTGCGTGCCCGGGTCGCTGACTTTCCCGAGGGCCTCGGTAAAGGCCTCCCACTGCAGCAGCTCCGCATGGGCCTGGGCGGCCTCGATGAGTTCGTGCTGGTGCGCGTTGAACAAGGCGGCGCCCTGCTGCTGCGGGAGCCGGTTGGCACCCTTGAGGGCCGTGGCCACCTCCGCGACCATGGTCTGGACGCGGTCCGTCAGCAGGGTCCGCTGGCTTGCTTCGTCCTTGATCGCCAGGGCCGCTTTCTGCACTGATCCGGTGTCCGCCACGAACTGGGCGACGCCGCGCAGTCCGGTGCGGTGGATCGCGACACCGGTGGCCTGGCCCACGACGTAGCGGGCCAGCACGCCGAAGTTCACGGTGCGGAATTCCTTGGCGTAGTCGGCCAGCAGCCGCTTGGCGACCAGCTGCAGCAGGACCGTGTTGTCGCCCTCGAAAGTGGCGTACACGTCCAGGTCGGCGCGGAGCGAGGCGAAACGGTTCTCGATCAGGAACCCGGCGCCGCCGCAGGCCTCGCGGCATTCCTGCAGGGTATCGAGTGCGTGCCAGGTGCTGAGCGGTTTGAGTGCCGCGGCCAGGGTCTCGAGGTCCTGGCGGTCCTGGTCGGTGCTGTGACGGCCGGAGAAGACGTCGTCGAATTTCTGCAGCAGCTGGTCACTGGCGAAGCTCGCGGCGTACGTGGTGGCCAGCCGGGTGAAGAGCCGGCGCTGGTGCCGCTGGTAGTCCAGCAGGACTTCTTCGTCGGTCTGCGAGGAGGCGTTGAACTGCCGGCGTTCGGTGGCGTACTGGATGGCGGTTTTCAGGGCCAGTTTCGACGCCGTCACGGCGGCGCCGTCGAGGGAGACCCGGCCCTGGACCAGCGTGCCGAGCATGGTGAAGAAACGGCGGCCCGGACTGCCGATGGGGGACGTGTAGGTGCCCTCAGGGTCGACGTCGCCGTAGCGGTTCAGGAGGTTGGTGCGGGGGATCCGGACCTGGGTGAAGTGCAGCCGGCCGTTGTCGATGCCGTTCAGGCCGCCCTTAACGCCGTCGTCGTCGCCGCCGATGCCCGGCAGAAATTCCTTGGTTTCGGGGTCCCGCAGGTCCATGTAGAACGCGTGCACGCCGTGGTTGACGCCCTTGGTGACCAGTTGGGCGAACACGACGGCGGCCAGGCCGTCGGTGGCGGCGTTGCCGATGTAGTCTTTCCACGCGGCCCGGAACGGCGTGTGGACCACGAACTCCTGGGCCGCGGCGTCGTAGGTGGCGGTGGTGGCAATGCTGGCCACGTCCGAACCGTGCCCGGTCTCCGTCATGGCGAAGCAGCCCGGAATGTCCAGGCTCATGATGCCGGGCAGCCACTTTTCGTGGTGTTCGGCGGTGCCGAGGTGGTTCACCGCGGAGCCGAACAGTCCCCACTGGACACCGGCCTTGATCTGCAGCGACGGGTCGGCGATGACCAGCTCCTGGAAACCGGCCACGTTCCCGCCGTGATCATCCGAGCCGCCCACGGACGTGGGGAATGCGCGGTGAACGGCGCCGTTGTCCACCAGGATCCTGAGCTGTCCGAACGCGCGCTGGCGATGCTCGGTGTGGGTCAGGCCCTCGATCTTGTGCAGTTCCGGGCGGCCGGCGAGGCCCCTGGACTTCAGCCGGATATCGGCCCACTTGCCGAGGAGCTGTTCGCCAAGGGCCGCGACGTCGACGGCGGGCGCCTCAGGGGAGCTGGGTTCGGCGCCGGAACGGCCGGCCGTTGTGGCTGCCGGCGTCGCTGCCGGCGTCGTGGTGTGGCGAGATGCGTTGCCGGTGGTGCGGTCGGCTAGTTCAGTCATGTCGTTTCCTTCTGTGGTTCTGACAATCTTTAGTGCTGACAATTCAGTTCGTCGGCGCGGGCCGGCGTGCCGCGTTACAGCGTGCCCTGGCCTGCCGGGTCCGCCGGTGCTGGCGAGGGCGTCTGCAGCTCGGGCGCGATCCCGAAGCAGAGCCAGTCCGTGATCTGCCGAGCCATGGCTTCCTGGTCCGGTTTACCGGGTCCGGGCGGGCTGGCGAGCCATTGCTCTCCGGCGTTCCGCACCAGGCCGATCGCGGCATTGGGCCAGTAGCCGATCACGGCTTCCTTGTCCGGGCCGCCGCCCAGATGGCTGCGCATGGGCCGGGCAATCATGTCGCTGATGGCGGCGAAGAAGTGGCTCAATGCACCGGCTGTGGAAATGGGCGGGCTGGCGGTATCCGCTTCGCCGGGGGCGTAGCGCGTGACGAAGGTGTAGACATTCGGGCTGGTCTCGGCCATCTGCAGGTAGGCGGACACCATGGCGAACAGTCCTTCACGGGGCGTCTGGGCGCTCTGGGCCGCCTCCTGGATGCGCCGCTGCATCTGGCTCAGGACCACTTCGCCCACGGCCTGCTGGAGTCCGGCCTTGTCGCCGAAATAGCGGTAGAACACAGACTTTGAGGTTCCCGCGGCTGCGGCAATGTCCTCCATCGACGCTTCACTGCCAAGGGCGTGCACAGCCCTCCGGGCCGACTTGATGAGCTCCCGCCGCCGTTCCTCGCGGTGGGATTGCCAGCGGGAAGCGCGGCCGTCGACGGCGGCCTGCCCGGCGGGCGGGGTGTCGTTGGGGATGTTCACGATACCCAGCGTATCAGGTACGCTGGGTATCGGTAATCGCTTTGATCGAAGGAGACAGCCCATGTCCGTCAACGGACCGTCAGTGCCCCGCCCCCAACCAGCCGCCAAACCAGCCGCCGGAACATCCGCCGCGGGGCCCGCCGCGGGGCCCGCCGCCGGGGCGGCCGCAGTGACGACACAGCACGTCGGCGCGGCATCGGCGCAGCTCCGCAGGGCTGTGGTGGTGGGCGGTAACCGCATCCCCTTTGCCCGGACCGGCGGCGCGTATACCAAGTCCTCCAACCAGGACATGCTCACCGCCGCCCTGGACGGGCTGATTGCCCGCTTCGGCCTTCAGGACGAACGGATCGGGGAAGTCGCGGCCGGAGCCGTCCTCAAGCACTCCCGCGACTTCAACCTCACGCGGGAGGCCGTGCTGGGCTCGGCCCTCTCTGCCGAGACCCCGGCGTACGACCTCCAGCAGGCCTGCGCCACCGGCCTGGAAACGGTGCTCGGCCTGGCGAACAAAATCAAGCTGGGCCAGATCGATTCCGCGATAGCCGGCGGCGTCGACTCCGCCTCTGACGCCCCCATCGCGGTCAGCGAGGGACTGCGCGAGGTGCTCCTGGACCTCAACCGTGCCAAGACCGTGTCCCGGAAGCTGCAGGTCCTCAGCCGGCTCCGGCCCAAGGATCTGGCTCCCGATGCCCCGAACACGGGGGAGCCGCGTACCGGACTGTCGATGGGAGAGCACCAGGCGCTGACCACCGCGCAGTGGAAGATCACCCGCGAGGCCCAGGATGAGCTCGCCTTCAACAGCCACCGGAATCTTGCCGCGGCCTTCGACGCCGGCTTCTTCGACGACCTCCTGACCCCTTACCGGGGACTGAGCCGGGACTCTAACCTGCGCGCCGATACGAGCCTGGAGAAACTGGCCACACTCAAGCCCGTTTTCGGCAAGAACCTGGGTGCCGAAGCGACCATGACGGCCGGCAACTCCACCCCGCTGACCGATGGTGCATCCACCGTGCTGCTCGCGTCCGAGGAGTGGGCCGACGCCCACGACCTCCCCAAGCTCGCCGCGGTCGTCGACGGCGAGGCGGCCGCCGTCGACTTTGTCCACGGCAAGGACGGGCTGCTCATGGCGCCGGCATTCGCGGTGCCCCGGCTGCTCGCACGCCACAATCTCACCCTCGCCGACATCGACTTCTTCGAGATCCATGAGGCCTTCGCCGGCACGGTGCTGAGCACCCTGGCCGCGTGGGAGGACGAGGAATTCGGCCGCACCCGCCTGGGCCTGGACGGCGCCTTCGGCAGCATCGACCGGACCAAACTGAACGTCAACGGCTCCTCGCTGGCCACCGGACACCCGTTTGCTGCCACGGGCGGCCGGATCGTGGCGTCGCTGGCCAAAATGCTGCACGCCCAAGGCCAGGTCAACGGGCGCCCGGCCCGCGGGCTGGTGTCCATTTGCGCCGCCGGCGGCCAGGGCGTCGTCGCAATCCTCGAAGCACTCTAGGGAGAATCGGATGAGCGACAAATACACCCAGTTCGTCAGCCACGGACTCGGCAAGGACATCGCCAAGCGGCTCGGCCTCCCGCAGCCGGTGGCCCTCCGACGGTACCAGCCCGGCCGCCCCCTCATCGAAGGGCCCGTACTGGTCCAGGGATCAACCGGCGGCGCGGACGAGCTCGCCGCCACACTCCTGGCCTGGAACCTCGATGTCCGCCGTCACGCGATACCCAAGGAAAAGCTCGGCGCCATCATCCTGGTACTGGACGAACTGGCCCACCCCGGCGACCTCGAAAAACCCGTCCTCACCGCGGCCGCCTCGCTGCGCGATCTCGCCCCGAACGCCCGCCTCATCACCGTGTCCCGCACGGCAGACTCCGCGCCGGGGCCGGCAACGGCAGCGGCCCGGCAGGGCGTGGACGGTCTCCTGCGGTCTTTGGCGAAGGAACTCCGGGCCGGCGCCACCGGCAACGGCATCCTGCTCGGGGACGGCGCACGGCCTACGAGCCCCGCGACGCTGGGGGCGTTGAGGTTCTTCCTGTCGGGCCGCTCGGCGTTTGTGGACGGGCAGTTCCTGACCGTCAGCTCCGACGCCGGGCAGCTGCCCGGGGACGTCGGGAAGCCGCTGGCCGGCAAGGTGGCCGTGGTGACCGGCGCCGCCCGGGGAATCGGGGCCGCGATCGCCCGCACCCTGTACCGCGACGGCGCCACGGTCATCCTCGTCGACATCCCGGCGGCCGGGGACCATCTTGCTGAGGTGGCCAACGAGGTCCACGGGACGGCCCTGCAGCTGGACATCAGCCGCGACGACGCCGGCCAACGGATCATCGACCACGCCGCGGCACGGCACGGCCGGCTGGACATCGTCATCCACAACGCCGGGATCACCCGTGACAAGCTCCTGGCCAACATGGACGCGGGCCGCTGGAACTCCGTGATCGCCGTCAACATCGCCGCTCAACTGCGGATCAATGAGGCGCTCCTGGCCTCGGAGCATTTCCGCGGCTCGCCCAGGATTGTGTCCGTGGCCTCCACCAGCGGCATCGCCGGAAACCGCGGCCAGACCAACTATGCCGCGTCCAAGGCCGGCGTGATCGGCATGGTCCGTGCCACGGCGCCGCTGATCGGCGGGCGCGGCGGGTCCATCAACGCCGTCGCTCCGGGGTTCATCGAAACCGAGATGACCGCCCGGATCCCCTTCGCGACCCGCGAAGTGGCACGGCGGCTCAACTCCCTGCAGCAGGGCGGCCAGCCCGGCGACGTCGCCGAGGCCATCGCGTTCCTGGCCAGCGACGCTGCCGGCGGGATTTCCGGCGAGGTGCTGCGCGTCTGCGGGCAGAACCTGGTGGGCGCATGAGCGGTTCCCAGACCGTCATCCTCGGCGAGATGCCGGCCCTGTCCAAGCTCTACGTCAACGCGGCGGCCGCGGCGGCGCGGCGACGGGTTCTGGGCACCCACGGCGGCACCGAGCTGCCGGCCTACACCCACGAGGTGCGCGGCGTGAAGGCCGACGTCGCCAACCTGACGGCCTACCAGCACCTGATCGGCGAGAGCGCGAGCGATGTCCTGCCGGCCGGCTTTATCCATGCCCTGGCGTTTCCGCTGGCCATGAGCGTGCTGAACCGGGACGATTTTCCGCTGCCCCTGCTGGGCATGATCCACCTCAGCAACACGGTGGTGCAGTCCGCGCCGGTCCTGTTCACCCAGGCCCTGGATATCCGGGCCCGGGTGCAGGACCTGCGCGGACACCGGGCAGGCACGCAGCTCGATGTCGTGGCAGAGGTCCGTGCCGCCGGCCAGGACGCCGTCCGCTGGCGCGGGGTCTCGACCTACCTGGCCAAAGGGGTGTTCCTGCCCGGGATCGACAAGACCTCGGTGCCGTTGACGCTGCCGCCGTTCTCGGTGCCGGACCCCACGGCCCTGTGGCAGCTGGGCGTTGACACCGGGCGGGCCTACGCGGCTGTGTCCGGCGACTTCAACCCCATCCACCTGAGCGTCCTGACTGCCAAGGCTCTCGGTCAGCGGCGGTCCCTTGCCCACGGCATGTACCTGGCGTCCCGGGCGCTGGCCGACGTCGGCGCCGTCAGGGGGGACTCGTTCCGCTGGGACGTCGCCTTCGAAGCGCCCGTGTTCCTGCCGGCCCGCGTGGCGCTGGACATCAGCACGGTGCAGGCCGACGGGGGCCCATGGCAGCGCTCCGACTATGTGGCGTGGAACCCGCTGTCCGGGCGCCGGCACTTCAGCGGTTCTGTCGCGGCGCTGCCGTAGCCGGGCCCGGGACGAATCTCCCGGGCCGGGACAACCCAGCCCCCGCCGCCGCCGTCCGTTCCGTCGGGCCTGCCCAGCGGGCGGACGCCGCGCGTTTGCCTAGCTTGCAGGCGTGTTGGCCGGTTCTGCCTCCGGCCGGCCCGGCGTGGCGACGCGCAGCATGCGGTGGAGGCTCACGAGGATGGATTCCACCGCGCTCGGGGCGTCCCTGCTGTGCTGTTCGGCGGCAAGCCGGGCCGTCAGCTCGTTGATGGCCGCGTCGGCGGAGCGGGCCAGTTCGGCCTGGCGTTCCGGCTGTTCTTCCTCCAAGGCACGCAGCACGTCCCCGACGGAGGCCATGGCGTCCCCGAGGGGCGCCGCGTAGGCGTCGGGGACCACGAACGGGGTGTCATGGTCCCAGATGACGTCCGAGAGCACCTGGGTCACGTCCTGGACGTGGAAGGTCAGCCGCTCGAGGTCCCGCAGGTTCCGGTAGTCGAGCTCCATATCGCGCGGATGCAGGTGGCGGCGGGGATTGGCCTGGCGGCTCGCATCGGCCTTCTCGACGGCGAGGCGCACGGAGCGGGCGTGGGCTGCGAGCGCCTCCGAGCGGCGGGACCAGTCCTGATGTTCCGGCGGCCAGCTTTCCTTGAGGGCCTTGCCCATGTCCCAGAGCTGCTGGGCGAGCGCCTGGCGCAGTTCCGCGATACTCAGGGCCGCGGCCCGGAAGTGCAGCGGCGGGAAGACCAGCAGGTTCACGATGATGCCCACCGTGACGCCGACGCCCATCTGGAAGAGGTACCCGAACGAGAACGAGTCCGGATTATGGCCGCCGACCAACAGCACCAGAAGCGCCGCCGTCGGGATCCAGTCCCGGCCCGAACCGATCTTGGGCAGGCCGGCAAGAATAACGCCCAGGCCCATGACCACCGCGACCGTCCACGGAGATGGCGCGCCGAGGCTGAACAGCATGAACGCAAGACCGACGCCGATCGCCAGTCCGACGAGCGTCTGTACGCCCTGGCGCATGGAACCGGCAACGTTCTCGTACATGGCCACCAAGGCGCCGAGCGGGGCGTAGTACGGATACTCGGCGGCGGAGCCCGGCATGAAGGGGGCGATCGCGAAGGCGATGCCCGCGGCCAGCCCTGCCTTCAGGGCCAGCTGGAGCCGGGGCCACAGCACGGCCGCGGCGACTGCGCTGCCCGCGGTTCGGGTCCATCGGCGCAGCGGGGAGGGCGGGCTGCCGACAGTCTTTTCTGGAAGGGCCATTCGGCTCACCCTAGGGCCGGGAGGCTCCTGCGACAACTGGACGAACCCCGGGAGGCGCCGAAGGAACCGATGCGGACCCGCTCAGGACGCGGCGTGGGCGGCCCGCCGCACCGCCGCGGACAGCCGCTGGGCCCGGCCCCCGGTCCTGCCCTCTTCGCTGCGGCGGGGCACATACCCGAACCCGAGGCCGTAGCCGGGATCCGCGAAGCCGAGGGCAGCGTTGGCGCCCTCGTGTCCGAACGCCAGATGGCTGCCGAAGTTCCGTCCCGGCTGGGGTTTCATGAACACCACGGCGAAGGCGTTGTCCGAGCCGGAGCAACGGTCCAGTCCCCAGACCTGCTCCGCGGCCATGAGATCGATGGTGGCCGGGTTCAGGAACGCGGGGCTGCCGTCCACCCCCGTTGTGGCGGCGGCATAGAGCCTGGCCAGCCCGTCGGCTGACCCCACACCTCCGGCGCTGCTCATCCCCGAGGCGCGCACTGACCGATGGTTGGGCAGCTCCATGATGGTGCTGACCGGCGCGTTGCTGACCAGGCCATCGAGGCTGAGCGGGTCCAGCCACGGCTGGGCCGGGTCGGGATCGTAGAGTACCTCGCGGTATCGCGGTTCCTGGTCCTCAGGCAGGCCCAGGAAGAAGTCAATGCCCCACGGGTGGCGGATGCGTGCGTCGTAGAGCCCCTGGAGCGGCATCCCGGAGATACGGCGGCAAAGCTCCTCCATCAGGATCCCCATGGTCAGTGCGTGGTAGCCGAAGGCCGTGCCCGGGCGCCACAGCGGCGCCGAGGCCGCGAGACGCCGTGCCGCGGCGGGCGTGGTGAACTCCGCCAGCGGAAAACCGCCGACGACGCCGGGCAGCCCCGCCTGATGGGACAGGGCCTGCCGCACGGTGAGCCGGTCCTTGCCCTGGACGCCGAACTCCGGCCAGTAGGACGCGACGGTCCGGTCAAGGTCGAGCCGGCCGTCCTGGACGAGGAGGGCGATCACGAATGCGGCGACTCCCTTGGAACAGGATTAGGTGCCAGTGATGTCCCCTGGCGCGAAGCCCGGGCCGCCGTAAAGGTCCACCACCTTGGTGCCGCGGCGGTAGACGGACAGTTGCGCGCTGTAGCCCGCGTCATCGGACAGGAAGGAGTCGAAGAGCTCACGAACTTCCGCGAATTCGGGGGTGGCAAGGCCGGTCGAGACGGTCCGCGCTGATGTGTCCACAGCTCCCGTCTCCACAGCTCCGCTTGCCGTGCCCCACCCCGGCTCCGCGCCGGCCGCTGCCGGCATCAGGCTGCGCCGTGTCCCGGGGCGACCTCTTCACCGGCGCGGACCGGTCCGGGAGCCGTGCCGTCGCCGAACGGCCGGCCGCCCAGCGCTTCGCGGCCGTGTTCTGAGAGCCAGTTGCCCAGTTCAGGTCCGCGCGGGACCACTCCGGTGGGATTGATGTCCTCATGGACGATGTAGTAGTGCTCCTTGATCTGCACAAAGTCGGTGGTGTCACCGAACCCGGGCGTCTGGAATAGGTCGCGGGCGTAGGCCCACAGGACCGGCATCTCGCTGAGCTTTTGCCGGTTGCACTTGAAGTGGCCGTGATACACGGCGTCGAAGCGGGCCAGCGTCGTGAACAGGCGGACATCTGCCTCCGTGATGGTGTCGCCCACCAGGTAGCGTTGCCCGGCCAGGCGGTCTTCGAGCCAGTCGAGAGCCGTCCAGAGCCGATCGTAGGCGGCGTTATAGGCCTCCTGGGAACCGGCGAAGCCGCACCGGTAGACCCCGTTGTTCACTTCGGTGAAGACGCGCTTGTTGACGGCGTCGATTTCTTCCCTCAGGTGCTCCGGGTACAGCTCCGGCGCACCGGCCCGGTGATACTGCGCCCACTGCGTGGAAAAGTCGAGCGTGATCTGGGCGAAGTCGTTGGTGACGACCTGCCCGCTGGGCACGTCCACGATCGCCGGGACGGTAATCCCTCGGGGGTAGCCGGGGAAGCGGCGGAAGTACGCGTCCTGGATGCGCTCAATCCCGAGGACGGGGTCCCTGCCATCCGGGTCGAGGTCGAACGTCCAGGACCGGGCGTCGTGGGTGGGACCGGGCTGGCCGAGGGAGATGACCTCTTCCAGCCCGAGCAGCCGGCGCACGATCACCGTGCGGTTGGCCCACGGGCAGGCACGCGCCGCGATGAGGCGGTAGCGGCCAGGCTCCACCGGCCAGCCGGGCTCGCCGTTGCGGCCCGCGCCGCCGTCCCGGGTGATCCGGTCCTCAATGTAGTTGGTGTCCCGGGTGAATTCCTCGCCGCCGGTCACGTAGGCGCCCTTGGTGCTGAATCCCGGATCGTCGGTGTGGGTTCTCTGGCTCATGGTCCCAGCCTAAGGCCGGGCACTGAACGGTCCGAACACTGTTGCGCACTACATGGCGGTGAACACCGGCGCCATGGGCTGCCAGGCAAACCACCAGGCGCCGGCCACCACGGCGGCGAAGAGCGCAATCCATACCGCGGCGGGGACGGAGGTGGCCCGGGCCAGCAGGTAGGCGTCCGACGTCGGGAGCCTGTCGCGGTGCCGCAGATGGACGTTCGCCAGTTTGCCGAGATCCCTGACGGCCGCGACCAGGAGCGCCAGGCCCAGCACGATCATCACGTGAGCGTTGAACGCCGGCGGCACAAACAGCACCAGGAGCGCCGAGCCCAGCACGGCGGCGGCAGTGATGAGGAGGCCGACGCCGTTGCGCAGGAACAGGAATGACGCCAGGAGGATCAGCGTGCCCACCGACATCGCGGCGGGTCCCCAGCCGTTGAATCCGCACCAGACCATCACTGCACCAACGACGGCGGGCACGGGGTAACCCCAGAAGGTCGACCAGGCGGCGGAGAGCCGGCTCCGGCTGTAAGTCGTGGTGGTGCCGGAGTGGTCCAGGCCCAGCCGGATGCCCCCGAGCCGCTGGCCGGAGGTGAGGGCGGCGAACGCGTGTCCGAGTTCGTGGGTCACGGTGGCGAGCAGACCAAAGTAGCGCCAGGTCTGGCGCGGCAGGGACACGGCGACGGCCAGCAGGATCACCGCCACGAGCTCGGTACTGGTCACGTGCGGGCTGGGGGTGTGGGTGAACCCGGCAACGATCCGCTCCCACCACGTCAGGGCCAGGTTCGGTTCCACCGGGAGGCCGTGGCGGGTCATGTCCTGCCCGAGGCATGCTCGATGCAGTACGCCGTCCAGGGCCTGGCCTCCAGCCGGCCCTCGGGGATCGGGGCGCCGCACACTGCGCAGATCCCGTAGGTGCCCTCTTCCATCCGGGAAAGGGCGGCATCGATCTGCGCCAAGGAGGCCCGGCTCTGTTCCAGGAGCGCGGATGCCTGGGACAGCTCGAAGGCGATGGTGGTGCCCTCGGGATCGTGCTCGTCGTCGACATTGGAGTCCCGGCGGGCGGCATTGACCGAGGTGATGTCTTCGCGGAGAGCGGGCAGGAGGGCAAGCTTCCGGTGACGTTCCTCGTGCAGCAGGATCCGGAACCGTTCGACGTCAACCATAGAGTGCAAGGCTAGCGCGGGCGCTGTGGCGGCGCCTAAACGGTCGGAAGGGCCTTTCCGCGCCGCGGGCAGTGTCCGTGGTGGTACCCGTCCATCGGTCCTGCGTTTGCGGCCGCCGTGGAGGGACTCGAAGAACTGGTAGGTGAATCGCACATCCACGGAGGGGGCGCGGGGCGCGGAGGCAGCGTCTAGAGTGGGCGCATGGCGGACCAGACGCATCCCGAGACCACCGAAAACCCCGCAAACCCGGAATACGCAGGTTCACCTGGAAGTCCCGGGAACCCCGGGGTCACTGACATGGCTGACGCACTGCTGCGCGAACTCGCCGCGGCCCATGGCGTGGACACGAGCTACTGGGGCTGGGACGGAGTAGAGCACTCCGTGGCCGCCGGAACGCTGCGGGACGTGCTGGCGGCCCTCGGTGTCCCCGCCGACGGGCTCCAGGAGCAGCAGCGCTCCCTGGCCGAGTCCCGGCTGGCACCGTGGCGGCGCACCCTCCCGCCGGTTCTTGTGGTGAGGGAGGGACGGGAGACCCCCTTGGATGTCCATGTCCCGCACGGCAGCGGTGTCCGCGTCTGGATCGATGCCGAGGACGGCAGCAGGCATGACGCCGTCCAGCGGGAGAACTGGGACCAGCCGGTTGACGTCGACGGCGTCCTGACAGGACGTGCCACGTTCGCCATTCCCGGCGGCCTCGGCCTGGGCTGGCACACCCTGACAGCCGACGCCGAAGGCACCCTGGCGCAGTGCCCGCTGGTTGTGACGCCCGACCAGCTCCGGGCCCCTGCCGTGCTCGCGAAACGCCGCACCTGGGGGCTGACGGCCCAGCTGTACTCCGTGCGGTCCTCCCGGTCCTGGGGGATTGGCGACTTCGCGGACCTCAGCGACCTCGCCGCGGTTGCCGGTGAGCAGGGGGCCGGCTTTGTGCTGGTCAACCCGCTGCATGCCGCCGAACCCGTGCCGCCGGTCGAGGACTCCCCGTACCTGCCCGCCACCCGGCGCTTTTTCAGCCCGCTCTACCTGCGGGTGGAGGAAATCCCGGAATACGGTTACCTGGACGCTGCAGGCCGGGCCGAGGTGGCACGCCTGGCCGAAGGTTTGCAGGCGGCCAACCGGTCACGGGACCTCCTGGACCGCAACGCCAGCTACACGGCGAAGCTCACGGCCCTGGAGCTCGTGTTTGCGGTTCGCCGCGGTCCGGCCCGCACGCGGCAGTTCGCGGACTTCTGTGCCGAGCAGGGGCAGGGGCTCGAGGACTTTGCGCTGTGGTGTGCGCTCGCCGAACAGCTGCCGCAGTCGGCGCCGGAATGGGCCGGGGCGGCGGCATCCCCGGCCTCGCCATACTGTGTGGAGCAGCGGCAGAGGCTCGCCGCCCGGATCGAGTTCCACTGCTGGCTCCAGTGGCTCTGCGACCAGCAGCTCGAGGCGGCCCAGCGTTCTGCACGCCAGGCGGGGATGGGGATCGGTGTGGTCCATGACCTCGCCGTTGGCGTGAAGCCTGGCGGTGCCGACGCCTGGACGCTGGCCGGCGTTCTCGCCCGGGGCGTTACGGTGGGCGCACCTCCGGACATGTTCAACCAGCTGGGCCAGAACTGGTCCCAGCCGCCGTGGCACCCGGGCCGGCTCGCCGAATCCGGCTATGCCGCCTACCGGGACATGCTCCGGACCGTGCTGCGGCACGCCGGCGGCATCCGCGTGGACCATATCCTCGGCTTGTTCCGGTTGTGGTGGATCCCCGAGGGCGCCGGCCCGGAGCACGGCACGTACGTGCATTACGACTACGAGGCGCTCATCGGCATCCTGGCCCTCGAGGCGCAACGGGCCGGGGCGATCGTGATCGGCGAAGACCTGGGCGTGTTCGAGCCGTGGGTCCGCGGCTACCTGGCCGAACGGGGGATCTTCGGCACATCAATTCTCTGGTTCGAACACGACGCCGACGGCCCGATCCCGCCGGAGCACTACCGCCGGCAATGCCTGACCAGCGTCAACACCCACGATCTGCCCCCGACGGCGGGTTACCTTGCCGGGGAACATGTCACTTTGCGGGAATCGCTCGGGCTGTTGCGGCGCCCCATTGATGAAGAACGCGCCGAGGCCGCGGCCGAGCAAGAGGCAGTGCTGGGCCAGGTCCGGGCACGCGGCCTGCTGACGGACACCGGCGGCACCGATGTCCGGGCCACGGTGGAGGCGCTGTACGCCTACACGGCGTTGGCCCCGTCCTCGCTGCTGGGCGTGGCGCTCGTGGACGCCGTGGGGGAGACCCGGACCCAGAACCAGCCGGGCACCAGCACCGAGTACCCGAACTGGCGCATCCCGCTGGCCGCTCCCGAGGGCGTGGTCCTGATCGATGACCTGCCGGGCAATGAGCGGTTCCTGTCCCTGCTGGGCACCGTCCGGAGTGCCCTCGATTCCGGGACCTGAGCCGGACCTGAGACCCTGCCCGCAGACGGCATTGGCCGCGCCGATGCCGGCCGCTAGCATGGTCCGATGACGCGGATCGGCCGAGGGGGTCTGGCGGGCGTTTGGGCGCTGGCGATGCTGTTGGCGGGGTGCACCCCGGTGCAACCCTTCCAAGCGAGCCCGCCTGCGCCCTTCCAATCCACACCGCCCCAATCCACGCCTGCTGAGTCGGCTCCTGCCGAATCCCCGTCCCGGCCCCCGGGCCAGGACACGCCTCCCGCCGCGACCCCTCCACCGTCCCCGTACTTCGCACAGCCGGCGCCGCACCCGGAGCCGGGGCGGCAGGGCAACGGCGGAATCGAACACATTGTGATCATCGTCCAGGAAAACAAGGCGGCCTCGCAGATCATGGGAGCCAGCGAGGCAGGCTACTTCAACAAGCTGGCGGCGGAATTCTCCACGGCCGCCAACTATCGGGCCATTACGCATCCGAGCCTGCCCAACTACCTCGCCCTGACGAGCGGGACCAACGCGGGGATCACCAGCGACTGCAAACCGAAGTCCTGCACCGCCGATGTGCGCTCCATCGCCGATGAGATCACCCAATCCGGACGGACGTGGAAAATGTACGCCGAGGGCATGCCCGCGCCCTGCGTTGCGCACGACTCCCGGCGGTATGCGGTGAAGCACAATCCGTTCATGTACTACCCCGCCGTGACGGACGATTTGGCCTCGTGCTCGGACCATGTTGTGCCGTATGGCCGGCTGGAACAGGACCTGCAGTCGGCGTCGGCCCTGCCGGACTACTCCTTCATCAGCCCAGACATGTGCAACGACACCCACGACTGTCCCATCAGTACCGGAGACGACTGGCTCTCCCGCGAGGTGCCGCGGATTCTTGGGTCACCGGCCTTCACGACGCAGAACTCCCTGCTGGTGCTTACGTGGGACGAGGGCAGCAAAGACGACAACCGGGTGGCCACGGTATTTGCCGGCCCGGCGGCGCGGAAGGGCTTCACCTCCCATTCCGCCTACTCGCACTATTCGTTGCTGCACACCATCGAGGACGTGTGGGGGCTGACGCCCCTGACCGACAACGTCCGCAATGCGCCCCTCATGAGCGAATTTCTCAACCCCTAGCGGCGGCGGCCTTTCCCGGCCAATACACAGGAATCACTGCCCATAATGGTCCCGAAGCTCCGGTCAACCGCTATTTGACCGGAGCTTCGCCACGTGCCCCTGGCAGGCGCAGCCGCGATGCCGGGTTCCCCTGAAAGAGGGCTTAGGGCACGGGCGGGCGGGCATGCCGGTTCCTAGAATGGAGTATGGCCGGTTCCGAAGTCATTGAGGTGGAACACAAGTACAGCCCTTCGGAATCCGACGCCCTCCCGCAACTGGGAGCAATCCAAGGGGTGGCTCGCGTCGGGCAACCCGTTACAGAGCAGCTGGATGCCGTCTACTTTGATACTGAGGCACTGGCGCTGGCCGCACGGCGGATCACCCTGCGCCGCCGGTCCGGCGGTCCGGATGCCGGCTGGCACCTCAAACTCCCAGTCACCGCGGGGGAGCGGCGGGAGATAGGGGAGCCGCTTGGAGGCGACCAGGATGCCGTGCCGGAGCTTTTGCGCCAGTTAGTGCTCGTTCACACCCGCAGCCAGATACTGGTGCCCGTGGCACGCGTCAAGACGAACCGGAGTTCGACCCCCTTGTACGCCGCCGACGGCGCCGTCCTGGCCCAGTTCAGCGACGACCACGTCGAGGCGCAATCCCTGTTAGCCCCGGCAGCACCGTCTCGGTGGCGGGAGTGGGAGATTGAACTCGCCGACGGTCCCCGGCAGCTGCTCCAGGACGCCGACGCACTGCTCGCAGCTGAGGGAGTCCCCGTCTCCTCCCTGCCGTCCAAGCTGGCCAGGGCTCTCGGATCCACCTATCCGGGGGATCCCGAAGCCGCCCCAAAGCCGAGCCGGCACGGGCCGGCCTCGGACGTCGCGCTGTCCTACATGTTCCAACAGGCAGGCGCCCTGAAGTTCCATGACCCGGGAGTCAGAGTCGATGCGCCCGATGCCGTGCATCAACTTCGGGTGTCCGCGCGCCGGTTACGGTCAGCATTGGCGACCTTCCGGAAGCTCACAGATGGGACGACCGCCAAGTTCCTGCGGGCCGAACTCCAGTGGCTCGCCGGCACCGTGGGCCAGGCCCGGGACACCGAGGTCATCCGCGCCAGGCTGAAGGACATGCTCGACGCCGAACCACAGGAGCTGTTGATCGGTCCTGTTGCGCAGCAAGTCGAAGAGCATCTCGGCACCATCCAGCAGCAGGGCCGTGCCGCAGGCTTGGCGGCGCTGGACAGCGACCGCTACTTCCGTCTCCTCGATTCCCTCGATGCCTTCCTTGCAGCACCTCCACTCAGCGCCTCAGCACAAAACGAAGCGCTGCGGACGGTTGGACGGCTCGTCTCAGGGGAACGAAAACGCCTGAACGCAGCGGTCCGCGCCGTAGACAGCGCCACCGGACGGGGGCCGCAGGATGTTGCACTGCACGAAGTTCGAAAGAGCGCCAAGCGGCTCCGCTATGCCGCTGAAGCCGCCTCCCCGATTTTCGGCAAACAAGCAACTGCCCTTGCCCGGGCCGCGGAGGGCATCCAGGAAATACTCGGAGACTTCCAGGACAGCGTGGTCACCCGACAAACCCTGCTCACACTCGCGGCAGAGTCCGCGGCCAACGGAGGCAACGGATTCAGCTACGGGCGCCTACATGCCTTGGAACAGCTACGCGGGGATCAGGCCCGCGCTCGGTTTTACGATATGTGGCAACAGTCCAGGCCGAAACCCCTGAACTGGAAGTAGCCGCGATAGTTCAGCGCTGCGAAAGAGAGAGCCCGATGACCGAACCCCACACCGGTATTGCGGCCATATGGTCGGACGGACTCGGCCGGGCCAGCATCCGATCCGTCCAGGCCCTCACGGTGGCCGCCCTCGCATGGGCGATCATCTGGACCGCGACCCGTGTTCCACTCGTCATCATCCCGGTCCTGATTGCCGTCATCCTGGCCGCCGCCATCTCGCCGCTGGTCCGCTGGCTCACGGAGCGCTCGTGGCCGCGGGCCCTCGCCGTCGTAGCCTCATTCGTGGCCATCCTCGCTGTCGTCGGCGGCATCATCACCGGCATCGTGATCCTGGTCTCCCGCCAGTGGGCAGAGCTCTCAGCCCACGCCGCCGCCGGGGTTGCCCAGCTGCACTCCTTCCTCACCACCGGACCTGTCCCAATCAGCGACAAACAGATCACCGCCGCCATCGACTCGGTGCGGGAGTTCTTCACCTCCAGCACCTTCGGTGCAGAAGCCCTCATCGGGGCACGCGCCGTGGGGGAAATCTTCGCCGGCGCCATCTTGATGGTCGTGACGCTGTTCTTCTTCCTCAAGGACGGGCCTGAGATCCGGACCTTTCTCATCGGCTTCCTTCCCGCTGACCACCGCGCCAAGGCACGCCTGGCCGCAGACCGCAGCACCGTCGTCCTGGGCGGTTACGTCCGCGGCACCGCAATCGTCGCCGCAATCGACGGTCTTGTCGTCGGGATCACCCTCGTCATCCTGGGAGTTCCCCTGGCCCTTCCGCTGGGCGTATTCATCTTCATGGGCGGATTCATCCCGATCATCGGGGCCACCGTTGCAGGTACCCTCGCCATCGCCGTCGCCCTGATCTCCAAAGGCCCCGTTCAGGCGCTCATCGTCCTCGCCGTCGTCATCGGCGTGAACCAGCTTGAACACCACTTCCTGCAGCCGGTCCTGATGGGCAAAGTGCTCAGAATCCACGGGCTGGCCATTCTGCTCGCCCTGGCTGCCGGCACCCTGCTCGCAGGCATCGTTGGAGCGCTGCTGGCCGTGCCGACCACCGCCGTGGCCTGGACCGTCCTCAAGACGTGGTCCGGCCGCGATCCGCTGCCCGAGCCTGAGCAGCCGGGTGAGGCAGAGCCGCAATAACAAAGCAGACACAAAAAAACACCCTGGAATCCTTGGATTCCAGGGTGTTTCCTGTTGTGCGCGGAGGGGGACTTGAACCCCCACCCCCTTTCGAGGACTAGCACCTCAAGCTAGCGCGTCTGCCATTCCGCCACCCGCGCAGGTGGTAATTCCGGGAACGTTTTCGCCTTTCAGCGTTTTGCTTTTCTCGGAAGCAGCGAGAAAGACTCTAGCACGACTTTTCCGGAAACAAATAATCGGGGCTTTGCGGGGGCGTGTGGGTAGGCTGAAGCCAGCAATTGAGCCACCCGCCACGAGGAGCCGCAATGACTGACAACCGGACCGAACCCAGGCCCGAGGACGAGGTCGTCAGGATCTGCCAAGAGCTGATCCGCATCGACACATCCAACTACGGTGACGGCTCCGGCCCCGGTGAACGCGCGGCCGCCGAATACACCGCCGGGCTCATGGCGGAAGTCGGGCTGGAGGCCGAAATTTTCGAGGCCGCCCCCGGCCGCGCCAGCGTGGTGACCCGGCTGGCAGGGGAGGACTCCTCGGCCAGCGCCCTGGTGGTCCACGGCCACTTGGACGTCGTCCCGGCCCTCCGCGAGCAGTGGTCCGTTGACCCCTTCGGCGCCGAACTGAAAGACGGCCTGATCTGGGGGCGCGGCGCCGTGGACATGAAGGACATGGACGCCATGATCCTGTCTGTGCTGCGCAACTTCGCCCGCACGGGCCGCAAACCCAAGCGGGACCTCATCTTCGCGTTCTTCGCCGACGAGGAAGCCGGCGGCACCTACGGCGCCCGCTACGCCGTCGACAAGCGGCCCGAACTCTTTGAGGGCGCCACGGAAGCGATCTCCGAGGTCGGCGGCTTTTCCGCCACCATCGGCGGGCAGCGCACCTATCTGCTCCAGACGGCGGAAAAGGGCCTCTCCTGGCTGCGCCTTGTTGCCCATGGCCGCGCAGGCCACGGCTCGCAGATCAACACCGACAACGCCGTGACCCGGCTTGCCGGTGCGGTCTCCCGGATTGGTGCGTACAACTGGCCGATCGAGCTCACACCGACCACCCGGCAGTTCCTCGACGGAGTCACCGAACTCACCGGCGTCGAATTCGATCCGGACGATCCGGACAAGATCCTCAAGGAACTCGGCACGGTGGCCCGCTTTGTCGGCGCCACACTGCAGAACACCACCAATCCCACCCTGCTCAAGGGCGGCTACAAGCACAACGTCATTCCGGAGTCGGCCGAGGCCCTCATCGACTGCCGGACCCTGCCCGGGCAGGAGCAGCAGGTCCTGGAGATCGTGCGGGAGCTTGCCGGCACCGGCGTGGACATCAGCTACGTGCACAACGACGTCTCGCTGGAGGTGCCGTTCGCCGGCAACCTCGTCGATTCGATGATCGATGCCCTGCATTCCGAGGATCCGGGCGCCAAGGTGTTGCCGTACACGCTGTCCGGCGGGACCGACAACAAGTCCCTGAGCCGGCTGGGCATCACCGGCTATGGCTTCGCCCCGTTGATGCTCCCGGACGAACTCGACTTCACTGGCATGTTCCACGGCGTCGACGAACGCGTCCCGGCGGATTCCTTGAAATTTGGGGCGCGGGTGCTCGACACCCTGCTCACCAACTACTGAGCGGACACCCGGCCATGACGCCCGAGGACATCCTTAGCGGGCCGCTGCTGGAACGGATCCGGGGACGCGCCGCCGGCTACGACCGCGACAACGCCTTCTTCCACGAGGACCTTGCCGAGCTGAAGGCGGCCGGCTATCTGAAGATTTTTGTCCCCGCGGCCGACGGCGGCCTCGGACTCAGGCTGGCGGAAGCGGCGCAGCTGCAGCGGCTTCTGGCGACGGCGGCGCCGGCCACCGCACTTGCCGTCAACATGCACCTGGTGTGGACCGGCGTCGCCCAGGTGCTGGCCGCCCGGGGTGACCCCTCGCTGGATTTCATCCTGCAGGAGGCTGCGCAGGGGGAGGTCTTTGCCTTCGGCAATTCGGAGGCCGGTAACGACTCCGTGCTGTTCGATTCCCGCACCGAGGCCGTCCCCCTGCCCGACGGCGGCTACAGCTTCAGCGGCCGCAAGATCTTCACGAGCCTGTCACCGGCGTGGACCCGGCTGGGGATTTTCGGGAAGGACTCCTCCGCCCAGGACGGCGCCGGGGAACTGGTCCACGGATTCATGACCCGGGAAACGCCCGGCTACGAGATTCTGCCGGACTGGGACACGCTCGGCATGCGGGCCAGCCAGTCCAACACGACCCTCCTGGACGGCGCCGTCGTGCCGGCGGAAAGGATCTTCCGGAAACTGCCGGTGGGCCCGAACGCCGACCCCCTGATCTTCGCGATCTTTGCCTGCTTCGAAACCCTGCTCGCCGCGGTCTATACGGGAATCGGCGAACGGGCCCTCACGCTCGGGGTTGAAGCGGTCAAGCGCCGGACGTCATTCAAGAACGGCGGCCGCAGCTACGCCCAGGACCCGGACATCCGCTGGAAGGTGGCAGAGGCGGCGATGGCCATGGATGCGCTCTACCCGCAGCTGTCCCGCGTGGCGGCCGACGTCGACGGACTCGTAGACCACGGCGGCCAGTGGTTCCCCCGGCTCGTGGGCCTCAAGGTCAGGGCCACGGAAACGGCGCGCGCCGTGGTGGATCTCGCCATCCGGGTATCCGGAGGGTCCAGCTACTTCCGCGGCTCCGAGCTGGAGCGGTTGTACCGGGATGTGCTGGCCGGCATGTTCCACCCGTCAGACGACGAGTCGGCGCACAACACTGTGGCGAACGCCTGGCTGGGCCCGCTGGACCCACCCTAAGGCGGCCCCGGGGTCCGCGGCGTTGGTCGCCCCGCTCCCGGCCGATGCCCGTGGTTTCAGCGCCGGGGGAGTCCTAGACGGTGCGCTGGACCTGGATGACTTTCCGGCGCAACCAGAAACGCCGCCCGCCGCCCACGTAGAGGCGGCTGCGTTCCAGTTCCCATTTGCCGTACTCGGAATGCTCCACGAGCCGCCGGCGTGCCTCAGGCAGGGAATCCTCAGGACCGACCGTCAGGACGAGGTACTCGTACTGCTTCACATAGTCCCGTTCCCGCCGGACCGAGCTGCTCAGAAAATGTTCTTTCATTGCTCTCCATTTTCGTCTTTTTCCGACTAACGTGAAGTCATGAGCATCGATCCGCGTGTCGCGCTTCAGTCACTGACCTCTGCATTGGAAGAACACCTGGCGGCGGCTTCCGCCCGCAGAAGTGATGGGGATCCCGCGGTCGAGGCGGCGTTCTTCGCCGTTGCTGACGCCTTTGAAGTCTACGACGACGCCCTGTATGAGGCGTATGGGGAAGTGACGCCCCTGGAAGTGATCGACGGCGACGAAGACGACGATGACGAAGACGACATCGACGACGAAGAGGACCTCGAGATCCTGCAGAACTCAGAGAACTGACAGGCTCAGGGAACGGACAAACCCAGAGAATCAGGTCCTGCGGAACCCCCGGACCGGCCTCAGGCCGGGTCGGACACATCCTCGAGGGCCTGGGCGATCTCCGGCGGAAGCGGCGCGAGGGCCGAATCCAGGATCTCCTTGAGCTGAACCTGCGTCCGGGGGCCGACCACCGCGGTGGCCACCCCTTGCTGGGACAGGAGCCAGCTCAGCGACACATCCAGGGGCGTCCGGCCGAGCCCCTTCGCCGCCATGGCGACGGCTTCCACCACGCTTGACGCCGGCGCCTCGAGATAAGGCTCCACGTACGTGGCGAGCCGCTGGTTGGCGGCACGGGAATCCCCGGGAATGTGCCCGCGGTATTTACCGCTCAGGACGCCGCGTCCGATCGGACCCCAGGCCATCAGGCCGAGCCCGGCGTCCTCGATGGCCGGAATCAGTTCAATCTCCGCGCTGCGCTGCAGGAGCGAGTATTCGGACTGGTTGGCCACGAGGGGAAAGCCCGCAATGGCGGCGGCCTTGGCTGTCTGCCAGCCGTTGAAATTGGAGACGCCGGCGTAACGTGCCCGGCCGGACCGCACGGCGTGGTCCAGCGCGGACAGGGTCTCCTCCAGCGGCACATTTGAATCCCAGGCGTGCGCGAACCAGAGATCCACATAGTCGGTGCCCAGCCGGGCAAGGCTCGCGTCAAGCCCGGAGAGCATGCCGTTGCGGGACGTGTCGACGCTGCGGCGCCCGTCCGCCGTCGTCAGTCCGGCCTTCGTGGAGATCACCACTTCGGAACGGGCGACGACGTCGCCCAGCATTCCGCCGAGCATCGCCTCGGCCTGCCCGTCGGCGTAGGATGCCGCGGTGTCGATCAGGGTTCCGCCGGCATCGACGAAGGACCGCACCAGGGCGGCCGCATCCTGTTCCTCGGTTTCCCGGGCCCAGGACATGGTGCCAAGGGATAGGGCGGACACGCGCAACCCACTGTTGCCGACATAACGCTGCTGCATGCCAGCAAGCTTACGGGGATTCGCCCTGCTTCATAACGTAGGGTCTATAAACGTGAACTGGATACAAGCGGCTCTGCTGGGCCTGGTACAGGGGCTGACCGAGTTCCTCCCGATTTCCTCGAGCGCCCATCTGCGGATTGTCGGCGCCTTCCTGCCGGAGGCGTCAGACCCCGGCGCGGCCTTTACGGCCATCACCCAGCTGGGCACCGAGACGGCTGTAATTGTCTATTTCTGGCGCGACATCCTGCGGATCATCCGCGCGTGGTCCGCTTCGCTGACCGGCAAAGCGTCCCGGCATGACCCGGATGCGCGCATGGGCTGGCTGGTGATCCTGGGTAGCGTCCCGATCATCGTCCTCGGCCTGTTGTTCCAGGACCAGATCGAGTCGGTGCTCCGCAGCCTATGGGGCGTCGCGACCATGCTGATTGTGTTCGGCATGGTCCTCGCGGTGGCCGACACCATCGGCCGGCAGAACCGCGAACTGACGCAGCTGACCTACAAACATGGCCTATATTACGGACTCGCGCAGGCCCTGGCCCTGTTCCCTGGCGTGTCCCGCTCCGGCGGCACCATCAGCGCCGGGCTCCTGATGGGCTACACCCGTGAGGCGGCGGCCCGGTATTCGTTCCTGCTGGCCATCCCCGCCGTGTTCGGCAGCGGCCTGTACCAGCTGTACAAGGTGGTTTCCAAGGAAGGCATCACCGGCCCGTACGGGCTCGCGGAAACGGCCCTGGCCACCGTGATCGCCTTCATTGTGGGCTACGTCATCATTGGCTGGTTCCTGAAGTACGTCTCCACCCGCGGCTACCGGCTCTTTGTCTGGTACCGGATCCTCCTGGGTATGTCCCTGTTCCTGCTGCTCGGTTTCAATGTCATCAGCGCCTAGCACTAGGCTTGGGCTGTGAAATCCTGGATCTCCCGCCCTGTTGCCCAGCTCCCCGGCAGCATGCCCGCCGTGCGCCTCTTCGACACCGCCAAGGGCGGAATCGTCACCCTGGAGGCCACCGGTGAGCAGTCCATGTATGTCTGCGGCATCACCCCCTATGACGCCACGCACATGGGCCACGCGGCCAGCTATGTCGCCTTCGACCTCCTGAACCGCGCGTGGCGGGACGGCCGCCAGCACGTCGCCTACGTCCAGAACGTGACCGACGTCGACGATCCCCTCCTGGAGCGCGCGACGGCCACCGGCGTCGACTGGCGCGAACTCGCCGCGAGCCAGATCGAGCTTTTCCAGACCGACATGGAGGCCCTGAACGTCCTCGCCCCGGATCACTACATCGGTGCCGTCGAGGCCGTTCCCCTGATCGTTCCCGCCATCGAGCGCCTCCTGCACAGCGGGCTCGCGTACCGCGTCCCCGGCACCGGCGGCGAGCCCGACGGCGACGTGTACTACGACGTCGAAGCCGCCGGGAAACACTCGGCCGACGCCGTCGACGCCTGGACCCTGGGATCGATTTCCGGCCTCTCCGACGCCGAAATGCTGGAACTCTTCGCCGAACGCGGCGGAGACCCGGGCCGGGCCGGGAAGCGCCAGGCGCTGGACCCGCTGCTTTGGCGGGTTGCCCGCGAGGGCGAGCCCCGCTGGCCCGGCGGCGAGCTGGGGGAGGGCCGGCCCGGCTGGCACGTCGAATGCACCGTAATCGCCCAGGAGTACCTACCCAAGCCGTTTACCGTCCAAGGCGGCGGCTCGGACCTCGTCTTCCCGCACCACGAAATGGGTGCCGGCCACGCGTACTCGCTGGCCGGCGTGCCGCTGGCCCGCCACTTCGCGCACGCAGGCATGGTGGGCCTCGACGGGGAAAAGATGAGCAAGTCCAAGGGCAACCTGGTCCTGGTCTCCAGGCTCCGCGCCGACGGGGAAGAGCCGGCCGCAATCCGCCTGGCGATCCTGGCCCACCACTACCGCACGGACTGGTCCTGGACCGTCGACGGGTTCGCCGAAGCCAAAGACCGGCTCCGCACCTGGCGCGAGGCCCTCGCCGTGGCTCCCCACGGCTCCGCCGCGGCCCTGATCGGCCGGATGCGGACCGAACTCGCCAACGACCTCAACGCGCCCGGCGCCCTCGCCGCCGTCGACGTCTGGGCCAAGTCCGCCCTGGAATCCCCGGGGACCGCCGCGGCCACGGACGCCGCGCTGGTGAACGACGCCGTCAACGCCCTGCTCGGCGTCGAGCTCTAACCCGCCGCCTCGGCCGATCAGGACGAAGCGGCGTCGATGATCTTCTGGTCACCCTCGTTGATGGCCTTGACCACGGCGTCGTAGTCACCACTTTCGACAGCCTTGCTGACCCTCTTGGTGGCCTTGTCGATCGCCTTGTCGACTCGGTCGAGGTAGAGGTCGTCGACGAGGGCCACGATCGCCGAGGAGCCCGGCGGCAGCCACTCGTCCGCGTTGACGCCGATGGCCTTCTCCTCGTGCCGCTTCCTGATGGCGCCAACACCTGCGCCGATTCCGGCACCGATCACGCCGGACAGCAGGAGCGGCGGAGCGAACAGACCGACCACCAGCCCGCCGATGGCGCCGGCCGTAGTGCCGCCGGCGACCAGTCCGCCCCCGTGCTCCTTGACCTCGGTCTTGCCCGAAGCGTCACGCGACAGGACCACCGCAGCAGCCACGGCCGCGTCGTCCATGCTTTTGATCGCCTTGAAATCCTCTGCCGC
The DNA here is from genome assembly GCF_040676555.1 of Arthrobacter sp. LAR12-1-1.1. Lineage (NCBI taxonomy): Bacteria > Bacillati > Actinomycetota > Actinomycetes > Micrococcales > Micrococcaceae > Arthrobacter > Arthrobacter sp. LAR12-1-1.1. The sequence goes on along the minus strand of NZ_JBEGIG010000001.1, from coordinate 456,218 downwards.
CGAGTCCTCGTCGGCGTACGAGGACACGAACAAGGTGTAGTTGTGCTCTGACATGGTGTGACCTCCACTGGGTTCTGGCCGGCGTAACGGCCACTCCGCTTCTTCCTCGACGCTGCCGGTCCCGAGGGTGTCGGACAGAACCGAATCCCGAGCGGGGGGGAGGCCTGCCCGGCCCAGGCCGGGACGGTACCCCAACCGGTAGCGCAGGTCCCACTCTTGCCCCGACAGGCGCCCACCGGCAGGGTCATAAGACTCTGGCCCGGGGAAGAACCCTTGGAAGGGTCCGTGGATTCCGCAGATAAGAAGGCAGGTACGGCCTAGGGCTTGTCCTTGCCCCGGCGCTTAAGGTAGCGCTCGAACTCGCGGGCGATCGATTCGCCGCTGGCCTCCGGGAGGTCGGCGGTGTCCTTGGCCTCCTCCAGCTGGCGGACATACGCCGCAATTTCGGGATCCTCGGTGGCGAGTTCGTCCACGCCGCGCTCCCACGCGTCGGCCTCCTCCACCAGTTCCGTGGTGTCCAGGGGGACCTGGACCAGCTCCTCGATCCGGTGCAGCAGGGCCAGCTGAGCTTTCGGTGACGGCGCCTGGGCCACATAATGCGGCACGGCCGCCCAGAGCGAGACCGTCGGGAGCCCGGCCAGCAACGCCACCTCGCCGAGCACGCCGACAATCCCCACCGGCCCCTCGTACTGCGAGGCCTCCAAGTCCATCCGCTCACGCAGTGCGGCGTCGTCCGTCGAAGTGCTGACCGGAATCGGGCGGCTGTGCGGCACGTCAGCCAGCAGCGCACCGACCAGGATGACGTAGTCCACATGCAGGGCCTCGGCATGCACCAGCAGCTCCGCCGTGTAGGCACGCCACTTGTAGGAGGGCTCGGTGCCCTGGACGAAGATGACGTCCACGTTCGAGTCGGGGACGCTGGCCTTGAAGATGCGAGTGGAGGGCCACTTGATCTTCCGCTCACCGGCCGCCGTCCGGCGGATCGTGGGCCGGGTGAACTGGAAGTCGTAGTACTCGTCCGCGTCGATCGCAGCGACCTTCTTGCCGCCCCAGAGCTTGTTCAGATAGCGCAGGGCATCGCTGGCGGCTTCCCCGGCGTCGTTCCAGCCTTCAAAGGCCGCCAGCATGACGGTGATCCGCCGGCCCTCGGGGACGGGCTGCAGCAGCCGCTCCGGCTCGGAGACGGCGCCTGGTTCGGTGGGGTCTGCCTCGAAGCTGTTCATGCCATCACCCTACGTCCAAGACCCCGCCCCGCGCAGGCAATACGGCACTGAGCGTGCCCCATTTCCGCCCAATTTCCGCCCGGAATCCCGCGGCCGGGAAGTCGGAATTCGCCGTAGGCGTAGCGCGGGCACCCGGCCGCGGGCTTCCCCGTAGACTGGAAGGCATGCAATCCTCAGCGTCCCGGCCCCTCCTTAAAGCAGCGCTCTGGGACATGGATGGCACCATTGTCGACACCGAGCCCTACTGGATCGAAGCCGAACGCGCGCTCGTTGAAGCCCACGGCGGACAATGGTCCCAGGACCAGGCCATGCAGCTCGTGGGACAGTCCCTGACGTTTTCCGCGGGCATCCTGCAGGAAGCCGGCGTGGCGATGGAACGGCGCGACATCATCGACACCCTCACCGGCCATGTGGTCAGCCAGGTCCGGAACTGCGTTCCTTGGCGCCCCGGCGCCCGCGAACTGCTCGACGAACTGTACAACGCCGGCGTCCGCTGCGCCCTCGTCACCATGTCCGAAGCCCCGCTGGCCCGGGAGATCGTTGCGAGCCTGCCGGAGCCCTACTTCGAGTTCCTCGTCACGGGGGACACGGTCACGCAGGGGAAGCCGCACCCGGAAGCGTACCTGACGGCCGTTGAGCTCCTGCAGCAGCAGGACCCCGAGCTCGGCCTGCACCACTGCGTGGCCCTGGAAGATTCCGTGCCGGGTGTCGCCGCCGCCGTGGCCTCCGGGGTCGTCACGGTCGCCATCCCGCACATCCTGCCCCTCCCGGACGATCCCCGCCGCGCCACCTGGGACACCCTTGAAGGCCGCACGGTTGCGGACCTGGAAGAGCTCGTGGCCCTGCGGCACGAATTCCCGGACGCCACCTTCGGGGGCGCGGCGGACTCAGCCGCTCTCTCGCCGCCCCACTCGACCGCCGCCCTGGCCGGCACCTCGACCGGGAGCCGTCCCCGTGGCTGACACCGGTGGCCACGGACAGCCCGGCAAGAACCCGGCAAGCCGCCGTGAGGGGATCCCGCTGGGCCGCATCGCCGGCATTCCGGTTTTTCTGGCGTATTCCTGGTTCATCATCGCGGCCTTCACGGTGATCGCGTACGGGCCGGTCCTGCAGAGCAACAATCCGCGCCTCGGCGTCACCGCCTTCTTCGTCGCCTTCGCCTACGCGCTGCTGCTCCTGATCTCCGTGCTGGCCCACGAACTCGCGCACGCGCTGACCGCCAAGATTTTCCACTGGCCCACGGAGAAAATTGTCCTCAACCTCTGGGGCGGCCACACCCAGTTCCAGAGCTTCACTGCCTCACCCGGCCGCTCCGTCCTGGTGGCGATGGCAGGCCCGGCGGCGAACTTCGCCCTTGCCGGCGCCGGCTGGCTCCCGCTCGCGTACGGGAACCTGAGCGGCGTGGCCGACATCCTGGCCAACATCTTCGTCTGGGCCAACCTGCTGATCGGCATCTTCAACGTGCTTCCCGGCCTTCCGCTGGACGGGGGCCGGCTGGTCGAATCCGCCGTCTGGAAAGCCACCGGCAGCCAGGAAAAGGGCACCATTGCCGCCGGTTGGGCCGGCCGGATCATCGTGATCGGCCTGGCCCTGTGGTTCATTGTCCTGCCCCTGCTCAGCGGCGCACGGCCGGATATTTCCTTCACCCTCATCACCGCCCTGGTGGGCAGCTTCCTGTGGATGGGGGCGTCGGCGTCGATCCAGCAGGCCCGCCTGCGGAGCCGGCTGTACCTTGTCGATGCCGCGGCCCTCGCCGAACCCGCCGTCGGCCTCCCTGAAACCGCCACGGTCGCAGACCTCCAGGACCGGGCGCCGGCAGGAAAGCCCGCCGTGGTGCTGTGCGACCGGGACGGCCGCCCCGTGGGCATCGTGGACGCCGCAGCGGCCGCCACCGTGCCTGCCGACCTGGCCGCAGCGACCGCCCTGACCGCGGTCTCCTACCCCCTTGGCGCCGGCGCCTATGTCCCCGAATGGTCCAAAGGCCAGGAACTGGTCCAGTACCTGGCCCAGATCGAAGGCCAGGACTACGCGGTGGTGGACCGAGAGGGCGCCGTCACCGGGCTGCTGCGCCAGTCCGCCGTCCTGCGTGCCATCACAGGCAAGTACCGGAACGAACGCCAGAACCAGGGACAGAACCGGTAGAGTTACTGGGCGGTCGTGATTTTCCGGCCCCCACGCGCAAGGACCGGTGGCCGCCGGCATGTCTGCGGCCACACAGCTTTACAGGAGCGAGGAACATCTTCATGAGCAGCGACACTGCCGCCAACGCCGCCGCCGGCATCAACACTGCCGCAGGCACTAAGACCGCCGCAGGTGAAACCACCGCCGCCACCACCGCGAACGGTGCGACCGGCGCGGCGCGCCGCCGCGGACCGTTCCGCGAAGGCGAGCGGGTCCAGCTCACGGACGAACGCGGCCGCATGAACACGATCACGCTCGAGGTCGGCGGGGCATTCCACACCCACCGGGGATTCCTGAACCATGATGAGATCATCGGCAAGCCTGACGGCTCGGTGGTCGTCAACAACGTCGGACAGCAGTACCAGACCCTGCGCCCGCTGCTCTCGGACTTCGTGCTCTCGATGCCGCGCGGCGCAGCCGTGGTCTACCCCAAGGACGCCGGCCAGATCGTGACCATGGCGGACATCTTCCCCGGCGCGCGCGTTGTTGAAGCCGGCGTCGGCTCGGGCGCCCTGTCCATCTCCCTGCTGCGCGCGGTGGGGGACAACGGCTACCTGCATTCCTTTGAACGCCGCCAGGAGTTCGCGGACATCGCCCGCGGCAACGTCGAGACCATCTTCGGCGGCCCGCACCCGGCCTGGAAGATCTCACTCGGCGACTTCCAGGAGGAAGTGGTGCGCACCGAGGAACCCGGCTCCGTGGACCGCGTGGTCCTGGACATGCTCGCCCCGTGGGAATGCCTCGACGCCGTCGCCACGGTCCTGGCACCCGGGGGAGTGTGGATCAATTATGTCGCGACTGTGACGCAGCTTTCGCGGACAGCCGAAGCCATCCGCGCGGACGGAAGGTTCACCGAACCCGACGCGTGGGAATCCATGGTCCGCGGCTGGCATCTCGAGGGCCTGGCCGTGCGCCCGGACCACCGCATGGTCGCCCACACGGGCTTCCTGCTGGTAACCCGCCGCCTCGCCGACGGTGTCACGGGAATTTCGGTGAAACGCCGCCCCTCCAAGACCGACTTTAACGAAGAAGACGTCAACGCCTGGACCCCGGGCGCCGTCGGCGAGCGGGCGGTCTCGGACAAGAAGCTGCGCCGCGCCGCCCGTGACGCAATCGCCGGAACAAATGTCGTCGACGCCCCGGAGATAACGAACTAGGCAGCATATTTCGGATGTCTCCAGCGGCACCCGCCTTCTTAGGGCTATGGTCTTAACAGAAGAGCAGGAAGGGGCTGATGCACGATGGAGACTCCGAATACTGACCCGGGCCGCACACCGGCCGAGGGCGCAGCGGATGCTGCCGCACGCACGGACGCGGCCCGGCCCGCAGCCGGCGAGGGTGAACGGTACGCCGCCAGTGAACTGTCAGTCGCAGAGCGGCAGGTCAACATCCTCCGGGACAAGCTCCGCCACATTGACCGTCAGCTTGCTGCCGCCACGCAGAACAACTCCAAGCTGGTCAGCATGCTGGAAACGGCCAAGGCCGAGATCCTGCGGCTGAAGAACGCCCTCGACCAGGAGGGACAGCCGCCGTACAGCTTCGGCACAATCCTCCAACTCAACCCGAAGCGACAGCCGACGGCCGGGAACAGCGGCCAGGCGGCCACGGAAGAATCCGTGGATATCTTCAACGCCGGCCGCAAGATGCGGGTGGGGATCAGCCCGCTGGTCAACATCAGCCAACTGGCCGTCGGGCAGGAAGTCCTGCTTAACGAAGCCCTCATGGTGGTCGCCGGGCTAGGCTACGAACGGGCCGGTGACCTTGTCACGCTGAAGGAAATGCTGGGGCCGGACCGCGCCCTGGTAGTGGGCCGCGCCGACGAGGAGCGGGTCATCCGGCTCTCCGGTGCCCTGCTCGCCCAGCGGCTCCGGGTCGGCGACGCACTGTCGATCGATTCACGCACCGGTTACGCGCTGGAAAAAATCCCGCGCTCTGAGGTGGAGAACCTCGTGCTCGAGGAAGTCCCGGACATCACCTACCAGGACATCGGCGGCCTGGGTCCGCAGATCGAACAGATCCGCGACGCCGTCGAACTGCCGTTCCTGCATCCGGACCTGTACCGGGAGCACGGGCTGAAGGCGCCCAAAGGCATCCTGCTGTACGGCCCGCCCGGCTGCGGCAAGACCCTGATCGCCAAAGCCGTGGCCAACTCGTTGGCCGCGCGCGCCGCCGAGCGCGCCGGCAAGACGGACATGAAGAGCTATTTCCTGAACATCAAGGGACCCGAGCTGCTCGACAAGTACGTCGGCGAGACCGAACGGCACATCCGCCTGATCTTCGCGCGCGCCCGGGAGAAGGCCTCCGAAGGCAGCCCGGTGGTGGTGTTCTTCGATGAAATGGATTCCCTGTTCCGCACCCGCGGCACGGGCATTTCCTCCGACGTCGAAACGACCATCGTCCCGCAGCTCCTCAGCGAGATCGACGGCGTCGAACGGCTGGACAACGTGATCGTGATCGGCGCCTCCAACCGGGAAGACATGATCGATCCGGCGATCCTGCGCCCGGGCCGCCTGGACGTCAAGGTCAAGATCCAGCGACCCGACGCCGAGGCCGCGGCCGACATCTTCAACAAGTACATCACCACGGACCTGCCTTTCCACGAGACCGACCTCGCCGAGCACAACGGCGACGTGCAGGCGACAGTGGACGCCATGGTGCAGCGGACCGTCGAGGCCATGTACTCCACCGAGAAGTCCAACGAATATCTCGAGGTCACGTACGCCAATGGCGACACCGAAATGCTCTACTTCAAGGACTTCAATTCCGGCGCCGTGGTGCAGAACGTCGTGGACCGGGCCAAGAAGTACGCCATCAAGGACCTGTTGACCATCGGGCAGAAGGGCCTGCGGATCGACCACCTGCTCCGGGCGGTCGTGGACGAGTTCCGTGAACACGAGGACATGCCCAACACCACCAACCCGGACGACTGGGCACGGATCTCCGGCAAGAAGGGCGAGCGCATCACGTATATCCGCACCATCGTCCAGGGCAAGGCCGGCCAGGAGCCCGGGAAGTCCATCGAGACGATGCCCAGCACAGGGCAGTACCTGTGACGGCTGTTGTCCCCGGCAAGCCTGCCGACACTGCGGGCGGGCTGCCGGTCGGCGGGGCGATGAGAGTGATGGGCTCGGAGACCGAATACGGCATCCACGCGCCCTCGGCCCCCGGAGCCAACGCCACGATGATGTCAGCCCGGGTCATCCAGGCATACGCCCAGGTAACGCGGCAACGCGCCGCCGGCGGCGCCGAAACGCGGTGGGACTACACCGATGAGGAGCCGCTGCACGACGCCCGCGGCTGGACCCTCGAGCGCGGCAGCGCGGATCCGGAACAGCTGACCGACCAGCCTCCTGTCCTCGACGCCGAGGCGATCGCCCTCGCATACGGCCGGCAGGAACTCGAGGCAGACGGCGAGGACGAGTCCGGCACGCTGCTCATGAACATGGTCCTGGGCAACGGCGCACGGCTGTACGTGGACCACGCCCATCCGGAGTATTCCAGCCCCGAGGTGACCAACCCCCGCGCCGCCGTCACGTGGGACGCCGCCGGCGACCTCGTGGCGTTGGCCGCCGTCCGGCGCCTCGCCGCCGATCCCGACCTGCCGCCGGTCAATCTGTACAAGAACAACACAGACAACAAGTCCGTCTCCTACGGCTCGCACGAGAACTACCTGATGCCCCGCTCGGTGCCGTTCGGCGAGATCGTGCGCGGCCTCACGCCGTTTTTCGTCACCCGGCAGATCATTTGCGGTGCCGGACGGGTGGGCCTCGGGCAGGACAGCGCCCGGTCCGGCTACCAGATCAGCCAGCGCGCTGACTTCTTCGAAACCGAAGTGGGCCTGGAAACCACCATCCGCCGCCCCATCATCAACACCCGGGACGAGCCCCACGCCACGGCGGACAAATACCGCAGGCTGCATGTCATCATTGGCGACGCCAACCTCAGCCAGGCGTCCAACTTCCTCAAGTTCGGCACCACCGCCATGGTCCTGAGCCTGATCGAAGCCGGGCTGGCGCCGCGGATTGAAATCCACGAGCCCGTCGCCGCGCTGCAGGCCGTCAGCCACGACACCTCGCTCACCGCGCTGCTGCGCCTGGGCGACGGCCGACGGATCACCGCCCTGGACCTGCAGTGGATCTACTTGGAGGCCGCTTCGAAGCATGCGCAGGACACCGGCGTCGCGGACGCGGTGGACGGTGACGGCCACACCCACGAGGTCCTGGAACGGTGGTCCGCCACGTTGAGCGAACTCGGCGGCGACCGGGCGGCGGCCGCGTCCTCGGTGGAGTGGCTCGCCAAGCTGTCCCTGCTGGAGGGCTACCGGCAGCGGGACGGCCTGGGCTGGGACAGCGCGCGGCTGGGCCTCGTGGACCTGCAGTGGGCCGACATCCGCCCCGAAAAAGGGCTGTACTACCGGCTCCTGGCCCGCGACCGGATGCAGCGGATCGTGGACGACGCCGCGATCGCCCGCGCGGTAACCGAACCGCCGTCGGACACGCGGGCCTACTTCCGCGGACGCTGCGTCAGCCGGTTCGGCGCAGACCTCGCGGGGGCCAGCTGGGACTCGGTGATCTTCGATGTCCCCGGCCGCGGCAGGCTCCAGCGGGTCCCTACCCGCGAGCCGCTGCGCGGAACCGAAGCTCTCACAGGCGGCCTGTTTGCCCGGCACCGGGAGGCCGCAACGTTCCTGGCGGAACTGCTGGGACTCAGCCCCGGTTCCTAGGAACAAAGCCCCCCGCGGGCGCCCCGGGCGTGGCACTATTGCTACAGGATGTCCCTTAGGAGAAAAGGGACGGACATGAAGGAGAGAACAATGGCAGGCCAGGAGCAGCAGCAGCCGCAGTCGCGGGACACCGAGGTTGACGAGGACGTCCCCGCCGCGCCGCCGGCCCCAGGGGACGCCCAGGCGTCGGCAGCCACCCAGGGCGTCGACGATCTCCTCGACGAGATCGACGGCGTGCTGGAGTCCAACGCCGAGGAATTCGTCCGCGCCTTCGTCCAAAAGGGCGGCCAGTAGGAGCGCCGCCGGCCGCCGGATGAGGGCGGCGGGAGGGGCTAAGGGCCGGAAGAGTCGTTGATCCACCACGTTGAGGGAGAGCGTTAGTGCAGGAAACAACAGCCAACCGAGTAGCAGCCAACGCGACGTCCTCATTCACCGAGCATCTGCAGCGCGAACGGCCCGACTTAATGCCCTTCGGCCAAGTGCCTTTCAACCAGCTGCCCGCGGCCCATTCGGCGGCACCGCTGCAGGCCCCGCACGGGACCACGATCGTGGCGATGACCTACGCCGGGGGAGTGTTGATGGCCGGGGACCGCCGCGCCACCATGGGCAACGTGATCGCGAGCCGGCACATTGAGAAGGTCTTCCCCGCCGACCAGTACTCCGTGCTGGGCATCGCCGGAACCGCCGGAATCGCATTGGACATCACCCGGCTGTTCCAGGTTGAACTCGAACACTACGAGAAAATCGAGGGCACGCTCCTCAGCCTGGACGGCAAGGCGAACCGGCTCGGCGCCATGGTGCGCGGCAACCTGCCCATGGCCATGCAGGGCCTCGCCGTCGTCCCCTTGTTCGCGGGATTCGACCGGCCCGCAGGCTTCGGCCGGCTCTTCTCCTACGACGTCACGGGCGGCCGCTACGAGGAGCAGGAGCACCATGCGGTGGGATCCGGTTCGATGTTCGCCCGCGGCGCGCTGAAAAAACTGTGGCGGCCCGGCCTCTCGGAGCAGGATGCTGTGGCGGTCGCCGTCGAGGCTCTGTACGACGCCGCCGACGACGACTCCGCCACGGGCGGCCCGGACCCGGTCCGGCAATTGTGGCCAGTGGTGTACATCGTGAACCGAACCGGCGCCGTCCGGGTCCCGGACCGCGATCTGGCCGCCGTGGCGGTTCGCGTCATCGAGTCCCGGACCGTCGCCCAGCGGGAGGCCTGAGATGACCCAGCAGTTCTACGTATCCCCCGAACAGCTCATGAAGGACCGTGCGGATTTCGCACGGAAGGGCATCGCCCGCGGACGCTCGGTGGTCGTCATCAGTTGCCGGGACGGGATTGCCCTCGTGGCGGAGAACCCGTCCCCGTCACTGCACAAGATCGGCGAGATCTACGACAAAATCGCGTTTGCGGCGGTCGGGAAGTACAACGAATTCGAGAGCCTGCGCCAAGCCGGGGTGCGGTACGCCGATGTCCGCGGCTACTCCTACGACCGCGAGGACGTCACGGCCCGCGGCCTCGCGAGCGTGTACGCGCAGAGCCTCGGCGCGGTGTTTACCGCAGAACAGAAACCTTTCGAGGTGGAACTGGCCGTGGCCGAAGTCGCTCAAACCCAAGAGGCGGACCATCTGTACCGGCTGACCTTTGACGGGTCCATTGCCGATGAGCACGGCTTCATCGTGATGGGCGGGCAGGCGGACAAGGTTTCCGAAGCTGTCGCGGCGGGCTGGCAGGGCGAACTCGACTTCGCGGGAGCCATCCGGCTGGCCCTCGCAGGACTCGTGGCAGACAAGGAAACCACCACCCTGCCGGTATCCGCACTGGAAGTTGCGGTACTGGACCGGGGGTCGGAAAGCGGCCGCGGCACCCGCCGGGCGTTCCGCCGGCTCGAGGACCCGGACATCGTGGCATTGCTGGCTGAGGAGAAGTGAGATGGACAAGCGCATATTCGGCATCGAAACCGAATTCGGAATTTCCTATTCAAGCCCGGAGTCCCGGCCGCTGGCGCCCGAGGAAGTGGCCCGCTACCTCTTCCGCAAGGTGGTCAGCTGGGGACGGTCTTCCAACGTCTTCCTGACCAACGGCTCACGCCTCTACCTGGACGTCGGGTCCCATCCGGAGTACGCCACGGCCGAGTGCGACGACCTCGCCCAGCTGATCGCCCATGACCGCGCCGGGGAGCTGATTCTATGCGACCTCGTGGACGAAGCCCAGGAACGGCTGGCAGCGGAGGGATTCAACGGGACCGTGTACCTGTTCAAGAACAACACGGACTCGGCCGGGAACTCCTACGGCAGCCACGAAAACTACCTGATCCCGCGCCGCGGGGAATTTTCCCGGCTCGCGGAGATCCTCATCCCGTTCCTCGTGACGCGCCAGCTGATCGCCGGGGCCGGCAAGATCCTCAAGACCCCGCACGGGGCCACCTTCGCGTTCTCCCAGCGGGCCGACCACATCTGGGAGGGCGTCTCCTCCGCCACCACCCGCTCCAGGCCCATCATCAACACCCGGGACGAGCCGCACGCGGACGCCGAGTTCTACCGGCGCCTGCACGTGATCGTGGGCGACTCCAACATGTCTGAAACGACGGCGCTGCTCAAGATCGGCACGGTGGACCTGATCCTGCGGATGATCGAGGCCGGGGTGATCATGCGCGACATGCGGATGGAGAACCCCATCCGCAGCATCCGGGAAATTTCCCACGACCTGAGCGGCCGGGCACTGGTGCGGCTCGCCAACGGCCGGCAGCTCACGGCCCTGGAAATCCAGCGCGAGTACCTGGGCAAGGTGACCGCGTTCGTGGCCGAGCACGGTGCGCACAACGCACACGTGCCGATGATCCTGGACCTCTGGGAGCGCACCCTGGACGCCATCGAAAGCGGCGACACGAGCACGATCGATACCGAAGTGGACTGGGCCATCAAGAAAAAGCTCATGGACAACTACCGGGAACGGCACGGGCTGGGGCTTGACGCGCCCCGGATTGCGCAGCTGGACCTGACCTACCATGACATTTCCCGCGGCCGCGGCCTCTTCTACCTGCTCCAGGCACGCGGGGCCGTGCGCCGGGTGGTGGACGACACCGCGGTCAAGGATGCTGTGGATGCCCCGCCGCAGACCACGCGTGCCAAACTCCGCGGCGACTTCGTCCGGCGCGCCCAGGAGCTCGGACGCGACTACACGGTGGACTGGGTCCATCTGAAGCTGAACGACCGCGCCCACCAGACCATACTGTGCAAGGATCCGTTCCGGAGCGTGGACGACCGGGTGGATGCGCTGCTGGACTCGATGGGCTGATACCCAGCTTGGCACGTTATTCTGGGGGTAGGGCCGCCTTGCGGCCGCTGCTTTCTTTGCCGCGGGAAACCGAACGGCACTGAGTCCACCTTGCCTCGACGAAAGTTTCCAAGTGCGCCGACTACTAGCAATTCTTCTTCCCGGACTGCTGCTGCTGACCGCCTGCGGCGGCAGCGAAGCGCCTCCGGCTCCGGAACCCACCAGCCAGACCGCGGGTGAGACCGCCAAGCTGGACTCAGTCAAACTGACCGAGAACGGTGACAAGAAGGCCCCCGGTGTCGAGTTCACCAAGCCGCTCGACGTCAAGGAACCCACTGTCAAGGTGGTCACCGAGGGCGGTGGCGACCGGGTCAAGGCCAACCAGATCGCGGACATTTCGATCGTTGCCTTCAACGGCACGGACGGTGCCACCCTCGAAGACACGTTCCCCAACGATCCCGAGCCGCTGGAGCTGAACGACGAACTCAAGACCAGCAGCCCCGTGATCTACAACGCGTTCGTGGGCGCCAAGGTTGGCTCCCACATCGCCCTGGCCGTTCCCGGCCAGGCCGCCGCCGAGGGTACCGAGGCCAAGCCGACGCAGCTCCTGATCGTCAAGGTCCTCTCCGCCAAGGATGCTCCGCCGGTCTTGGACAAGCCTGAGGGCGACGCCGTCACCCCGCCGGCCGGCCTGCCGACCGTCAAGGAAAACGACAAGGGCATCCCGGAGATCTCGGTCACCGGCGTCAAGGCTCCGACCGAGCTGGTCTCCCAGGACCTCATCACCGGCAAGGGCCAGGCCCTCAAGGAGACCGACACCATCACCGTCAACTACGTCGGCGTGGCCCTCGCCACCGGCAAGGTCTTCGACTCCAGCTTTGAAAGCGGCAAGAAGGCCACCTTCCCGCTGACCGGTGTCATCAAGGGCTGGACCCAGGGCCTGACCGGCAAGACGGTCGGCTCCCGCGTCCTTTTGGTGGTCCCGAAGGACCTCGCCTACGGTGATCAGGGCCAAGGCGACGCGAAGGGCGACCTCGTCTTCGTCGTCGACATCCTCGGCGTCAAGTAATCCACCGCATCCACCACACGTCAATACACGTCACGTCAAAGGAGTAACCATGTCATTTGGACAGCGCAACCTCGACCGCGAGAAGCCGGAAATTGACTTCCCCGAAGGGGACGTCCCCACCGAACTGGTCATCACCGACCTGATCGAAGGGGACGGCGCCGAGGCCAAGCCCGGCGACACCGTTTCCACCCACTACGTGGGCGTCGCCTGGTCCACCGGTGAAGAATTTGACGCCTCCTGGGGCCGCGGCGCGCCGCTGGACTTCCGGGTCGGCGTCGGCCAGGTCATCCAGGGCTGGGACCAGGGCCTGCTGGGCATGAAGGTCGGCGGCCGCCGCCGCCTCGAGATCCCGTCCGAGCTTGCCTACGGCTCCCGTGGCGCCGGCGGGGCGATCGGCCCCAACGAGGCCCTGATCTTCGTCGTGGACCTCGTCGCCGTCCGCTAATCCCCACCGGCCCCCTATCCTCGCAAGCTCGGACAGGGAACCCTGCGGGCGTGGGCCCACCCACCCGCCCCCTATCCTCGCAAGTCCGCACCGGCTCCACGGACAGGGAACCCTGCGGGCGTGGGCCCACCCACCCGCCCCCTATCCTCGCAAGCTCGGACAGGGAACCCTGCGGGCGTGGGCCCACCCGCCCCTATCCTCGCAAGTCCGCACCGGCTCCACGGACAGGGAACCCTGCGGGCGTGGGCCCACCGGCCGGTGGTACCAGCAGGAAATATGCTGCTGACATGCACAAAGCGCGGTAACAATCGGAAAAGTTCTTCCGGCTGTTGCCGCGCTTTCGTTATTTTCGGGGACCGGCTTTAGTACCCTTGCGTGGTGTCCGCCTCACGTACAGAACGTCTCCTGAACCTGCTCATTGCCCTGCTCAACACCAAGTACGGCCTGCGCCGCGGTGAGCTGCGCGAAAAGGTGTACCACGACACCACGAGCAGTGACGTCGCCTTCGGCCGCATGTTCGAACGCGACAAAGGCGAGTTGCGCCAGTTTGGCTTTGACGTCGAAACCGTGACGGACACGGGGTGGGGCTCCGACGACCCGGCAACCACCCGCTACCGGATCGGCAAGGAATCGAACCGGCTGCCCGACGTCAGCCTCAGCCCCGAGGAATGCACTGTCCTGATCCTCGCAGCGCAGCTCTGGGAGCATGCCGCCCTCGGCTCCGCCGCCGTGGACGCGGTCCGCAAGCTGCAGGCCGCCGGCGGCCTCGTCGACGCCGAACTTCCCACCGGCGTCCAGCCGCGCATCCGGCCCGCCGGCCAGGCCTTTGAAGACCTGGTCGCCGCGATGCATGCCCAGCACCCGGTCAGGTTCAGCTACCTCGCCGGCAGCACGGGCCAGGAGCAGGAACGCTTGGTGGAGCCCTGGGGCCTGGGCAGCCGCTTTGGCCAGTGGTACCTCGTGGGCCAGGACCGCGGCCGGGGGGACAAACGGTTCTTCCGGTTGTCCCGCCTGACGTCCGCCGTGACCCTGCTGGAGAAAGAGGGCTTCACGCCTCCCGCCGCGTTCAATGTCCGCGCCGAACTGGCCGCCCTGGCCGAGCTGCCGGTACAGAGCGCCGTCGTCGATGTCGAGAAGGGACGGCTCCTGGGGCTCCGCAAACGCGCCCAGCCGGCTTCGGAGCCAGCTCCGGAGCCCGGGGCCCTGGATCTGGAACCCGGGGCCCGGCTGCCCGCGGCCGGGAGGGACCGGCTCACGGTGCCCTTCCGCGATGCAGAGACGCTGGGCGAGGAGCTGGCCTCCTATGGTCCCCGGGTCACCGTGATTTCACCTCCCGAACTCGCCGGCGCCGTCCGCCGCCGCCTCACCGGCGCCGCCGCCTTCGCCGCCAGACCCGTTCCGGACGTGGCCTTCCCTGAAGCCGGACGCGCCGGGCGAACCCGCAAGCGCACCTCGGAGGACCAGCTCAAGCGGATGCTGCAGCTCGTCCCCTTCCTTGTCCACAACCAGGGACTGCATATCAGCGAGGTCGCGGCCAGATTTGGGATCACCCGCAAGGCGCTCGAGGACGACCTGCGGATCCTGATCTGTTCAGGCCTGCCGGAAGGCTACCCCGACGATCTGCTGGACATCCAGTGGGACGATGACCACGTTTTCATCACCCAGGACCTGGACCTGACCCGCCCCGTACGTTTCACCGTGGACGAGGCCTGCGCCCTCCTGACCGGCCTGGAAACCCTCAACGGCCTGCCCGAGCTCGCCGAAGGCGGCGCACTGGAATCCGTGACGCTCAAACTCATGGCCGCTGCGGGGGAGGAGGGGGTGAAGGCGGCTGCGCTGTCCGGCCCCGAGGTGGCCCCCGGCAACTCTGCCACCCTCGAAACCGCCCGTGCGGCCATCAGGTCCGGGGCGCAGCTGCACTTGAGGTACTTCTCGCCGCAGCGCGACGCCGTGTCCGACCGCGACGTGGACCCCTTGCGGCTCTATTCACTGGACAACACGTGGTACCTCGAGGCGTACTGCCACTCTGCCCAGGGCCTGCGCAACTTCCGGCTGGACAGGATCGAAGCCCTTGAGCCCAACGGCCGGCCGGCGGCCGCGACGGCGAAACCGGCGGACAGCTTTCCGGTGAAACTGTTCACCCCGAACGACGACGACACGGTGGTGGTGGTGGAACTTGCGCCCCGTGGCACGGGTCTCGCAGACGACTACTACGCCGAGAGGACCGCGGCGCTGCCCGGCGGCGGCATGCTCGCCGAAATCCGGTTCGGCAGTACGGACTGGCTGCCAATGTTCGTAGCCCAGCACGGCGGAATGGTGCGGATCCTGCAGCCAGACGCCCTCGCGAACGCGTCCAGGGAATGGCTCGCCGCTGCCCTGGCGCAATACGAAGCCTCGTCGGATCGCCCGATAGACTGATCAGCATGCCTTGGTGGTCCTGGATCCTGATTTGGATAGCGCTCGTCGCGCTGTCGCTGCTCTTCTTCGGCGTGCTCGGCGTGCGGCTGTACCGGCAAGCCATGACCACGCTTGAGGAATTGGGTGAAGCCGCCGAACGTTTTTCCCGCCTGCCCTCACCTTCGGCCCCCGAGGCCGGGTCCGCAACGGCCGACGCCGGTGCCCCGGACGGCACGGACGCAGGCCCCCGGCCGGTTCCCGGCGACGCCGTTTTTGCCTCGCCTGCCCGGATGCGACATGATTACCACGCATCCAAGTCCGCCCGGCAGAACGTCCGCCGGCTGCGCCGCATCCAGCGCAAGAAGGACCGCGGGCAACCACAGGCGCTGAGCGACATCGAAACGCGTTAGTCATAGGATGTATTCAAACGAAAGGACCTCCCCCCATGAGGCTTGAAGGCTGGCATCTCATCATCATCATCGTTCTGGCATTGGTGCTTTTCGCTGCGCCGAAGCTGCCGGGCATGGCCCGCAGCCTGGGCCAGTCGATGCGCATTTTCAAGTCGGAAGTCCGGGAAATGAAGAAGGACGGCGCCTCCGACGCCAAGGATGGCTCAGAGCCGGTCGAAGGCAGGGTTATCAACCACCCGCAGGCCGGCGCACCGGAAAGCCGCACGGGCGACGGAACCGACGTTCCGCCGTCGACCCGCGCCTAAGTCCGTATGGCATTGACCATGAGCCGTCGATCGAACCCCGAGGGGAGGATGGCGCTCCTCGACCACCTGAAAGAGCTGCGCAACCGGCTCTTTAAGGCGGCAATCGCCGTCGTCCTTGGGACGGTAGTGGGTTTCCTTGTCTACCAGCCAATGCTGACGGCGCTGATCAAGCCGATCCGCGACCTGAACGAGCACGAGGGCCGTCAGGCCACCCTGAACTTTGACGGCGTCGCGAGCTCGTTCGACCTCATGATCCAGGTGTCCGTGTTCCTGGGCCTGATCATCGCCAGCCCCGTCTGGCTCTACCAGCTGTGGGCCTTCATTGTGCCCGGGCTGCACAAGAAGGAACGCCGCTTGGCCCTGTCCTTCGTGGCCGCGGCCGTGCCGCTGTTCGTCGGCGGAGTCCTGCTGGCCTGGCTTGTGCTGCCCAACGCCGTGCGCGTCCTGACCGATTTCACGCCGACGGGCGGCTCCAACTTCATCAGCGCCCAGGTGTACCTGTCCTTTGTGCTGCGGCTGCTGCTCGCCTTCGGCATCGCCTTCCTCCTGCCGGTGGTCCTGTTCGGGCTGAACCTGGCCGGCCTCATCAAGGGCCAGCAGCTGGTCAAGAGCTGGCGGATCACGGTGTTCCTGGTCTGCCTGTTCGCCGCGATGGCCGCCCCCGGCGCCGACGCCATGAGCATGTTCTACCTGGCCGGACCCATGCTGGCGCTGTTCTTCGCCGCGATCGGGCTCTGCCTGCTCAACGACCGCCGGCGCGAGCGACGCGCCGTCAAGCATGCGGCCGAGACCGAAGCCACGGCCGACCAGGCCACCCCCAGCTCCGAGCTGGAGAACCTCTAGCCTTTCGCGCACTAGGCTGGAAGCATGTCGTCACACCCCGGGCCGGAATCGCCGTCCGAACGTTACCGCGCCAGCGTCGAGCGGGCCGCCGAAGCCAAAACCTATCTGGGCGGCTTCATCCGCTCGCTCGAATTCGAACTCGATGACTTCCAGCGCGAAGCATGCCTGTCCCTGCAGGCGGGCCGGGGCGTGCTGGTGGCCGCCCCCACCGGCGCCGGGAAAACCATCGTGGGGGAGTTCGCCATCTATCTGGCCCTCCAGCGCGGTCTCAAAGCGTTCTACACCACGCCCATCAAGGCCCTGAGCAACCAGAAGTACGCCGAGCTGGCCGCCAAGTACGGCGCCGCCCAAGTGGGCCTGCTCACCGGCGATACCAGCATCAACGGCGACGCCCCCGTGGTGGTGATGACCACCGAAGTGCTTCGCAATATGCTCTACGCGGACTCCGACACCCTCGATGACCTCGGCTTCGTGGTCATGGACGAAGTCCACTACCTCGCTGACCGCTTCCGCGGGGCGGTGTGGGAGGAAGTGATCATCCACCTGCCCAGCGAGGTCCAGGTGGCATCGCTGAGCGCCACGGTCTCCAACGCCGAGGAGTTCGGCGCATGGCTCGACACCGTCCGCGGGCAGACCGACGTGATCGTCTCCGAACACCGCCCTGTGCCCCTGTGGCAGCACGTTATGGTGGGCCGGAAGATCGTGGACCTGTTTGCCGGCGACACAACCTTTGACGAGATCGCCCCAGCCGGTGAGGCAGGGGGAAGCGAGGCAGCTGACGGTCAGGCAGTTGCCGGCCGGGCCGCTGCAGGCAGTGTCCCTGCGGCCGTTGGCTCCGCGGCCATCACCGCAGAGCTGCCCGGGCGGGCCGGTTTCGAGGTCAACCCGGAACTGCTGTCCATGGCACGGGCCGAGAGCCAGATGAATTTCCGTGGCCGCTTCGGCCATGGCGGCCGCAACCAGCGGCGGAACCAGCGCCAGCGGGACGAACCGCAGAGCGCCCAGCGCAGCCCGGTGCGGAAGGCCAGCCGGCCGCAGGTTATCGCCAGCCTGGACCGGCAGGACCTCCTGCCGGCCATCACGTTCATTTTCTCGCGGGCCGGCTGCGATGCCGCCGTGGCCCAGTGCGTCGCGGCGGGACTCTGGCTGACCACCGAGCGCGAACAACAGATCATCGCCCAGCGCGTCGACGAGGCCGCCCAGGACATCCCCTCGGACGACCTCGATGTGCTTGGCTTCTGGAGCTGGCGGGACGGCCTGCTGCGCGGACTCGCCGCGCACCACGCCGGCATGCTGCCGACGTTCAAGGAGGTTGTGGAGAAGCTGTTCGTCGACGGGCTGGTCAAGGCCGTCTTCGCCACCGAAACGCTTGCCCTCGGCGTCAATATGCCGGCCCGCTGCGTGGTGCTGGAAAAGCTGGACAAGTTCAACGGCGAGGCGCATGTCAACATCACTGCGGGGGAGTACACCCAGCTGACCGGCCGCGCCGGACGCCGCGGCATCGACGTCGAGGGCCACGCCGTCGTCCTGTGGCAACCCGGCACGGATCCCGCGGCTGTCGCCGGCCTCGCCTCACGGCGGACCTACCCGCTGAACTCCAGTTTCCGGCCCACGTACAACATGTCCATTAACCTCCTGGCGCAGTTCGGCCGGCCCCGCGCCCGGGAGATCCTCGAATCGTCCTTTGCCCAGTTTCAGGCGGACCGTTCCGTCGTTGGGCTGGCCCGGCAGGTCCGGAGCCGGGAAGAGTCCATCGCCGGGTTCAGCAAGGCCATGACCTGCCATCTGGGGGATTTCACCGAATACGCGCGGTTGCGGCGGGCCCTGGGCGATGCCGAGACCACCGCCTCCAGGGGCAGCTCCCGGGCTAAAAAGTCCCTCACCGAGGACTCCCTGAGCCGGCTGCTTCCGGGCGACGTGGTGGATGTCCCCGGCGGCAAGTCGCCCGGACTGGCCGTGGTGCTCAGCTCCGACCACGAATCCCGGGAGCCCCGTCCCGCCGTCATGACGCTGGACAACCAGCTCCGCCGGATCGGCCTGCACGACGTCGAAGGTCCGTTGTCACCGATCACGCGGATCAGGATTCCCAAATCCTTCAACGCCAAGGTCCCCAAATCCCGCCGCGATTTGGCGTCCTCGGTGCGCAACGCCATCCGCGAGCACCGGCCGCCTGCGCCCCCGCGCCGCGACGACGACTTCGGCCGGGCCTCCGCAGCGCCCAGCCAGGAGAAGCGGATCGCCGAGTTGCGCCGGGAGCTCCGCGCCCACCCGTGCCACGGCTGCAGCGAACGCGAGGACCATGCCCGCTGGTCCGAACGCTGGTGGAAGCTCCGCCAGGAAACGGACGGGCTCATCCGACAGATCCAGGGCCGGACCAACACCATCGCGAAGACCTTTGACCGCGTATGCGGCGTCCTGACGGGCTACGGCTACCTTGAGACCTCGGACACCGGCGTGCTGTCCATCAGCCCGGACGGGCAACGCCTGCGGCGGATCTACGGCGAAAAGGACCTGCTGATTTCGCAGTCACTGCGGATGGGCGCGTTCAACGACCTCGACGCCGCCGAGATCGCCGCCCTGGCCAGTGTGCTCGTCTACCAGGCCAAGCGCGAGGACCGCGGCCTGCGGCCCAAGATGCCGAGCGTGTCCCTGGAATCCGCGGTAGACACCGTGGTCCGGGAATGGTCCGCGCTGGAGGATGTGGAGGAGGCCAACAAGCTCCCTCTCACCGGCGAGCCCGAACTCGGCCTCGTCTGGCCGATCTTCAAATGGGCCAAGGGCCGGCACCTCCAGGACGTGCTGAGCGGCACCGACCTGGCTGCAGGCGACTTTGTCCGCTGGGTCAAACAGGTGATTGACCTCCTGGACCAGCTGGCCGACATCCCGAACCTCGACCCCCGGGTTGCGCGGCTGTGCGCGCAGGCCATCAAACTCATCAAACGCGGCGTCGTCGCCTATTCCTCCGTGGCGTAGGTAGCGGGCCGTGCCGGCCCGCTACCTGGCCCCCTGCCGGGCCTCCCACGACTTTCGAACCCGCCGGCGCTGGACCGGCCACCAGTTACAAGGAGTTCCCGCCCCATGACCGATTCGCCGGCAGCCCCCGCCCCCCGCAAAGTCACGCTGTACCGCAACGGCTCCGTCTACACTGCGGCCGATCCCTTTGCGACCGCGATGCTGGTCGACGGCGACACTGTCGCCTGGGTCGGTTCCGAGCAGGCCGCCACGTCCATCGCGGACTCCTCCATGGAGGTGATCGATCTGCAGGGCGCGCTGCTGGCCCCCGGCTTCGTCGACTCCCACGTCCACGTGACGGAAACCGGAATCGCCCTGGCTGGGCTCCAGCTGGCCGGCGTGCGCTCGGCAACTGAACTGCTCGACGCCTTGGCCGCCTTCTCCCTCTCTGCTTCCAGCGCGGATGGCCCCGTCCTGGGCCACGGCTGGGACGAGAGCACATGGTCCGATCCCACTCTGCCCACCCGGGACGATATCGAACGCGCGGCCGGCGGCCGCCAGGTTTACCTGTCCCGCGTGGATGTCCACTCGGCCTTGGTTTCAAGCTCCCTGGCGGCGTCGGCCGGCCTGGACGGGCTCGACGGCGCCGCCGGCAGCCAGGTCAAACGCGGGGCGCACACCGCCGCCCGCCTGGCAGCCCGCCAGCTGCCGGCAGACACCCTGCGCACCTACCAGCGGCGTGCCCTCGCCGAGGCCGCCGCCAACGGTTATGTGGCCCTCGCGGAGATGGCGGCACCCCACATCGGGAGCATCGAGGACCTGCAGCTGGCGACGGCCTGGAATGAAGGCCCGGACGCCGTCCCCGAGATTCTGCCGTACTGGGGCGAACTGGCCACATCGCAGGAACATGCCCAGTCCATCCTTGCCGACCTGGGCGTATCCGTTCTGGGTCTGGCCGGCGACCTCAACATCGACGGCTCGATCGGCTCACGGACCGCCTCCCTCCGTGCGGACTACGCCGACGCACCAGGAGAGCGCGGCAACCTGTACCTCTCCGTGGCCGAGGCCGCCGCCCACCTTGCGGCGTGCTCGCTGCTGGGAATCCAGGCAGGTTTCCACGTGATCGGCGACGCGGGCCTGGACGCTGCCTTGGACGCCCTCGACCTTGCCGCGGCCGAGGTGGGGGAGCAGCGCGTCCGCGCCGCGGGGCACCGATTCGAGCACGTCGAGCTCGCGGATCCCGCGGCCATCAGCCGGCTGGCACGCTATTCGGTCACCGTCAGCGCGCAGCCGGTCTTCGACGCCCTGTGGGGTGGCGGGAACGGCCTGTACCAGCAGCGGCTCGGTTCCCGCCAGCTGGGAATGAACGCCTTTGGAAGCCTCTACGCGGCCGGTGTGCCGATCTGCTTCGGCAGCGACAGCCCGGTGACGCCGCTGCGGCCGTGGTCCAGCGTGCGAGCGTGCCTGCAGCACACCAACCCTGCGGAACAGATCTCCGCCCGCGCCGCGTTCCTGGGCCACACACGGGCCGGCTGGCGGGCCGCCCGCTACCCCAACCCCATGGCCGGGCAGCTGGTGCCGGGGGCACCGGCCAGCTTCGCGGTATGGGAGGTCGAGGAACTCATGGTCCAGGTTGCCGACGGCCGGGTGCAGTCCTGGAGCACCGACCCGCGCGCCCGCACACCGCTCCTGCCGGCGCTGGACACCGGCAGCGATCCTGCCTGCCTGCTGACGGTACGGGACGGCCGGGAACTCTACGCCAGCGGCGCCGTCGGAGCCTGAGCCCTGGGCGACCAATCCACGGCCCGTCATCCGGCCGGCGGAGCCGAAACATTCACGGCCGTAACCCTGCCCTGAACTGGGACGATGGACATAACGGCAGGTCACGGCTCGGTTGACAGATCGGTCCGCCCCCGTAGCATTGAGGGGCAACGGAGGGTTGCGTACGGCGCAGGCTCCGTCAGTCCCGGTCCATCCCAGGTTGCCGCACCCGCGGGAGCTCTACTGGTCATGACCCCGGGCACCCCACGGGGCGGGTCTACTTCGCAGCAGAAAACGGTTCCGGCGCCGCAATTCGAGGCCTGCCGGAACTGGCCCGAAGCGGGTGGACCTGCCCGGGGGGTCACGCGGGCCCATGACGGGCGCGCAACTCCCTATAATGGGAAGTTGCGCCTGAATATCCGGAACGAATGACGTTCGGCGCACCGACCGCTCCCTTCAAGGAAAGGCCTCGCTGTGCGTGTCCTCACCATCATCCCGACCTATAACGAGCTGGAATCGTTGCCCAAGACCCTCGGTCGCCTGCGCACAGCCGTGCCCGCTTCCGACGTGCTGGTTGTCGACGACAACAGCCCCGACGGCACGGGGCAGCTGGCGGACCGTCTGGCGGCCGACGACGGCCAGGTCCACGTCTTGCACCGCGCCGGAAAGGCGGGGCTGGGAGCCGCGTACATCGCGGGCTTCAAGTGGGGCCTGGAGGCCGGCTACGACATCCTCGTGGAGATGGACGCCGACGGTTCGCACCAGCCCGAGCAGCTGCCCCAGCTGATCGAAGCTGTGGAGCAGGGCGCGGACCTCGCCATGGGCTCACGCTGGGTTCCCGGGGGCAGTGTGGTCAACTGGCCGCTCTACCGCCAGGCCATCAGCCGAGTCGGCAGCACCTACGCCCGGATCATGCTGGGCGTGAAGATCAAGGACGTCACCGGCGGCTTCCGCGCCTTCCGCCGGACCACGCTCGAGAAGCTGAACCTGGATGCAGTGGACTCGGTCGGCTACGGCTTCCAGGTGGATCTGGCCTGGCGCGTGGCCAAGCTCGGCCTGACCATCGTGGAACGGCCCATCACCTTCGTTGAGCGTGAGCTCGGCGCTTCGAAGATGAGCGGCAATATCGTCGTCGAAGCCATGATCAACGTCACCAAGTGGGGACTCACTGCCCGCTGGAACAAGCTCCGGGGCAAGCAGGACAGCCGGCAGAACGCCTAGCAGCACGGACGGCTCCCGTTCCCGGATGGCAATCCGGACCAAAAAGGGCCGGGCCCGCATCAACAGAGTGATGCGGGCCCGGCCCTTGCCGTAGCCGGTGCGCTGGGGGTCTAGGCCGAGCGGCGTTCGCCCCGGCGTTCGCGCAGGATCGTGAGGCGGTCTTCGAGGATCTGCTCGAGCTCGGGCAGCGAGCGGCGCTCCAGCAACATGTCCCAGTGCGTGCGCACTGCCTTTTCGTTGCTGTTGACGGGGCGTTCGCCGTCGACCAGCAAGGCCTCCTTGCCCGTCTTCGAAACCCAGACCGGGGGGATTTCGGCTTCCGAGGAGAACGTCACGAACACCTGCTCGCCGTCCTCGCAACGGTATTCAACCCGCTGGCGCGGAGCCGGTTCGACGCCGGATTCGGTCTCCATGCTCTGTGCGCCAAGGCGCATACCCCGCAGGCTGCGATCGCTCATCTTTTCTCCCTCTATTCGGTTCGCAGGGTCCAGCCCTGCGTTGTCCGGGGACCGTCAGGCGCCGGACTTCTGGTTGCACCGCGCTGTACCGTACCTGGCCCGTTTGGCCCGGCCAGATGACAGTTGCCAGTGGACAAAAACTGCTTGGAACGTCATTGGAATCAACGCTGTGCGGAGCGTTTTTGTTCCGGACGGCTGAACCGACCGGACAAATATTCAAGTATACGGGAGTGGTGCGGGCGAGGTAAAGCGAGTAGCCCCGCGGGGTGAACTGCGTAGGCTGCACCCGACCGGCCCGTCGTTGAATTGGCCGGCCCCCGCAGCTGGGCCTAAACGGCCGGGCTGCGGGGGCCAGCAGGGACCGCGCAGGCTGCGCAGTTACGCAGGCGGCGTCCGAGTGATCCAATGCGGACTGGGGCTCAGGGCCGGCTCCCTTGGCCGTCTGCACCGGCCGGCGCTGACGGCGGAACAACGTCCGGCGTCGGGGACGCCTGCTCTTGCACGGCGTTTGCCCCCAGCACGTTCCCGATCCCCTTGAGTGCCTCGCCTACCTCGCTGGGAATGATCCACAGCTTGTTCGAGCTCCCCTCGGCTATCTTCGGGAGGGTCTGGAGGTACTGGTAGGCGAGCAGCTTCTGGTCCGGGTTGCCCTTGTGGATCGCGTCAAAGACCTTCTGAATGGCCTGCGCCTCGCCGTCAGCGCGCAGGATCGCGGCCTTGGCGTCGCCTTCGGCCTTCAGGATGGACGACTGGCGCTGGCCCTCGGCGGTGAGGATTGCGGACTGTTTGGTGCCTTCTGCCGTCAGAATGGCCGCGCGGCGGTCACGTTCGGCCCGCATCTGCTTTTCCATCGAATCCTGGATCGAGTGGGGCGGATCGATCGCCTTGAGCTCCACACGGGAGACCCGGATGCCCCAGCGTCCGGTCGCCTCGTCCAGGACGCCACGGAGCTGGCCGTTGATCTGGTCGCGCGACGTCAGCGCTTCCTCAAGGTTGAGGCCGCCAACCACGTTGCGCAGGGTGGTGGTGGTGAGCTGCTCCACGGCCTGGATGTAGTTGGCGATCTCGTAAGTGGCGGCCCGTGCGTCAGTGACCTGGAAGTAGACCACAGTGTCGATCGAAACGACCAGGTTGTCCTCGGTGATGACGGGCTGCGGCGGGAAGGAAACCACCTGCTCACGCAGGTCGAGCAACGGCAGCAAGCGATCCACAAACGGGATCAGCAGGGTAAGCCCGGGATTCAGGGTGCGTTGGTATTTGCCCAGCCGTTCAACGACGCCGGCCCGGGCCTGTGGAATGATCCGAACCGACCGGACCAGCACAATAATTACAAACACAATTAGTACCAGCAGCACAATTGCGACTGCGATATCCATACTTCACCTATTCCCCAGTTGTTTGGTTTGGTCTCGCTGCGGCAGTTCCGAGGCCCTCCGGACAGCACTGCCCGCAGAACTGCTGTCCCTTATTGGATTGCCGATTCCGGCTGCGGGGCCACGATCGCGGTGGCACCGTCGATGGCGCTGACCACAGCCTGCTGTCCGGGCACCAGCACTCCCGATTCGGACCGTGCACTCCAGACGTCGCCGCCAATCTTGACGAGCCCGCCGCTTTCGTTCACGGCCTCCATGACGACGGCGGATTCGCCGATAAGTCGTTCGATGTTGGTGCGCTGATCCGCCGGGCCCCGGTGCAGATGCTTGAGGGCCACCGGCCGAACGAAGCCAATCATGAGCAGGGACACCACGCAGAAGGCGATGATCTGAAGCCACGGATCCGCACCGGCGAAGTCCGCCACGAGCCCGGCGAGAGCGCCGCCGCCGAGCATGATGAAGAACAGGTCCAGAGTGATCATCTCGACCACGGCAAACAGGAGAAAGAGCGTGAGCCACAGGGCCCACCAATTCTCGATCAGCCATTCAGACATCAATTCCCCCTTTAGTTCCGGGAGCTGCAGGCACAGTTCCCCAGTAACTGTCTTTCCATCCTAAGCGGCAGGACAATAGCTGGGACAGGGAGTTGGGAATTCATGGACAAAGTGGCCAAGTCGTTATTTCGCGGGTCGATTCCCTGCCCGATTTCCCCATCCCGATTCCCCCGGGAGTGGTTCAGGGCGGCTTGAAGGCAGGCCGCGGCGGGAGCGGTCAGCGGATGGGTGCAAAAACGCTGATCCGGAAGCGGGCCGAGACAGCGGTCCACGCCGGAAGCCCGGCCTCGAGGGCCGCGAGTGCGGCACGGTCCAGGTGGTGGCCTGCCGGACCCATGTAGGCAAGGTTGGCGACGTCGCGCGGAGCCAGGGTCAACGCCAGGTCCAGATCCCTGGCGCTGACGGCCGCGAAATCCTTGCCCAGGGAAGCAGTGAGCCGTTCGTCCTTGGCCGGTTCGATCCCCAGCATCCCGGTCAGGCCGGCAACCTCCTCCAGGTGTCCAGGCCGTGGTGTGACCACGATCAGGCGGCCGCCGGGGCGGAGCACCCGGGCGAACTCAGGCGCGTTGCGCGGCGCAAAGACCACGGTGACGACGTCGACGGCGCTGTCCGCGAGCGGTAACGGCTGCCAGACGTCCCCGACCACGTTCAAGGCTTCCGGGTTCATCCTGGCGGCCCGGCGCAGTGCAAACTTGGAAATGTCCAGGCCGATGGCCGCGGCCAGGACACCATCGGCCGAAGCACCGTCCGCCGAAGCACCGTCCGCCGAAGCACCGTCCGCCGCCGGATCGGGCGTTAATGCAAGATCCCGTGCCGCGCGATCCCGGGCGAGACGATCCAGCACGGCCCTGAGGTAGTGGCCGGTTCCCGTTCCGGCGTCCAGCACCGCCGGCTGCCCGGCCGGGGCCCCCATGAGCGCCGGCGCGGCAAGATCGGCAATGGCATCGGCCAGCCGCCGGTAGTGCCCTGCCGAGAGGAAATCGAAGCGGGCCGCCACCATCTCTGCAGTGTCGGCTTCAAAAACAGTCCCCTTGCCGACCAGGAAGTTGAAGTATCCCTGCCTGGCGGCATCAAAGCTGTGGCCGGCGCCGCACACCAGGGTGCGGGCACCGCCGCCACCGAAGCGGAGAGCGTCCCGGCACACCGGGCACAAGAGGGGGAAATCAGGGGCGGGAGGCATAGCTTCATCCTAAGCGCGGAACCCCGGCCCGCCTCGCGCGCAGGGCGCAGGGGCAGGTCACGCTGGAGCCTTCCCGCCGACGGCGCCCTGCCGGGGAATGGGACGGCCGTGGCGTCCGCGGCGCACCGGCAGGGCGTGAGGTAGTTCACAGCACGCCCGCCGCGGGTTAGGCTCGCAAGCGTGAAATCTGAACATCTACCGCTGCTCAATTCCGTCTCCGCTCCCGCCGTGCACCCTGATGGCTCCCGCGCCGTGGTGTCCGTGATCCGGCCGGACTTCGATGCCGATGCCTACGTGGGCCAATTGTGGACCGTCCCGTTGGATCCGGACCTGAACAACCCAAACCTCAACCCCGGCCAACGGCCGCGCCGCCTGACCCGCGGCTTCCGGGACACCGCGCCGGACTTTTCACCGGACGGCCAGGCCCTTGCGTTCCTGCGTGCGGCCGCCGGCGGAAAACCGCAGCTCCACGTGGTGGAAGCAGCCGGCGGCGAACCCCAGCTGTTAACGGCAGCGCCGCTGGGGGTCAGCTCCTTTGCCTGGTCACCCGATTCCCGCAGCATTGTCTTCGGTGCCAGGACCCCTGATGAGGGCCGGTACGGCAACATCGACGGCGTGGGTGCCGGCAGCGAGGACGCCCGGCTGATCACCGATTACCAGTACCGCATGAACGGCCTTGGCTACACGGCCGACAAGCCCCTGCAGCTGTTCCTTGTCGAGGTGCCGCAGCTTGACGCCGAACCGAAGGTGGCCCCGGCCGGGCGCGCCCTCAAGGCCCTCGGTGCCGCGGCCGATCCCGCGGAGACCGGTGCCAGCCTGCTGCCGGCCGCCAAGCAGCTCACCACTGGGGCGGCGGACCACAACGACGCCAGCTTCAGCGCCGACGGCGGCACCATCTACTTCACCGCGGCCCTGCATGAGGGCCGGGACACCGACCTCGTCAGCGGAATCTACTCGATTCCCGCCGCCGGAGGGCTGACGAAAGCCCTCACACAGGCCAATACCGGACGGCAGACCGTCAGCGCCGTGCGCCAGTCCGCGGACGGGAAGTGGCTTTTCTTCCTCGCCCAGGACCTGGGCGCCTCCGGCCGGGACTTCGTGGCCAGGAACACCGCCCTGTATGCCATGCCGGCCGCCGGCGGAGACGCCACAGCGCTTAGCGACGCCGAGACCCTGGACCTGTCCGGCGGCAGCCGGATCGAGCTGCGCGGGGCCGCGGGCGCCCTGGTGCTGAACAATGCGCGGGGAACCGTAGAGCTGCACGAATTCGTCGCGACGGGAGGCCACGCCGTCCTGCTGGAGGGGAACCGGGTGGTGACCGGGGCCGCGGACGGCGGGGGGCGGCTCGTCGTGAGTTTCAGCGATGCAACCACGGCCGGGGACCTCGCTGTGCTCGACAGCGGGCACGTGCACCGCCTGACGGATTTCTCCGCGCCGCTGCGCAGCGTGGCGGGCATCAGCGAGCCGCAGGAACTGACTCTGCCCTCGACCGACGGGTACCCGGTCCATGGTTGGCTCGTGAAGCCGGCAGGCCCCGGGCCGCACCCGGTGCTGCTGAACATCCACGGCGGCCCTTTTGCCCAGTTCGGCGTGGCCTTGTTCGACGAAGCCCAGGTCTATGCCGGGGCCGGTTACGCCGTACTCATGTGCAATCCGCGGGGCTCGGCCGGCTATGGCCAGGAGCACGGACGCTCCATCAAGGAGCGGATGGGAACCGTGGACATGCAGGACGTCCTCGCCTTCCTGGACGGGGCCGTGGAGAAGTTTGAGGACCTGGACGCCGCCAATGTCGGCATCATGGGCGGTTCCTACGGCGGCTACCTGACGGCGTGGACCATCAGCCACGACCACCGCTTCCGGGCGGCCATCGTCGAGCGCGGTTTCCTGGATCCTGTGAGCTTTACGGGTTCTTCTGACATCGGCTGGTTCTTCGGCGGCGAATACACCGGCCCTTCGGCGGAGCAAATGGCGGCCCAGAGTCCCATGGCCCGGGTGGAGAACGTACGGACGCCGTCGCTGGTGATCCACAGTGAGGAGGACCTCCGGTGCCCCGTGGAGCAGGGCCAGCGGTACTTCACCGCCCTCAAGCAGCAGGGCGTCGAGACCGGATTCCTGGTTTTCCCGGGCGAGAACCATGAGCTGTCCCGCTCGGGCACTCCGCACCACCGCAAGCAGAGGTTCGATGAAATCCTGAAGTGGTGGGCCCGCTACCTGCCATCTGCCGGGAACCCGGCACCTCTGCCTTAGTCCTCCGCCGGGTCCGGCAGGAACCCGAGTTCCTGCCGGGCACGGCTGATGTCTGGCTGGGCCCAGCGGGCCGAGTATTCGGCGTTGTTGCTGATGGAGCGCAGCTCGGCCCGGTCAAGGAACAGCACTCCGTGCAGATGGTCGGTCTCATGCTGGACAATCCGGGCTTGCCAGCCGGTGAAAGTCCGCTCCAGTTGCGTGCCGTCCGGCGCCGCGAAATCGAGCTGGACCGATTCCGGCCGCAACACCGCCGCCTGCAGGCCTCCGATGGAGAGGCAACCTTCGTAGAACGCCACGGACTTGTCGCCAAGGGCCCGATAGCTCGGGTTCAGCATGGCAAAGAACGGCAGCGGTTCCCGCCCGCGGATGGCTGCGACGTCGGGGTCGACGGTGAACTGGTCCTCCAGGACGGCGAGCTGCAGCGGAATGCCCAGCTGCGGTGCCGCCAGGCCGACGCCCGGGGCCTTGTGCATCACGCTGCGCATGAGGTCGATGAGGTGGCCAAGTTCGGCGTCACTCAACTGGCCGTCAAACGGTGCCGCCACGTGCCGGAGCACCGGGTGCCCTGCCTGGACAATCGGCGGAAGGATACCCGCGCCCAGGATCTCCTGGACGGCCTCGCTGATCCGGGCGGCGCTGAAGTCGGTGGGCCTGGCGTCAAAGGACATGCCCCCAGACTACTGGCGGCCGCACGCCTTTGTAACAAAGTCATAAATCCGGCCACGAAGTTGGCTGCCGGCGTCGATCTTCACAACACCCTCCCGGCCCGCCACTCTAACCCGAAGCGGCAGGAGCGTGCCCACCTTGTCTTCGGCCACGGCGTGGGGATCGCAGCGGGAGGGCCGGATGCCCAGGCGCATTTCCGCCGGGGGCCCGCCTGCGCTGAGCGTCACCGAACGGGGCCAGGGGGCTTGCGGGGCTTCCGCCAGCAAGGTGGTCTCCTCGACCCGGTCAATCACCAGCTCACCCGCGCCAGCCCCTCCACCGCTGGCAGCGCGCGGTTGGACAAGCAGACGTACGACGGCGGTCCGCCCGTCCGCGGCGACCTCGAGGTCAGGAACCAGCGCGATCGCGGCCACGGCCGAGGCTGCCCGGGCCAGGCACATCTCCGAATTGTTCCGCGCCAGGACGCCGAACGGGTCTGCTGCCGGGGCGACGGCTTGGGGCGGCGCAGTTCCCTGTGGCACAGAGCCTTGCGGCACCGCCAGCCGGAGCGCGACAACCGCGTTGCCGGAGTCGGCGCCGGAGGCGGTTGCCGGCCCTGTTGAGGCCGGGGACGGGGAGCCGCATTCCGGTGCGGGCAGCGGTGCCGGCAGGCTCTTCGCCTGTCCGGGCGGAAGCTCAATCCCGCCCGTGCGCGCTGGCCAGGTGATCGGCGCCGGGAACAGCGGGCTGGTCAGTTCCGCGGCAAGGACCGTCAGGGCGCGGCCGGTGGTGTTCGTGAGCTGGATTTCGATGATCTGTTTGCTGTAGTTGTCACGGAACTGGCTGATTTCCGCGGTCACGGCATCCGTGGCCGTGGAGGTCGTACCGGCCGGACCGCCTTCCGGACCGCCTTCCGGGCTGCAGGCCGCAGCAGCGCCCAGCACGGCCGCGGCGATCGCGGCTGCCGCTGCCTGGAATACGATGTGCCGCAGGCGCGTCACCACGGGGCCGTCCATGCGCACAGTCTATTCCGCGGTCAGCCGACTGGCTTTGCGGCACCATCCACGGTCACGGCCGAGAGGGAGTCGGCCATCGTCGCCGAACCGTCAGCACCTGCCCGGGCGCCTTACGGAGTGCTACCCCGCGGCACCTGTTCAACGGACTCCACGGCATAGGGTTTGGTCGCCGACCGCTGCAGGGGACGGCGGAGGCGCAGCTGGTACGGCCCGTTCTGGAACGTGGCGCGGGGGTCCAACTGGACAACCAGGCGTGGTTCGTCGCGGGCGGCGTCCACCCGCATCACGATGCCGGCCCGCCGTCCGCCCACGAACAGCGGGGTCGCCGGCTCGACAGCGGTCTTCTTAAGGAGTTCCTGATGCTCCGGCCCCGCCGCCAGGAACAGGATTCCATGGGCCACCCCGACGACCTTCAACGGGATCACCCCGTCCGGCGGCGGGGTCGCCGGGGCGGGCCGGGGTTGTTTTTGGTACTCCTGCGCAGATGACGCTCCGGCCGCGTTCAGGGGTCGGTCGCATTCCTCGCAGCGGGTCCGCGCTCCGATGTCGGCCAACAACGTCACTAGGAGCCCTCTGGGGGCGTTGCGCCATGTGTCGGCCACAACGTGGCACCACGCCGTATGGTACTCGCTCCCGTACTTCATCACGTAGACCTGATCATCGCCGAGGAGGGGCGCGCCCTCCTGCCGGGCGGCGGGCTCGACCGGCTTGATTTCGCCGAGACCTCTGGCATCTGCATGGGCGGGGCGGCCGGTCTTGAGGTATTTGCGGATGAAGGGATTGAGTTGCCGATTTGGTCGTGGAATTCCGGAACCTTCCTGTGCGGCGGGAGTGCGTTCGCAACACACCCTTTACCCCCGACCCACCCTGCTGGGCGGCCCCAGGGGTTCGAACTGGCGCTGAGCGATGTCGCGCCGTTGTCAGGCTGGACTATCAAAAGAACTCTGCAAAAAACTCCGAGTTACGGCACCTGGATCGAGTTCGGGGCCACAACTGACCGACTGCGGTTCCGATGCACGGTTTGGGCTCGGCAACTCAGGATGCCCTGGCGCGTCGAACGTGAGCAGCCCACCAAATTCTCCCGCATGTGCGGGTGAATTTCAAAAGGTGTCGGCGGGTGTCTTCGATGAGCAGCGACGGGCGGGAGACCGCGGGGCAGCAACCGGGATGCTCACTGCATCGTGAAGCGGCGGGCGATCAGTGCGTTCACCGCCGGAACTGCGGCGACGCCTCCGATGGCCCGGTTCCGCAACCCCAAGAGGCCGTCCGTGAGGGGCCGGCCCAGGGCCATATTGATTTCGGCCTGGCGTGCGGCCCTCGCCGCCGCCCGCAGCCGGGTGCGTTCGAAGTTCTTCAAGGCGCCGTCTACCTGCTGGCGGCGCATGGCGGCCGTTGCGATCGGTACCAGCGCCGCAGCGTCGAGCCAGCCCAGGTTCATGCCTTGCCCGCCGATGGGACTGACCTCATGGGCCGCATCCCCGATCATCACCACCCGGCCGGTCACCATCCGGCGGGCCAGGCGCGTGCGGACGCCGAAGCTGCTGAGCATGCTGTTGGTTCCGGCGTCGATGTCGAGTCCTGTCCGCTCGCGTACGCAGCGCATGAGCCACAGGGCGTCGCCGCCCTGACTGTCGTCGCGCTGGCCGCCCGCGGTGGCGCCGCCGGCAGCAGGGGGGTCGCCGGCAGCAGGGGGGTCGCCGGCGCCCAGCCGGACCACCCAGCGGCGGAGATGACCGGGCAAGGGGAACGACTCCACGATGCCGGCACCGGCCAGGAAGAGCGCGGCGTCCGGACCGAACCCGGTGTTGTCCGCGAAGTCACCCATGAGGTAGCTGTCCGGGTACTCTTTGGCTCGCAAGGCGACGCCCTGCAGCGCCCGCACTGTGGAGCGCACGCCGTCGGCGGCAATGACCAGCGGCGCCGCATAGCTCAAGGTGCCGCGCCCGGATACGGCTTCCACGGTGACGCGGGCGCCGTCGTCGGTCAACCGGATGAGGCGGACGCCGCGGTGCAGGGCGCCGTCGTTGAGCTCATTGACCCGCCGTTCCAGCAGCGCCTCCGTGCGGCCCTGGGGCAGGGACAGGACGAACGGAAAACGGTCCGAGACACCGGCAAAGGACATCTGGGCGAGGCATTTCCCGCCAGCGAGGGCGACTCCGCGACGGATCGGGACGCCTTCGGCAACCAGGGCCTCGGAAACTCCGGTTCCCGCGAGCGCAGCCAACGCCGGCGGATGGATACCGATGGCACGCGAGTGCGGTTCCGGTGCGCTCCGCTGTTCCAGGATCTGCACATCCACGCCTTCCTGCAGCAGCAGCGCGGCCATGAAAAGTCCCACCGGACCAGCACCGATGATCAGCACTTCAGCCACGGGCAGCGGGCCTCCCCGGATAGTCGCCGTCGGGAGTGTCCAGCAGCAGCAGGTTCCGGAATGGCGCGTGGCGGGCCACTGTCCAGCCGGGGGGAGCGGCGGCGGCCAGCTCCGCGGCAGTGTAACTTCGACGGATTGAGGTCAACCCGTCCCGCCGGATGTAGGAGCCTGTGAGCACCCAGGAGCCGGCAAAGAAGAGCGCGTAGGCGGCGGGGCTGCGGCGGATGTCGTTGTGGATGACGGTGCCATTGGACAACATGGCACACTCGCTAAGGAACGTTCCCAGCCCGCTGAGGTGGTGCAGCACATGGTTGGACACCACGACCTCGTACCGCTGGCCCCCTGCGAGCAGCTCGGCAGAGCTCGCCTGGCGAAACGTCACGTCCGCCGTAGCGTGGCGGGCGCGGGCGAACAGGATGGCCCGCGGATCCGGGTCAATGGCAGTGACTTCCAGGCGCAGCCCGTCCCGGGCGGCCCATTGGGCAAGCAGCACCGAAACGTCGCCCCCGCCGCAACCGATGTCCAGCAGGGACGTGGGGGAGTCCGCGGACAGCCGCGGCCGGATCCGGGTCCGATAGATGCCGCGCCAACCGGCCACTGCGCGGTTGACGAGCGCAAACTGGGCATAAGTGCGCTCCAGCCGGCCGGGATCGCAGCCGGGCAGGTCCATTTCCTCGACGGCGTCTGACGCGCGGTCCCGCAAGAGGGCCGCCCGGAGGTGTTCTGGGATCTGCTTCGCGCTGAACGGTTTCAGTGTGGCCGCTTTCAGACCCGTACCGCTACTGGTTCCGCCGGTTCCGCCGCGGACTCCTGCCGCGGGTTGTCAGCAGGTCGCGGGGCAGCCAGCCTGGTGAAGAGTGCCGTTTCGACCGTCAGCCCCGGGCCGAAGGCCATGGAGCAGATCCGTTCCACGCCCGGGCCGCCGGGGCTGGCCGGGCTGGTCCCGGCGTCGTCCGCCGCCGGCAGGTCCAGGATGTGCTTGATGACGAACAGGACGGTGGCGCTGCTCATGTTGCCGAAGTTCCGCAGGGTTTCGCGGGCGGGGACGAGTTGTTCGTCGCTGAGGTCCAGCCTGGACTGGACCTTGTCCAGGATGCTCCGGCCGCCCGGGTGGATGCCCCAGTGCTGGATGTCCCGGTAGGGGAGTCCCTGCAGCGAACTGTCGCGGGACAGGAGAGGTTCGAGGGCGCCGATGATGTGGTCATCGATGATGTGCGGGACATAGTTTCCCAGCACCATCTCGAAGCCTTCGTCGCCGATGTTCCAGGCCATCGAGTCCTCCCCGACGGGCGTCAGAACGGTTTCGAAGTGGTCCAGCCGCAGCAGGGCTGGTTCGCCAGGGATGTCCCGCGCCGTGATGATGGCCGCAGCGGCGCCGTCGGCAAACAAGGCCGATCCCATGATGGTGTCCGGGTCATTGGAGGTCCGGACGTGGAGGGAACAGAGTTCGGCGCAGACCACCAGCACCGCCGCATCCGGGTCCGCTTCACAAAATGACTTCGCGGCCCGCAGCGCCGGGAATGCGGCGTAGCAGCCCATGAAACCGAGGTGGTACCGCTGGACGGCCGGGTTCAGGCCGAGGGCCCGGACAATCTTGTAGTCCGGGCCCGGATTGAAGAATCCGGTGCAGGAGACGGTGATCAGGTGGGTGATGTCCTGCGCATCGACTCCCGGACAGGCATCCAGGGCTTTTTGGGCGGCCTCAATGAAGAGCTTGGTCGCTTCCGTGGCGAAAATGCCGTTGCGGGTCTTGGTGCTGGGGCTGAGCACCAAGCCGGTGGCCGGGTCGAAGAACTGGGGATCTTCCGCCCGGCTGTCCTTGGTGAGTTCCTCGACTGCCGTATGCCGGGTGTCGATGGCGGCGGAGTCAAAGCAGGTGTTGACCAGCCGGGATCCGAGCCGAGTGAGGCCCGGCTGGGCGGCGAACACCGCCCTGGCCTCGGACTGGACCAGGATGGTTGGCGGGACTGCAGTTTCTAAGGACCTCAGGTAGACCGTCATGGTTCATTCTCAGTGAGGCCGCCGCCAAAGACAATGGAACGACTTGAGATTTGGGACCACGGCCGGGGTGGACAACTTCGGCGCGAAGTAGCACCATCTCACATGTGACCAGCAAACCCGACCCGGCGCAGCACTTGCGCGACCTCGCGCTGCTACGCCGCGTCCGTGACCGGATGGACCGGGAGTACGCGCAACCGCTCGACGTCGAGGCCCTCGCCCGCGGTGTGCACATGTCCGCCGGGCACCTCAGCCGCGAGTTCCGCCTCGCGTACGGCGAGTCACCGTACAGCTATCTGATGACGCGGCGCATCGAGCGCGCCATGGCGTTGCTGCGCCGCGGCGACCTGAGCGTCACCGACGTCTGCTTCACGGTCGGCTGCTCGTCGCTGGGCACCTTCAGTACCCGTTTCACCGAACTGGTCGGCGTACCGCCCAGCGTCTACCGGCGCGAGGCGGCGCGCGCGACCGCGGGGATGCCGTCCTGCGTGGCGAAACAGGTCACCAGACCGGTCAGGAATCGAGAAGTGCCGGCCCCCGAAGCGCAGCTAGCATGAATTTCATGGACATCAACATTCACGCGAGTTTCCTCCCACACAACGATCCCGACGCCGCCGTCGCCTTCTATCGCGACACACTCGGTTTCGAGGTCCGCAACGACGTCGGATACGGCGGGATGCGCTGGATCACGGTCGGCCCGGCCGACCAGCCGGGCACGGCCATCGTCCTGGAGCCGCCGGCCGCCGACCCCGGTATCACCGACGACGAGCGCCGCATCATCGACGAGATGATGGCCAAGGGCACCTACGCCCGCATCCTCCTGGCCACCAAGGACGTCGACGCTACCTTCGAACGGCTCCAGGCCAGCGGCGCCGAGGTGGTCCAGGAGCCGACAGAGCAGCCCTACGGGGTCCGCGACTGTGCCTTCCGCGATCCCGCGGGCAACCTGATCCGCATCCAGCAGCCGCTCTGAGCCGTCCGCGGACGCGGCAAGGCGGACGCGGGCAAGGCGGACGCGGGACAAGAAGGCACAGAGCCGGAAGCTGGTTAGATAGAGCAAAGCGACGCTGAGGGAGTCCGCGCAGGCGGCCCCGCAAACAGATGGAGACACCATGAGCATGGCCACCGGGGCGGACACGCAGTCGCCTGCGCAGCATGTTGCTGACACCCACGATTTGATCAGCGTACAGGGCGCGCGCGAGAACAACCTCAAGGACGTCAGCATCGAGATCCCGAAGCGCCGGCTGACGGTGTTCACCGGCGTCTCCGGCTCGGGCAAGAGCTCCCTGGTGTTCGCCACGATCGCCGCAGAGTCGCAGCGGATGATCAACGAGACCTACAGCGCCTTCGTGCAGGGCTTCATGCCGACGTTGTCGCGGCCGGAGGTGGACCACCTCGAGGGATTGACGACGGCGATCATCGTCGACCAGGAGCGGATGGGCGCCAACCCCCGGTCCACCGTCGGCACCGTCACCGATGCCAACGCCATGCTGCGCATCCTCTTCAGCCGGCTGGGATCACCACACGTGGGACCCCCCACGGCGTTTTCCTTCAACGTCCCGACGCGGAAGGCAAGCGGCGTGATGAGCACCGAGAAAAGCGGCCGGGTCGAGAAGAATGTGGTGCACGACGCGGTTTACCTGGGCGGCATGTGTCCGCGCTGCGAGGGCATGGGCTCGGTCTCCGACTTCGACCTCACTGCGCTCTACGACGACTCCAAGTCGCTCGCTGGCGGTGCCCTGACAATCCCCGGCTACAGCATGGACGGCTGGTACGGCCGCATCTTCAGCGGCGCCGGCTTCGACATGGACAAGCCGATCGCGAAGTTCACCAAAAGGGAAATGCACGACCTGCTCTACAAGGAACCGACCAAGATCAAGGTTGAGGGCATCAACCTGACGTATGAGGGGCTGATCCCGAAGATCCAGAAGTCCATGCTGTCCAAGGACGTCGAGGCGATGCAGCCCCACGTCCGGGCCTTCGTGGAGCGCGCCATCACGTTTCAGGCCTGCCCGGAGTGCGACGGCACGCGGCTCAGCCGGGAGGCCCGGTCCTCGAAGATCCAGGGCAAGAACATCGCCGACCTCTGCGTGATGCAGATCAGCGACCTGGCCGCGTGGGTCCGCGAGCTCGATGCGCCTTCGGTCGCGCCGCTCCTGAACGGCTTGCGGCACCTGCTCGACTCGTTCGCCGAAATCGGGCTGGGTTACCTCTCCCTGGACCGGCCGGCGGGCACGCTGTCCGGGGGAGAGGCCCAGCGCACAAAGATGATCCGGCACCTGGGCTCGTCCCTCACAGATATCACCTACGTCTTTGACGAGCCGACGATCGGCCTGCACCCGCACGACATCGAGCGGATGAACCAGCTGCTGCTGCAGCTGCGCGACAAGGGCAACACCGTGCTTGTCGTCGAGCACAAGCCGGAGACCATCGCGATAGCCGACCACGTCGTTGACCTCGGTCCCGGCGCAGGCACCGAGGGCGGCAGTGTCTGCTTCGAGGGAAGCGTGGAGGGGCTGCGGGGGAGTGACACCATCACCGGCCGCCATCTCGACGACCGGGCCGCGGTAAAGGAATCGGTACGCCCGTCCTCGGGCGCACTGGAGGTCCGTGGTGCCTCCACCAACAATCTCCAGGGTGTGGATGTCGACATCCCGCTCGGCGTGCTCTGCGTGGTCACCGGCGTCGCCGGCTCAGGGAAGAGCTCGCTGATCCACGGCTCGGTGGACGGACGCGACGGTGTGGTGGTAATCGACCAGGGTGCCATCAAGGGGTCGCGCCGCAGCAACCCCGCGACGTACACGGGCCTCCTCGAGCCGATCCGCAAGGCATTCGCGAAGGCCAACGGCGTGAAGCCGGCGCTGTTCAGCTCCAACTCGGAAGGCGCCTGCCCCACCTGCAACGGCGCGGGTGTCATCTTCACCGAACTCGGTGTCATGGCCACCGTCGAGTCCATCTGCGAGGACTGCGAGGGCAAGCGATTCCAGGCCTCGGTGCTGGAGTACAGGCTGGGCGGCTACAACATCGCCGAAGTGCTGGCAATGTCGATGACCGAGGCCGAGGTGTTCTTTGGCGAAGGGGAAGCCCGCACGCCGGCGGCCCACAAGATCCTCGACCGGCTCGTGGACGTCGGGCTCGGCTACCTCACCCTCGGCCAGCCGCTCACCACGCTATCCGGCGGTGAGCGGCAGCGCGTCAAGCTCGCCACCCAGATGGCAGAGAAGGGTGACATCTACGTCCTCGACGAGCCCACCACCGGCCTGCACCTCGCCGACGTCCAGAACCTGCTGGGCCTCCTGGACCGGCTCGTCGACTCCGGCAAGTCGGTTATCGTCATCGAGCACCACCAGGCGGTCATGGCGCACGCCGACTGGATCATCGACCTCGGCCCCGGTGCCGGCCACGACGGCGGCAGGCTTGTTTTCGAGGGCACCCCCGCCGACCTCGTCGCTGCCCGCGCCACGCTCACCGGCCAGCACCTGGCGGCCTACGTCCGTTCGTGACCCGCCCGGTCATTGCCGCGGCCGCGGTTGCGGCTCCGGGTGCCACCGGATCGCTCCGATGGCACCCGGAACTGCGGGCAGCCCGCCGCTGCTGCTCAACCGATTCGGTATCGGCGGATTCCAGCGTGGTCTGAGAATGTGGACTAATCTGGGGCCGTGGCAAGCATTCGAGAAGCTCAAAAGCAGATGACCCGCCGACTTTTTCTCGAGAAGGGGCTGGAGCTTTTCGAGGAAAAGGGGTTCGCCGCCACCACGGTGGATGACATTGCCGCTGCCGTAGGCACCACCAGGGCAACCTTCTATTCGCATTTTCCGTCCAAGGCCCAGCTCATGCGCTCGCTCGTCGAGCGGTCCAACGAGATACTGACCGATGCCGATGTGCCGCCGCTGCATTCGGTGGTGGAATCCGGGGACCGCAAGCTGATCAGGGTCTGGCTTGCACGGAAATTTGACCAATGGGCCGACATCCGTCCCTATGTGGTGGCGGCGCACCAGGCCGCGGCCAGCGAACCGGACATCCAGGCCGCTTTGGATCAGTGGTTCGACCTGGCAATCGATGACATGCAGGCCGGCCTGGACCGGGCCGGGCGTTTTGACCCACCCAGCCGCCGTGTCCGGTGCACGCTGGCCTTCGGAGAACTGGAGTTCTTTTCCCGGCGCTGGATGCGGCTCGGTTGGACCGTAGACCGCGACACTTCTCTGGATCTGATGGTCGAGAACTGGTGCTTCCTGCTGGCTGAGTGAGCAGGAAGCACCGGGGCGCAGTCTATTGACTGCGCCCCGGCGTTTTCAGGTGCCCCACGACATCAGTGCCCCTGGTCTTCCGCCGCCTTGCGTGTGGTGAACGGCAGGACCAGCCTGGACTGGTGGGCGGCGTCGCGGTAGATCTTATGGGTGACGGGCCGGCCCACGGGCAGGTGGAAGGCATCCGGCGGCAGCAGCGCATTGTGCTCGTCGGCCAGCGGCTCGCCGTTGGACAGTTCCACCGTCAGCTTGTGCCCCGGCTTGAACGTGTTCGCGAACGGATAGAGGCGCAGCACGTACTCCTCGATCGTCCCCGGCTCCACCGGCACGGAACGGGTGTGCGCGTGGTACGGGTTGCCCTCGGTGGTTCGCTCGTCGAGTTCGCGGTGCGAGGCCTTCAGGTAGCCGCTGGTGATCAGCTGGCGCGGGCCGTTGGGAGCGTAGTCCCACAGGCGCAGGATGAAGTTGGTGTCCGGCTGGTCGATCTCGGCGAAGATGTGCGCGGCACCGGCGCCGATCATCTCCGTGTCCTCCTCGAAGACAGGGGTGGACCAGCTGATGATCTCCACCTTGTCCGTCACCGTCAGCGGCGCCTGGTAGAAGCCGTCCGGGGCGGCGTACTCCGCCCCCATCGGCTCGGGCTGTTCGGACAGCGTGTGGCGCGGGCGCAGATAGAGGGACTTGTACTCGATGTCCTTCGGCGGCCACGCCTCGGCGGTCACC
The DNA here is from genome assembly GCF_040676555.1 of Arthrobacter sp. LAR12-1-1.1. NCBI lineage: Bacteria > Bacillati > Actinomycetota > Actinomycetes > Micrococcales > Micrococcaceae > Arthrobacter > Arthrobacter sp. LAR12-1-1.1. The sequence goes on along the minus strand of NZ_JBEGIG010000001.1, from coordinate 416,611 downwards.
ACCTCCCGGGAACCCTCCACAAAGACGCTCACGGCCGGTTCGTCCATGACGCCGTTGTCGATGCCCTTGATCCAGTAGTCGTACCACCGGAACATCTTGTCGTGCTCCTCGATAAAGGGACGCGACTGCATCGGCGGGTAGGGACCGATGTCCAGCTTCTTGGGGCCCTTCAGCTTATTGAACAGCTCGATCGTGCCATCCAAGGTCCAGCCGCGGCCCTGGTCGAGCTGCAGCCAGACCGGGATGTCGATGTTCGGGGCCAGCGAGACGGGGTTGCGCTCCTCGTACCAGTCCCCGTCCAGCTCGTTCATCACGATGTCGAACCAGACCTCATGATTCTTCGGGTAGTTCAGGACATGGACCAGGTTCGGCCAGGCGGCCACGTCCGGATCCTGCAGCCGCTCCTGGACCAGCTTCTTCAGTTCATCGGGGGAGTACTTCTCGATCATGCGGGACTTCACGCCGTCGGTGAACGCCCAGCCGGAGTCGCCGCCGCGGCCCTCGCGGGCGGCGCGCGGCATGAACCACATGACGCCGCCGTGGTAGGTGGTCTCGTAAAAGTCGTAGTGGCCGCCGGAGACGAAGATCGCCTTCAGGTGCGGCGGGCGCTCGGCCGCGGCCAGCACCTGCATGGAGCCGAAGTAGGAGATGCCGACCATGCCGACGTTGCCGTCGCACCACGGCTGCTCGGCGACCCATTCGATGAAGTCGTACGCGTCCTGGCCCAGGGAGACGCCGCCGGCGTTGTAATTGCCGATGTGCTCGCCGCCGGAGTGGCCGGAGCCGCGCAGGTCGCCGATGACGTGGACGTAGTCCTCCTTGACGATGCGGGCGATGTCCCCGGCCTCGATGCAGCCGTCCCACATGGGGCTGGGGCGCCGCTGCGGCGGGGTGGTGAGGGCCAGCGCCTGCAGCTCCTTGCCGTAGGGGCTCAGTGCCACCAGGGCGGGCCGCGGCTTGTCCTCAGTACCGTGATAGGCGTCCGCGGCGAGCTCGACGCCGTCCCGCATCGGGACCCGGAGATCCTTGCGGACAGCAATCTTTTCCCCGCCGGCATCCAGCATCTTTAGGTCATCCATGGGTGCGTAGCTCCTCATGCTTGGTCATTTGGTCAAAGGTTGTGCGGTAGCCGTGGAGCGTCGTGAAGAACGGGGACGGCTCCAGGCTGGGGTCCCCCGCGTAGCCGAGTTCTTCAGCAACGCGGGCGAAGGGCGAGTATGGCGAGTCCGTGTCCTGCAGCCCGGCGTCCAGGCAGCGGCAGGCCGCGTCACCGACACGGGCCTCGATCTCTTGGCTCGCCTGGAGCGCTTCCCTGGCCTGTTCCGCGTCGAGCTCGACGCCGTACGGCGTGCCGTCCGCGCGGCGGTACGGGTGCCCGAGGTAGAGATGCTGCGGACGGATCTCCTCACGCAGGTACTGAAGGCCTGCGCGATAGCCGGCCGGGTCCACGAAACCGGGGAACCCGTTGGCCGCGCCGTGGACCTGGACGGCGTCGCCGACGAACACGTCGTCCTGCCCGTCGATGACGTAGGCGACCGACCCGGGGGTATGTCCCGGGATTGAGTGAACGGAAACGGTGACGTCACCACCGAGGGAGATTCTCTCGCCGCCCCGCACCAACAACGTCGGTTCCATCTCGCCGGAGATAACCGCGTCCGCGGCGGCCGACAGCCTCGATTCACCGTCAGGGTCGTGCAGGTACTGCGCCCGGCCGGCGACGTATTCGTCCACGTGCGCCCTTCGCGAGCGCAGCAGCGGCGCGTCGGCCTCGTGGATAACGACCTGCGCGCGCCGTCCGGTGAGTTCCCACAGGGCGTGGGCACCGCCGACGTGGTCGATATGCCCGTGAGTCAGCAGGATCCAGCGGACGTCCTCGACCCGGCGGCCGATCGCCGCCAGCGCGGGCGCCAGTCCTTCCGCGGGCGAGGATGCGATCCCAGTGTCCACGATGGCGGGCTCCGGGGCGTCGATGAAGAAGCTGTAGAGACCGAACCGGCCCCACGGCGAGACGATGGGATGAACAGCGACTGCCGGCGTCATTGCCCGGCGTTCCCGTCCAGGAAGGCGGCCGTCTCACCGAACGCCCGGTAGAACTCCGGGAGCCAGGAGAAGTTTGCGACGAAGCCGTGGTTTGCCCCCGCGTAACGGCTGACCGTCGCGTCCACGCCGGCCTCCGTCAGTCGCTGGCCGTAGAGTTCGCCCTCATCGCGCAGGGGATCGTACTCCGCGGTGATGACCAGGGCCGGTGGCAGGCCGGCGAGATCCTCGCGCTTGATGGGGGAGACGAGGGGATCCGACGGATCCGCCCCGTTCCCGAGGTAGAAGGAGTTGAACGGCAAAAGGCCCGCCGTCTCCAGCCCGTACCCCTCAGCGTTCTCCCGCAGTGAGGCGTAGCGGTCGACGTCGAAGTCCAGGTCCAGGGACGGGTAGAAGAGGACCTGGTGCGTGATGAGATCAAACCCGTCGTCGTGTGCTTGCGCGGCGACGGCCGCGACGAAGTTGCCACCCGAGCTGTCACCGGCGATGGCCAGGTTCTTCCCGTCCCAGCCCAGGCTCGCACCCTGCTCGGCGGCCCACCGGACCACCCCGTAGCAGTCGTCGAGGCCGGCCGGGAACGCGGCCTCCGGGGCGAGGCGATAGCCGACCGAGATGACCTTGTGGCCGGTCTCCCTCGCCAGCGACCGTGCCACGTGGTCGTGGGTGTCCAGGCTGCCCAGGAAGAATGCGCCGCCGTGGAAGTACACCAGCAGGCCGTAGGCGTCCGCCTCGGCAGGCGTGTAGATCCGCACGGGCACCTCGCCCGACGCCGTCACTGCCGTGGCGTCCTCGACAAGGAACAGCGGCAGCCGGTCCTCGAGAGGGAGCACCTGCGAAGCCTCCCCGGCGCGCATGGCCGCCGGGTTGAGCGGCGACCCGTCCGGTGCCGGCAGGGTGCCGAGGATTTTGGCGATTTCGGGATGGATGGTCATGGCGTTCACGCTTTCGATGCGGCGGCGGGCTTCTGGGACGTGGGTTTTTGCCCCGGGAAGACGTCATTGACCTCGTCCTCGGACCAGCCCTGGCGGGAGATACGCTGCAGCTCGTCCGTTACCGGCTTGCGGGTTGCCTGGAACAGGGCCAGTGCCTCCTTGACGGAGCCAGCCCCCGCAAGGGCATCGGCGAGCGCGCCGGCGTCCTCGATGGCCGAGTTCGCGCCCTGGCCCTGGTGGTGCAGCATCGAGTGGGCCGCATCGCCCATGACCACGACGGAGTCCGTGTGCCACGAGCTAACCGGGTCTATGTCGTAGACGGCGCGGATGTTCACGGTGTCCATGTCGAGGCCGCGGGCAATGTTGACAATCCGCTCGTCGAAGCCCTCCACTGTCGCCACGAGGTCGTCCTTCGTGATCGTGGGGGCCCAGGTGCTGTCCGGGCACAGTGCGGTGATATCGAACGACATCTGGTTGCGGTGACGCAGCGGCAGCAGGTAGACCTTCGTGCCCCTGCCCATGTACATCCGCAGGTTGTCGTCCACCACCATGCCGTGGGCGTCGTCGGCGGAGATCACAGCGCGGTAGGCGTGTTCGCCCGAGAACACCGGACCCTTGTCGCTGAAGAGCTGCTCACGCACCACGGACTTGATGCCGTCGGCGCCCACCACCAGGTCGGCCTCGACGCTCTTGCCGTTGGTGAACGTCAGGACGGGGCGGCCGCCCTTGTCCTCGATGGTTTCCAGCTTGTGGCCAAGGTGCACCATGCCCTCGGGCAGCACGCCCAGCAGGGCCTCGATGAAGTCGCCGCGGTGGATGAGGTGGGTCTGTGTCTGCTCGCCGAACTCCGGCCAGGTGTCCTTCATGATCGGCTCACCCGTGGCGGTGAGGATTTCGAAGTAGTCGCTCGGCGAGCTTACTTTCGCGATCGCGTCAAAGATGCCCCATTGGCTGAACCGGTGCATGGTGGCGGGACGCAGCCCGATGCCGGCGCCGACCTCCCGCATCTGGGAAGCCTGTTCGTACACGTTGACGTCGGCACCGAGCAGGCTCAGGGCTTTGGCCGCCGCGGCGCCGCCGTACCCCGCGCCGACGATGGCGATGTTGAGGTTCTTGATGTCTTCAGCCTTCATGGTTCATCTCTTTCTTGACGCTTGGCCCGGGCCAAGTGTTGGGGAACGGTGAGTGTGGTGGATTGTCCGGGGTCAGGCGTGAAGCGACAGGAAGTCGGCCGGGTTGTCCTCGAGCAGGAGTTTGAGGGTGGCGTCGTCGATTCCGGCTGCGCGCATGTCGGGGATCATGTCCTCGAAGATGTAGTTGATGGTGTGGCCCTTCACTCCCGGCCAGCCCAGTGGGCTGCAATTTGCGTCGGCCGAGACCAGGAGCTTGTCCGCATAGCCCTTGTTCACGAGGTGGACGAAGTGCTCCATGCGTTCGGCGCGCTTGCGGCCCCAGAACGGCGGATCGGGCAGTTCGAGGTCGTAGCCGAAGGTGTCGAAGCCGATGCGGCCGCCCTGCTCGTAGATCCAATCGTGGGGAGTGATCGGAGCGTTCAGGCCGTCGTCGGCGTGGCCAAAGAGCACGCGGTCCAGCGGGAGGCCCTCTTCGTTGAAAATGTTCACCGCCGGTTCGGGGTCGATGGCCAGGTGGGTCAGGACCGGTGCGCCGGTGACGACGGCGGCGCGGGCCGCGGCCCGGTAGATCCGCTGGTCCAGGTCCGTCATGCGTCCGCCGCGGCTCACACCGACCTTGATGACGCCGGCCTTGGCGCCTGTAGTGCCGATGCCGACGGTGATCTCGTGGATGAACACCTTCGTGAGGTACTCCACGGTGGCACGGGAGAAGTGCGGCAGGGCGGTGTCGCCGCCGACGAAGCCGGTGCAGGCCACGATGTGCACGCCCGTCTTCCGGGACAGTGACTTGTAGTAGTCGACGTCGCGGCCGTTGCAAATGCCCGTGGCGTCCACGAAGGTGCCGCCGCCGTATTCGCGGAATTTCCGCAGTTTCGGCACGGTTTCCTCGTAGGCCTGCTCCGGAGACTTCCACCACTTGGTGTCCAGTTCGGACCCGGGCATGCCGTAGCCGATGTGTTCGTGGACCGCCACGATTTCCAGTTCTTCGGCCGGGATGGTTCCCAGCACGGTGTTGACTTTGGTCATTTCGTTCACCTCGGGGTTCGAAAGCTTGTTGTGTGTGGGCCGCCGCGTGCTTAGCGCACGGTCAGCAGGTTGCGCGGGTTGTCCACGAGGATGCGCCGGGCGTCTTCCTCGCCCAGGCCGTGGGCCTTGAGGAAAGGCATGAAGGTGGTCAGGACGTGGCTGTAGGGCAGGTTGTACTCCGGCAGACCCTTGGCCACGCCGATCGAGTTGCCCGAAAGGATGATCCTTTCGGCATGGCCTGCCTTGACGAGCTCGAGCACCAGTTCGGCGCGATCGTGGTCGGTGAGGTAGTCCGCATGGTCGTTCAGGCCCACGTGGTCGATGCCGACGAAGGCTCCCCGGCCGGCCACTTCCATGGCGGAGCCGGCGCCGTCCTTGCGGTCGAGGCCGCCGACGAGCACCCGGTCGGCCCCGATCTGCTCGTCCAGGACGATGTCCAGATCGTGCAGGGCGTCGGCGCCGAAGCGGATGGAGACCGGGACGCCGGTGTCCCTGGCAGCGCGGGCGGAGCCGCGAAACAGGCTTTCCTCGGTCGGCGTCATACCGGCGCGGTCGGCGGTGGTGGCGATGATGCCAGCGGCGGCGCGGCGCTCGACCCGGGGAACCACCATCCCCTCCTTGACCTCCTTGCCGAAGAGATCACTGAACTTTTCGGCCGGCCACGGGGTGGGCGGGTTGGTCTGGGGCGTCAGGAAGTATCCGCCGAGTTCTTCCTCCGGGCCCAGGCCCGTGGAGGCGACGATGTGGACGCCGGTGGAGCGGGACAGTGCCTCGTAGAGCTTGAGGTCGCGGCCGTGGAACATGCCGGTGCTGTCCACGATCGTCTTCCCGCCGTGCCCGCGGAAGTCCTCGAGTTTCGCGGCCAGGGCCTGGAAGATCTCCGCCCGGTCCATGGAGATCTCCGGTGCGTACTGGGCGCCCGGGACCACCGACAACAAAGCCTCATGGAGCGCCACAACGCCCAGTTCCGAGGCAGGGACGGGACCCAAGACCGTGTTGACGGTTTGCCCGGCGGGGGCGTGGAACGCGTCACCGGTATCGGCGGGTGTGGTGTGGCTCACTTGGCTTCTCCCTTGAGGATCGAGTGCTGCAATGCAGGGGTGCCGCGGAGTTCGACCGTGCCGTCGCTCCCTTGCGGTGCAGTCAGCCTCACATATTTCTTTACATGATGTCAAGGAAATTTGCAGGCCGTACGGCAGCTGAGCATCGGCGTGCTTATGAAACCAACGTTGCGTAAGTGCTCTTGACATCATGTAAACCTTGGCACCACACTGTGGGGAGCGCCACATCTACCTCCGGCCTACCGGCACTTACCCGGTAGGGCACCAGCAACGGCGCACCACCGGAGAATCGACCGGAAACAAAGGAGTTTCATCGATGAGTCAGACCACCACGGTGTCGAGCCGAGGCTCAGTACGAGCGACGTTCGTGGCCGCCTACAGCGCGGTCACACTCGCGCAGATCACCAACGCCCTGCCGGGTGCCCTCAGCGGCACCTTCGCCGCGGAATTCCATACCTCGGGCGCGGGCCTGACCTGGATCGCGGGCATGTTCTTGATGGGTATCGTCGTGTTCGAGCTCAGCTGGGGGCTCCTGGGTGACCTGTTCGGACGCAAGAAGCTTCTGTACATCGGCGCCGGGGTCAGCATCGTCGGCTCCGTCCTTGCTGCGCTGGCGCCGACAACCGAGATGATGATCACCGCGCAGGCCGTCGGCGGCATCGGGGCGGGCATCCTCTTCCCCATTTCGCTGTCCATGATCGCGGCGATCACCCCGGACCACCGGGCGCGGGCCCGGGTCATTGCCACCTGGGCCGGGTTCCTGTCGCTCGGCGCGGTGATCTCCCCCCTGCTCGCCGGCCTCACGGCCCAGTTCTTCACCGTGCCAGGCGCTGCGGCTGGCACGCCGAACGTGTTCAGCGGCTGGCGTGTCGCCTACTTCGTTGCGGCCGCCGTCGCCGTGGGCGTTCTCATCGTCGCGCTCCGGGCGAAGGACTCCGCGGCCGCGGAGGGACGCAAACTCGACCTGCCCGGCCAGTTCACCCTCGCGCTCGGCCTCATCGCCGTGCTTTTTGCGACGGTTCAGGCGGTCGATGCGGGCTTCGGCGCTTCGGATGTCATCGTTAGCTACGTCATCGGCGGCATCCTTTTGGTTCTCTTCCTCGTCATCGAGACGCGGACCAAACAGCCGCTCATCCACCTTTCCCTGTTCAAGAACAGCGCCTACTCGATCACAGGCGTCGTCGCGGTCACCGGCATGTTTGCCTTCCTCGCGATCTGCTTCAGCACCAGCGTCGCCGTCGGCGGCCTTGCCCTGGCCGAGACCTGGAAGGTCGGGGTGCTGTTCGTCTTCATCCAGGGCCCCGCGTTCGCCTTCATCCCGGTGGTGGGGTGGCTCATCCGCCACATAGCGCCGCGCTGGGTGCTCACCTCGGGCTTCGCCTTCATGGCCATCTCCGGCTTTTGGCTCTCGACGTTCTCCCTGGGCGCGCCGGAGGCCTTCGGCGGTACCCCGTGGACGGCCTTCATTCCGCCACTTCTGCTGCTGGGCATCGGATTCGCGCTCACAGTTGGCTCCATCACTTCCGTGGCGATCAACACCGTCCCGCTGCAGCACATCGGCATGGCGTCGGCGACGACGAACCTGCTGCGGGACCTTGGCTTCGCCCTTGGCCCGGTCATCGGCTCGGCCATCGCGTTCAGCATCGGCGCCTCAGTCTTCGCGGGCCCCCTCGGCGGGATCCTCGGCGGGGCGGGGCTGCCCGCCAACGCAGTCGCCGGGCTCTCCCACGTGCCGCCCCTGGGCTATCTCTCGGGCTGGGACGGCGTCATCGCCCAGTTCTCCGGCCAGGCACTGGCCGGGGGCGCACCCGCCCCTGCTGTCGACGGCATGGTCCAGGCCCTCACCGCCGCGCAGCAGCAGATACAGGGCGTGGCCGGAGCCTCGCTCGGCCAGGGCTTCCAAACGGTCTACCTCGTCGCTGCCATCGCGGCAACAGCCTCCGCCCTCCTCACCCTCTTCATCTCCGCTCGTTCTTCGGCGCCCACCCCCGACGCCATCGCAGAGACGACAGAGGCCACCGCTGAAGTGGCCGTCTGAGACTGACGGCTTCACGTCACTACCCACTACCCACAACCCACAATCCGCAATCCGCAAGGAGAACACCGTGACTGCACCCACCGAATCCGGCATCGACATCTGGGCCGACGACGTCCTGGTCGACCCCTACCCCACATATGCCTCGCTCCGCGAGCAGGCCGCAGTGGTGCACCTTCCCAAGAACGAGCTGTACGTCCTAACGCGCTACGACGTTATCCGTGACGCACTCGGTGATCCGGAGACCTTCTCGTCGACCAGCATCGGCTTCAACCCGATGGTGAACGAGGCGCTGCAGGGCACGTCGCTTGCCTCCGACCCGCCCATTCACACGCAGCTCCGGGCCACGCTGTCACAGAACCTCACCCCCCGCGCACTCCGCGGCCTGAAGGTCGTCATCGACGAAAAGGCGGACCAGCTCGTCGCCGAGCTCGCCGACAGCGGCAGCTTTGAGGCCATCGACTCCCTGGCCCGGGCCTTCCCGATCGAAATCGTTGCCGACCTCATTGGCTTCAGCGGACACGTCAAGGACAACATGCTGCGCTGGGGCCAGGCCGCGATGCAGGTCATCGGCCCGCTGAACCAGCGCACGCAGGAGAGCTTCCCGATCGCCGGCGAGCTCTACGGCTGGTGCTCGTCGGTCCCCGCCGACGACCTCACACCCGGCTCAATCGGCCGCGGAATCTTCGACGCCGAGACACGCGGCGACATTCCCCAAGGCTCTGCGGGGCACATCATCCACCAGTACCTGGGAGCGGGCGTCGACACGACAATCGCGTCAATAGGAAACATCATTGCGCTGTTCGGCCACCACCCCGGGCAGTTCGGGCTGGTCCGGGAGAACCCGGAACTCGTCCCCGCGGCGTTCGCCGAAGTGCTGCGCTACTGGGCACCGGTCCACATCTGGGGCCGCAGGGCAACCCGCGACGTGGAAATCGACGGAGCCACGATTCCTGCCGGGGCGCAGGTGGGCATCCTCTTCGGCGCCGGCAACCGGGACCCGCGGCACTACGAGAATCCCGACACCTTCGACGTGATGCGCAACCCGGTGGACCACCTGTCCTTCGGCTACGGACCGCACGGCTGCGCCGGCCAAGGCCTGGCGAAACTTGAAGCCCATGCGATCATTGAGGCCCTTGCCCGCAGGGTGAAAACGCTGACGATTTCCGATGAAGTCCGGGAGCCGAGCAACATCACGCGGAGCCTCGAGTTGCTCCAGATCACCAAGGTGGTGGCAGCATGAGGATCCAACTCGACCGGCCGCGCTGCGAGGGACACGGCCTCTGCGAAGAAGCCGCGCCCCGGCTGATGCACCTCGACGAAGACGGCGAGCTGGTAATCGACGTTCCGGACGCGGAAGGGGCTGACCTGGACGCCGCGAAGGCGGCGGTAAGGGTCTGCCCGGTTGCCGCGCTGCGATTGGCCGCGGCATGACGATGCGCAGGATAGTGGTGGTTGGCAACGGCATCGCCGGGCTCACGGCCTGCGACTCGCTGCGCTCGGCCGGCTTCGATGGTGAGCTCACTGTTGTGGGCGCCGAGCGCCACCATCCCTACAGCCGGCCAGCCCTCTCCAAGGCGCTGCTGCACAGTGTTGATGGGGACAGTGTCGACAGCGACGATGTACTCCAGGCCCACGTGCTCCCCGAGCCGACCCACGAAGCAACCGAGCTGCTCGGAGTCAGCGCCACGGGCCTGGACGTTGACGCCCGGCTGGTACGCCTGGACGGGGGCGATGAGCTGCCGTATGACGGCCTCGTCATCGCTTCCGGTTCCCGGGCGAAGCGCCTCGCCCCGGAGCAAGGAGCAGCTGGACCGCGACAGGACGGCTCCCTCCGGGAGCTCACCCTGCGCACCATCGAGGATGCGATCCTCCTCAAGGAACTGGCCGCATCGCGCCCGTCAGTTATTGTGGTCGGCGGCGGACCGCTCGGCGTTGAGGTCGCGTCCGGTTGCCTGCACGTGGGCTGCGAGGTCACCCTCGTCTCCGACGCCAAGCCGCTCTCGCGTCAGCTTGGCGACCATCTGGCCGACATCTTCACCTCCGCCGCCGTCCGGCGCGGACTGCGGCTGGTTGGCGGTGGGAAGGCCCGTCTTCTCGATCACGGTACCGGGGCAAAAGTCGTCCTTGCCGACGGCACCGAACTGGAGGCGGACCTTGTGGTCACCGCTATCGGCGACGAGCCAAACATCGGCTGGCTGGCTGGCTCGAACCTCCTCGTCGACGGGCAGCTGCGTGTCGACTCGCGCGGCAGGCTCCGGCCGGACATCGTCGCCGCCGGCGACGTGGCGTTCTTCCCGACCCGTCGAGGGGTGGAACGGGTGCCCCTTTGGACCAGCGCCATCGACCAGGCCAAGATCGCCGCCGTCGGCCTGCTCAAGGGTGACGCGGCGCCCGAGTTCGACTTCCAGCCGTACTTCTGGACAGAGGGCTTCGGCCTGTCGCTCAAGTCGGTGGGCTTCGCGCCGGTTGTCGGGGCTCCCGATTTCTGCGAGCCCGGCGAGAGTGCGGATTCGATGCTGCTGCGCTGGGACAACATGGACGGTTCAGGCACCGCCGTCGCGATCAACTACCGGATCCCCATCCCCAAACTGCGCCGGCTGGCCGACGTCGGTCCGGCCGCGGTGCGTCCGGCCGCGCCAGCTCGCGTCTGACGCCGCACAACACCGTTAGGATTGATCCATGTCGTCGTTGCGAGAGGCCCAGAAGCAGCTGACCCGCGACGTGATCGTCGAACGGGCGCTTGAACTCTTCACCGAGAAGGGCTACGCCGCGACGACGATCGATGAGATTGCCGCTGCGGCAGGAACCACCCGGGTGACTTTTTACGCCTACTACCCCTCGCGCAGCGACCTGATGCGGGACTTCATGGCACGCGTCAACGCTGTGCTGGACCGCGCGGACGGCCCCGAACGGGGATCGACCGCGGCCGAGCTCGTCGACGTCGTGCGCGCAGGCGAGCTGCCGGGCATCCTGGCCTGGCTGGAGTCGCGGGCGATGCTCTGGCCAGTCTTCCGCCCGTACCTCGACGTGCTCGAGGAGGCAGCCGCCGTTGATCGCGAAGTGCGCGCCTTGGTCGAGGGATGGCATGAGGAGGTCATCTCCGACCTCGTGCGCGGAATGGAGCTGGCAAGTCGCTTCTCGGAGGAGACGCGCCACATTCGCGGCACCCTCGCGTTCACCTCGCTCGACTACGTCGCCACGCTCTGGACACGACGGAAGTTTGAACCAAACCGCGAACACGCACTCGAGGTGCTCGCCGACAACTGGTACCACCTGCTCTGCGACGAAGGCTGAACCGGATGGAAAGTATGGGCGCAGCCGAAGTACCGGCGAAGGCTGTGGACCACCGGTCCCTGGCCGTCTCGGTGATCGACATTTCCTCCGATATCCGCCGGAAATCGCACAATGACACTGGCGTCCGGCCGCTGTCCAATGGCGTGCTGGAAATCCTCCGGGTCATCGAGAACCACCCTGGCATCACCGTTGCGGACGTTGCCTCGCGTCTCGGGCGGCAGTTCAGCAACGTCAGCGTCCAGCTCCGGGAGCTGGTCGCCGCGGGCCTTGTCACCCGCACCCGCGACGCCGCAGACAAGCGGTACGTCGCCCTCCACCCCACGGCGGAGTCCCAGCGGATCAAGGCCCTCCTTGAGGGCGCCTGGGCGGAAGCGCTGGAGTCGGCGAGTTCCCGGCTGCTGCCCGAAGAGCGCGAGCAAATCGCCGCCAGCCTGCCGGCCCTGCAGCGCCTCGCCTCGATCATCGCCGAGCCCGAGTAGCGCACATCACCCCCACGTCCCTGCCTAAGAACTCATTTCAAGTAGTTATACTTTTGTAAGTATTAATACGTCGAAGGGTGGATTTTGACATGGCAACACAGCTAGCAGATGCAGGGACAAAGCAGGGGAGCGGGCCCAGCAGCAGCTGGTGGGCGCTGGTGTTCCTGGCCCTCGCGCAGTTCATGGTGGTCCTGGACGGCACGATCGTGAACCTGGCACTGCCGCGTCTCCAGATCGAGATGGCGATCAGTGACTCGACGCGTTCCTGGGTGGTCACGGCCTACGCACTGGCCTTCGGCGCCTTCCTGCTGCTCGGAGGCCGGATCGCGGACTTCTGGGGCCGGAAACGGACATTCATCGTGGCCGCCGCAGGTTTCGCGGTCGCGTCCCTGCTCGGCGGCATCGCGCAACAGCCCTGGGAACTGATCGGCGCGCGCGCCCTGCAGGGCGTGTTCGCTGCGCTGCTGGCCCCCGCCGCCCTGGCGCTGCTGACCGTCGCCTTTCCGGGCGGTAAGGACCGCGGCACGGCGTTCGCGATCTTCGGCTCCATCACCGGCGTCGGTGCCGCCGTCGGCGTCCTGCTGGGCGGTTTCCTGACCGAACACGCGAGCTGGCGCTGGTGCTTCTTCGTGAACGTGCCGATCGCCGCCATCGCCCTCGCCGGCGTGTGGTCTCTGGTCAGCGAAAGCAAGGCCCAGGGGTCCACCAAATATGACTGGCCCGGCGTCGTCCTGGCCGCCCTGGGTTTGGGGTCCCTCGTCTACGGCTTCACCAATGCGGAGCACGGCTGGGATGCCCCCGAAGCCTGGGGATTCATTGCAGCCGGCGTCGTACTCATGGCACTCTTCGTCCTGGTCGAGGCCACCGTCAAGCACCCGCTCCTGCCGCTGCGCGTGGCCACCGAGCGCAACCGCGGAGCGGCGTTCCTGGCCTCGTTCCTGTCCGGCGCGGTCCTGATCGGCGGCATTCTGTTCATCAACTTCTACATCCAGATTGTGCTTGGCTTCGCCCCGTTCCTCGCCGGGCTTGCTTCCCTGCCCATGACGGTGGCACTGATCATCACGGCGGGGGTTGTCGCGAAGAACCTGCCGAAGCTGGGTGCAAAGATCCCGACGGCCGCGGGTCCGGTCTTCATGGCGGCGGCGATGCTCTGGCTCACGCAGGTCAGCGCCGAGGGCCTCTACCTCGTCAACATGCTGCCCGCGCTCCTTCTCCTGGGTGTCGGGCTTGGCATGGTGTTCGTGCCGATGCAGAACCTGGCGCTGTTCGGCGTGGACAAGGATGATTCCGGTGTGGCCAGCGCCTTGGTCAACGCCTCGCAGCAGATCGGCGGCTCCCTCGGCATCGCTCTCTTCAGCACCATCGCGGCCGCGGCCGGCGGTGTCTCACTGGCGGCCCTCTCAGACGGCTACGCCAAGGTGTTCGTCTGGGCCGCAGGTGTTGCGATCCTGATCGCTCCGATTGCCCTGCTGCTCATCAACATCGACCGCAAGAAGTTCACCGGCACCGACGGCGACGCCCCGATCGTCCACCTGGGCTGAGCCCCGTCTTGCGCAGATGACTCAGTTCGCAAGGGTCAGGAAATCTGCAGTCCTCCGTTAATGTCATACGTCGCGGCCGTGATGAAGCCGGCATCCTCGCCCAGCAGGAACACCATCAGCGCGGCGATGTCCCGTACGGTTCCCACCCGGCCCACCAGGATGTCGGCAGCCATGGCGGCTTTTCGCTCATCCGTGAGTGTTCCACCCATGATGTCCGTGTCCACGGGGCCGGGAGCCACGCAGTTGACGGTGATTCCGTGCTGGCCCATTTCCCGGGCCAGAGCCCGTGTGAAACCGATGATGGCAGCTTTCGAGGCACTGTAAGCCACCTTGGAGTAGGTGCCGCCTCCGCGCTGGGCGGAGATGGACGAGACGCTCACGATCCTTCCTAGCTTCCGCTCGATCATGCCCTTGAGCACCCGCTGGGATACCAGGAACGTGCCGGTCATGTTGATTTTGAACACCCGCTCCCACGCCCCGAGCGTCTCGTCCATGAACTCCGTGGGTGAGCTGATACCTGCCAGGTTGGCCAGGCCAACGATCGGCGGCAGGGTGGATTCAACCTCGTCAATGGCGGCGTTGACGGCCTCCGGGTCGGAGACGTCCGCGCCCACGCCAATCGCCTGGACACCGTAAACGGCGGTGATTTCCTCCGCTGCGTTCCGGGCTGCGTCGCCGTCGACATCCAGGATCGCAACCGCCCAGCCTCCGCTGGCGAGCATTTCCGCCGTCGCCCGTCCGATGCCGCGGGGAGAGGCCGCGCCGGTCAGCACGGCGGTCCGCTTCACCGGAAACGCTTTTTGCTGAGTCATGTCCCTTAGCCCTTCGTCGCCTGATTGTCAGTTCTGGATGTCGAAGTCGTCGGAAGCTACAGCTTCTTCCCCGACCGTGGAGGGCGTACCGGGCTTCACATGTCCCTCCGGGCGCTTGCGTGCGTAGAGATAGGTCGCGACGGCCGTGATGCCGAGGCAGGCCGACAGGAACACGAGGCCGGAACGGTTATCGCCCGAGGCGTCATTTAGCAGCCCCACGGCGTAGGGAGCCACGAACCCGCCCAGATTACCGAGCGAATTCACCATGGCCAGACCGGCTGCTGCCGCAGCACCGACCAGGGCAGTCGCGGGCATGGCCAGGAACGGGGCAATAGCGGAGTAAATGCCCATGGCCGCCAGCGTCAGGGCCATCAGTGCCAGGATCGCGTTGACCTCGACCAGGTAGCCGGCAGCCAAGAGACCGATGGCCGCCATGATCATGCTCAGGGTCGCGTGCAAGACCCGGTTACCGGTACGGTCCGAGCGCTTGCCCCAGAAGTACACAAAGATCGCCGCAATCGTGTAGGGGATGGCAACGATAAAACCGACCTGCGTGGTGCTGAAGTCCCCGAGTGCGGCAACGATCGTCGGCATCCACAGCCCGAGGCCGTAGATACCGCAGACCAGCCCGAAGTACAGCGCTGCGTAGGCAATGGTCCGGGGGTCCTTGAGGCCGGCCAGGAAATGATGGGGCTGCCCCTTCTGCTTGTGGGCCAGCTCATCGTCCATGGTCCTGGTCAGCCATTCGCGCTCATCGTCGGCCAGCCAATGCGCCTGGCTGGGGCGGTCGGTCATCAGGACCGGGGTCAGAATCCCGAGGATGATGGCGGGGATGCCCTCAACGATGTAAAGCCACTGCCACCCCTGCAGGCCAAGAATGCCGTCCATCTGCAGCAGCAGGCCCGAAACCGGAGCGCCAAGGGCATTGGACACCGGCTGCGCCAGGATGAAGATCCCCAGCACCGTGACGCGCTGGGCGGCCGGGAACCACAGCGTCAGGTAGAAGAGGATGGCGGGGAAGAACCCTGCCTCGGCGGCACCGAGCAGGAACCGGACGATGTAGAAGCTGGTTTCGCCGTTCACCAGGCACATGGCGGTCGCAAAGATGCCCCATGAGATGAGGATCCGGGCGATCCATTTGCGGGCGCCGAACCGGTACATTCCGGCGTTGCTCGGGATTTCCAGCAGCGCGTAGCCGAGGAAGAAGATGCCCGCGCCGAGGCCGTATGCCGATGCGCTCAGGCCAATGTCCTCGCTCATGGTCAGCTTCGCGAAGCCGACATTGTTCCGGTCCAGGTACGCAATGAAGTAGAGCAGGACGATCAGTGGCATGATGCGGCGGCGCGCCCTGCGCAGCGTGCGCTGGCCGAGTTCGTCGAGATGATTGGCAGGATTGATGGAAGTCATGGTTCACCTCGCTGTGAGAAACGAGCCCCGCCGGGGTTCCTCAGCGGAACAGCTCATGTTTACCACTCTGCTCCGCAATAGTCACCACACTGAGTAATCGCACATGCAGATGGTTACCGGGATGGAAAGTAGCCGGCGGTCCCTGCGGTATTTAAACCGGAAAAGCCCCCTCGGGTGAGGGGGCTTTTCCGGTCTGCTGCTGGAATCCGTGGGGCTCAGATCCACTTCGGTGCGGCCGGAACCTTGCCGTTGCCGGCTTCAGCGCCGGACCCGCTGGCGGTGACGCCGCCGTTGCCGCGGCCGGCGGCCCATTCGACGACGGTCGCGAGCGGTCCGGAGACCACGGTAGGGGACGCCGACGTCGTGTCCCCGAATGTGAGGCCGCGGTCCGTTACCTTGACCACGAGGTCCGCATCGGTGCCGCGGGCCTTCCAGGCGCCGGTGATGTCCTTCAGGAGCCGCTCCAGCACGGGAACCGGGATGTCGGTGAAGCTGGCGCCGTTGGCCAGGTCCACGGCGTGCATCCAGACTTCCCGGCTGCGCATCCAGACCGTTTCGGTGGCAGGCACTTCCCGGCCCTGGATGGTGCGGACTAAGTGGCGCCAGGCGTCCCCGGGCAGGTCCCGCCATTCGACGTTCAGGTGCACGGCGGAGTGGTCGAACAGGTGCCGCAGCGCGATCGGGCTCAGGGTTGCCCCGAAGTCGATCTCGTGGTCGCGGACCGCGGTGGAGGCGTACATCGGGGTCTCCACGCCGGTGGCCGCCCACTCGATGAGCCGCGCGATCGCACGGGCGTTGTAGCCGATGTGCGCGGTGATGTGGCGTCGGGTCCAGCCCGGCAGCAGCGAATCGCCGTCGAGCTCCGCGTCGGAGAGTTCGTTGAGCTTGCGGGCGAAGAACGCCGTGCCCCGGCGTGCCTGCAGCAGGGCCGCAAGCAGCTCCGGGTCCGTCGTCTGGTCGTGGCGGGCAACCATCAGGCTTCCTTGACCACGCGGTTCTTCAGCTGGCCCAGGCCCTCGATGGTGGTGACGAGGATCTGGCCTTCCTGCAGGTAGCGCTTCGGGTCCTGGGCGTGGCCCACGCCTCCCGGAGTGCCGGTGGCGATGACGTCGCCCGGGTTCAGCGTGATGATGGTGGAGATGTAGGAGACCAGGAACTCGGGGGTGAAGACGACGTCGTTGGTCGGGGTCTGCTGCTGCACTTCGCCGTCGACCGCGGTGGTCATGAGGCCGCCGCTGAACTCGTCCTTGGTGACCAGCGCGGGGCCGAAGGGGGTGGACTTTTCCCAGGTCTTGCCCTGCAGCCACTGGATGGTGCGGAACTGGTAGTCGCGCATGGACACGTCGTTGAGCACGGCGTAGCCGGCGATGTGCTCCGCGGCGTCGGCTTCGCTGATCCGGCGGCCCTTCTTGCCGATGACGACGGCGAGTTCGGATTCCCAGTCGACGGTACCGGATTCCTGCGGCAGGGCCAGATCATCGTTCGGGCCGATCAGGGATTCCTGGTACTTGGCGAACAGGGTGGGGAACTCGGGGACTTCCCGGCCCATTTCCTTGATGTGGTTGCGGTAGTTGTGGCCCACGCAGATGATCTTGCCGGGGGAGGGCACGACGGCGTCAAGGTTGGCGCCCTCGAGCGGGTGCGTGGCGCCTTTGGCTGCCTTCGCGGTCGCTTCCCAGTCCGCTGAGCGGAGCAGCTCTCCGACGTCGGCGAAGCCGTCGATCTCGGTCAGGGTGTCGCCGTCCTGGCGCACGGCCTTGGTGCCGGTTTCGGTGCGGAGGGTGAGGAGTCTCATGCGTTCTTGCGTCCTTCGAGGTAGGTGCGGTTGAAGTTCAGTCGTTCGAAAATGGGGGCGTCACTGAAGCGGAAGAGGTCAAACCCGGTCTCGGCCTGCAGGGACCAGGCGGCCCAGGACGGGACGACGAAGAGGTCGCCCTTCGCCAGGGTCCTGGTTTCGCCGTTCAGGACCACGGAGCCGGAGCCCTCGAAGACCTGCCAGACGCTGGAGCCGACCTCGCGGAGGGTCTCGGTGGCGGCGCCGGCGCGCAGGCGGTGGAATTCGGCCCGGATGGTCGGCATCACATCCCCGCCCGTGGTGGGGTTGGTGTAGCGGACGGCGGCGTGGCCCTGGGACACGGTGGCCGGGTGGCCCTCGTCTTCCAGCAGCAGCTGCTCGGCCAGTGCGCGGTCCGTGTATTCCCAGCGGTACGCCGCGATGGGGGAGCTCGTGGTGTCGTCCAGGCCGGAGAGCGGGCGCAGGCCCGGGTGGGCCCAGAGCCGCTCGGAGCGGGAGATGTCCGGGGTGGCCTCATCGGTGACGCGCTCGGTGCCGAACTCGAAGAAGCCGGCGTCGGCGTAGTGCACGAACGGGATATCCAGGCCGTCGATCCAGGCCATCGGCTCATCGGTGTCGTTGTGGTGGCCGTGGAAGTTCCAGCCCGGGGTCAGCAGGAAGTCGCCGCGCGACATCCGCACCGGGTCCCCGTTCACCACGGTCCACACGCCCTCGCCCTCGACGACGAAGCGGAACGCGTTCTGCGAGTGCCGGTGTTCCGGCGCGGTTTCACGGGCACCGAGGTACTGGATGGCTGCCCACAGCGTGGGCGTGGCGTACGGGGTGCCGGCCAGGCCCGGGTTGGCCAGGGCAATGGCCCGGCGCTCCCCGCCCCGGCCCACCGGGACCAGATCCCCGGCACGGGCCGCCAGCGGGTACAGGTCGCTCCACCGCCAGACATGGGGGACCGCCTTGGGGGTCGGGACCATCGGCATCAAATCCGCGATCTCGGTCCAGAGCGGGATCAGGTTCTCCCGGTCAAAATCCCGGTACAGCTCTTTGAGCTGGGCAGCCTCTTCGGGCGTCGGCTCCGGAGCAGTGTGCCCCGCGGCCACTGATTCGTGAGTCGTGTTCTCGGCGCTGATGGACACGTGGGCCTCCTCGGTAGGTCAGAACAGTTCTTTGACGTGCTTCGACTCTACGGATGCCGATGTGTGATCCCCAACATATTCTGCTGGTCAGAATTCCCTGAACCGGTGCTGTTAGTTTGAAATGCAGGGTGCTCAGTCCGGGTCGGCCGGGTTGGCCACGATATCAATCTCCAGCTGCCGGCAGGTTTCCCGCAGCGCTGGGACGAGTCCGGCGTCGAACACCCGCCGGAAGCGGGTCGCGGGAGTGGCGACGCTGAGCGCGCCGACCACGTGCCCGTGCCGGTTGTGCACGGCCATGCCGAGCGCGCTCACGCCCTCCTCCGTGCCTTCGAAATTCGCCGCGAAGCCGTTGCCGCGAATGGACTCAAGCTCGCGCAGGAACGTCGGATATTCATTGTCCGCAATCGTGTCGCCGCCGATTTCCGCGTTGTGGCTGCGGAACAGCTGCTCGATCATCGGCGGGTCCAGCTCGGCGAGCATGGCCTTTCCGCCGGAGGTTTTGTTGGCTGGCATGACCGTGCCCTGCCGGTCACCCACCCGCAACACATTGCCGCCCTCCACGGTGGCCAGGAACCGGACCTTCGTCCCCACCCGGACCATGAGATTCACGGTTTCGTTGAGCCGTGCAGAGAGAAGCTCCATGTGCGGCTGGGCTAGTGATCGGAGGAGCCGGGTCCAGCTCAGCCCGGCCGGCCCGACCCCCATTGCCGGGCCCGGGACATAGCGGCGGGTTTCATCCTGCACGGCGAATCCCCGGTAGACCAGCATCGCCAGAAGGCGGTGGGCGGTGGACGGCGCCACGCCCAGCTCCTCGGCGGCGTCCTTGAGCCGCAGTGCACCGTTGTCGCGGAGCAGCTGCAGGAGCTGCAGCGCGTTGTCGACCGCCTCGATGGAGTAGGTGGGCCGCTTCTGGACAGGTTTGCGGGCTGCTCTGGCCAACGGTTTGTTCTGCACATCAGAATTGTATTGTGGTTCACCTGCGGCGGCTAGGACAGTAAGTGGCATGAATCACACACCTTCCGCTGCACCGCCGCAACGGTCCTCGCCGGGGGCCCCTGCCCCCTCTACCGCTGATGGGCCCGCATCACGGTTCTCCAAAAGCTCGGCAGCCGCCGTCCTGGTCTGCTGGCTGCTGGTGGTCTTCGATGGCTACGACCTGATCGTCTACGGCACCGTCCAGTCCTCCCTGATCTCCGAGACCGGCTGGGGGCTGACCAAGGCCACCGCCGGAACCATTGGCTCCATGGCCTTCGTCGGCATGATGCTCGGGGCGATCTTCGCCGGCCGGATGGCCGACTCCTGGGGGCGCCGCCGCACCATCCTCGGCTGTGCCGTCGTCTTCTCGGTTTTCACCATCCTCTGCGCCTTCGCCCCCAGCGCGGCCGTCTTCGGCGGACTGCGGCTTCTGGCCGGCATTGGACTCGGGGGCCTGGTGCCCTCGGCCAACGCCCTCGTCGCCGAACTGGTCCCCACCAAGTGGCGGTCCACGATCGCCACCCTGATGATGTCCGGCGTCCCGATCGGCGGATCCATCGCCGCCCTGGTCGGCATCCAGCTGATCCCCGCCTTCGGTTGGGAGTCCATGTTCCTCGTGGCCGTGCTGGCCCTGCTGATCGTGGTGCCGCTCGGACTGAAATACCTGCCGGAGACGCTGGCCCCGGTCAATGCCGAGGACAGGGGAACGCGCAACCTCAAGGAGCCGATCGGCTTCAAGTCCCTGCTCCGCGCCCCGTACCTGGGGGTCAGCCTGCTGTTCGCCCTGGCGACAATCGCCACCCTCTTCGCCTGGTACGGGCTCGGTACCTGGCTGCCCAACCTCATGCAGCTGGCCGGCTACAACCTGGGCTCCGCCCTGACCTTCGCCCTGGCCCTGAACCTGGGCGCGGTGGCCGGCTCGGTGATCACCGCCTGGGCCGGGACCCGGTTCGGTCCGATCCCGACGGCGATCGCCGCGGCGGCCGTCGCCGCCGGCGCGCTCGTGGTCCTGGTTACGGGACCGCCGGTCACGGTCGTGTACCTCATGCTGGTCCTCGCCGGCGTCGGCACCCACGGCACGCAGTGCCTCATCATCGCCGCCGTCGCGAGCCACTATCCCGGGCACCTGCGCGGGACCGCGCTGGGCTGGGCGCTGGGGACGGGCCGGATCGGCGCCGTCGCCGCACCCCAGATAGGCGGCCTCCTGCTGGCCGCCGGCCTCGGCGTCAACTCCAATTTCCTCGCCTTCGCCGGTGCCGCCGCCATCGCCGCGGTCCTGCTGGCCGCCGTCGGCCTCAAACTCAAGTCAAAATCCTCAATCTCACCCGCACTCTCAACAACAGGAGCAAGCAATGTCTGAGCACGCCACGTCCACCGATGTCCTCGTCATCGGAGGGGGAATGGCCGGACTGGCCGGAGCCCTCGCGCTCCGGGAAAACGGCGCCAACGTCACCCTCGTGGAACGTGCCCCCGAATTCGGCGAAGTCGGCGCCGGCCTGCAGATGGCCCCCAACGCCTCCCGCGTCCTGAAGCGCTGGGGCCTGCTGGAAAAGGCACTGGAAATCGGCGTCCAGCCCAAGCACCTGGTCTTCCGCGACGCCGTCACCGGCGAGGAGCTCACCCGCCAGAGCCTCGGCGGGGAATTCGAGGAACGCTACGGCGCGCCGTACGTCGTGATCCACCGCAGCGACCTGCACCGGGTCCTGCTCGAAGGCTGTGAAGCGGCGGGCGTGAAGCTCGTCAACGACGTCATGGTCGAAAGTGTTGAGACCGTGAACGGCCGGGGTGTAGCCCACACCGCCGCCGGTGTGGACTACTCTGCCGACGTCGTGATCGGCGCCGACGGGCTCAAGTCCACTCTCCGCCCGCTGGTCGCCAGCGACGAGCCGGTTCCCTCGGCGTACGTGGCCTACCGCGGAACCGTGCCGATCACCGAAAACACGCCCAAGGCGGAC
Organism: Arthrobacter sp. LAR12-1-1.1; assembly: GCF_040676555.1. Lineage (NCBI taxonomy): Bacteria > Bacillati > Actinomycetota > Actinomycetes > Micrococcales > Micrococcaceae > Arthrobacter > Arthrobacter sp. LAR12-1-1.1. The sequence goes on along the minus strand of NZ_JBEGIG010000001.1, from coordinate 394,996 downwards.
CTCGAGGACGTCATCGTCTACCTCGGACCGGACTGCCACCTGGTGCAGTACCCGCTGCGCAAGGGCGAACTGCTGAACACCGTGGCTGTGTTCAAGTCCGCTTCCTTTGAGCGCGGTGAAGAGCAGTACGGGGGATTGGACGAGCTTGAGGCTGCGTACAAGGATTGTGTTCCGGCCGTCCAGGATGCGCTGAAGAACCTGGGCACCAGCATGCGCTGGCCCATGTACGACCGCGACCCGATCGAGAACTGGGTCGCCGGCCGGATGGTGCTGATGGGCGACGCCGCGCACCCGATGCTGCAGTACCTCGCCCAGGGTGCCTGCCAGGCGCTTGAGGACGCGGCCGTGCTGCAGGACGTCAGCAACGGCACCGTCTTCACCGCAGCCGGCGTCAACCCGGAAGCCTGGGACGGGGCGATCAAGGAATTCAACAACGTCCGCGCCGGCCGCACCGCCCGGGTCCAGCGCACCGCCCGCGTCTGGGGCGAATCCTGGCACGTCTCCGGGCTGGCCCGTACGCTGCGCAACCTGCTGTTCAAGAGCCGGAAGGACGACGACTTCCAGTACAATGACTGGCTGTACGGCCAGGACGCCGACGGCGCGCCCGCAGCCCGCGCTGCCCGCTCCACTCTGGCGGACCGGATTCCTGCCTGACCTGGAACGGGTCCCCGGCCGGCTCATCGGCTAACCCATCACGTGCTGCGGACCGGCTCCACTTAGGAGCCGGTCCGCAGTGCGTTCCTATACCAGCGGCCACGGGTAACGCATGCCGGTGCGGTCAACCGGCAGCACCCCGTCGTGCAGCAAGCGCCGCACCCGGCGCTGCAGGGCCTTTACCTCTGCATCGTCGAGAAGCTCCGCCACGTCTCGCGGCACTTTCTCGGCGAGCGGGGCAATGCCTTCGAGAAAGGTCCCGGGGATGGGAACACCGGCGAAGTCCCAGATCACGGTGCGCAGTTTGAAACCTGCAGAGAAGCACAGTCCATGATCGATGCCCCACACCCTTCCGTCATGGCCGCGGAGCACGTGCCCGCTCTTGCGGTCGGTGTTGTTGGCGACGCAGTCGAACAGTGCGATCTGCAACAACCGGCGATGGGTCTCGGGCGCGTCAGCGTACAGAGTGAAGTAATGCTCACGGAAGTCGCACTCGATGAACCACTGAAGCGAACCCACACCTGCCGGGGCTTCCTCACGAATCACCGTTGGCGGCACGAGTCCCCACTCCAGGGACTCGCTAAGCAGATAGGCCGCGCGTTCGCGCCGGTAGAGCCCCGCCTCAAAATCGGACAGCGGCCGTTCCCCCGCCTCCGGCTTGTAGACTGCGCAGGCAGAGTCGTCCCCGCAGGAGACCCGGGCGAGGTATGTCTCGTTGCTGCTGCGCAGGATGCGTCCGAGCAGCTCGACGCGGCCTTCGGTGAGCAGCGTCAGCTCCCGTCCGGCCACCGTCTGCCCCCTTTTACTCTGTCCGCTCTCACGGCGCCCTCAGCCCACTGAGGGGTTCCGAGGTCGAATTCACCATGAGAACGGCAGGTTCCTGACCGTCCACGTATGAGATGGCCGAAACCGACGCCGGGCTGATGACGATCCTCTGGAAAAGGTCCAGGGGCGTGCCCAGGGCGTGAGCGACGGCGGCCTTGATGGGGTCGGCGTGGGAGAAGCACACGACGACGCCCCCGGCGTGGGCTGTGCGCAGTGCCTCGAGCGCTCCGACGATCCGCGCCTGCATTTCCGTGAAGCTCTCGCCATTCGGGAAACGGAAGGTCGAGGGGCTGCGCTGTACGGTCTGCCACTGCGGCATACCCGCCAGTTCAGCCAACGCGGCGCCGGTCCACTCGCCGAAGTCGCATTCGATCAGGCCGGCGTCCTCATTCACCTCAAGTCCGGCGCGGGCTGCCGTGGGCTCCGCCGTCTCGCACGTGCGCTCCAGGGGGGAGGAGTAGATACCGTCGACCCGAAGTCCCGCGAGGCGCTCCGCGACCCGGTACGCCTGGTCCCTGCCACGGGCGGACAGGTGCAGCCCCGGTGCCCGCCCCGGCAGCACCCTGCCCGTAGTGGGCGTCTCCCCATGGCGCACCAGAAGCAGGAGCGTGCCCTGCCGCTCGGGTGGGGTAGCGGGTGCCGGCGATGCCGGCGGCGGTGCTGCAGTCATTAGAATCCAGCGTAAGCCGCACTGCAGCCCGTGAGCAGGGAATCTGAACAAATCCCTCGATTCCCCGCCCGGTCGAGGACTACCTTAGAGGGGTGAGTGATCGTCCCGATATCTTCACTGTTGGCGAATTGCGTGCAGCCGGCCACGTTCACAAGGACCTGCGCCGCGAAATCCGCGACAACCTGCTCGCCGCCCTTGCCGCGGGCCGCGATCCGTGGCCCGGGTTGTACGGTTTCGGCCGGACCGTCCTGCCCCAGCTCGAGCGTGCACTGATCGCCGGCCACGACGTCGTCCTGCTCGGCGAACGGGGACAGGGCAAGACACGGCTCCTGCGCACCCTGTCCGGGCTGCTGGACGAGTGGTCGCCGGTGATCGAGGATTCGGAACTGAACGAACACCCGTACGAACCCATTACGGAGCACTCCCGCGCCCGTGCCCTCACCGAAGGGGACCGGCTGCGGGTTGCGTGGCGTCACCGCTCGGAACGCTATGTGGAGAAGCTCGCGACGCCGGACACCTCCGTCGCCGACCTCATCGGCGACGTCGACCCGATGCGGGTGGCCGAGGGCCGCCGGCTCGGCGACCCGGAAACCATCCACTACGGTCTTGTCCCGCGCTCCAACCGCGGGATCATCGCCATCAACGAACTGCCCGACCTCGCCGAGCGCATCCAGGTCTCCATGCTCAACGTGATGGAAGAGCGTGATATCCAGATCCGTGGCTACGTGCTGCGGCTGCCGCTCGACGTGCTCGTCGTCGCGTCCGCCAACCCGGAGGACTACACCAACCGCGGCCGGATCATCACGCCCCTGAAGGACCGCTTCGGCGCCGAGATCCGTACCCACTACCCGATAGAGCTGGACGACGAGGTCGCCGTCATCCGGCAGGAAGGGCAGCTGGTGGCGGACGTCCCGCCCGTCATCCTCGAGATCCTGGCCCGTTACACCCGGGCGCTGCGCCAGTCCCCAGCCATCAACCAGACCTCCGGCGTTTCAGCACGGTTCGCCATTGCGGGCGCCGAGACCGTCGCTGCGGCGGCGCTGCGCCGGGCGAGCGTGCGAGGGGAGGGCGAGGCCGTCGCACGGATCGTCGACCTGGCAGCCGCAGCAGAAGTCCTCACCGGGAAAGTTGAGTTCGAGTCCGGTGAGGAAGGGCGTGAGGAAGCCGTCCTCGACCACCTCTTGCGCACGGCCACGGCCGAAGCTGCGCGGGCGCATTTTCAGGGCATCGACATGGGTCCCCTCGTGGCTGCGCTCGACGGCCACACCACAGTGACCACCGGGGAACAGGTCACGGCGCGGGAGTTCCTCCACAACCTTCCGGCGCTCAACGGCTCCCGCCTCTACGACGACATCAGTGAGCGCCTGGGCGCGAAAAACGACGGGCAGCGCGCCGCCGCCGTCGAACTCGCCTTGGAAGGTCTCTACCTCGCCCGGCGGATCGCCAAGGAGTTCGACGACGAGGCGACGATCTACGGCTGACTACAGGAGGCCTCATGACCGCACACAACAGGTCAAAATATGGCCGGTACACGGGTGGACCCGATCCGCTCGCCCCGCCGGTTGACCTGGCGGAGGCGCTTGACGCGATCGCCGAGGACGTCATGGCGGGCTACTCGCCCCGGCACGCCCTGCAGGAGTTCCTGCGCCGCGGTGGCCGGAACCGGGAAGGGCTCGACGATCTTGCCCGGCGCGTGCAACAGCGCCGCAGTGAACTGCTGGGCCGCCACCGGCTGGACGGCACCCTCACCGAAGTCCAGAAGCTGCTCGATACCGCGGTGCTGGAGGAGCGCAAGCAGCTCGCCCGTGACGCCATGATGGACAACACCGACCGCGCCTTCCGGGAGATGCAGCTGCAGAATCTGCCCCGGTCCACCGCAGCGGCTGTCAACGAACTCGCCTCCTATGACTGGCAGTCCAGCGCCGCGCGTGTTGCCTATGAGCGGATCAAGGATCTGCTGGGCCGCGAGATCCTGGACCAGCGTTTCGCCGGCATGAAACAAGCGCTGGAGGACGCCACTGACGAGGACCGCGCAGCGGTGAACGAGATGCTGCGAGACCTCAACGAGCTCCTCGGAAAACACCGGCGCGGCGAAGACACCGACGCGGACTTCCAGGAGTTCATGGCCCGGCACGGCCACTTCTTCCCGGAGAACCCGCAATCAGTCGAGGAGCTGGTGGACGCCCTCGCCCAGCGCGCGGCCGCCGCCCAGCGGCTCCTGCAATCCATGTCTCCGGAGCAGCGAGATGAGCTGATGCGGCTGTCCGCGCAGGCGTTTGGCTCGCCTGAACTCATGGCCGAGCTCGACCAACTCGACGCCAGCCTGCGCGCCCTCCGGCCAGGCGAGGACTGGGCCGGCTCCGAACGCTTCGAGGGCCAGGAGGGGCTCGGGCTGGGCGATGGCACCGGCGTGCTGCAAGATGTGGCCGAACTCGATGAGCTGGCCGAACAGCTCTCCCAGTCCTATAACGGCTCACGCCTCGACGACCTGGACCTGGATGCCCTCGCCCGCCAGCTCGGGCAGAATGCTGCCGTGACCGCACGTACGCTCGCGGAGATCGAGCGGGCGATGCAGGAAGGCGGTTACCTGCGGCGCGGGGCCGACGGAGACCTCCGGTTGTCGCCGGCCGCCATGCGGCGGCTCGGCAGGTCACTTTTGCGGGATACCGCCAAGCAGCTCTCCGGGCGTCAGGGGCGCCGGGACACACGCGTCGCCGGGGCGGGCGGCGAGCAGACCGGCTCCAGCCGGCAGTGGGAGTTCGGCGATGCCGAGCCGTGGGACGTCACCCGCACCATGACCAACGCGATCCGCCGCACCATGGCCGACGGCGGCGATCCGGGCCGCGGCTTGCGCCTCGCCGTGGGCGACATCGAGGTGACGGAGACGGAGGCGCGCACGCAGGCCGCCGTCGTCCTGCTGGTCGATGTGTCGTTCTCGATGGCCGCCGAGGGACGGTGGGTGCCGATGAAGCGCACCGCGCTCGCTTTGCACCACCTGGTCTCCACCCGGTTCCGCGGGAACCGGCTGCAGCTGATCACGTTCGGCCGCTACGCGCAGTCCATGGACATCGGCGAGCTCACGGCCCTGCCGGCCCTGCGGGAGCAGGGAACCAACCTGCATCACGGTCTGCTGCTGGCCGGCCGTTTCTTCCGCCAGCATCCGTCGATGCAACCCGTCCTCCTCGTGGTGACCGACGGCGAACCCACCGCGCACCTGCTGGCCGACGGCGAGTCGTGGTTCTGCTGGCCGCCGGACCGGGAAACCATCCGCGTCACGGTCGCCGAACTTGACCGGCTGGGGCGTGCGGGCGCCCAGGCAACGTTCTTCCGGCTTGGCGACGACCCTGGGCTCGAGCGGTTCGTCCAGCGTATGGTCCGCCGGGTTGGCGGCCGGGTGGTCGCGCCCGAAGCCGGGGACTTGGGGGCTGCCGTTGTGGGGGAGTACCTCCGCGCTCACTTCCGCGGCCGCCCCTACGACGACGCCGATTGGGTTCCATAGGCGGCGAGGCCCCTCGCAGCCGGTTCTTATCGGGCGCCGCGTCCTGGGGGAGTAGCAGTGCGCGAACCGTGCTACTTGTCTTGCTGTCGGCGAACCATCTCGGTGATCCAGATAGGCGCGAACGGAGACGTGCAGTTCGGGGGAGTCGGGTAGTCCTTGAGCACCCCCAGGCGCTCACCGATGTCGAGTGCACGGGCCCGGTGCTCGGCGTGCTCGATCCCGATCTGAGCCAGGCAGTGATTCATCGCCCACTGCAGGCGATCCGGGGCGTTTTTCATCTCCATCTCGATGACGTCGAGCAGTCCTGCGAGGTCGAGGCCCTCGGGATTCTTCGCCACCCGCTCCGTGGTCAGCGCCCAGCCGGCACTCGCGACCACTGGGTCCGGATCCGCGGACCAGGCCAGGCGCAGTTCTTCGGCGTGCGGGTTCTTCTTCACCACGTAGTTCACGAGCCAGTCGTGCACCTTGGGGGTGCGCGCCTCGCGCAACATGACGTCCAACTCGTCACGCTCGAACGCCTTCGGGCGGCAGATCAGGATCGCCAGCAGTCTCGCCGCGGTGTCACCCGTCTCCCAAAGCTGGCGGGCGAGTTCCTGCTGCGTCCTCAGCCGCTTCGCGAGCGCGCGCAGTTTGCTGAGGTTCACACCGTGATCGTCGCCGTGTTTCTCGTTCACCTCCCGTGCCCTCGGGTCCTCGAGCCCGGCCAGCTCGGCCATCACCTCGGCCATCGTCGTCTCTGCCATCGTCGTCTCTGCCACATCAGCCTCCTGTCCACACTTGTGGGATTCAGCCTACTGGGGAAGCGCGCTCAACCGGGGGAGCAGCAAGCGCACAGTCAAGAAGCAGCAGGGAACGGTAGAGGCCCGGCGACCATGGGGGTCGACGGGCCTCCGTAAATGGTGAGCGTTAACGCCGTCCGGGATCTCCCGGCGATGGCGGGTACGGCGGGTACGGCTGCTGCATTGGCTGCGCCTGGGGCGGGTACTGACCCTGCTGCGGATACTGACCCGGCTGGGGCTGGTAGGGCTGGGGCTGGTAGGTCTGGCCCTGCTGCTGACCCGGCTGGGCTTGCGTCGGCTGGTAGGGCTGGCCCTGGGCGTACGGGGACGGAGCCGGCCCCTGGGGCTGATGTACCGGGACGTACGGCGGCTGCATGGGCATCCGGGCGTAGGCGGCCTGCGCATTCTCCGCCCGCGCCTTTGCCCGGGCCTCAACGGCCCGGGCGGAGAAGAACCGCTGGTGTCCGAGATATACGACCACGAAGAGGCCGACGGCGACGGAGAAGAACGCAACTGCCGTCACTCCGGACGTCAGGCCACGCATGAGGCCGTAGACGAGCGTCAGCAGGCCGCCGATAAGGAACCCGCCGGCGAACAGTGGCTTCCTCGATTCGGTCCAGATACTGGCTCCCAGGATCACGAGAGCCGAGACGAGCGCCGCAATGGTGACGTTGCGGTTGTAGTCGCGCATCGCGGACTGGTGGGCGTCGATGGCTGACTGCCTGGCCGCCGCGTCGAGACTAGCCAGCGATAGCAGTTCAGGGGCCGGATAGAAGGTGGCGATGCCGAGGCCAACGAAGAGCACAAGGATGATGCCCAGGCCGATCGAGTAAAGCACGCGCAGGGATTTTTCGGTCATACCCATATCATGCGCAGGCAGTCAGGTGGAGACGAGCAGGCGCGCCTCTTAGTGTCGGACTTATTCGTCCCGATGCACGAGCGGAAACTTGGCGAATTCTGCAGTGTCGGAGCAGCCCAGCCAGAAGCAGGCGGCCATGCGCGCCCAGATCTCTGTCAGCGGCTCCGATCTAAGCTCGCGTTGGTAACCAGGTCAGCGTCGCTGCTGCATGGTGATTGCCACCAACTAGTTTGGGCAGAAGATCAGCCCCTCTCGACTGATTATGCAACGCCGATAATCAACATTATGTAAAGTAGAAATGATCCGACTGCAGAATCTGCAGATTAGGACCCGTGCCAGTACTGAGAAGGACCAACGGCTAGCCATGCTCAAGGCCTGCCTCGCCAATGACGACACCCTGAGCTTCCGGGTCACCGCGATGTCGGGTTGGCGCAGCTAGAACACGTGTTCGGGGTCCACAGTGGACGTTGCGTACTCCGGACGCCCGAGAGGCCGATAGGTCTGGATGGTTATGCCGCGGGAAGTGGTCCGCGTGTTGACCAGTTCGAGCGCGATGTCGGGGCCGGAATCGGGGAACAGCCGTGTGCCCTGGCCGACGATGACGGGGTAGGTGAGCAGGTCGAGCTGGTCGACCAGGTCGTTGGCGAGCAGCCATCGGACGAGGGCACCGCTGCCGGGCACCAGCAGTTCGCCGTCTTGCTGCGCCTTCAGACCACGGACGGCCGCGGCGACGTCGCCGCTCAGGACATTCGTGCCCGCCCACTGAGGGTCGGTGAGGCTGGTCGATGCCACGTACTTGGGCCGGCTGTTCAGTGCGGCGGCGATCGGGTTCGTGGTCGGATCGATCATCGTTCCCCAGTAGCCGGCGAAGATCTCGTACGTCCGGCGGCCGAAGAGGAACGCCGCCGCACCGCCGTAGACCTGGTTGAGATAGTCCCCGGTTTCGGTATCGAGAAGAGGTATGGCCCATCCCCCGCGGTTGAAGCCCCCGCTGCGGTCTTCGTCAGGTCCGCCCAACCCCTGCATCACGCCGTCCACCGAGACGTTGGTCGTCGTCGTCAATCTCATGTCGAGTGACACCCCTTCTGGATCTGCGCTACTTGCTAAACAAGCACACTTGCAGTTGCTTATCAACGGCCTAGCGTCGCGTGGTGCGCAGCAGGGACTATGCGCTTCTCAGGGACCTTGGGCGTAGAAGTCGCGGAGCAGAACCTGCGATGCAGAACAGTGCCACGAGTACGGGACCGGCGAATCCCTTGATGTAGATACGAACATGTACGACGGCGGGGAACCACAGCACAGACCAAACCAGACCACTGAACAAGAGATGGAGCGCCTGCATTGACAAGTACACCGCCCGGCCCGCCCGCGGCCGCTGTCTATGATCCCCAGCCATGCCCCGGCACCCCGCTGCCTCAACGCAGCATGAGGTCATCCACAAAAAAGCCGCCGACGCCGGCCCCCTTCCGTCCGCGCCGGCAGACCGCGCTCCCCCGCTGAAGCAGGCGCTTGAGGTGATCCGGCCCAACCGGCACCGTTGGCGGGCGATGTGCGCAGGGGCCTAGGAGATCTCCTCCAGAGCGCATATGCTGTCCCGATTCACGGTTCTTTGCCGGGCGTCAACTACAAACTGTCCGGCACGACTTCACCTTGGGGGACAACATGTTCGGTAAGTCCAACCGCAAGAACGGCCTGCCCCGCGATGCGGCAGCGCCATCCCCGGGATTCGATCCCCTTCCGGGAGCGCAACTGGCGGGCCGGATTGTCCTGGAACGGCTGCTCGGAGCAATGCGCGATGAGCGTGGCGTCCATGTCGAGTCTTTGGCGACCGCCCTGGGTGCGCTGGCCGGCCGGGCGTGCCAGATCGCAGCACTGGAAGGGCTCAACTCGGGCGCGGCACAGTACCGGGGGTTGTCACTGCTGACAGTCGGTGGCGCCAACGGCGATGAATACTTCGTTGGCGATGCCATCAACCGTCCGCTGGCGGAGTCCACGCACTCGGTCTGGAGTCTGGTGGCTGGGGCAGCCCAGCAGCACGGCGCCCAGGTGCCGGACCTCAACGAGCTCTTCCACCACAGCGCGAGCACCCTTGGCGGAGCGGAGTTCGGCCTGCCGCGCTTCGCTCCGGGAACCAATGCCGGTGGCACGCCTCGGAGCTATCTGGCCATGTGGGAACCCCTGCAGGCACCCGTCCGGCAGGCTGCGCCCCGGCCGGAGCAGTGGCCGGTGGCCTATGGCCTTGCCGTCCAGAACCTGTTCGCGATGGCAAAGGGCCAATTTGACCTTGGTGTCCTGACCCGCGTCGTCATGGACAGCGCCATCGCGACCTCGAAACTCAAGCTGCCGCTGCCAACCCCGGCACACGCCGGCCTCCCGGTCCAGTCGGAGGGCTAGCTCCCGGGCGGAAGACGGCCGTGCAATGCCGTGTAGCGCCAAGGAATGCCGCGACACAGCGGTGACTTCGATGGATTTGCCTGTGAATCGTTTGCCGGCCCTTGCGTGACTCTGGTTGCCTGGGGCAAGCTGTTGGTCGGGTGGTGAATTAAGCAACTGAGAAGTGTCCGACGGCGGGGGTGCCGTTGGACCCCTGCCGCAGCGAGTCCGCCGTCGGGCAGGAGCCCGCAGAACGGGAGGGCACGCAGCATGCAACGTGCGGTATCCAGGCCGGCCAAATTTCGCGCACTTATCATTTCTTCACTGATTGCAGTGGTGGTAATTTTTGGAATTGCGTTTGTTTCTATTTCCCGGTCGACAGTTGCGCCGTTTTCCGGCCCTGCGCCGGTTCCGGGACAATCCGGCCGACCAGTGAGTAATCCTGCCGCGACTGGGCGCGCAACGTTCCAAAAAGTCCCGAACCAGGTGTTGTTCGCGCTTGATAGTGCCGGCCAACCTGACATCTCCGGAGACCTGGACAATATCAAGCAGGGTGATGCCGGCGATTGCTATTTCCTGGCAGCCTTGATGACAGTGGCAGCGCGCTCGCCGGAGACCGTTTTGAACATGGTTCACGATAATGCTGACGGCACCTACACCATTTCATTCCACAGCAAGTATGACGGCGCGCCCAATCCGGTGACAGTGACGCTTAATGGTGACCTTCCGTATCGCCACGGCAAACCCTTTGAAAATGGCATCGAAAATATCGACGGCAAGAACGTTTCATGGGCCGCCATTATCGAGAAAGGGTGGGCGGCCGCGAACGGCAACCGCTATGCCGGCATCGATGGCACCGATCTCAGCAACGCCGAGGATCACGATGTGCATAATGCCCTTTATGCGATCACCGGCATGGAGGGCGTCGACCGCAATCCCGGCGGCCCCATGACGGGAGTAAGCTTCGCGCAAATCGAGCAGGATTTCACGAACGGCCTCATAACGCTTGGGACCTCCAACGACGACGGCAAGTTGGTATCCGATCATTCCTGCGCATTGCTGGGCGTGGATTCCTCCAACCAAACCGTCGTGGTCGGAGATCCGCAAGGCGGCCAAGATAGGCTGACATTTGAGACTTTCCAGTCCACGAACATCAACCAGTACATCGCGCTACCGACCTATCCTTGAGATCCGAGCTCGTGAACGAAGGACGCGCCCTGGCGCACGCCTCCCCCATCGCTCATGCTGCGGTTCAAGGCTGCTTAGCCTCCGATGGCAAGCAGGGCCAGCGCGCTATCGCGTGGTTTTTGAAGGTCCAGGCCGGTGTAGCCCTCGAACGCCGCCAGCCGATTAACAACGGTGTTCCGGTGGCAGGCGAGCCGGTCGGCCGTTGCCACGAGGCTGCCGAGTTCCAGGAACGTCCGTGCTGCTTCCAAGAGGCGTTCCCGCTCCGCCTCGCTGCACCGACCAAGCGCCGAAAGTATGAGGCTTTCAGGGTTGCAGCCCACTTGCGAGAGCCGGTGTGCCGTGATGGACAACCAGCGGTCCCGCAACGTGAACACTCCCCTGCTGCCCATGGGCAGGTCCTTCATGATTTCCCTGGCAGCGCTGACGGCTGTGCGCACTCCTGCGATCCCGTCGGCGTGCGGTGCCACTGCAACGGCCACGCCGTCGAACAATGCGGCCTCCTGGAAACTCAGCTTTTCGTCGGAGGATGCCGTCCGGGGCCGGATGACCAAGGTGTGGTGGCCCTGGTCATAGGTCAGCACGGGAACGTCCCGGGGTGGGCGCGCCCGGATCCGCCTCCGGACCAGCAGACCGTCGTTCCGGTCGATGGCCGCCACCAGGAACACGGCGTGCGGGCTAATCCGCAGGGCGCCGGCTATCCGTGACAGATCCGTTGGGGACGGCTCGGCGGGCGCCAACAGCTGCGTCAGGTACTGCTGTTGAAGATCGGCATCGGCGCCCTCAATTTCCTGCAGCTCCCTCAGGTACCGTTCCTGGACGCTGGCTGCGAACCGGTCCACCGTCGCCCAGACGACTTCTGCCTTCTCTACCAGCAGCGCCGGGTCTGCGCCGAGCGCAGGGGCGGCCAGGGCATCCCACAGCACCGAGAAATCCAGCCTGATAGCCCGCACCAGGCTGTCCAAAGGCACTCCCTGCCGGGCTCTGCGGGCACCAAGTTCGGAGGCAATGTCGGCTAGCGCGTCAATTTCCGAGGCCTTCCCGCCGAGGGCCGCGAGCATGGCAGCGAAGGAACGGAAGCTGCTGCGGCGCAGATCTTCAAGGGTGAGACCCGAGTCTGCGTAGGCCGGGTCGGGAAGGATCCGGGTCAGGAACTTTTCCACGAGTTCGGGCAGCTGCGTGCCGACGGCGGCAATCAGACCACGCCATCGTTCGTCCTCGGTCATATCAGTCCTCCCAGACTCGCCGCTCCTATCATCCCCGAAGCGGACCACCACAGGGATGTACGTTCGTACATTTTTTGCCCGCTCGTCTGTCTTCCGCCGTCATGGGCAATGGCCCCGCGCCTTGGGACGATCGAAGTCAGCCGCATCGTGGCGGCAAGCAGACTTTCACCGGCCAGGAGATTCCATGACCATCATTGACACAGTCGAGGAGCGGACAACGGCCGTCCGCCCCGACGAACAGTCCGGCTACAAGAAGGGCCTTTCCAACCGCCAGGTCCAGATGATCGGCATCGGCGGCGCAATCGGTACCGGCTTGTTCCTGGGTGCCGGCGGACGCCTGGCCTCAGCCGGGCCCGTACTCCCTGTTGTGTACGCGATCTGCGGAGTGTTCGCGTTCTTCATTCTTCGCGCCCTCGGCGAACTGGTCTTGCACCGCCCGTCGTCGGGCTCGTTCGTCTCCTACGCTCGGGAGTTCTACGGCGAAAAGGCCGCCTACATTTCCGGGTGGGTCTACTCGCTGTCCTGGGCGCTCACGGCGATCGTGGACATCACCGCCGTCGCGGTCTACCTGAACTACTGGACGGCGTTCAGCAGCGTGCCGCAATGGATCCTCGCGCTGGCAGCCCTGATCGTGGTCACCGGCGTCAACCTCATCTCCGTGAAGCTGTTCGGCGAGCTGGAATTCTGGTTCGCCGTCATCAAGGTGGGCGCCCTCGTGGCGTTCCTCCTGGTGGGCGGCATCTTCCTCGCCGGTAACTTCCCGGTCGCGGGGCACCAGCCCGGGCTATCCCTGATCACTGATCACGGTGGCCTGCTGCCCAACGGGCTCCTTCCTGCCATCGTCATTGTGCAGGGCATCGTGTTCGCCTACGCAGGCATCGACATGATCGGCGTCGCCGCGGGCGAAACCAAGGACCCCCGGAAGATCATGCCGAAGGCGGTCAATGCCGTCATCTTCCGGATCGCCATCTTCTATGTCGGTTCCACGGCGCTGCTGGCGATGCTGCTTCCGTACAGCTCCTATAAGGCCGGCGAGTCACCCTTTGTGACCTTTTTCGCCAGCATCGGGGTGCCGGGCGCCGGTGACGTGATGAACTTCGTGGTCCTGACCGCCGCCCTGTCCAGCCTCAATGCCGGGCTCTACTCCACCGGGCGGATCTACCGTTCAATGGCCCAGACCGGGACAGCGCCGAAGTTCATGGAACGCATGAGCCGCGGCGGCGTACCCTACGGCGGAATCCTCTTCACCGCCGCGTTCACCCTGCTCGGCGTGGGCCTGAACGCCGTTGTTCCCAAGATGGCCTTCGAAATCACCATCAACGCCACCGCCCTCGCCATCCTCTGTACCTGGGCCACCATCATTTTGTGCCAGCTCAAACTGTACAAACTGTCCAAGGCGGGGCTCATGCCCCGGCCCGCCTTCCGGCTCTTCGGTGCGCCCTGGACCTCCTACCTCACGCTGGCCTTCCTGGCCGCGGTGCTGGTCCTGATGCTGTTTGATTTCCCGATCGGAACCTACACGGTCGCTTCCCTGGCGATCATCATCCCGGCCCTGATTGCCGGCTGGTATTCGGTGCGGAGACGCGTCAACGAGCTCGCCACGACCCATCCGCTCACCGGCGCCATCCCGGTACAAGTACCAGCAACCCAGCATTCATCCACCGAGCATTCATCCACGCGGTTCAACAACGAGGAGCACACACCATGACTGCCGCAGCTACACGCCCCACCCATACGCTGGCCGGACCCTCCGCCGGCACCCGCCAGGAAACATCTGACGAGGCCGCGGCGTTCCTCCGCGACTTCCGCAGCCTCTCGGCCATCGGGGAAACACCCGGCCACGGCGTGGACCGCCAGGCCGCCACTGCGGCGGACGCGCAGGCACGTGCCTGGTTCACCTCGCTCGCCTCGCAGTACGGATTCCGCACCGAGACGGACAGGATCGGCAATCTCTTCGCACTCATCGAATGGAACCCCGGCGCGCCTTTCGTGCTGGTGGGATCGCACCTGGACAGCCAGCCGACGGCCGGAAAGTACGACGGCGCCTACGGCGTCGCCGCAGCCCTACACGCCGGCCGCCGGCTGGCGGACCGGTCAGCCTCCGCACCCTCCGACGGCGGCAGCGCGGCCGGTGCGCCCAGATACAACCTCGCCGTCGTTGACTGGTTCAACGAGGAAGGCTGCCGCTTCGCCCCGTCCATGATGGGCAGCTCCGTCTACACCGGAAAGCTCCCGGCCGACGTCGCGCTCGCCGTCACTGACACCGCCGGCACCAGCGTGAGCGAGGCCCTCTCCGAAATCGGGCACCTCGGCAGCGGCGAGGGCCCCACGGCCGCCGCCTACGCAGAGATCCACATCGAACAGGGCCGCTCGATGGAGGATTCCGGCACCACCATCGGTCTGGTCCACGCCTGCTGGGCCGCGGCGAAATACAGCGTGACCGTCCACGGCGAACAGGCGCACACGGGTTCAACGGTCATTGCCGACCGCAGGGACGCGCTGTTGGGTGCATCCCGACTGGTGGTGCTCCTGCGCGAAATCGCGGACCACTTCAGCGGCGCCGTGCTGCACACCTCCGTGGGCCAGCTGACCGTCTACCCGAACTCGCCCGTGGTGGTACCGTCCCGGGTGGAACTGGTCATGGACCTGCGGACAGCCGACGAGGAGATCCTGGCCTCAGCCAAGGCCCTGCTCCGCGCCGGCATCGCCAGTATCGAGGCGGAGGCCAACGTCAGCATTGACGTCGCGGAGTCCCATGCCTGGGGCATCAATCCCTACCAGCCCGCCGGTGTGGCCCTGGCCGCCGAATGCGCAGCCGAACTGGGCCTCAGCCACCGCCAGGTGTTCACGCTGGCCGGACACGACTCCATCAACATGAAGGACGTCGTCCCGACGGTCATGCTGTTCGTCCCCAGCGTGGACGGCATCTCCCACAACGAACGTGAGTACACGAACGACGGCGACGCCTGCGCCGGCGTGGACATGCTCACCCGCGTGGTGGAACGGCTGTGCAACGGGGACCTCGACGGCGCCGCGGCCCCCGGGTCCGGCACCGCGGCTCCCGGGTCCGGCACCTGGCCTGAGGGCGTCCAGTGACCGGCCGAATCAGGGTGGCCGTCGTGCAGGGCACCGGGCTGGTCAACTCCCCGCAACAGAACCTGGACCGGCTTGCCTCCCGCGCGCAGGAAGCCCGGGCGCAGGGCGCGGATCTGCTGGTGACGCCCGAACTGTACGTCAGCGGCTATGCGCCCAGCCTGGTCCACACCACCGACGGCGCAGCCCAGCGGAGGCAGCTCGCGGACATTGCTGTATCCGCGGGCCTGGCGATCGTGGGCTCCACTGTCGAACACGACCGGGACCGGCACTACATTTCGGCGTCCTTCTTCGACCGCGATGGCGGTGAACTGACCCGCTACCGCAAGCAGCACCTCTTCGGGGCCGCGGAGAAGGGCGCCTTCGACGCCGGGGAGGCGGCACCCGCCGTCGTCCCCTTCAACGGAGTCAACGTTGCCCTCGGGATCTGCTTCGACATCGAGTTTCCCGAATTTGTCCGCGCCGCGGCCCTCGCGGGCGCGGAACTGCTCTGCGTTCCGACGGCGGTCCCGCTGCGCGCGGGCGGCCAGACCGACGCGCACCCCTTCGACACCCGGCTGGTCCCGGCGATGGTGGTGCCCACCCGCGCGTTGGAAAGCCAACTGTTCATCGCGTACGCCAACCACGCCGGCCCGCACTTCGCCGGCCTGAGTACGGTCGCTGATCCGTACGGCCGCCGCCTCGCGGCGGCCGGCGACGACGCGGCACTCATCGTCGCGGACATTGCGGTTGCCACCGTGCGCCAGGCCCGGCGGGACACCGGCTACCTTTCCACCTTCGTTCACAGCGCAGCCAGCGCCCACCCCCAGTAAAGGACCTCCGTGACCATCGCAGCCACCAGCACGCCGACTGCAAACCTGAGCATGCTCATCCCCGACTTCCCGTTCCCCTACGACGACTACATCACCCACACCGCGGGAATCGGCAGCGTCCCCGCCGACATGCACGGCACGGAAGTGGCCGTGGTGGGCGCCGGGATGTCCGGGCTCGTCGCAGCCTACGAACTCATGAAAATGGGGCTCAAGCCCGTTGTGTACGAGTCCTCCCGGATCGGCGGACGGCTTCGCGGAGGAACCCAGCCGGGCCAGTCCGGCCCCGTCGCTGACCTCGGCGGGATGCGTTTCCCGAAGTCCGGTGCCTCGTTCTTCCACTACGCGGACCTCGTGGGCATCGAAACCCAGCCGTTCCCCAACCCGCTGACCCCCGCAGCGGGCAGCACGGTGATCGAGCTCGGAGGCCAGGCCCACTACGCCGAGACACCCGACGATCTTCCCGGCTTCTTCGGGGAAGTCTCCAATGCCTGGAACGACTGCCTGGAGGAACGCGCCCACTTCAGCGCCATGCAGGAAGCCATCCGCACCCGCGACCTGGCCACCATCAAGAAGCTCTGGAACGACCTGGTTCCGCGCTTCGATGACACCTCCTTCTCGGGCTACCTGGCCACGTCGAAGGCGTTCTCCTCCTTGCCGTTCGACTACCGGGAAGCCTTCGGCCAGGTGGGGTTCGGCACGGGCGGCTGGGACACCAATTTCCCGGACAGCATCCTGGAGATCCTCCGGGTCGTCTACGTGGACGCCGACGCCGACCAGCACCGGATCATCGGCGGCGCCCAGCTCCTGCCCGAACGGCTCTGGAACCATGCCCCGTCGGGCCTGGCGTACTGGCCTGAGGGTACCAGCCTTGCGTCCTTGCACGGCGGGCACCCGCGGCCCGGCGTCGCCGCCATCCGGCGGGTTCCCGGCAGTGAGGACGGAACGGCAGCCAGCCAGGGACCCATCGCCGTCACCGACAAATGGGGACAGACGCGCCAGTACGCGGCCGTCATTGCGACGTGCCAGAGCTGGCTGCTCTCGGCACGGATCGACGTCGGCGAATCGCTCTTCAGCCACAAGCTCTGGACCGCGATCGAGCGCAGCCACTACATGCAGTCCTCCAAGACGTTCGTCGTCGTCGACCGGCCGTTCTGGAAGGACATCGACCCGCAGACCGGCCGTCAGGTCATGAGCACCACGCTCACCGACCGGCTCACCCGCGGAACCTACCTGCTGGACAACGGCCCGGACCAGCCTGCCCTGATCTGCCTGTCCTACACCTGGAACGATGATGCCCTGAAGTGGCTGCCGCTGGACGCCGACGAACGCGTCCGGCTCATGCTGCACTCCCTGAAGCAGATCTACCCCACTGTGGACATCGCCTCGCACATCGTCGGCGACCCCATCACGGTCTCCTGGGAGGATGACCCCAACTTCATGGGAGCGTTCAGCGACAACCTGCCCGGCCACTACCGCTACCAGGAACGGCTGTACACGCACTTCATGCAGGACGGAATGGATGCGGCCCACCGCGGGATCTACCTGGCCGGGGACGGCGTCTCCTGGACCGGCGGCTGGGCCGACGGCGCAGTGACCACAGGCCTGAACGCAGTGTGGGGCGTCATGACGCAGCTCGGCGGCAAGACCCATCCGGAGAACCCGGGACCCGGCGACCGTTTCGACGAACTCAAACCGATGCGGCTCCCCTAGTCACCGGGCGTGGGCGGCCGGCAGGGGACACTACTGCCGGCCCCCTGCTCCGCTGTCGTCACTCAGTCGAGTGGGCTGCAGCCCTAAACGGCAGCCATGACGCGCTCGCCGTTGAAGTATTCGAGCTGCCAGCCGTCGACGGCATGGTGGTGGGCCAGGTTCAGCACGGCATTGTCGATGCTTTCCAGGGTGCGGCCGATCGCGCGGCTGAGGCTCACGCGCAGGAGCGTCCCGTGGGCGACGGCCAGGACGCGGCGGCCGCGGAACTCCTCGGCCAGCGCTTCCAGCGCGGCCAACCCGCGGCGGGCCGCCTCGTCCTCGCTTTCCGCGCCGCGGAAACCATCGGGGATGCGCAGTGCGTCCAGTTCCGGGCCGGCCTGCAGGCCCTCCGCGGGTCCGAAGCTGCGCTCGGCGAGCTCCGGCACGCGCCGGGCCACGCTGAGCCCCAGCCCGGCGGCAATGAGGTCGGCTGTTTCCGCGGCACGGCTCAGCGGCGAGGACACGATCGCGTCCCACTCATAGCCGGACAGGGCGGCGACGGCGTTGCGCGCCTGGCCGCGGCCGACGGCGTTCAGCGGAATGTCAGTGGATCCCTGCAGCCGGCGCTCCGCGTTCCAGTCCGTCTGGCCGTGGCGGACGAGGGCAAACGTCGTAAAGGTCATGGCTCCCATTCTGCCCTGCGAGCGGACAGGCGCCTTAATCAGCGCGTCATCGCCCCGGACTTATCCGGCAGTGCCCGCCCGCGCGGCGTAGGCAGTGGCCCGGTCGCGTACGTTGGCCACGTACGTATCCGACTGGTTGTAGGAGTAGATGGCATCCGCCCAGCCCCCGGCGGTCGTGAGGTCACCGCCTCGGGCGCACAGGTACGAGGCGGCACTTAGGGCGGCGTCGTCGATGTTGAACGGGTCGGCTTTTCCGTCACCGTTCCCGTCCCGCCCTGCGAGTTGCCAGGTGGAGGGAATGAACTGCATGGGTCCGACTGCGTGGTCCCACTGGGCGTCGCCGTCCAGGGCGCCGGCGTCCGTATCAGGGATCGCGGCAAAACCGTCGCCATTGAGGCTCGGACCGACAATTGGCCCGCTCGCCTGGCCGGCGCTGGTCAGGCTCCCGCCGCCGTAGGTTCCGTGGCCGGATTCGACGAAGCCGACCCCTGCCACCGTATTCCAGCCTATGCCGCACGCCGGAGCCGACTCGTTGGCCGCGCCGGCAGCGGCCACGTAGGCCTGGAGCGCACGGGCCGGGATGTCCGTCTGCGCGGCGGCATCAATGAGCCATTGGGCGTCCGTGCTCCGGGTGATGTTCACGGCGGAGGTGATGCCGGTGGACAGCGTTTCGAGTTTCGCCTCCGCCCGGGGCGGTGGCGGCAGGGCGGCGCGGGTCTCCGCGCCGGAGTAGCGCAGTGCCCAAAAGAAGAACGCAGTGATGACGCAAAACGCGAACAGGCCGAGCACTGCCAGGCGTTTCAGGCGGAGCATGGACTAGTTGGACCTGCCGTGGACGATGCTGGTCCGCTGACCCGGAGCGGTGCGGAAAACCGCCCCCGCGCCGCACACACGCGGGGCCATTGTCCTAGCCTTCACAGTCGATGCAGTAAGTGTGGCCGTTCTTTTCGCGTGCCACTTGGGACCGGTGCCGGACCAGGAAACAGGAGTAGCAGGTGAATTCGTCCTGCGCCTGCGGGATGACCTGTACGACGAGTTCCTCGGCGACGAATTCCCCGCCGGGGCTGATCGCATCGTCAAATGCGTCAGTCTCATCCATCTCGCGGACAACACTGCGGGCATCCGGGGCGTTGGCGGATTGCAGCGCCTGCAGGGAGCTATCCTGCGATTCCTTGACGTCGGATCGGACTTCGTCGTAATCGGTTGCCACGGGGGTGACTCTCATTCCTATGTTTAGTTCTGACGGGAAGCCAACGTACACCATTACACGCTTCCCTGCCTCATGTGAACCAGGGACAAGCCACAAGCTCGTCGTTCCCGCTGTGCCGAAATCCGCGATTTTGCCTAATCGTTCCCGCCGGACCCGGTCCCACGGTTTTCCGTAAACACCTGTCGGACCAGGCTCGCGAAGGCGGCAAGGAGAACTGACGGGTCATCCTTCCAAGATGCAAGGAAGACCGGTATGGGAGGGGCGTCACGGACCGGTTTGTACGCAACCCCGGGACGTTGGTACTGCGTGGCGGTCGCTTCCGAGGACATGCCCATGGCCTTACCCGTCGAAATCAGCGTCAGCCAATCGTCTACTCCCTGGATGGGGCGCAGGGATGAAGGCCGGGCCTCCGGTTCCCAAAGATCCTCGACTGTGGTTCCGGTCCGGCTATCGACGGCGACTGTCCGCCCGGCAAAGTCCGCCATGCGGAGGAACCGTTTGCGGGCCAGCGGATCAGTCGTGGCCACCGCGGCATAGCGTAACTCTGTTCCGATCAGCGTCTCAGTGAAGCGCGGGTCATTGAGCCCGCGGCGGACAACGGCCAGATCCACGGATCCGCCGGCCAGGCCGGCCGTCGCCGAGTTCGACTGGACCCAGATAAGTTGCACTCCCGGGTTCGCCTCTTCCCAGCGGCGCTGCACGGTTATGGTCCGGCTGCCCAGCGCGGACCAGGCGTAGCCGACCCTGAGCTCGCCCGCGTGATCCCTCGCGGCCTCTTCCAGCAGCCGGGCTTCGTCCAGGACCCGCCGTGCGTGTTCTATGATCCGCTGCCCGGCGGCGGTCGGGGTCACGCTGCGCGTCGTTCGCTGGAAAACACGGACTCCAAGGGTGCGTTCCAGGGTCGCGACCGACCGGGAGACGCTTGCCTGGGACGTTCCCAAACTGATGGCCGCGTCGGTGAAGGTCCGGGCGTCGTCGACAGCCACGAGTGCCCTAAGATGGCGCAGCTCAAGATTCATACGGTCATCGTATAGAACGGTCACCGCAAGCATTTATTGGTTTGAAGATTTCGCCCCACACTTTGGGTTATGGAGGCATACACAGAGGACGGCTCGGGCCAAGACCGCCGTCCGTCAGCTCAAACCCAGCCCCGGATATTCGGTGGCCTGTTGACCATGACGGGCAGCGGGGTCAGCAATCAAATCGGGGCGGGCATTGGAGCCCACGCGTTTCCGGTGCTCGGACCCGCCGGTGTGGTCGCCGTCCGGCAACTCGTGGCCGCGACCGTCCTCCTGTCGGCCGC
This sequence comes from Arthrobacter sp. LAR12-1-1.1, assembly GCF_040676555.1. Classification (NCBI taxonomy): domain Bacteria; kingdom Bacillati; phylum Actinomycetota; class Actinomycetes; order Micrococcales; family Micrococcaceae; genus Arthrobacter; species Arthrobacter sp. LAR12-1-1.1. The sequence goes on along the minus strand of NZ_JBEGIG010000001.1, from coordinate 374,136 downwards.
CCGGCCGCCCCTCCATCGGTTCACGTGGAAACAGTGGTGGCCGGCGCTCCTGCTGGGCGGAACGATCGCCCTCATGAACATTTGCCTCTATGTCGCCATCCAGCGCATCGGGCTGGGGTTGGCCGTCACTTTGGAATTTCTTGGCCCGCTTGCAATCGCCCTCATGCGGTCCAGGTCCAAACTCGACCTGCTGTGTGCGCTGTGCGCCGGTGCCGGCGTCTACGTCCTGGTGATGCCGGGACCTTCGAGCGACTTCCTTGGCATTGGAATCGCTGCGGCCGGGGCCGCCTGCTGGGCGGCCTACATCATTCTGAATGGGGTCGTGGGTCAGCGGCTGCCCGGGCTGCAGGGCCCGGCAGCCGCAACCCTGGTCTCCATGGTGTTCTACCTGCCGGTGGTCGGTTATCTGATCTCGGCGGGGTCCCTGACGGGTCCGGCGCTGTTGTATTCGGTGATCGCCGGAGTGCTTTGCTCTGTCATCCCGTACGCCGCGGACCTGGTGGCGCTCCGGAAGGTGCGGCCGGCATTCTTCGGTGTATATATGAGCATCAATCCCCTTCTTGCGGCCCTCTCGGGGATGATCGTGCTGGGGCAGATCCTCGCCGTTCATGAATGGCTGGGTATCGGCATCATTGTCGCCACCAACGCGGCAGCCATCCTGCTGGCCAGCATCAAGCCGGGCGCATCACGCCCCTGAGGTTATGAAAACCGCAGAGCTGGCAGTGAATTAGCAGCGCTTAGTTCCTCTAGCTGCGTCAACGGTTTCGGGCGTGAGAGTGTCCAAGTGGGAAGCATGTCCCTTTTCTCCAGAACCGGCACAAAAGCATTCGGCGGGGAAGATGCCGGTCGAGGTCAGCCCTGCGAAGCCTCGCCGGGGGGACGCTCATCTTTGCCTGCGGGCTTCTGCATCCCGAGGATGAGGAACGTGATACCCATAGTGAAGAACGCAATCCAGGCCGTGGTTCCTAGAAATATCATTGCGATCGCAACGGCCAGGAAAACGATCCCGATCGGCAGGAATGCCGCGCCCCGGCTTCTCTTCGCTCGGCCGTTCGACTCCGACATGGGCTTTTAACCGTTCATCTGGTCGACGCTACGTGGGTCTTCTTCAGCTCCTCGGCGAACATCACGATGATGCCGCTTGGTCCGCGGACATAGGTGAGCTTGTAGACGTCCCCGTAGGTCGCCACGCCGCGCAGCGGGTGGCAGCCGTGCCTCGCGGCGATCTCGAGGGCCTCGTCGATGTTGTCGACAGAGAAGGCGACACGGTGCATGCCGATCTCGTTGGGACGGGTTGGCTTCGTCTCGATTGCGTCGGGGTGTATGTACTCGAAGAGCTCAAGGCGACCGTGGCCGTCTGGCGTCTGGAGCATGGCGATGTTGGCGTGGTTGCCGTCGAGGCCGACGGCGGTGTCGGTCCACTCGCCACTGACCGTGTCACGGCCGACGACGGTCAGACCGAGGTCGGTGAAGAAGTCGATCGTTGCTTCGAGGTCACGGACGGCTATGCCTACGTTCTCGAGTTTGATGGGCATGAGTCACATGCTAGCGCGTCGGGGCGATCCGTTCAGGTCCCTGGGCTGCCGGTTCTCGCTCAACCGGTCCCAGAACCATGGAATCAGGGATACCCTGCTCTTCAACGTCCTGGCGATGGTCGCAGAGTTCGAAGGGGGCCTCTTCCGAGCCCGCACCCGGGAAGGGATGAAGGTTGCCAGGCCAAGGGGCGGGGCCGTTGCAGGGACTGCGGCGGAAGCCGAATTCGGCACGGCCGAGGAGTACGCGAAGCAGTTCCCCAAGAGGAAGAGGCGGACGTGACCGATTATTTTCAGCCCGCGAAGAGCTACCGTACTGCCGTTTGGGGTTCCTCAACGGGACGTGGCAACGCCAAACAGAGCAGTGATTTGCGCACCACTTTCCGCTGACAGGCACGTCCCTGAAGTGAGGAGGCCCCGGACAGCTGTTGCTGCCCGGGGCTTCCAACGGGTCGTGAGCCGAACCCTGGACCCGCTCAGGTCATCGTTCCGAGACCAGCAGTCCACCTCTCGGCGCACCGACGTTGTCCGCATGGCTGGACCGTCCGGCCGTGGCGAAGGTGTTGGCCGGCCGGGGCAGCCCGTAGTGCTCGCGGAGGGTCCGTCCGGTGTATTCACGCCGGAAGAGTCCGCGGTCCCGCAGGATCGGGATGACGTGGTCAACAAAAGCGTCAAGGCCGGACGGAAGCACGGGCGGCATGATGTTGAAGCCGTCCGCTGCCCCGGCCACGAACCATTCCTCGATGGCGTCGGCCACCTGCTCGGGGGTCCCGGAGAAGGTCCGGTGTCCGCGGCCGCCCCCGAGCCTGCCGATGAGCTGGCGCACGGTCAGGCGTTCCCGCCGGGCGAGGTCCACGATCAGTGTGTATCTGCTCTTGGCGCCCTCGATCTCGTCCTCGGAAGGCAGGTCTTCCGGTAGCTCGGCGTCCAGGGCCAGCGAGTCCGGGGAGACCCTGAGCACGCCGGCTAGCTGCTTCCTGGCGTGCCCGGGGTGGATGAGTCCGTCGAGTTCCTTCTCCAACCGCCGGGCTTCGGCCTCGGTCGTCCCGATGACCGGAACAATGCCCGGAAGAACCTTGATCGTCTCCGGGTCCCGGCCGGCTGCGGCCGTTCGCTGCTTCAGGTCCGCATAGAAGCGCTGTGCCTCTGGCAGCGTCTGCTGGGCGGTGAAAACCGCTTCGGCGTAGCGGGCGGCGAAGTCCTTGCCGTTTTCCGAGGAACCCGCCTGGACAATCACCGGGTGGCCCTGGACGGAGCGCGGCACATCCAGGGGGCCCTGGACGCTGAAATACGTGCCGGCGTGGTTGACCGGATGGACGCGGGTGTTGTCCCCCCAAATCCCGGCGTCCTTGTCCCCGACGGCGGCGCCGTCCTCCCAGCTGTCCCAGAGCTTGCGCGCGACGTCAAGGAATTCCGCAGCCCGCTCATACCGCAGCGCGTGGGCCGGCTGGTCCTGCAGCGAGAAGTTCCTGGCCGCAGCGTCACCGGCGGTGGTGACGACGTTCCACCCGGTCCGGCCGCCGCTGATGTGATCCACGGAGGCGAACCGCCGAGCCAGGTTGTAGGGGTCGTTGTAGGTGGTGGAGGCCGTCGCGATGAGCCCGATGCGTTCGGTGACGGCGGCGATGGCCGCCAGCAGTACGGTCGGCTCGAGGCTGCCGTACGGGCGCTGTCCGACGTCGCCGTGCAGTACTGGCGAGTCCGCGAAGAAGATCGAGTCGAACGTTCCGCGTTCCGCGGTCCGGGCAAGCCGCTGGAAGTGGGCGACGTCGGTCCCGGCGAAGCTGTCGCTTTCCGGCAGCCGCCACGAGGCTTCGTGGTGCCCGGTGCTCATGAGGAACGCGTTCAGGTGCAGCTGCCGTGCGCCGCTCACAGCCCGTCTCCGGGCAAGTCTGCGGGCAGAACAACCGTCTCGGAATAGACGGAGGAATCGCCTTGGATGGACGAGCTGCTGCGTCCGTCGATGCCTACGGGAACATCGCCGGCCACCGTGACCCGGTTCAGCTGGCGGGGCTGGCCGTCGTAGTTGTCCGGGGCGTAATGCTGGGTGATGCGGTTGTCGAAGAGCACCAGCTGGTCCGGTTCCCAGTTGACGCGGACCACGTTCTCCGGGCGGGTGACGTAGGCCTGGAGCAGCCGCAGGATGTCCTTGGATTCGGTGTTGGACAGTCCCACGATCCGCAACCTTTGGGCGAAGCCGCCGATGAAGAGGCCGCGCTCCCCTGTCAGTGGGTGGACCCGGACCACGGGGTGGGCGGTCTCGAAGTGGATCCGGGTGAATTCCGCGCGCCGCTCGGCGGCGTTGGCGTGCTCAAGGTTCTTTGGCACGGAGTAGTCGTAGTCGTTGGTATGGACGGCCCACAATGTGTCGGCGAAGTTCCGCAGTTCCTCCGGCAGGTCCTGGTAGGCACCCGCCGAGGAGGCGATCAGGGTCTCCCCGCCGTAGGCCGGCAGGGTGATGCTGCGCAGGGTGGAGGCCTGCGGCGGGTTCACGACAAAGGTGACGTCGGTGTGCCAGTTGTTCGCGCTGCCGTTTTCGCTGTCTACCGGCAGGACCGCCGGTTTGCCCTCTACGGAGGCCACCGTGGGGTGTGCCTGGGTGAGCGGGCCGAAGCGGCTGGCGAAGCGCACCTGGGCTTCGTCGTCGCGAATGTTGGCGTCCCGGAAGACCAAGGCCTTGTGCGTGTTCAGGGCTTCACGGATCTGGGCGATCGTGGCGTCGCTGAGCTCGCTGTTGAGGTCCAGGCCGCGGATCTCGGCGCCGATGCGCGCGCTGAGTTTGCGGAATTTGAGGCGGGTTTCGGTCGTTGTCGACATGGTGTGCGTCCTTGATCTGTCGGTGTGAAGTTGGTTCGATTGGGTTAGTGCGATTGGGCTAGTTCGACTGGGATCCGACGGCGGTCCGCCACCGGGAGAAGTGCCGTTCGACGGCGACCAGCAGGTAGTTGACCAGCAGGCCGAGCAGCGAGACGGTCAGGATCCCGGCGTACATGTCCGGGATGAGGAAACTGGACTGTGCGTTGACGATCAGGTACCCGAGCCCCGCCTTGGCGCCGACCATTTCCGCGGCGATGAGCACCAGGATCGAGGACGTGCCCGCCATCCGGATTCCCGTGAAAATGGTCGGCACCGCCGAGGGAAGGATCACCTTCTGGAAGAGCCGGAAGTTTGAGAGCCCCAGGGAGCGGGCGGCACGGATGAGCAGCGGATCAACGGTCCTGACGCCGGCGATGGTGTTCAGCAGCACAGGGAAGAACGCGGCATAGGCCACGATGCTGATCTTGGACGTCTCCCCGATCCCCAGCAGGAGGGTGAAGACCGGGAGCAGGGCAAGCGCCGCCGTGTTCCGGAAGACCTCCAGCAGAGGGTTGAGGAACCGGTCCAGGGACCGGTACCAGGCGACCAGCAGGCCAAGGGCGACGGCGGCCACGACGGCGATGCCGAAGCCGCTGGCGGAGCGGGTCAGGCTGGCCGCCAGATGGTTTTGCAGTTGGCCCTTGGCGAGGAGGGAGCCCAGGGCCCGCAGGACCTCGTGCAGTGGCGGCAGGAACACCCTGGTCGAGGCCGAGGCGAAGTATGTGGGCCCCAGTTCCCAGAGCAGGAGGAAAAGCACGATGGCGCCCGAGGCCCAGATCCCGCGCCCGGCCCTGCGGGCTCCGGACCGGACCAGGGAGGGGAGGTGTCGGGCTCCCGCAGGCTGCGCGGTCCGCCCGGCGTCGGCCGCGGGTGCGGCAGGGGCGGCAGGTGCGGCAGGCGCGGCGGCGTCTTTGGTCAGTGTTGGTGCGGTCATCAGGCTGCCCTTCCCTTGCTGAGCTGTCCCTTGCTGAGTTGGGGTGCCTCGTCGGGTGCTGACCCGTCGGGCCGGATTTTGGCGTGCCCGGCTTCCTGGGCCTTCCGGACTTCGTCGTGCAGCAGGGACCAGACTTGGTGGCGGTGTTCGACGAAGACGGCGTCGGAACGGACGTCGCCGTCACCGCTCCGCTCCCCCAGGTCAATGTCGACAATCTGCTTGAGCCGGCCGGGGCGGGAACTGAGCACGGCCACCCGCTGGCCCAGGTATACGGCTTCGTCGATGCCGTGCGTGATGAAGATGATGGTCTTGCCCGTGGACCGCCAGATGCGCAGGAGTTCCTCCTGGAGCTGTTCCCGGGTCTGGGCATCCAGCGCCGCGAACGGTTCATCCATGAGCAGGACGTCGGGTTCGTACGCGAGGCTCCGGGCGATGGCAACGCGCTGCTTCATGCCCCCGGAGAGCTCATGGGGATACCGGTCCTCGAAGCCGGACAGGCCAACGAGCTCCAGATAGTGGCGGGCCTTGTCGGTACGTTCCTTGCGGCTGAGCCGGCGCCCGTCGCTGCCGGGCCCTTCGAGGCCGAAGGCGACGTTGGCGGCCGCGGTGCGCCACGGAAAGAGTGCGTACTGCTGGAACACGACGGCACGGTCGCGGCCGGGTCCGGTCACCTCCTTGCCGTCCACCAGCACTTGGCCGGTGTCCGGCCGGGTGAGCCCGGCAAGGAGGTCCAGGAGGGTGGTCTTGCCGGATCCGCTCGGACCGACCAGAGTTATGAATTCGCCCGCGGCGACGTTGAGGGTGATGCCCTCCAGCGCCGTCAGGGTGGTGCCCTCCGGCTGGTCCTTGCTGGGCCGGACTGTGAACTGTTTCCCGACGTCCCGGAGGCTGATTTTCGGCGCCTGGCCGGTAGCACGGGTCACGATGCCGCCCCCTTCAGCAGGTCGTTGAAGTCGTTGGTGTAGTACTTGGAGGGGGTGATGTCACCGGTCACGATTCCGGTGTCGTTCAGCCACGCTGACCAGCGGGTGAAGTCCTGATCGCTGATGGCGCCCTTGGACGGGACACCGACGCTCTTCCAGTACTTCAGGGCCGCGGTACTTTCAGAACGCTGGCGCTTGTTGATGATGCTCGTAAACCGTGCGATCACCTCGTCGCGGGGCGTACTGCGTTCCCATTCGATGGCCTTGGCCACACCGGTGGTAAAGATCCTCGCGGTTTCCGGGTTCTTTTCGACGAAGTCCTTGCGCAGAACGTATTGGCCTCCAGCGAAGGTTCCAAAGAGCTCGAAGTCGTTGAACAGGGACCGCAGGCCGCCATTGGCGACAGCGTTATCCTGCAGCACTCCGCCGAGCGACCCGACGTCGACCTGTCCGCGGCGGATGGCCTCCTCGGTGTCATTGGGCGGAACGACGACGAGTTGAACCTGCTTGATCTCCTCCTGCGTCAGACCGTTCTTCTTCAGGTAGCTATTGATCACGGCGTCCGCATGGGCGCCCAAGGTGTTGACCGCAACCTTCTTGCCGATCAGATCCCGTGGCGACCGGATGGGGCTCTCCTGGGTGACATAGAAGCCGTTGAACGTCTTCTCGTCCTCGCCGTAGTAATTGATCACCGCAGTGACCGGTGCGCCGGCTTCGATGAGCTTCACCACGGCACCCGAGAAGGCGCCGCCAAAGTCGGTGGCTCCTGTCGCGGCTGATTGGATGCTCGCCGGCCCGCTGATGGTGTTGCCTACCCAGTTCAGCTTCACATCGCCTAGGTAACCGAGGTCCTCGGCCAGCTCCGGCAACGTGACGCTGTTGGCCCAGCCCTCGTAGCGGAGTTCGGTCACCTCGGGCGTCCCAGGGGCATTTCCGGCCGGGGACTGGGCGCTCGCAGGGCCGCCGCAACCGGAGACCACCAGCGAGACCGCCAGGGCGGCAGCAACGCCCAAGGTGGGGAAAAGTCCTGCGGGTAAGAGTCGGTTTTTCATAGCGGATTCTTTCTGGATTCGATGGTGCGGACCGGGGTTACCGGACCGTGTCCACCATCAGAACAGAGTTGAATCCGAGCCGGCAGGTGCCCCGACACCCGACGAAACCGCGCGTAATCCGGCGACGAAAACAGCCACGGACGCCACTCGCTACCCAATCGGACGCAGTCCGTAACAGGGCAGACTCACGCGGTCATCAGAGGCCATTCCGGGACGCCTCCGCGCCCCGCCGGACCCCGCGCTGTGAAGTCTCGGTGACGCCCGGCGACCGCGCGTGACGGAGCCGGCATCGCGCCGCCGTCGTACATGGGACGAAAGATTTCCTGGGGATGTGGCCGAATGTTGCGCTCCCGGCGGCATCTATGAGGCGAGGGTGCAGGACACATTCTTCGCCGCCGAGCAGCCGCTGGACGACGGCCACGGCAATCCCCCTGCAGGCTGGGGCAACCCCTACCAGTCAGGCACCATCACCGTGGCGGGCCAAATCGCGGTCTTCCGTGACCTTCCATGAACGGCCTGGTGCCACGAGCTTCCTAAGAAATTGCTCCTGAACGCCGACCGGCTGTGGCTTTGGTGCTGCAACTTCGCCCCGATCATGGCGGTCTCGCTCGTCCGGCGTGCCGCGAGGACCGGGGACGTCACCCTCATGCGCACCCTCGCCAACCCGCTGAGCGAGCGGCAAACACCCATCAGCTCATCAGCGGCTATTGCGACTGTGGCCCTGCAACTGCCGGTGCCCTACGTCACGCTAGGCTCTATGCCTACGAGATGATGGGGGGAACGTGGGAATCTCGGCCAACGGCTCTTCTGCAATGGAGCCGAAGCTTCGTCGCCACCGGGCGTTCGTCAGATTCTGGTTGGCCTCGACGGTGTCCGATTTCGGCTCCTATATAACTACCTTGGCCTTTTCTGTTCTGATCTTGGTGACGATGAACGGCACACCATTGGACCAGGGCCTGGTCCATGCTGCCCGGTGGACCCCCTATCTACTGTTCGGGCTGGTTGCCGGAGTCTGGATTGACCGGTTCCCCCGCCGAACGGTACTCATCGGCGGAGACCTCGGCCGTGGCCTGATCCTTGCAGGCGTATGCGTGACGGCGATGACGGGGACTATCTCGGTTACGGCTTTGATGATCCTGATGTTTGCCTTTGGAACCCTCGCCCTGACCAGTGACGCCGCGTATCAGAGCTTCCTTCCCCAGCTGGTCCCCAGATCCTTATTGACTAAGGCGAACGCCCGACTCCAGCAAAGCGATACTGTGGCCCAAACTACGGGAAGCGCCGTAGCCGGTGGTCTCGTCGCATTGGTGACTGCCCCTGTGGCTCTTCTTGTGGATGCCGTCTCGTATTTATTCTCGGCAGCCGTTCTCCTTACCCTGGATCGGCCATCCGACCAGGCGCCGGTTCGAAGCAAACAAAGACTTCATCGAAAGGTCGCGGAGGGTCTGCGGTGGGTCTATGGCCATTCCCATCTGGCGCCCTTGGCGTGGAGTACCCACATATGGTTCATCGGTTCCGCCATCCTCGGGGCTGTCTTGCCGACTGTGATTCTGAATGACCTTCGTTTGGGTGCCTTGGGGTTGGGTTTGGTGATGGGGTGCTCCGGAATCGGGGCCGTCGTCGGCACCACACTGTCCACCCGGCTGGGGCACCGATGGGGTACGGGCAACGCCATGGTTGCGGCGCGTCTGGCCCAACCCTTTGCTATCGCTTTGGTGGCGCTGGCGCCCCTCGCCGCCGGTGGGCAACGCACTGGAGAGATTTACGACTCTCCGCTGCACTGGCCGGGAGAGTTGTGGGCTGCGTTTGCTCTGGCCGGCTTCGGGCAACTGCTCTTCGGCATGGCCATGGGAGTCGAAGGGCCACTGGAAATGGGCTACCAGCAGGCTGTGACGCCGGACAGGCTCATGGCCCGCATGAGTGCCACGAGGCGTTCGGTGAACCGCGGAATGATCGTCATCGGAGCACCCTTGGGCGGCGTCATAGCCACCGTCGCGGGTACCGATACTGCGCTCTGGTCCGCCGCCGCCTTCCTCCTCCTGGCCTCCCTCGTGCTTCTGTTCTCGAGGTTCAGAGACGCGCGGATCGAAGTCCAACAACTTTCCGACGACGAAGCGCTCATTCCCTAGGCGGTGGTTATCATGGCGGCAATTTCTTCGACTGCTTCTGACAATGCCGCCATGGATGCAGGGCCGCCGTGTCCCTCGTCTTCGATAATGACAAGCTGGCTTGATTGCCATCTCCGTTGCAGCTGCCATGCGGTTACAGTAGGGCCACTAATGTCGCGCCGGCCGTGGATGAGGTATCCGGGGATGCCGTTGAGCTCGTGAATCCGGGGGATGATTTCCTGCCCGTCCGTCAGGAATCCGTCGTTGGCCCAGTAGTGCGAAACCAGAAGGGCGAACGTCATCCGCTCTCGCTCATTCTCGAACAACGCGCCGGGCACCCAGTTGGGGTCCAGGGATACATGCGTGGATTCCCAGCGCTCCCAGGATAAGGCGGCTCGTCTGGCGTCGTCGCGGTCTTCCCCAGCCAGCCGCCGGGCGTAAGCCTCGACCACTCGCTCGCCCGGGTTTGCGCTGGATGCCTCGGAGAACTCGTTCCATGCCTCAGGGAACACGCGTCCGACGTCTTCAGTGATCCATCGGACCTCGTCCCGGCTAGTTGATGTCACGGCTACGAGAGCGATGCCGAGGACCCGACCGGGGTAACTGAGGGAATAAGCGAGGGCGAGCGTGCTGCCCCAGGAAACACCGGTGACGATCCACCTTTCGATACCGAGGAACTCGCGCACCGCCTCAATGTCTTCGATCAAGGCCTGCGTGGTGTTCTCGGATAGGTGGTCGAGATCCTCTTGGACCGTCGGAGTGCTCTTGCCGCACCCTCGTTGATCCAGCCCGATGATCCTAAATCGGGTGTGGTCGTGTCGTTTGCGGTACCCGCCCTTACCAAGGGAACCGCCGGGGCCGCCATGAAGGTAGAGGACCGGAACGCCGGAGGGCTCACCGGTCGATTCCCAGTAGATTCTGGCATGGGGAACGTTCACCCAGCCGCTATTTGTTGGCTCGTCCGTCACTCGCTACACAGTATTGCAAGTGCGATGATTTGTACCCGCCAGCGGCGCCTGTCTGATGAGCCGTTCTGGCGAACCGCCTCATGCGACATCACGGCCGAGTTCCCTAGAAACCCCAGCGCGTGCCTTCGCTTCAGGCCTGGACGCAGCGCCTTCGGACGTTCGGCCGCCTAGCCGCCCCCCGGCGCCGGGGGGCGATTGGATCGAAGGTACCCCCACAAGCGCATCGGCTTACGGGCGCCGGGGCTGCCATGTAGCGCTGCAACAACACCGCCACTGACCACTGCGATTCACACCGCCGAACTCAGCCTGCTTGGGCCCGGCAGGGCTTCTGCAGTTGGATTTTGTTCCTCGCCAGGAAGCGAAAGCTAAAAGGCTCTGCGAGCCGGGCTGAACGGGCTGGGCCCAGGTCCTGCGGTTGCTCTTCTGGGGTCAGTGCAGTGGGGCGGCGCGCGTTGCGAATAGGCGATGATCCCGGTGATCATCATTCGCCGCCCCACTGCGGTCTGGTGCCGGCGGACTCAATATGTCCGGGCCGTCTATTCAATTCAGCGAGGTGGTCCTTGAGGTGGCTGCCTCGCTGTTGGCCATGCGGAATCGCCGTGGCGGGACCGGTTACATGACGCCGGTGGGTACAAGCAGGACCCAGGCGAGGGCGGGAGCCACCAGAACCACGCCGCCTGCATAGGCCATCAGCTGCCGGTAGACACGCTGCCGGTCGTTCCCGCGGGCGTTGGCGACCACCAGCGCACCGTCGGTGGAGAAGGGCGAGACATCCACCACTGTGGCAGCGATCGCCAGCGCCGCGACCGTGCCGGAGGCGCTCAGCGAACTGGTAGCCAGGAGCGGACCGGCCAAGGGAATGAACGCGGTCAGCAACGCCGTGGAGGAGGCGAAGGCTGAGCCGACGCCAATGACGTAGCAGAGGACCAGTGCCACCAGCAGTGGTGCGCCCAGTGCCAGCGCCTGCTCGGCGAGGGTGTCGATGACGCCAACGTGCTGGAGCAGGGAGACATACGTGATCATGCCCGCCACCAGCAGGACCGTGGACCAAGAGACGCCGCCGATGAACGTTTGGTGTTCCTTGATGTTGACAAGGGCCAGCAGAAGTCCGGCGGAGAGTGCGACAAATCCGATCGGCATGTGGAAGCCCAGGGTGCACACGAGCATCACCGCGATCAGTGCCAGCGTGAGGATCTGCTGCCCGCGGGGGCGGCTGGTGCGGGCGGTGTCGACGTCGGCATGCTGGCCGCCTTCGCCGTCGCGCAGCCTGCCCAGGAGGGCGAACAGGACGATGGTGAGCACCGAAAGAATGAGATTCAGGGCGAAGCTTGCAATGAAGAGTGCGCCCTGGGAAATGGGAAATCCGTTCTTGAGGGCGATGTCGTGCACCAGCACGCCGGCCACGGACAGCGGGGAAAAGCCGCCGGCGTGGGCTCCGTTGATGATGAACGCGCCCATCAGTACAGGATGAATCCGGGACTCGTAGGCGAATCCGATGGCAGCAGGCGCCAGCAGCGCGACGGCGGCCGGCGAGAACGTGCCCAGTGACGTGAGCGCAGCAGCGATCAGGAAGAACACCCAGGGCAGCAGCATCGTCTTGCCCCTGACGAGGCGCACGCAGGTCTGGACAATGATGTCGATGGTGCCGTTCCTCTGGGCCATGCTGAAGAAGTAGGTGACTCCGATGATCGTCAAGACGATGCTGGCCGGGAACTCTTCGAGGATCTGCTTGTCCGTCATTCCGAGCATGAAATAGCCGACGCCGAAGGAGGCGACCAGCCCCATCACGCCGATGTTCAGCGGCCATTTCGTGGCGACGATGAACATTATGACGAGGATGACGAGCGGGATGATTTGGACAGCGGTCATGGAGTGCTCCGGTTGCGGGGTGGCCGAGGGGTTGAAGATATCACCCCCCAGCACGAGGGCAATCAAAGCCAGGATCGCGAAACCGGCGCCCACCGCCACCAGTAGGATACGGCGGCGACGGGTTGGACTCGGGGCCCCTTTGCCCCGGGTCTCGTCCGCAGCGACAGCGGTGCGGTGCTCAGTCTTGGTCATGATGGCCTCCTCAGCGGGTGGCTCCCGCGAGGGAGGCAGCGACGGCGCTGCCGGGAACCTCGGGGAGATGGATGATGGTTGTGGCGATGGTGCGGGCGGTGCGGTCGACGCCTACGAGGAGCGTCGCGTCGTGCTCCTCGCTCCACGTCTCGATCACCCCGGCGGGGGTGCGGAGCCGGAGCGTACTCCCCAAGGTGTCGCCCGTGATGGTGTGCAGCACGGTGCCGGCGGTGCGGGCGGCCAAGGTCAGGGCAATGCTGCCTGTGATGGCCAGCGCCGGGTGGAGCTTGCCCATGGAGAGCATCATGACGCTGGCGTCGGCACCGGGGCCGGCCAACGCTGGCGCGGCTACGATGGCGAGCTTCGGGATGGCCCGGGCCGCTTCGGCTGCCGTGGGGACCAGCCCCATCCGCACCGCTGCCTGCCTCCGGATCTGCTCCAGCGTATCCAGCTGCAGCTCCACCCCGGCGCGCCAGCTGTCGTACCTGGCCGGGTCCAGGCCCAGCTCCTCGGCGCGGACCATCACCACGGGGGCTCCGGCGTCGACCATCGACACGGTCCAACGGGCTCCGCCTGCCGTGATGGTGTCGGTGGCCGCGCCCGTGGGCAACAGCGCACCGGTGGTCTTGCCGGCAGGGTCTTGGAAGCCGAGCCCCACCGCGTAGCCAGGGAAGGGCACGCCGGGCATCTGGGCCTCCGGAACCGATGCCAAGGCGCCGGCCGGGGTGGCCACCCGCTGGACGATGATTTGATTGGTGTTGGTGTTGCGGGTGACGATCCGGGTGACGTCTCCGGTGGGGATCACCCATCCCCTCTCGATGGCGTACAGTCCCACCACTGCCGAACCGTTCCCGCAATTGCTGCCCCAGTCCACCGAGGCCTCTTCGATACCCACCTGGGCAAAGGTGTACTCAACGTCAACCTCGTCGCTGACGGGCCGGTGCAGGATCACGGCCTTGCTGGTCGTCGATGTCGCCCCGCCGACGCCGTCGATCTGGCGGGGGTCCGGGCTGCCGAACAGCCGCGGCAGCAGCACATCCAGGCTGGTGCCGCCCTCCTGAAGATGCTCCGCATCGAACACCCAGCATTTACTGGTGCCTCCGCGCATCCATCGGGCTTCGATCTCCATGATTTTTCCCGTTTCTCCTCGTGCCTCAGATGTAGATGAGGATCTGTAAAAAGATTGAGCCAGATCACATCTTTAGACAATGTTGGATTTTTGTGGGGGGATGTAGAATAGCTACATTCATTGAGCCCGGGAAGATCAATTCCCGTCCTTCCAGCCTCCCTTGGCTGGATTAGTCCCCGATGGGCTGAGCGGAGGCCACATCCTGATAGGGAATGAACGAAATCCGGAGAAGGGTGAAGCGTTGCTTAACGACGAGGGTCAGGGCTTGTTCGACATAAGGCGGCTGGCGCTACTGCTGGAGGTGGTGGAGCAGGGCTCGATCACCGCCGCGGCCGAGCTCATGATGTACACGCCCTCGGCCGTCTCCCAGCAGTTGCGAAAGCTCGAACAAGAAGTGGGGCAGCCGCTCCTTACCCGCCGCTCCCGCGGGGTGGTGCCCACCGAGGCCGGCCAGGTGCTGGCCGGCCACGCCCGCAAGATCGTCTGGCAGATGCAGGCAGCACGGTCCGACCTGGGCCAGATTGCCGGCCTCAAACGCGGTTCCCTGACCGTGGGCACCTTTCCGACACTGGCAGGGTCCTTCCTGCCCGTCGTTATCCGGACCTTCAAGAAGCGGTACCCGGCCATCAATCTCTCCTTGCGCAGCGCCCGCTTCGATGAACTCGTGGCAGATCTGCAGTCCGGGGTCACGGGGCTGTGCCTGCTCTGGGACTACCCATGGAATCCGTTCCGGGACGACTCCATCCGCGTAACCGAAGTCTTCCAGGAGAGCACCGTGATCCTGGTGGCCCGCAGCCACCCACTCGCCGACCGTGAGCAGGTAAGCATGGAAGACCTGCGCAACGAGTCCTGGATCGTTCGCGCCGAGGCCCACCCCGTAGTGGAGGTTCTGCAGCGTTCCGCCCACGACACCGGATTCGAACCGCAGATTGCCTTCCTGGCCAACGACTACCAGGAGGCCCAGGCCATGGTCAGTGTGGGAATGGGCGTGGCCATGGTGCCCAAGACAGCCGTGGCACTTCAGCATCCCGACGTGAAGGTGCTGAGCCTGGGTTCCGCCGCCCCGCTGCGGCGGATACTGCTGGCGCAGCGCGAGGACAAGGTCTACGCCCCGGCCGAGGTGGCCTTCCACTCCACCCTGCTGGAAATCGCCCGCGAACGAGCTAGCGACTATCTCTAGACCACGGGGCCAGAGTGGAAAGCGGCGGCAGGCCGCCTTGCTCCGGCGCTCCGGCCACAGCCACAGCCACAGCCACAGCCACGGAGGATGGTCCGGTGCCGGTTAAAGCGTGTTCGCCGCTGCCGTTGGGCAGCGGCGAACAGGCCACGAGCATCGGGTCGAGCCGCTGCTACATTCCGGGGATCTGCTGGGCCTCGTGAACCTCGATTTCACAGCCGCCCGGCATGTTCAAGTGCGGGTGTTGCTTGGCGAGTTCGACGGCCGCCTCAAGGTTTTCGGCCTCGATGATGCTGTATCCGGCGACCTCGCGCTGGCTCGGTGCCGTGGCTCCGCCGGCGGAAACGCGGACGCCGTTGGCCAGAGGCGTTCCGAAGTCGATCAGTCCGTTGCCGACTTTAGCGGCCCATGCGTTCCACTGTTCCATGGCGGCTGCCATGTCCTCCGGTGCGGGCGGCGCGGCCTCGGCGGGGGTCATCGGGGCGTGGTAGAGGAAGACGAACTTGGACATATTGTTCCTGCTTTCCTGGGTGTCTTTGACGGGTATCGGGTAGGAAACTTCAGACGGCGATGGTTCGGCCGGTGAACGCGATCAGGCGCTCCAGGCTGCCTGCGGTCTCCGCGACCGGCTGGGCGGCGGCGAAGCTGCCGCTGGCGCGGACCTGGTCGGAGATGGTCAGCAGGGCCAGCGCCTCAACGTGATCGGTGACGACGTCGGAGACGACGAGTTCCTGGCCAGTGGCCTTCGCGAAGTCCCACGCGTGCACGAGCAGCTCGAGGTTGATGATTCCGGCGACGACGGTGGCGGGAAGTTCAGCGAAGCCCATGTCGATGGTGCCTTCGACACCACGGCGGCTGAACGCCTCCAGGGTGGCCTGCGCGAGTCCGGCGATGCGCACTTCCGGGCCTGCCCCGGCGTCGTCGCTCACGTCCGCGCCCAGTGCTCCGCCGATCTGCTTCAGCGAACCGGCCAGGTGCTCCAGCAACTCGTGGGCCGTGAAGTCTTCGCAGGGAGTGGCTTTCTCCCGGTCTTCCGGAGTGAGCTTTCGCAGCACGCCCAGGAGCACGGCGAGGGATGCCTCAGCAGAGCTGATGTGATCGATCGAATCCGGGGCCGCTGACCACTCGTCCGGACCGGCGCCGGCCGGGGTGGAGGTTTCGGCGATCAGGCGGTCCAGGTAGTGGTTCCAGCCCTCGGCATGTGCTGCGGCCTGTTCGGCGTTGAGGCCATCGTGGACCAGACGGAGCGTGGTGCCGTCGGCGTCGGGCTCCAGCGTGATCGACACGGTGGAAGCGCCCGGCGCCAGGTCCATTCCGGCTTCCCAGCCCCAGGTGAAGACGACGCGCTTGCCCGGCTCGATCTCCGTGAAAGTGCCGGCTGCGTGGTGGCCAGGAGTGACGGTCCATCGGTATTCGCCGCCAATCCGAAGATCAACCCGGGCCGCCACCGTCTGCCAGCGGCGCAGACGTTCCGGCTCGGTGATGAGTGCAAAGGCCTCGTCGACGCCGACGGGCAGGTGAATGGTCTTATCGAACATCATGAGAGTGGTCCTTTGTCTTGAGGCGAAGTATCTGAATTGGTCGTGTGATGTTGCGGAGGGCCGTGACGCTGTGCGGCAAGTGCGGCCGCATCCGATGCCAGCAGATCCAGTTCGTAGGTCCAGAACTGTTCGACAAGTTCACGGAGCCGGCCCATTCCCACCGGGTCGAGCCTGTAATACCTGTTCCGTCCTTCTTTGCGGGCAGATACCAGGCCGGCCTGCTCCAGTAACAGCAGGTGCTGGGACACCGCGGAGCGGCTCACCGTGAAATGGGCGGCCAGCTCCCCGACCGCCTGTTCGTGGCTGGCGAGAAGATGCAGCAGGCGTCGCCGATTCGGCTCCGCAGCAATCTCCAAGGCATCCAACACAGATAATACGTTAGTGGTGACTAACGTATTTCGCAAGGGCAAAGTTGTTCGAGGGTCAGGTGATGGGAGTGCGGCGCGCCTGTCGGTCGGCAGGGAGCCGGCGTCAGCATTGAAATCAGGAGCCGGCGTCGGTGTCGGCGTCGGAATTGGGAGCGGCGTCGACGTCGGGGCATGGCGCTATGTCGACGGCGGCGCGCCAGCGCTGTTAGGTGTGTCTGTTTGCGTGGAGGAAGCTGCGGCTTTGCGCAGGGTCATGGAGGAGCCGGCATCGAATGCGGGCACTCCCCCGGCACACCTGCTACAGGTTTCGGTGGTGCTCGATGAGCCAGCGCGCCATCTGCTGGGCGCGCTTGGAGGCCAGCGCGTCGCCTTCGGTGGCCGAAATGATGGAGCCCTTCATCAGGATGTGCCAGGACCGCGCAAATTCTTCGGGGCGGTCCAGCCCGGCTTCCTCAGCCAGGGCCTGGATGTGGCCCCTGATGCGGCTGAGGTAATCGATGCTCGCCTTCCCCAGAGGGTGCCCGGCCCCCATCTCCAGCAGGACGTTAATGAACGAGCACGCCTCGAAATCCTCGCGCTGGAACCAGTCGCCGAACACGTCAAATACGGCGAGCAGCCGTTCTTCGGCGGTGTCGCCGCGCCGGCTGGCCTCTGCCACGATGAGGTCCACGGTCCACACCTGGTCGCGGAGTTCCAGGAAGGCCAGTACCAGGGCGTCCTTGGACGGAAAGTGCCGGTAGAAGGTTGCTTTGGAAACCCCGGAACTGCTGATCAGCTCATTGACCCCCACTCCGCGGATGCCGCGGCGGGAGAACAACTCGTAGGCGGTGGCGAGAATACGGTCCACCGGCTCATCGCGTCCGGCCATGGCTGTGGCAGGCAACAGTGTGGGGCCCGCGGCGTCGTCGACAGTCATGATAAAACAATTTTACACTGGGCTGAGGCGTACAGACCGGTCTGCCTCGGAGTGTGCTATGAGTGTCCGCTGGGTTATGCCCGGAGCATTCGGTCAGGGCAGCGCGCAGGGCGTGCCGGCCAAAGGCCCGCCCGGCGCCTTTCGTCCCCTAGGGATGAAAAACGCGGCCCCCATCGCGGCGTGCCGAGAAACGGCTGTCCAGTGCGTGGACGAAGCTGCGGAGGGTGGCGGATTCCTGCGTGTTGCTGGCCAGCCGGACGATGGCCGAGGCCGTGTGGGCAAGCTTGATGTTGTGGTGCTGGCTGTAGGCGGAGAGCCGTTCGAAGGCGGCGTCGGAACCGATGTGAAGAATTCCCATCAGGATGCCCTTGGCCTGTTCAATGAGGCCTCGCGTGCCAATGGCTCCGGCAATGGCCTCGCGGGCGGACCGGTCCGTTTCCAGCTGAACTGTCCTGGTGAGGTCGAGCATGAATCCGTCGATGAACAGCAGTTTCCCGTCACGATCCGGCACGCCCTCCCCCGCTGTCAGGACGCGGCGTTCCCGCCTGCGTGCGTCGAAGAGACGGTGGTAGTTGGCAAAAAACCCTCCCCCACGGCCCACATCCTCAAAAATTTCCCTGCACCGTTTCCGGTCGTCAGGATGCAGGTGCGACATCAGGACGCCCACCGTCGGCACCACCTCGCCCCGGTGATAGCCATGGATTTGATAAATCTGCTCGGACCACTGCAGCTCCCCCGAGACCACATCGTAGCGAAAGGTCCCAGCGAGGCAGTCCTCGGCGACCAGCGCGCTGGAGTAGGCCCGCAACGCCTTCAACTCGGTCATGGCCATCCCTGCCTGTCCGGCCCAACGGCAGACGCCCCGCACCCGGCCCGAGGAAAGCGCCCCGGGGTGCCAACACGGGACACGGCGTCAGTCAGCACGAGCTGAGCCCAACGTGGGCGCTCCGCGCCTCCAGGGCCTGCCGCCACCGTACGATTAGCTGCTGATTCCGGATGACGGCCCGGCCGCCCAAGAAGCGCGCGGCGGACGGGATGCCGGTGCGCGGCGGCCGTCCCGGGGATCTGGGCGCTCGGTCACGGGCCGACCCCGCACGTGCGCGGGGCTCGCTGGCGTGCGTGTCATGGGCTCGACGGTTATGCGCGCTTGGCTCCACCGGAATGGCATCGGCCACGGGCTGGGGCAGGGCGTCATTTTGCGGTGCCTCTATTTCGGTCACCAGCCCCATGCCGGCGTACTCCCTTACTGCGGCGATCCCGCCCACCGCCGATGGCAGGTCAGGAAAGGACCTGGAGAGGGCCATGACAGTCCCGTCCGGGGCGGTAAGTCGAAATCGGTAGGAAGTGTCGGAATCGGTGAACAGTTCGAACATGCCTGTCATAGAACCCTCCTGGAAGCCGGGACTCGATTGTTCCCGGTGACGCCGTTGTCACCGGGAACAGTCCGAATCCACCCGAACAATGCCGGCCACTCATAGAAGGCCGAATCGAATTGATGAATTCATGAAAGTCTGAACTACGGTTCTCATCTGCGCAAGAGGTACCACTTTGTCTTCCGGCGGCGGCGACACGGCAGCGGTCCGGCGCTACGATAAATGTGCGGGCGGACCGATCGTGGGCGATGCAAGACAGACTTTTCTGTCTCGCACGTGTTAGTTTTCCTGTCGGCGGGTTCTGCACAGATGCGCGGCCCAGAATATTTGAATGTGAAGGAGGGAGGTCCCGATGCCGGATGATCTTCCCACAAGTATGGTCCTGACCGATGTTAAGGCCGAACTTTTCAAGTCCATGGGCCACCCTGCTCGAATCCAGCTCCTGGAAATGCTCGCGGACGGGCCCGTTGCCGTGAGCAGACTGCGCGACAACACGGGTCTGGAGCCGTCGAACCTCTCCCAGCATTTGAGCCTGCTCCGCCGCCAGCGCCTCATTGTCCCCTCGCGACGCGACGGGCGGCTGTTTTATGAACTGGCCAGCCCTGAGGTCAACGTCCTGCTCGCGGCCGCACGATCCCTGCTCGGCACCCTCATCCACACCAGCGGCTTGACGCTGAGTCCCATGGCTGAAGAGCGGGAAGAGGCAATCCGCTAGGTGCCGGCGCCCGGTGGACCGCTAGACGGCTCCCTCTCACAGCGGTCGACGTCGGCCGCGACGGCACGATCCGGAGGACACCTGGACCGGGCGCGGGCCGGCCAGGGCCGCACGACGTACAGTATGGACAACATCGATCGGCTGGCCGGGAATCGGCCGGGACCAAGAACCAGTACGGGTATGCATGGCTCACGCCGAGAACGAGACCACCATTAACCGTTCGCCGGAGGATGTCTATGCGTTCCTCGCCGATGGGCTGAACAACCCGGCATGGCGTTCGGGGGTGCAGGACATCACACTGAAAAGTGGAACACCCGGGGACCTCGGTGCCGTGTACAGCCAGACTCTCACGGGTCCGGGCGGCCGGCCTATCGTCGGTGACTACGAAATCACGGCTGCGGACCCCGGAAAGCATCTGGGCTTCCAGGTCGTGGCCGGCCCTGCCCGCCCGGCCGGCGCTTACCGGCTCAGTGCAGCGTCCGGCGGAACGACTGTCCTGTTCACGTTGGATCTGCAGCCCAAGGGACTCATGAAACTCGTGGGTCCGGTGATTGTCCGCACCATGAATGCCGAAGTCGCGCAACTGACCAACCTCAAAAGCGTTCTCGAATCCGCATAGCGAGGCCTCACAGGGTGGCAACTATGGAAAACCGGAATCCCGATGTGGATCTGTGGCTGGAGAAATACGACAACCCGCAGCGAGAACTGGTCGCAGGACGGCTGCGGCGATCCGGTGCGCGTCCAACGGATCGGACTTGCCATGCCCGTGCTGGGCACGGGCATCCATGCGCGCCGCTTCGGCGACCGGGTAGCCGGCAGTGCCCACGGCGGCGGCCAGCAGGGCGCCGTATGAGGCGACGCCCTCGATCACCCACAAGGTGGCCAGGTCGGCGCCGGTGCGGCGCGCCACCCAGGCGATGGCCCGGTTGATGCCGGCGCTGGTGGTGGGGAAATCCCGGGTCTGAAGCAGTTCGCCGGTTGAGGTGGCGATGATGGCGTAGACATGGTTCCTGGCGTGAGTGTCGACGCCGACGACAAACGGGCGGGAATGCGCAACGATAGGCATAGCGGTTCAGGCACCTTCCTCAATTTCGCGGATATGATCAGGGCCGCGCACGGCCGGTACCAATCCGGGTAGAGGTCACTTCGGAACAGCACTGTGACGAGCCACGCCCCGTCAAACAGGGCGGGCAACCTTCTGATCAAGTCACCGATGTGGGCCGGGCAGGTACCGGCCGCCCACCCCATGGACGGACGAGTCGACGGAAGGGCACCCGACGGGGGCCAGTTCTTGTTTGAGTCGCGACCACAGGGCGGAACGGCCAGCACCTACTCTGCCAGCCAGTCCCAGACCAGCCACACCAATCCTCACAGTTCTTGTTTGTGGGCAAGCTTCCGCGACCAGGAACCGCAGGCTATTGACCGGCCATCATGCATCCGGGACGCTCGAAGCAAGACCCCCTGCAAATCGACAGCGCGGCCGACCCCGGCCAGCTCCGTCCACAGTCGCCCACACCGACCCCCGTAAGGAGATCCCGATGGAATCCACTAAATTTACTGAACTGCTCACCCGCCAGGTCGGCAACGAATTCGCCGCCTCCCACCAATACGTCGCCGTGGCCGCATGGTTTGACGGGCAGGACCTTCCGCAGCTGGCCAAACACTTCTACCGCCAGTCGCTGGAAGAGCGCAACCACGCCATGATGATGGTCCGCTACATCCTGGACCGCGGACTCAAAGTCGCCATCCCGGGCATTGATCCGGTCCGCAACGACTTCGCTGACGTCGAGGAGCCCCTCGCCCTGGCCCTCGCGCAGGAACAGGAAGTCACCGAGAACATCAAGGCCATCTTCGCCGCAGCCAGGGCTGAGAATGACGCCCTGGGCGAGCAATTCATGCTCTGGTTCCTCAAGGAGCAGGTCGAAGAGATCGCCTCGATGACCACCCTGCTGAACATTGCCCGGCGCGCGGACAACCTCTTCGACGTCGAAAACTTCCTGGCCCGTGAACGCGTCGGCGACCAAGGAGGTGGCGGCGGCTACCGGGGATCCGGCGGGCATCACGCCGGCCAGACCGGAGGGAGCCACGACTCCGGAACGCCGGAAGCGGCCGGAGGATCACTTTGAAGCCCATCCCTATCGTGAGCTCCACCTGTCGGCTTAGGCTGGTCGCATTCTATGAACTCAGTTGAGCATCGAACGCTGCCGGCACCCTAGAAAGCCGGCGACGGTTCAGCGGGGCCGGAAGGAGGCTGGGGATGGCGCATGCGGACAGGACGTGGACACCCGAGGATCAAGGTTGGCTCCGGGAAAACCTGAGGGAGGCCATCGACCATCTGGTGGAGATGGGGTACACCGTGCGCGGGGGGCAAGGCGAGGATCCGGAGCTGATCCACCCGGGCGGTTCGGCCGTGCAGACGTGGCGGGAAGACTACCCCTACGACGAGCGGATGTCCCGTGAGGAGTACGAGCTGGAGAAATACCGGCTCCAGGTTGAACTGCTGAAGTTCCAGTACTGGGGCCAGGACCAGGAGCTCCGGCACGTGATCGTATTCGAGGGCCGGGATGCGGCCGGCAAGGGCGGAACGATCAAGCGCTTCACCGAGCACCTGAATCCCCGCTCGGCCCGGGCCGTGGCATTGAGCAAACCGTCGGACCGCGAACTTGGCCAGTGGTACTTCCAGCGCTACATCCAGCATCTGCCCACGGCCGGGGAGATCGTGATGTTCGACCGTTCCTGGTACAACCGGGCAAATGTGGAGCGGGTCATGGGCTTCTGCACGGAGCAGGAATTCGACACTTTCATGATTCAGGCGCCGCTCTTCGAGAGGATGCTGGTGGACTCCGGAATCCACCTGACCAAGTTCTGGTTCTCCGTGACCCGCCACGAGCAGCGCACCCGCTTTGCGATCCGGCAGATAGACCCGGTGCGGCGCTGGAAGCTCTCCCCGATAGACCTGGCCTCCCTGGACCGGTGGGAGGAGTACACGGCAGCCAAGGAGGAGACGTTCCTGCGGACCGACACGGACCATGCGCCGTGGATCACCATCAAGTTCAACGACAAGAAGCGGGGCCGGATCAACGCCATGCGCTTCTTCCTCAACCAGTTCGACTACGAGGACAAGGACACAACTGTGGTCCACGGCCCCGACCGGCTGATCGTGCGCCGCGGCCGCGACGCCGCCGGCGACTAGCGGGCCGGTCAAGCCCGGCGAAGGCCGCGCAACGGGCACGGCGCAGCCGCCCTCGCTGCGCAGATCCCTGCTCTGAACGGATTCTTCTCCAGAAAGACCGTCGATCACCCTTGAAATAGACCCAAAACAGAGGGGTAATCGTTTAAGGCGGTCAATGCCAGAGGGCCCCAACAATACTCGCGGCCGTGGAAGGCTCGTGCCGAGCCGACGGCGCGCGCGGAACCGCCGGGCTGGGGCCGGTGCTGCCCTTGATGTCACCAGCCTGAAGACGCCCCCCGGCCTCCTCGCGGCTAACGACATATCGAGCCGGTGTCCATACCGAAGCGACCTCGTGGATGGCCGCCGCCCCTTCAGGTACCACCAGGCAGGAAGGAGGAACCAATCATGAAGCTCAAGGCACATTCCGCCGCTTTCACTCTCCAGAACCGGTTTATGCGCCGCGGGCTGGATGATGAACACGCCCAGATTCCGCGGCGGCAACCCGCAACCAACGACGTGACCCCCGTCAGGATCGTCGAACCCGGCAACGCCCGAGAAATGCCCGAAGATGGGCCGGATGACCGCGATTTTCAGCGGACCGACCCAGACGAGGAGCCGAAGGACACCCTATGGTTTTACCTTCTTGGCATTGCCACCATCCTGTACCTGATCGCGCTGATGGTCATCCTCCTCTGATGACCCAGGACGCGCTTGCCGTGGGACTTCTCGGTTCCGTGGTACCAGCGCACATTCCTGCTCCTGGGACGCAGCGCAGCTCGCTGCCCTCGAGAAGAACGTCGGGTCGCGTTTGACTGCCTCCCCGGCCGTGCCTCGCTGCAATTGCAACCAGGCAAGCTGCACCCGGACAATGGTGCGCATGACCGCTGTAACCCTGCTGGCTTTTGCCGGCCTGTGCCTGCTGCTCTCCGTCACCCCCGGCCCAGATACGTTCCTGGTGCTGCGGATCTCCCTGCAGAGTGCCGTGGCCGGCCTTGCCGCGGCGCTCGGCTCGGCACTGGCATCCCTGGTCTGGGCCGGGCTGGTGGGGGTGGGTCTCGCCGCAGTGCTGGAGGACTCCGCCGAAGTATTCCGCTGGCTAAAGATCGCGGGCGGGTTGTACCTGCTGTACCTGGGCATCTCGTCGCTGATCCGGGCCCGCCGCACAACACCCTCAGCAACGGCCGGACACGCTCCCCGCCGGAGCTACAGCCGAATGACAGGGTTCGGCGCCGGCGCGCTCTCCACACTGCTCAACCCCAAAGTCGGCCTGTTCTACCTCGCCGTCGTGCCGCAATTCATTCCGCACGGCGGCAACACTCTGGACACCGCGATGGTGCTTGGTGCCATCGAGAGCATTATCGGTTTCCTCTATCTGGCCGCCGTATCCATCGCGGCAGCGAAGGCAATGGCGTGGCTGCAGCGTCCGCGAGTGAGCAGCTGGCTCGAACGCGGCAGCAGCGGCATCATCGCCGCACTCGGGCTGGGCGTGCTGGCATCGAGCACCAGCTCGTAGCCAGCGCCGGTCATCCAACCCGAAGGTAACCGAGGCCGAGCCGGATGTTCGGCCGCATGCGGGACGGATCGATCAGGATCGGAGAAGCGATCAGGGGGGCCACAGCATAAAGTCATCAACACGACCTGCCCACCCTTCCGAAGGACCTGCCATGACCTCCATCGAATCAGTGACCCTCGAAGTACCTGACCCCGCGGCCGCCACCGCCTTCTACACTGCTGCCTTCGGATTGGGAACGCAGGTGCGCGTGCGAGCTTCGGATGCCCCGACGGCCGGGTTCCGCGGGTTCACGATGTCGCTCATAGTGTCGCAGCCGTCCACCGTCAGCAGCCTGATCGACACTGCTCTGGCGGCTGGTGCCACGACGCTGAAGCCGGCCCAAAAGTCACTGTGGGGCTATGGCGGCGTCGTTCAGGCTCCCGATGGAGCGATCTGGAAGGTCGCGACGTCGGCGAGGAAGGACACCGGTCCGGCCACCAGACAGATTGACCAGATCGTGCTGCTGGTAGCGGCCACCGACGTTGCTGCGAGCAAACGGTTCTACGTCGACCACGGACTCGCCGTCGGGAAAAGCTTCGGCAAGTACGTCGAGTTCGCCATGCCGGCGAGTCCCATCAAGCTGGGGCTCTACGGGCGCCGCGCTCTCGCCAAGGATGCCGGCGTCCCTCCGGAGGGCACCGGTTCGCACCGTCTCACGATAGGCAGCGACGCAGGCCCGTTCACCGACCCGGACGGGTTCGCGTGGGAGCCCGCATGAGTATGAGCCGGGAGGCCGTCGGTCATTTGGCCGCTTGTGTTCCACCAGGTGATGCGGCTGTTCGGGTGAAAAGACACCGCACCTGTCGTCGAAAATTTTCCACGGAGGCGACCCACATCCGCTACCGCGTCCTTCGCTGAGCCGGCCCCTTCCGTACAAGGGTGGGGCATGCCATCGTTGCAGGATGCAGACGGTGTACGAAGCTGCTGGCGGAGCCCCCTTTTTCCTGGCGCTGGCCGGCGCATGGCATACCAGGGCAACGGCCGACGAGGTGGTCGGCCACGCGTTCAGCCATGGCTTCCATCCCGAGCATAGGCGGCGGCTGGCCGCCTACTGGGCGGAGGCTTTAGGTGGCCCGACAACCTATTCAGACTCCTACGGCGACGAGACCTCTGTGGTGCGGATGCACAGCGGCAACGGGCCGCACGAGGATATGGACCGTAGAGCGATCGCCTGCTTCGATCAGGCAATGACCGACGTCGGACTCACCGAGGAGAAGCCTCTCCGCAAGGTGCTGCACGACTACTTCGCGTGGTCGACCACCACCACGATGTCCCGGTACCACCGCTCCGCAGAGGACGTTCCGGACGGCCTGCCCATCCAACACTGGTCGTGGGACGGTCCCGTCGAAGGGGCGGGTTCAGAAGACTCCTGATCGCATGCGAGCCGTTCGTCTGTCCCCTACCCGGAGCCCCTGTCTCCGCTGCCGCGGTCAATGGCGACGAAGCAAAGCGCCGCCGAGTAGGTGAACGTACGGCCTGGGGTGCGGATTTCCCAAGGGCCCGAATCCGGGACGCGCCATCTCCTTATCGCCATTTCCACGATGGGCGTCAGTGCCGCCCAAAGCTGCTTGTCCACCCGGTTCCCGCGGCCGTGAAGAAGAACCTCGAGTCCGTTAAAGGTGAGCCGGGCTGCAGGCAGGTGGCCCCAAACTTCTTGGTGCGGGACAACCACTAGTGATGATGGGTGGGACCATCACCCAGATCTGTGCTTTTCGATGTCACAGGCAAGAGTTGTTTTCAGGTTTCAAGCAGTCAGGGCGCACGAAAGCGGCGGCCGGTCCCGTGTGGGACCGGCCGCCGCCGTTGAGCGATCAGGTTGAGCGTCAGGCTTTGGCCTTGCGCTTCACCCAGCCCCAAACAGCCGTGGCCACCAGCAGCACCAGAGCAATGATCGCCAACCAAAGTAGGCCCTTCACGGCGAAGCCAAGGATCGAAAGTACAAGCCAAATGATAAGTAGTGTGATTATTAGTCCCATACCGGAAGCTTATGCCACGCCAGTAGCCGACGGCGCCATCGGGACCGCGCTCCACGTCCGCTTTGGCGCTGGCCAGGGCCTCGGACGGTGACCCTGCGGTGGCCGCGGCTCTGCTGTCGCTCGTTATCTAAGGGGTGAAGCGAGGACGAAGCCTGTCATGTGTTCGAGTCCAGGACGACGGTCTCTGAGACAATTCGATCGTCCGGTTACCGACGGGAAACGTAAACTGCTTCCACCTGACTGGAACGAACTGCCCGAGATGCGAATGGTCCGTTAGCGGCTGCCGGGGTTGCCGGCGTCCATAAGGGCGGGGAGAAGATGGGGAGATGAGATCCGTGTTGAAGCGAAAGCAGCCCAACGGGCGCCACCTGCTGGTCCGGAACCGGGGTCCCGTCGTCGGCGTTTGGCTGGTACTGCCGTGAATACGTTCGTGCTGATCCCGGGAGCGGGCGGCGCAGCCTGGTACTGGAGCCACGTCGTTCCTTTGCTTCAGGGGACCGGGCACGACGCCGTGGCGGTCGATCTGCCCGGCGACGATGAAGGCGCCGGGCTGCCGGAGTACGCGCGGCTGGTTCTCGACGCCATCGGTGGGCGCAACGACGTCGTGCTTGTTGCGCAGTCGCTGGGTGGCTTCACCACCCCGCTCGTGTGTGAGCGCGCTTCCGTCCGAAAGCTCATCCTGGTGAATGCGATGATCCCTATACCGGGCGAGACCCCCGGCGCATGGTGGGACAACACCGGCTGGGCTGCAGCGCAGCAAAGCGCGGCCAGGGCCCACGGGTACAGTGCCGAGTTCGACATTGACACCTACTTCCTGCACGACGTTCCGCCGGAAATCGCGGCGGAAGGGGAACCGCATCAGCGCCCGGAAGCAAACGCGGTTTTCGGTTCGGTATGCAACTTCACGCAATGGCCCAAGATCCCAACCCGTGTGCTTACCGGCGAGGCAGACCGGTTCTTTCCTCTGGATTTCCAACGACGGGTCGCCCGCGAACGCCTCGGTGTGGAGCCCGACGTCGTGCCCGGCGGCCACCTCCTCGCCCTAGCAAACCCCGACGGCGTGGCCAGCTACCTGCTGCGCAGTTGAATATGGGGAACCGGAATGGGTGCCGGTTCGATGATCGTTCCGTTGACAGGTCAAGCGGTGGACGATCTCGGCCCCGGGGTCCTTCAACACGCGTCCGAGTAACACCTGACCCGCCGGGTTGAGCCGAACTGGACAGGGTTGTCTTCCTGGCATAAATTCAACGTTGGCAGTCGGGCGCTGACCCAACTGCCCAGTGTCGGTGACGGAGCGTCCCAGCGATGCACACGAGATAAGGGAACGGATATGAGCGCGCATTTTGATCGGTTCCTCGCAGAGGCCGTGACCAGTGACCGGGAAACCGACGGCGGGTTGGACGAGGAAGAGCTGTACGGGTTGTACACCAGCTGGTGCCTGATAAACCACACCGAGCCGGAGCCCGCCGAGGCTCTTTGGGCGGCCCTCGAAGGCCGCCGGATCAAGCCTGACGACAACACTCTGGCCATGTCCGGTCCCGCCGCGTTGGATTACATCGTGTACAGCTCCCCCGACCTGGCGTAAACGCACCTCAAACGGACGGTGGGACCGCTGGACCGGCGAGCTGGAGAACGATGCGGCTCAGACGTTGAATACGGCATCGGGCCGCAGTCCGATGGCGGAAGGCCGCACCAGGGCTTGGAACCTTGGGATCACCCCCGCACGGCGGCGGGGACCTGCTTGACGGGTTTTGTGGCAGGCATCCCGATAACGGCGACGACGGTGAGCAGCGCGACGATCATGACCGCCAGGAACACGGCGGAAGAGGCCGCCACGATGGTACCGGGATCCGTGTCACCGTGCGGAGTGCCGGCGTAGACGGCGTTTGCTATCGCCCCGAACACTGCGACACCGATGGAGCTGCCGATTGATCGGGCGAAAAGGTTGGTGCCGGTCACCACCCCGCGCTCGTTCCATTCGACGCTCGTCTGGGCGGCGATGAGGGTCGGCGTGGCGACCAGCCCGAGTCCGAGTCCGACGATGAAGCAACTGCCTGCGACCAGCGCAACGTTCGGGACGGAAGCGGTGACGGCCAGGACCGCCGTGCCGATGACGGTGACCGTGATACCGATCATCGCAGTGTTCCGGAACCCGATCCGCAGATACAGGCGGCCCGATTGGGACGCACTGATCGGCCAGCCGATGGTCAGCGCCGCCAGGGCGAGCCCGGCCAGGATCGGGGAGGTCGAGAGGGCTCCTACGAGGAAGGTGGGAACGTAAGAGGTGATGCCAAGCATGACTGCTCCCACGCCGAAGGCGACCATCGCCGTCGTCGCCAGCAGCCGCCGGGACACCACCCACGGGGGCAGGACAGGCTCCGCTGCCCTCCGTTCGGCGAGGACGAACGCGGCGAACAAAAGCGCACCGCCGGCGAACACTGCGCTGCTGATGGCGGAGTTCCAGGCCCAGGCCTGGCCGCCCTCGAGGGCACCGAGAATGAGCAGGGTGAGCGAAACCGTGAGCAGCCCCGCGCCCAGATAGTCGACCCGGTGCTTCACGCGCTCGATGTTCTCGTGGAACGACCGGACCAGCATCCATCCTGCCACCAGGCACAGCGGGATGTTCACGAGGAAAATGCCACGCCAGATGCCGAGCGTGGCAAACACTCCCCCGAGCGTCGGGCCCACCACTGAGGAGACGGCCCACACACTCGCAAGGTAGCCCTGTACTTTTGCCCGCTCTGCCAGGGCGTAGATATCGCCGGCGATAGTGATGGCCATCGGCTGGACCGCTCCGGCGCCCAGGCCCTGGACCACGCGGAAGGCGATGAGCACCGGCATGCTCCACGCGACTCCGCACAGGACCGAGCCGAGCAGGAACAGTCCAATTCCGATCAGCATGATCGGCTTGCGGCCGATGGTGTCGGAGAGCTTCGCGTAGACAGGGACTGACACAGCCTGCGCCAGCAGGTAGGCGGAGAACAGCCACGGGAACGACGTGAACCCGCCAATGTCATGCACGATCGCAGGCACGGCTGTCGCCACAACGGTCGCGTCAATCGCCACCAGACCCGTAGAGAGCATCAGGGCAATAAGGACAGGTCCGCGTTCGGAGCGGAAGCCGACTCCCTCGGCAGGCGTAGTCGTCACGTGACCTCATTCCCATCGGTGCTCAAAGGCGGCGTTGTGCGCAGAACCGGTTCCACCCCCGACTGCATAACGGCACCCGTCACCGAATTAGTCCCGGACCTGCCTCATAATCGCGGCGATGGTCCGGACTATTGCACGCTTGCTTATTATCGTCTAATTTGAGGCTGGGATGCGGCCCGCCTAGCGAACACGGGCCTTCGGCACACGCCTCTTGCCGACTTCCTGACAGGCCGGCTCCGCGTCCAAGTCCGGAGCCGGCCTCGGGGGCGCCGCCCATCACCTCATTGAGCGTGTCGGCCGAGGATTTCTGAGCGTTTCCTGACGGCGTTGACGTAATCGATGAGAGGCTGCCGCGCGTCCGGCATGGCCTTCCCGACTAGCCCGCGCAGTGGGCCGGTGATCTCCTCCTTCACGCGCAGGTGCGTCTTGCCATCGTCGTGGGGTTCAAGCGTGAACGTGCATACGCCGGTGATCAGACCCAGGGGCAGGCCCCCGGTCCAGGTCATCACCTCGCCGGGCCTCTGCCGGACACGCAGCCGGAAGATGCGGCTCCCACAGGTGCTGGTCCGGATTTTGATGGTGCCACCGTTGCGCAGTTCGCCCGTGACGTGCGTGATACCGGAATCCCAAACTGTGTAGTTCCCTGCATCGGTGATGATGTCCCAGACGGTGGAGTCTCGGGCTTTGATAAGTGCCTCAGCCTCGACGGAATGCATGAACCTACCGTATCCGCCGCGTCCCGGGAAGGCGCCAGAGGATTTGGGCACCTGTCTGGTGAACATCAGCCCACGTCCACGGCATAGGCCAAAGGCCTGGGAGACGTACTCCGAGTGGCTTTGGGGCAACCTAGGTGACTGATGACCCGGCTCATGTCGACACCGCATGCTGCGCGGAAGGCTGCGGCGCTGGCTGCCGCAGAACGCAAGTTCTGGCCCCCGGCAATGGGTCAGAGGGTGAGCTTCATGCCCTCGTGGCTGCAGACAAAGCCCAGGCGCTCGTAAAAGCGGTGGGCCGCGAGGCGGGATTTGTCGGTGGTCAGCTGGACGAGGGAGCAGCCGCGCTCACGTGCATGCTTAATGGCCCATCGCATCATGACCGCACCAGTTCCCTGGCCTCGCAACTGCTTGGCTACTCGCACCCCTTCAATCTGTGCACGCCAGGATCCCCTGCGGGAGAGGCCGGGGATGAAGCTGAGCTGGAACGTGGCCACCACCTCACCGCCGAGTTCTCCCACTACCAAAAGGTGGGCGGGGTCGGAGTCGATTGCGTCAAAAGCCAGCTCGTACGGGTCCGGATCGTCGGCCCTTTCTCGGGTTGATCCGAGCTGATCGTCGGCGAGTAGCTGCAGAATTTGTGGCAGGTCAGCTTTGGTCGCGTGCCGGAGGCTGAAGGTTTCAGAGCCGACGGCGGCAGCCATTAAAGCGGGGACAGCGGAGGAACGGGAGGTCATGACCCCAGCATTCCATGAAGGCCCAGGGGCTTGCGACTAATGCTCTCTGTGGTGCCAGCCCCGCCGCAGGGATTCAGACAGTTCCTCCCAGGCACACCGATGGAGCGGCCAACTGTTGGGTCTAGTGCTGCCTGTCGCAGGGCTCCGATCACCCTGGCGGGTTACTGACCTCCCCGACGGCTGCGGCGCCGGGCGTGAATGAGCGTGTGCGGAGGCACACCCAACCGCTTCTATCGCGAGGCGAGCCGGTCCGCGTTGTTGCTCATGCGTTCGAGGACGCTGACAGCCATGGCATACTCATCCGCTCCGATGCCTGCCGTGAGCTCACGGCGGGCAGCTTCCGCCAGCCCGGTTGCCTCCGAATGCAGAGCGGAGCCGGCCTCGGTCAGGGCGAGGCGACCATCCAGCAGGAGCACCAGCCCCCGCCGAACCAACGCGGCCAGGTCCCGCTCCTGCCCTCCGCCGCCGTCCGCTGCGTTGAAAGGCCGCAGGATATCCCGCATTTCCGCCGGCGTGACGGGGGCGGAGCCCAACGTGTTGAGGACCTGCCACTGCCTTCTGGACAGATGGACACCGGCCAGCGTGGAATCGAGTTGTGCCTGCAGCGACGCATCCAGGCGCCGGACCCAGTAGCCAATGGGCATGTTCACCTTGCCATCGTCGCAGGAGCCTCATGCCCGGGCAAGGTCGCGGGCGGAGCCCGACTCCGGATTTCCGGGGATCATCCCGGCTAGGGTCGCCTCGTGGTTGAAGTGGTCAGCCGCTGTTGCGCGCCCGGCTGGGCTGGACCCGCGGCGGTTCCCCGGGCATCTTGGGAAAGTCCGGCGGGAACGGCAGCTCCCCCAACCCGGCCTCGACATCCCTGTCCCACCATTCCAGGAGGAGATCGACGGTGCCCGCGCTGCCCGAATGCATGCCCTCCCACGGATCGCCGGAGGCTTTGAGCCGCTCCGGCACGGTGACGATCGTGAAGGCACCGGGATCGACGGCTTTGAGCTCCTCCCAGCGGATCGGGCAGGACACCGTGGCATTGGCGAGTGCGCGCGGGCTGTAGGCCCCCGCTATCGTGCGGTCGCGGTTCGCCTGGTTGAAGTCGGCGAAGATGCGGGCGCCGCGTTCTTCCTTCCACCAGGCGGTGGTTACCTCCTCGGGCAGGCGCCGCTCGAGTTCGCGCGCCGCCGCGATGACCGCGTGCCGCACATCCAGGAACTCCCGGGTCGGCTCGATCGGGGCAAAGACATGGAGCCCCCGGTTGCCTGAAGTCTTGATGAAGGCGTCCAGCCCGGCCTCCGCGAGGACGCGCCGCAACTCCAGCGCCACCGGAACGGCCTCTGCGAACCCCGTTCCAGGCTGCGGGTCGAGGTCGATCCGCAACTCGTCCGGATTATCCGGGTTGCCGGCCCGGGAGGGCCAAGGGTGGAAGACCACGGTATTCATCTGCACCGCCCACACCGCTGCGGCGATTTCGTCGATCACCAGCTGGGGGTGCGAGCGTCCGCTGGGATAGACGACGTCGACCGAACGGATGAAATCCGGGGCGCCTTTAGGCGGGTTCTTGGAGAAGAACTGCTCGCCGTCCACCGAGTCCTTGAACCGCTGGAGGGTCACCGGCCGGTCCCCGTTCGCCGCCAGGAAGGCATCGCCGACGTCCACCATGTACCGCGCCAGGTCCAGCTTGGTCAGTCCCAGCTTGGGCCAGACGACCCTCGCCGGACTCGACACCCGCAACTCCCGGTCGCCGTGCGGACCGCTGACAGTGAGGTGGACTTCTTCCTTGGCCATGGGGACAACCTACCCCGGCGGCGGGGACAGTTGAAGGGCGCAGCCGCCACAGCGAGCGGAGAGCGCGAACCGGCGGGCGGCGTCGTGGTCACGGAAGTGGAGGGCCCTAGTGGAGAACGGTGTGGCAGGGGCCGTGAAGCGGAACTGCCCTGGAAGCGGCATGATGGACGCATGACAACGCCCGAGTTCCCGATCACCTTTGAGGTCGGCGACGCCACAGTGTCGGGCGTCTTTGCCGAGCCCGACGGCTCCTACGCGTCCTTGGTTGTTGCCCACGGCGCCGGGGCGGGAATGGACCATCCGTTTCTCGTGGGCTTCACCCGCGCCCTGAACGCTCTGGGTGTCGCCACCCTGCGTTTCAACTTCCCCTACCGGGAGGCGGGACGGAAATTCCCTGACAGGCCGCCGGCGGCAATCGCGGCTTGGCGGGCGGCCATGGAGGCCGCTGTGTCCCGGTCCGCCGGCCGGCCGCTGTGGGCCGCCGGGAAGTCGTTCGGTGGGCGCATGGCCTCAATGGCGGTGGCGGAAGGCATGCCGGCTGCCGGGTTGGTCTACCTGGGCTATCCGCTGCACCCGCCGGGCAAACCGGAAAAACTCCGCGACGAGCACCTCTACGGGCTGACTCTGCCGATGCTTTTCCTGCAGGGCACGCGCGATACGTTCGCCACCCCGGAACTGCTGGAGGCCGTGGTCGCCAGAATCGGACCTCACGCGACCTTGGAGTGGCGCGAAGGCGGAGACCACTCCTTTGCCGTTGCCGGCGCGAAGCGTAGTGCCGACGAGGCGGGGGCGTCCCTGGCGGCCACGGTAGCTGAGTTCTTGAAGACACACGGCGAATATCCCGCGAGCGTGCTCCCCTAACCGACGTTGCCGAACCGCCCCGCCCCGTGGCGCACATGCGCTTCGATGGCGTCGGCCGCAGCGACGGCCCCTCCCGCGCTGCGGACAATATCGCTCATTGCGGTCACGTTCCGCCGGACCCGGGCGTCGGTGTGGAGCGCGGCGGCCGCGGCCCGGAGCGCGTCGGGCCCGACGTCCTCCGCCGCAAGGTGCCGGCCGAGACCCAGTTCTTCAAGCCTGCGGGCGGTGGCCACCTGCTCCGGTTGCTGTGGCACGGCCACTAGCGGGACGGCGAAATAAAGTGCCTCCATGGTCGAATTCATGCCGGCGTGGGTAATGAAGACAGCGGTTTGACGCAGTATCAGCAGTTGAGGGAAGAAGGGCCGGACCTGGACGTTTGGTGCAATCGTCCCCAGATCGGCGAGGACCGTCTGGTCCCCGACGGCCATGGCGACGTCCCACTCGCTGCCACCGAAGGCCTCAAGGCACATCCGGAAGAAGTCCGGCCGGCGGTTCAGTGGAGTGGTCCCCAGCGATATGAAGAGCAACGGACCCGTTCCCTCACGGACCCATGCACCGTCGCTGTCCCGGCCGCCCACGCTGGGCCCCACAAACCGGAACCGGTCATCGAAGGTGGCCCCCATGGGCTGGAACTCGCGGGGAAGGAACACGATGTTGAACGGCGCCGGCGGGCCGTCGAACAGCCGGGGCGTCCGCACACCTTGCTCGGCCGCGAACTCCGCCAGCAACTTGCCCATGGCCAGCGCAACCTTGGCCATCTCGTCGGCGCCTTCCGGTGGCGGGGCGGGCATCAGCGATCTCAGCGAGAAATGTTCGTTGCTGGCATAGGTGGGCATGAGGGCAATGGCCGGGGCCCCGATTTTTTCTGCGGCCATGCTGCCGCTGAGCGTCATCGCGTCAAAGCAGACGGCGTCCGGCGGGTCCTGCCGCAGGCGATCCACCAGCGCCGGAAAGCTGGATCTGAGGTCCTCGAAAACCCGGTTCATGATCGGCAGCATCAGCTGCGCCTGCGCCCGTTGCCCGGTCCCCAGCGCCGGCATCGACGCCATCCAGTTCCCGCCGGAGGCGTGAAAGGCCGCGCCCGCGTTGCGGATCCGCGGCCCGAAGTCGGCCGACGTGAAGTACGTGACCCTGTTCCCCCGGCCTACAAGCTCCGCCACCAGCGGCAGGGTCGGGTTCACGTGTCCGTGGGCGGGAATGGAGACGAACGCAAGATGCATGGCCATCACTCTTCATCGCTGGGCTGAATGCCCGTTTGGCCGGTCCGTTTGACCGGCCTGTTTGCCGGCGTCCCGCGGGCCTGGCGGTCCGCCGGCGTCGTGCAACTTCATCATGCCCCTGTTGCCCGGGCGGCGCGAGTGGTCAGCCGGCAGCGCCGGGCTGCTGGTCCCGGCGGTCAGTTCCGGGGCTTGGTCCGGGCTGTCGCGGGCGCGGTCCACGGGTCTTCGGGCCAGGGATGCCGGG
Organism: Arthrobacter sp. LAR12-1-1.1; assembly: GCF_040676555.1. NCBI lineage: Bacteria > Bacillati > Actinomycetota > Actinomycetes > Micrococcales > Micrococcaceae > Arthrobacter > Arthrobacter sp. LAR12-1-1.1. Next base: position 339,076 of record NZ_JBEGIG010000001.1, on the reverse strand, counting down.
GATAGCGGCCGCGCATTTCCGCCCGGACCTGGGCGTAGGGCCCGGACCAGAACGATGCGAGGTCGTCCGTCACGGCCAGCGGCCGGCGGGCCGGCGAGAGCAGGTGGAACAGCACCGGCACGCGCCCCTCAGCCAGCCGCGGCGTCTCGGCCCAGCCGAAGCACTCCTGCAACTTGACGGCCACTACCGGCCGGCCGGTGGTGTCGCCCGCGTCCGGGTAATCGATCCGGATCCGTGACCCGCTGGGGACCACCAACGACTCCGGTACCAGTTCACCGAGCCGGGCCGCCTCAGGCCACGGCAGCAGCCGGCTCAGCGGGCCGGCGAGGTCGATCCCGCCCGTGGATGCCCCGCCGGCCAGCGCCGCGAGTTCCGGGGCCAGCCATTCGTCCAGCCGGGCCAGCAGCGCCGGCTCGGAAACGTCGGGCCAGGACCCGCCCAGCTCCCGGTGCAGGAGGGCAAGACGGCGGCGCAAGCCATCCGCCGCCGCCGACCATCCGATGGTCGCCAGCCCCTCGCTCGCCAGGGCGCGGGCCACAGCTGCGCGGCCTTCGTCCGCGGGAGGCCGTACCGGGGTGGACGAAAGCACGATCGCGCCCAGGCGGCGCTCCCGCCGGGCCGAGACGCGGCCCTGGCTAAACCGCGCCTGCAGGGTTTCGCTGAGGAGGTTGCGGGCGGCGGCCTCCGCGGTGCCCGCCGTCAGCGGCGCCGCGGAGCGGATGACGGCGCCGGTCCCCGCGGCGTCGCGCCCTTGCGCGCGCGATACTTCGGCCACGCCCAGCCACTCGTGCCCGGACAGGGGGCTGCCGGCCGGCAATCCGGCGCGCGTTCCGGACGTGAGCAGGTATTGTGCCGGCCCCTCCCCCGGTACACGGCGCGCCACGCGGTCCGGAAAGGCCAGCGCGACGACGAACCCGACCGCCTCCGCAGCGCCCACCGCCCCAGCCGGCGCGACGCCGGCTGACTTCTGGGGCCCGACGCCAGGGGACTCCTGGCGCGCGATCGACTCCATCCGCCGGACGTCTTCCGCCCACCGCCGGGATCCGGGATCCCTGCCCGTCCGCAGCGCGGCGACCAGGCGGGTCAGGTCTGCGCCCGGGGCACGCTGGTCCCCCGAGACCAGGGCCACTGCCTCGGCCGCCGCGCGGTGGCCCACCGTCGCGGCGCCGTCCAGCAGGGCGCGGGCAAGCCGGGGGTCCGTCGGGACCCGGGCCAGGATCTTGCCCAGTTCGGTTGCGTGACCGTCCGGAGCGATGGCGCCGAGTTCCCGCAGCACTTCAACGGCCTCGTCCATGGCGGCTTGGGGCGGCGCGTCCGGCAGGGCCAGTCCCCGGCCGCCGGGGGCTCCCCAGCACGCCAGAACCAGGGCGGCGCCGGTCAGGTCAGCTGCCGCAATCTCCGGCGTCGGGTGGGCCGGCGCGGCGCCAAAGGCCCTCTGGTCATAGCAGCGGATCACCGTGCCCGGGCCCTGGCGTGCGGCACGGCCGGCGCGTTGTTCCGCGGACGCCCGGGAGCAGGACACAGTCACGAGGCCGGACATCCCGCGGCCGGCGTCGCGCCGCGGCTCGCGGGACAGCCCGGAGTCGATGACCAGCCGGACGCCGGGGACGGTGAGGGAGGACTCGGCGAGTGCGGTGGAAACGATGATCCGGGCAGCCCCGCCGGGTTCACGCCCGGAGACGGCGCGGTCCTGCTCCGACGGACCGGCCTGGCCGTGGAGTTCCAGGACCTCAGCGCGGCTCCGGCCGCGCAGCCGCGCGGCAATGTAGGAGACCTCCCACGCGCCAGGAACGAACACCAGCGCGTCAATGTCCCGTCCGCCGGCCAGCGCGGCGGCGTGCCCCGCCGCTGCCGTGTCGGCCACGTGGTCCAGGAAGGCCCGGGCCACGCCGCGTTCGTCCAGCCGAGGCACCGGCGCGGGGGCCCATTCCACATCCAGCGGGAACAGCGCGGACGGACAGTCGACAACCGGTGCCGGGCCGCCGCCGTCGTTTCCGGCCGCCCCTTCACCGATCAGGGCGTCTCCGATCAGGGCGGCGAAACGGGGCGCGTCGAGCGTCGCCGACATGGCGACGAGCGTGAGGTCACCGCGCAACTGGCGGACTTCGATGAGCATGCCGAAGAGGAGGTCGGTCTCCAGCCCGCGTTCGTGGACCTCGTCGAGGATCACGGCGTCGGTGCCCTCGAGCCCCGGTTCCGCGAGGAGGCGGCGGAGCAGGATGCCGGGGGTAACGAACTCGATTACGGTTCCGGGACCCGTCTGGCGTTCCCCGCGGACCGTGTAGCCCACCCGGTCACCGAGCCGGGTGCCGTCCAGGGTGGCCAGGCGCCGGGCGGCCGCACGGGCAGCGACGCGGCGCGGCTGGGTGACCACGATCCGCGGACGGCGCCCGCGCCCATCTCTCCCGCGGGTCGCGGTGTTGCTGTTCGCGATGTTAGCCAGCAGCGGCGGCACAAGCGTCGTCTTGCCCGTGCCAGGAGGAGCCTGCACCACCGCGGACGCCCCGGCGCCTCCGCCTTGCAGGGCCGCCGCGAGAGCCCCCAGCGATTCCGCAAAAGTCAGGCCAGCCCCGATGACGTCGAGGTCGAAGAGGCCATTGGAGCAGGCTGGGTCGAGGGGTGCGGTCGCGGAGGTCACGCCTCCATTGTCTCCGCAATTCACCCCCGGGCGCGCCGGCTGATCCGCACGCCGCGTCCCTGGGCAAACATGCGGGAGTCCGGTCCGCCGGCCTGCCCGACGTCCCCGGAGCTACACGCTCGCGGTCAGGATCGTGCTTCCGCTGGCGATGGCTCGGATTTCGACACGGCGGATGTCGGCAAGCCGGACGACGGTGGTCGCCGTCGGCGTGGCCACCGTCCCGGGTGTTGCCGCCCAGGTGGCCACCTGTGTGGTGACGCCGTGCGAGTCGACAACCACCAAGCCGTACTCCTCCGGGGAGCGCGGACCGCCGGGTCCCTCCGGCCCTGGCGCGTCAGCCGGTGCAGCCGTGTATGTGCACTCCCAGTCGATCCGTGTTCCCCACGGCTGCAGGGTAAGGGAGCCCTTCGCAACCAGCGAACTGTCGACCACAGGGGTGAAGTTCAGCGCCGTCGGGGATACGGCCTGCGCCTGCACGGCCTGCGGGGCAGGGGCCGTGACCGCAACGGTGACAGCGCCCGACGCGGCGGCCGCGCCGACTACCAGTCCTGCGACGGCCAGGCGCACGCGCCGGCGTCCGCGCTGGACCGTTTTCGCCAACCCGGGAAGCACTCCCGGCGTCCGGCTGGCGCGCTCGCTGTGCCCGAGGGCGGTTGCCTCCTCGGGTGAAAGAGTGGCCAGCAGTGACGGTATTCCGGCCAGTTCTGCCACGGCGGCCCTGCACCCGGCGCAACCGGACAGGTGTTCCTCGAACTCGTGGCGCTCGGAGGACACCAAAGTTCCCAGCACATAGGCAGCATCCCAGCTCCGGTACTCATCCCTTGCGTCTTGGATCATGGCGTCAAGCCTCCTTCCTGCAGAGCCAGTCGCAGCGCCCGCAGCGCGTAATGCAACCGCGACTTTACGGTTCCTTCCGCCAGCTGAAGGCTTTGCGCGATTTCGGCCGTTGTCTCCCGGCGGTAATACGCGTGGATGACGACGGCCCTGTGCTCAGCGGACAGTCCGGCCAGTGCATCCGACACGAGCCACCCGTCCAGGATCCTGTCGACCCGGTCCGCTTCGGGAATCTCCGGGAGCTGTTCGGTCCGAGTCTCGTGCCGTCGCCGGGCGCTGCGCCGGTCATCGATGACCAGATTGCGGGCAACCGTATAGAGCCAGGCGCGCACCGCCGTCTCCGGGCGCTGCAGAACCGCCGGGTGTTGCCAGGCGCGGATCAGCGTTTCCTGCACGACGTCGTCGGCCAGGGTACTGTCACCGGTCATTCCCATGACGAATCGCCACAGCGCCGGGCCGTAGGCCTCCTGCAAGGAACGCAGCAGCTCGGCCTCCTGATCGGACATTTCCGCCTCCTTGCATGTACTACGACGCCGGCCCGCTTTCCGTTCACCGGCCCCGCCGGCGTCGTCCCGCTCTCGGCTTCGTCCCGTCCTCGGCCGGAAGTTGGGGCCGCATTGAACCCGGGGGCAGCCGGGACCGTTCTAGGGACAGCCCGGCTGAACGCGGCCGGCCGTCCCCGAGGAGCGAAACCATGAAAATTTCCCGCCCGGCGTATGCTGCGGCTGCGCTGGGCACGACGCTGTTGCTCGGAGCCTGCTTCGCCGGGCACACAGCAATGCCGGCACCTGCCCCTGGCACGGTCACACCGGCGCCCGCGACGCGGAGCCCCTCACTGTCGCCCAACGTCCACGCAAGCCCCAGCCCGGCTCGACCACCCGCCCTTGCACCGCCAGCCGTTGAACCGCCAGCCCCCGCTCAGGTTCCGGTAGTCCCGGCACCGCCCGCCACGCCTCCCGTGGTGACGCCCCCGATGATTCCGCCACCGCGGCCGGCCCCGATGGTCCGGCCGCCCGTCCCCGCACCGCGACGCGTCGTTCCGCCGCGGCCCATGGTTCCGCGGCCCATGGTTACGCCCGCCCCTGCACTTGGCGGGAACGACCATGATGCCGACAACAACGGAGGACCGGACGACGGTGACGGCAACAAATAGGTCCATCGGGGCGCTTCGAGCACGCTGTCGAAGGTCACTGCTGATCGTTGGGGTGCTGGGGACGACGGCGGTGCTGGCCGCCAGCGGCTGCGGTTCCCGCCCCGGGAACCAGACACCGGGTGCCGCCCCGTCCGGCGCAACACCGTTCTCCTGGTTCCACGCCGGCCCTGCCCCGGCGGGGTGGCAATCGATGGAACTGCCGGACGCAACAGCGGTGTTGTCCATCCCGCCCGATGCAACTCCCACCCCGGGCGACCCCGGCACCGTATCTGCTACCGTCACGGCGCCGAACGGAGTTCTCAAGATCTATCTCAACGCAACGCCGCAACAAGGCGAGGAGTCGCAGTCCAATTGGCCCGAGTTTCGGCTCGCCCACCTCACGGGCGAACACGCCGCGTCTGCGAACCGGCTGGCGGACCGTGCCGGAATGCCGTTCCGCGGTGGCCTCGGCTCATGTGTGGAGGACACATATGTAACCCGCATCGGCGGGCACAAATACCGGGAGATCGCCTGCCTCGTTGCAGGAACGCGGGGCGGCAGTGTCCTGGTTGCCGCAGCTCCCGCCGACTCCTGGGACCGTTACAGCCCGGTACTGCAGCAAGCGGTGGAAGCATATGCCTCCGGGTAGTGCAGGCCACCCAATCGACGACGGCCGCCAGCCGGTTCGGTCCGGCAGGTTGGATTGGACCGGTTGGATTAGATACAGCGAAGGCGGGAGACTGGATCAACTCGATCACGAAAGTGGGAACCACATGATCAATCTCAAGCAGGACGCCGAGGGTTTCATCCGTATGAACAGGCACTTCCCGGAAAAGTCACTTATCAGCATCACTTTCACGGATGGCTCAGAGCAGGTCTACTCCGGGCGCAGGCTCAACGGCATCTACGACGAGGCCCTGGCCGAGTACCGGGCCCAGAACCACCTGGACGCCAAAGGGTTCTCGCGGGCCCCCAAGAAGACGGTCCACCCGGCGAACAAGATCGAGTTCGTTCCGGTGCACGCTGGAATGGACCCCTAACGGCGCCCCGGCATCAACATCCGCCGGGGACGGTCGGCCTCGGTCGGCCGGGGCCGGGCTGCCGCGTCACCTGCCGGATCAGCCGACGCCGATCGCGCCCGGCCCGTGCGCCGGGCGGCGGAGGGCCCTGGCGCGGATGCGGAGATCATTGTCGTGCACCCGCCGGTCGACGCCAGGCACAGGTGTGGGAGCGGGCTTTGTCCGCGGTGCCGGTGGAGTTGCGGGCAACTCTTCCGGGCACAGGTCACTGATCAGGCCCATGCCGGCGTACTCGCGCATGGCGGTGATGCCGGCAACCGCAGCGGGCTTGTTTGCAAAGCCCTTTGAGACGGCCAGTATTGCCCCGTCCGGGGCCCTGAGCCGGAACCTAATGCAGGCATCGGCATCTACGAAGAGTTCAAATGTGCCGGCCATGACGATCCTCCCGATTCGCGGGCTCCCCGTCCGGACATCATTGCCACGGAGAGACGGGGAAGGCTTCGCTGCTGCCCACTGGTTTGGTTTGTCCTTGCGGCTGAACAGATGACGTCAGCCCGTCCTATTAGTCTCGCTGGGGCCTTGAAACGCCCACAAGGCCGGGCACGTAAATCCTAGGTAAATAGCAGCCAACGGTCCCGCGCGAGGTCGCTGCGGGCAGCAACAATGCCGCCTCCGCGGTGTCCCTACAGGGGCGGCCAATGGTCGCGGCAGTAGGCAGCGCGGCTGGCGCCCGGGGACGGCGGCGGGAGGACCCGGTCCCAACAGGGGGCGACGGCGACGGCGTCGACCCGCTCAGAAGGCTCCGCCGCCGCTGCGCGGCCCGCATCGCCAGGAAGCCAGGTCATGACTGAATCGTTGGACAACGTACCCCCCCATTGTTCTTGGCTGAAGGCGCACCGGCTCGCATCACGGACCGCCATGCGCCTCACGCCAGAGTAGCCGGGAGCACTGACGCGAAAACAGGGACTTTGGACCGTATCGGGCGAACCCCGCGGGTGCCTAGGCCTGCCGCCCGCATGCCGCCCCGGAGCAGCCGTCTTGCGGCCAGAGGCGCGGAGCGAAGCGGCAGAAGTGTTTCATCCATTGGAAATAGAGGTCGTGGCGGCGGAGAATCCGAGGCAGTCTTGGGGACAACCCGCAGTCCCCTGACAGGAAAGAAGGATGCGATGTCCCTCAGCGTTGAGGAAATGAACAAGCAGCTCCCGGTGGCCAATGCGCTGCCGGGCGACGCCGTCCCGTACTACATGGCGTCGGGCGAGGGCGCCCGTTATGAGATCAACGGCCAGCTGGTCACGGTCATCGCCCGCGCGGCGGACACCGGTGGGATGTTCAGCGCCGCCTACATCTCCGGCGGCATGGGGGCCGAATCGCCGTTTGTGAGCCACGCGGTGGAACACAAAACGCTGTATGTCTTCGACGGCATTCTGCACGTCTGGCTGCCTGGCGAAAGCCGGATCCTGGCTCCCGGGGATTCCGTGGTGATCCCGCCAGGAACCCCGCACGCGTACCGGATGGCGAGCCACTACACCCGGTTCCTAAACTGGATGACACCCGGAGGCGCCGAAGCGTACTACGAACGCGTCGGCACGCCCATCGATTCGCACGTCCCGCCGGTCAGGGCGGGCCGGAAGCTCACTTTGCGGGAGTGCGCCGAGGTGGGCGCGGAGTTCGGCATGACGTTCCCCGACGTCGAACGCGTGGCGCCGACCTTCCGGCAGGACGCCGGACTGCCGGCGGCCCAGAGCCCGTACTTCCTCAGTGCAGGCGAGGGCGAGCGGCTGGTCAGTTACCAGACCATGTTCACCTACCTGTCCCGGCCGGCGAACACGGGATCGAACTACTTTGCCGTCCACACCAAGGGCGCCAAGTCGCCCTACATTCCGCTGCATTTCCATGAACAGCACACGGAAAACTTCCTGTGCACCGAGGGCCGGATGTGGATCTACGCCAACGGCCGCGAGGTGCTGCTCACCAAGGGCGACTTCCTCCACGCACCGGCCGGAACCATCCACTCGTTCGCCTTCGACTCCCACAACACCCAGATGGTCGGTTTCCTGACGCCGTCGGTCTTCAACGGCTTCTTCGAGTACTTCAACAAGCCCACCGAGGACTACATGTACACCGAGGGCGGCACGCCCTACATGGACATGGAGGGCTTCGGCCGGGCCCAGGCCGAGATGGACCTGACGGTGGTGGGTCCCCCGCCGCAGCGCCGCGCCGCGCTGGACATCTAGTCCGGCCAAGGAACTCAGCCCAGCAAACAGCCAGGGTCCGGAACTCCTCGGAGTTCCGGACCCTGGCTGTTTAGTCGGTGGCTGCATATTCGGTGACTGCGGATTCAGCTTCCAGCCCGGCCCGTTCCCCGAAACCGGCCGGCCTCCTGATGCTGGCGGACGAGTTCGCGGCCATAGTCGTTGCCGTTGGGCGTCCGCATCACCGTGTGCATGTGAAACGGCGCGGGGGTGTCGTTGCTGAGGAAGACGCCGGTATGGTGATCCAGCTCCATGACCAGCACGGGGCTTTGCAGGCGGAAGTAGAAGGAGTCCGATGCCTCCCACCCGCCGATCCAGCAGAACCAGGTCTCGTCCCAGTGGGCCGCGATCTCCCGCCGGCGGGCGGACCGCGGCCCGTCGGGGAGGAACGCGATGAAGTCTGCCACGAGCTCGTCCAGGACCACCCGGGCCGCGGCGGGCATCGCACTGACCGGGATGCCCTCGTAGGGAATCACGCGGTTGTCCTGGAAGCAGCCGGCCAGGTGCCGTTCGTCCCCGGGGTGCAGCCGGCCTTCGGGCATCCCCGGATCCTGCATGTCCGCGAAGAGTGTGGCCTGCTCCCGCAGCGGCCCGGGCATGGACTCCATGAGGCGCCGGGCATGGGCGATCCGCTCCTTGAAAACCGCCACGCCCTGGTGCGGGCCAGCGTCAATCACGTCCGGTTCAGCGCCCAGGAACACCGGGGCAACCACCAGCTGGGTCCCGGCCACCACGACGTTGAGCGCCACGTGGTGCCCGAAGAGCTGCCAGCCCCAGGGGGCCGTCTCCGACGGTTCCCCGTAGAGGGCGAAGTTGTAGCTGTACTCGTTCATGAGCTCGGGCAGCTCCACGAGGTCACCAAGGAATCCGTTGATCCGCATCAGGTTCCGGACCAGCCCGTATCCGGCCGGGCTCAGGCTCGCTTCCAGGACGGCCAGGATCCGATCCCGGACGGCGGGGGCCAGCTCGTCCAGGCGGAGGCCTGTGTCGTGCTGCATGAATTCCGGGTTGGCCCAGCTCTGCCATTCGTGCGCGTCCACGCCGTAGCGGAGCCGCCGGGCCTCTGCCGGGGTGAGGCCGGCCAGCAGGTCCCGGGCGGCGGCTGTCATGGCGGCAGCGGGTGCTTCCTCCCCCGCCGGTGCCGGCGCGAGGGGATACAGCCCGGCCCGGCGGACGCCGTCGCTGGTCACGCCGGTGAAGGGCTCGGGATACTGGGCGGCCCAGCCTTTGATCATGGGACCTGCGAAGGGGTCGGTCTTCGCCGCCTCGGCATAGCCCCGGGCATCCAGGCCACGGATCTGCGCCACCCGCGGGTGGTCGGGCGGGTAGAGATAGTCACGGAAGGATGGCTCGGACACGTGAACTCCTGTCGGGGTCTTCGGATGGTGTTGCCAGCGGCCAGCCGGCGGCCACGCCAATGGCCGCGGCGGCCTTCACCGGGTCGGTCCCCCGCCAGGCGACGTGCTGGTCCGGGCGGACCAGCACCGCGGCGGCCTGCCAGTGCGTGGCCATGGCGGTTCCGTGATGGTCGGGGCCGACGCCGACGACGGCCAGCGGGATGCCGCGCACCGCGGCGGCGGCCTGGGCCGCCGCGTACGCCTGCCCGGCAGTGCCGCCGCCCATGCTGTCGCGGTCCACCAGGAGGGTGAAACCGGTGCCCAGCAGGTCATACAGCGACGTTGTCTCGTCGAGCCAGGTGTGGGGCAGCAGCGATCCCGGGCTGGCGGAGGGGACGTAGCTCACGGGGTCCTCGGCGGGTACGGGCCGGCCGTCCGGAACCACCAGCGGCGAGGAGCCATACCCGTAGCCCAGCACCAGCCCGAGCGAGTCGAACTCACTTTGTTTGACCGCCAGCGCGTCTTTGGCAACCTGCCGGGCCGCCTCGCCGTCCGCATCCCCCCGGCCCAGGGCCGGATCCGCGAAGTGGTAGGCGAGCGACTGCCCGTTGGCGGCGGCATCCCGGATGGTCCGGGCCGCAACCGGCCGCCGCTCCAACTCGTAGCTGCCCGGCAGGGCGGGGCCGCCCCAGCCCTCCAGGGCGGCGGCGATCTTCCAGGCCAGGTTGGCGGCGTCGCCGATGCACGTGTTGAAGCCGTGGCCGCCCCAGGGCGGGTTCAGATGCGCCGCGTCACCGACAAGGAACACGCCATCGTGCCCGTACCCCGGGGCGAGCAGCATGCGGGCGGTCCAGGGGTCGGTGGCGATGACTTCGACGTCGACGTCGGCCCCCACCAGTGAGCGAACCAGATGTCCGGCGTCGGGTGATCCGCTGCCGTCCACGCCCTGGATGATGGCCCACCAGGTGTTCCCAAGATCCAGCCGCCCCACCATGCCCGAAACATCCGGTCCCAGGACCCAGTACTGGACGGCCGGATCCAGGGCGATCGCGGCGGCGAGGCTGTCGGAACGGAAAAGGACACTGATGTTGGAGAGCTCGGCGGAGCCGCCGGCCAGGCGGATGTTCAGGCGGCGGCGCACGGTGGAGGAGCCGCCGTCGGCCGCGGCGACGAAGCTGCAGTCGACCGCTTTGCGCCGCCCCGTTGCGTCGGACACTGCCACGCGCGAGCCGAAGCGCCGCGGGCCGAAATTCGAGGCTCCGCTGCCCTGGTTGATGTCGAGGTCTTCAACGCTCAGGCCGGTCAGCAGCGTAATGAGCGGGGAATCGGCGACGGCTCCCCGGAGGACGGCCTCCACGACGGGCTGCGGGACCTGCTGGCCGCATTCGGGCTGGGGGCCGTACCGGCCCAGGACCAGCTGGAAGGCTTGGCGGAACCGGGTGACTTCGTGGCCGGTCAGGGCGGAACAGAAGATGACGTCCTGGGCGTACGCGACCGGCAGCGGGGCGGCGTTGCGGAGTTTGTCGGCCAGCCCAAGGCGGCGCAGGTGGGTCATGGTCCGCGCGTTCGTGGTCTTGGCGCGCGGCCGGTCCGGGTCAATGGTGGTCCGCGGCTCGATGACGAGGCTGCGGATCCCGCGGTGTGCCAGGTCCAGGGCGAGGAACAGTCCGCTGGGTCCTCCGCCGGCGATCAGCGCGGGCACCCGGTCCGGCAAGGCATCGAGGGCCGCGTTGCTGACGGCGGTCATCAGGCCCTGGCCCGCAGTGCTGGCCCGCCCACGGGCGTGGTGAGCGTTCCCAGGGTGTCGATTTCCACCTCGACCGTGTCGCCGGGCTGCAGGAGCCACGGCGGGGTGCGTACGTAACCCACCCCTTCCGGAGTTCCCGTGGCGATGATGTCACCAGGATGCAGGGTCAGTGTCTGGCTGATGAGCGCGATGATGGCGGGCACGGAGAAGATCATGTCCCGGGTGTTGCCGTTCTGGACCTCGGTGCCGTTGACCCGGGTCCGGACCTGCAATCCCTCGCGAAGGTCCCCGGCCTCGTCACGGCTGACCAGCGGCCCGAGGGGTCCGCTGAAGTCGCCGTTCTTGCCCAGTGTCCACTGCGAAGTGAGTTTCTGGGCCCGGCGGGCGGTGAGGTCATTGAACGTGGAGTAGCCGAAGACCGAGTCGGCGGCCGCAGCCTCGTCGGCGGATTCTAGGCGCTGGCCAATGTAGGCGGCCACCTCACCTTCCCAGTCCAGGCCGTCTTCGCCCGCGGGTACAGGGACCGGCACGTTTCCCACCGAAAGGGAGGCCGTCCAGCGCCCGAACAGTGTGGGGTAGGGAGGCAGTTCCTGGTCCTTGTAGCTGCCTTCCGCGGCGTGGGCCTTGTAGTTCAGGCCAACGCAGATCACCCGGGCCGAGGCCGGGACCAGCGGCACTTCGGTGACGTCGGCGCGCTCCAGCGCGCCGGCGGAGTCATTCGTCAGCGCGTCGGCTGGCAGGGAAAGCGCTTTCTCCTGCCAACCGGCGGCATCGGCCCAGAAGTCAGGAACAGGGGCCAGCGGAACCACCCGTTGGCCGAGGAGGGCAGCCGCCCATGAGCCGCCGTCGTGATTAATGCCGATGTACTGCATGTGTTGGGGCCTTTCTGGTGCCGCCCGGAAGGCGGGGGTTGGTAGGTGGGCACGGCAAAGTGAGGCCCCGCAACTGGTGAACCTGTGCAGATGTGCCTTTGCAGGCGGGCCGATCATTGGAGTGCTGTTGTGCAGTGGCCGGTCAGGTGGCCTGAGTGTCCGGGGGCCGGGATTGCCGGAGAAAGAACGAGACCGTTGCCCCCATCGCCTTCTCGGCCGCGGCCTGGCTGTGGTCCGGGAGGATCCACATGTGGTCTGCGTCCTCAATCAGGAGAAGTTCGACGGCGGCGCCGGCACCTTCCAGCGCGGCAGCCAGCGATGCTGACTGGGTGGGCGGAACGAAGCGGTCAGCGGTTCCGTGGGCCAGGAAGAACGGCGGCGCCGAACGGCTGGCGTAGCTGATGGGGCTGGCCGCTGCCGCCTTCGCCGGCTCGTCTGTCAGCACGGCGCCGACGAGGAGTTCCTCGCGGGATCCGGGGTCGTCGGCCCGGGCGACGGCGGCGGGGAGGCTCTGTTCGGCCATCCTGCCCAGGTCCGTGGGCGGGTACCAGGCTGCCACCGCGGCGACGGCAGCGTCAGCATCGGCGCCGCCGGCATTGGCGGTCAGACCCACCAGGCTGGCGAGATGGCCGCCCGCGGAGTCGCCCCACGCGTAGATCCGGTCCGGGTCCACGTTGTAGTCGGCGGCATGGTTCCGCAGCCAGCGGACGGCGGCCTTCGCGTCGTGCAGCTGGGCCGGGAAGTGCGCCTCGTGGCTAAGCCGGTAGTCGGCCGATGCCACCACGAATCCGGCGTCAGTGAGCTTTTCGAAGGCGCTGATGCCGAATCCGTCCAGGACCGGGCCCAGGGAGGAGCGCTCCCCCACGCGCCAGCCGCCGCCGTGGAAATGGACCACCGCGGGGCGGGGAGCCGCCCCGCCCTCAGGACCGGGAAGGTAGAGGTCCAGTAGCAGCGGGTGGGATCCTTCGTCGCCCGCGCGGGCGAATTCGATGCCGCTCAGCACCCGAGCTTCCGTCATCGTCGACTCCCTCCGTTTTCCTGCGCCGGTTCACTTGTGCGCCGGTTCCATGATGCCCGGCGTCTCCCCATAAGACTGTCGGATCACCGGGCCGCCGCAAACCACGGATTTCAATCATTGAAAGGGCTTTGCCGAGGCCAGTTCCGCCGCAAGGAATGCCAGCCCCTGCTGCACGATCGCCAGCGCCGCCGAGTGGTTGAGGTACCCGTGCGTCGCCCCCGTTTCCAGCCTGAATGCCACCTGAGCGCCGGCCGCGCGGAGCGATTCCCCGAACAGCTCAGCCGAAGAACGCAGGTCATCGTATTCGCAGGCTATGACCGCCACCGGGGGCAGCCCCGAAGGATCGCCATGGCCGGGCAGGGCATACGAGGACGCCATCCCGGCGGGGCCGCCGATGTAGTTCTCCACCAGTGCCCGGCAGTCGTCCCCGGTGAAGCGCAGTATCCGCGGCAGCCCGGAAAGCACCCTGCCGTCGGGCACAGCGGCCGGCTCCAGAGGGGGAAGCTCGGCGTGCAGGAACGGGTACGCCAGAAGCAGCTTGGCGGGCAAGGCCAGGCCGGCGTCCTTGAGATACATGGCGGCGCCGACGGCGAGGTTCCCGCCGGCGCTGGCGCCGCCAAGGCACAGGCCTTCCGGCGCCACCCCCAGCTCCTCGGCGTGGGCGGCGGCCCAGCTCCACGCCGCAAGCGCGTCTTCGTGCGGGACCGGGAAGTGGACGCCGTCGCGGGCCAGACGGTAGTCGACGGAGAACACCACGCCGCCGGTCCGGTGGGCCAGTTCACGCCCAACCTGGTCGGCCTCCCGCATGTCCAGGGTCCCGCCGGCGAACCCGCCGCCATGCAGCCACACCAGGCCCGGCAGCACGGCACCGGACGTGAGCCCTGCCCCGGCGCCTCGGCCTCCGTCCAACACCTGCCTGCCGGGGCCGTAGATCCGGATGGGCACGGGCCCGTTGGGCCCCGGCGCCTCCACCGAGCGGATGGAAATGTCAGGGGCCGTGTAGGGCAGACCCGCACCGCTGAACGCCTCCAGCCGCTGCATCCCGGCAGGGTCGGCGAGGAGCTCGGTGAAGGAGGTGGCTTCAGCCACGTGGTGCATGAGACCGGCCAGCTCCACATCCAGGCTCATGGCTGAAACACCGGCTCGCGGGCGCCTGCGGCAGCTGAAGGAACCGCGCAGCTGAACGAATGCGTCCCGGACCCGATCTCGATGCCGCTGTTCCCGCCGTCGGGCAGGTACACCGCGGCGGTGCAGCCGGCCGGGACCGTCACGGACAGCGAGAATTCCTGGCCCGCCAGCTCCCAGCGCACCGCAGCCTCCCCATAAGGGGTCTCGTGCCGGGCAGCGGCCCACGACAGCCCCCCACCGGGCCTCGGCCGGATGGCGAGTTTCCGGTAACCGGGTTCGGCCGGCGCCAAGCCGGCCACATTACGGTGCATCCAGTCAGCCACGGCACCGAGGGCGTAATGGTTGAAGGACGTCATTTCTCCCTCATTGATGCTCCCGTCCGGGAGCATGGAGTCCCAGCGTTCCCAGATGGTGGTGGCGCCCATTGTCACGGGGTACAGCCAGGACGGGCACTCGGTCTGGAGGAGCAGGCGGTAGGCCGCCATCGCCTGGCCTCCATCGCTGAGCGCGTCGCAGACCAGCGGGGTTCCCACGAACCCGGTGGCGATGCGGTAGCCGTCGGCTTCCACGGTTTCCGCCAACCGGGCGGCCGCGGCGGCGTGTTCCGCCGGTTCGAGGAGTCCGAAGCGCAGGGCCACCGCGTAGGCCGTCTGCGTGGATGGCCGGAGCCGGCCGGCGTCGTCAAGGTAGCGCTCCCGGAACACCGCCCGGGACCGGGCGGACAGCTCGCGAAGCCGCTCCGAGTCCGTGTCGTGCCCCAGCAGTCCGGCAGCCTCGCCTGCCACCGACGCCGAGTACGCCAGGTAGGCCTGCGCCACGAGCTGCCAGGGGGTGCGCGCATCGCCGGGTGAGTCCGGTGGTGCGGCCGGGTCCAGCCAGTCGCCGAACTGGAAGCCGTGCTCAAAGCGCAGCTCCGGGCCGGCGGCATGGGCCGCGGCTTCCAGCCAGGCCATCATCCCCGGCAGCTGCCGGCGGAGGAACCCGAGGTCCCCCGTGCGCTGGTACAGCACCCAGGGAACAAGCACGGCGGCGTCACCCCAGGCGGCCATCACCGGGCGGTCCGGGAACGGCGGCTTTTCGGCCACCACTTCCGGGACCACCAGGGGCGGCGGCCCGTCTGTCCCCTGCTCCGCGGCGAGGTCCTTGAGCCAGGACGTGGTGAAGCCGGGGATCCGGTACAGGAAGGACGCGGTGGCGGCGAAGATCTGGAAGTCGCCGGTCCAGCCGAGGCGCTCGTTGCGCTGCGGGCAGTCCGTGGGCACGTCGACAAAGTTCCCGCGCATCCCCCACACCACGTTGGAGTGGAGCTGGTTCAGCATCGGATCGGAGCATTCAAACGTGCCGGTGCGCTGCAGGTCAGAATGGATCACGACGGCGGTGAACGCTTCGGGGTCCAGCTCGCCGGGCCAGCCGCTCACCTCCACATAGCGGAACCCGTGGATGGTGAACTCGGGCGCCCAGGTCTCGCCGCCCGAATCTCCGCGCAGGATGTAGCGGTCGGTCTGCTTGGCTACGCGCAGCGGCCTGACGCCGAGTTCGCCATGCTCCAGGACCTCGGCGTGCCGCAGCACCACTTCGGTTCCGGCCGCACCGGTCACCTTGAAACGCACCCGGCCCACCAGGTTCTGGCCGAAGTCCAGAATGGTCTTTCCGGACGGCGTTCCCAGTAGTGCCTTGACCGGCAGCTCGTCGGTGGCCCGGACGGGCGGGCCGTCGGGCGCGACCAGGACTGCGGGATCGAATCCGCCAACCACGACGGCGGGCTGCAGCGTGACGGTGCCCGCTCCGGTCTCAGGTCCGGTCCCGGCCCAGCCACGGTTCCCGAGCCGCGCATCGAAGGTTTCGCCGTCGTACAGGTCTGCCGACAGCACCGGCCCGTGCCCGGCCAGCCACGACGCATCCGAGCCAATCACGCTGACTGCCCCGCCGGCGTCGGTCATTTCCAGCTGGGCGATCACGGCGGTGCGGTTCCCGTACGTGTTGCGCTTCTCCTGGAAGCCCAGGTTTCCGCGCCACCAGCCGTCCGCGAACTCAAGGCCGATCACGTTAGTGCCTGGCCGGAGATACTCAGTGACGTCGTAGCTCTGGTAGCGCAGGCGGTGGTGGTAGCTGGTCCAGCCCGGGGTCAGGATGTCCCGGCCCACGCGGTGCCCATTGATGTGCGCCACGTAGACGCCGTGGGCGCTGGCGTAGAGCCGGGCGGAAGCCACCGGCCCGGCCATTTCGAACGTCCGGCTCAGGCGCGCTGCCGGCTCGTTGGCGTCGCTGGCCTCGTCCCAGGCCGGCCGGATCATGGCTGCCTGCCAATCTGACGCGTTCAGCAATCCCGCCTCTACGTAGGCAACGGGGCTCCATTCGGAGGGCGCGTCGCCGCCGTTGCCCCAGACACGGACGCGGACGGCGACGCGCTGGCGGCTCTCCAGCGGCGGTGCGGGCCAGGGCTGCAGGAGCTGCTCGCTGGTCTCGGTGCGGCCGTAGCTTGTCCAGCTGGCCTCATCGGGGCCCAGCTGGAGTTCGTAGGCGGTCTGAACCCAGTCAGGTATGCCGGCGGCGACCTGCCAGGAAAGCCGGGGCCGGTCCTCGCCGATGCCGAAGGGCTCCTCGTGGTGTTCGAAGCGGGGGGTGGAGGGAACGGTGGCCATCGGGAGGGCGGCGTCCTGGAACGGGAAGCGAAGGGTGTTTGGAGTCAACGTCGGCTCGTTTCGTCACGAAGGGGAAGACTTGGGCTCCCCCCAGCGTCCCGGGAACGGCAATGCGCCCGCTAGCGACGTTTCATTGACTGGAAACCGGATGGGAGAGCGGGCTTGTGCCGCTGCCGAATCTGACCGGGCATGACGAATTTGCCTGTTCAATGCAGAAACAGTCAGGGCAGAATCCTCAGTCCACGCAGAGGCAGAAGGGGTGGCTGGCCGGGTCGAGGAAAACCCGGAAGGTGGTGCCCGGCTGCGTGTCGGCCTTGGTGGCCCCCAGCCCGACGGCGACCTTCTCGCCTTCGTCCAGGTCCTGCACCATAAGGTCCAGGTGCATTTGCTGCGGCATCACCTGGCCCGGCCATTCCGGCGCCCGGTAGCCGTCCACCTGCTGGAACGAAATGCAGTCGCTGCCGTCGTCCGGGCGGATCTCGGCCCAGGCACCGTCAACCTTCACGTTCCAGCCGAGCAGGGCACCGTAAAAGGCTGCGAGGGCCCGGGCGTCGGGGCAGTCAATGACGAGACCTGGGAAGCGTGCGATAGCCATACCGGAATGCTACCGCCGGAAATTGGGCCCGCCCCTAAAGCCCCCGGACGAAATAATCCACCGCCGTGCCGAGGATGCCGTCCAGTTGGCCTTCGGCACCGAAGAAGCAGTGGTCACCGCCCCGGATGGGGATGAGTTCGTGGCGGACGTTCGCATCAGCGAGCGCCGCGGCCAGCAATTCGCTCTGGGACAGCGGGACCAGGCCGTCGCTGTCGCCGTGAACCAGCAGGAACGGCGGCGCGTCGGCACTGACATAGCCCAGCGGGCTCGCGGCGGCCAGCAGGGCGGCGTCAGCGGTGCCGCCCACCAGCATGGGGCCCGGCTCGAGGGTCATGCCGTCCGGCACCGCCGCGCTCAACGGCCCGTTCATCATGGCCGGGGGAATGTTCATGGCCGGCATGTCCGGCAGCGAGGACACGCCGTAGAAGTCGACGACGGCGCTCACGGCGCTGGAGTGGCCCTGGACTCCTAGGCCGCCTTCCAGGTCGTCGCGGCGGCCGGTCAGTCCCAGCAGGGCGGCAAGATGCCCGCCGGCCGACTCGCCCCAGGCGCCGATCCGTCCGGCGTCGATACCCAGCATGTCTGCGTGTTCGCGGAGGTACCGGACGGCGGCCTTGAGGTCGTGCAGCTGAGCCGGGAACGGTGCTTCCAAGGCATGGCGGTAGTCCACGGTGGCGCACGCGATCCCGGCCTCGTTGAGGAGCCGGAAGACGGAATCCTTGGCGAAGGTGGGCGGCAGTTCGCGGCGGTCACCGAGCTGGAACGCACCGCCGTGGATCCACACGACCAGCGGAACCGCGCCGCCGGTGTTCCGCGGCAGCCAGATGTCCATGGCGAGGCGGCGGAATCCGACGGTGATCGCGTAGCTGACTTCGCGGTGCACTGCGGAGTCCTCTGATACAACTTCGGCGTGGCCCGGGGGCAGGAACGCCGGGAAGGCCGGGGCCGGCAACCCGGCGGGTCCCACCTGCTCTCTTTCGCCGGGGACGGTTTCCATGGCTGTGGCGGGGTCCGGGGTCACGATGCGCTCCTTGCAAGTTGGCTCTGGTGGTCGTTGCCGCCGGCAGGGGCGGTGAGGGTATGGGTTCCGGGCCCGACGGCGGTGTTCGGCTGGCCGGCGAGGCGGACTTCCGCTGTGGTGCCGGACGGGACGGTCGCAACGAGGGTGATCCCGCCGTCGCCAATTGCCCAGCTGACGGCGATGAGGCCCTGTGGGCCCCGGTGCGACGTGGCCGCAGATGTGATCCCGGCGCCGGGACGCGGCTCGATAATGATCCGTTCGTAGGCCGCACTCCCGGGTGCCTGACGCAGGCCCGCCATGTAGCGGTGCAGGAACGAGACAACGGCGCCCTTGCTGTAGTGGTTCAGCGACTGGCGCGCTGTTCCGTCCGCGCCTATTCCGTCCCATGCTTCCCACATGGTGGTGGCACCGCGGTCCACCATCACCAGCCACGAGGGCTCGGAGTCCTGCATGAGCAGCTCATAGGCGAGGTCCAGCTGTCCGTTATCGGCGAGTACGGGCAACAGGTAGGGGGTGGCCAGGAAGCCGGTGCCAAGGTGCGTTCCGGCGCCGCGGACGAGGGTGACCAGCTGTGTGACCACCGCGGACCGGCCGCTGTCCGGAACCAGGTCAAAGGCCAGCGCGCGCACGCAATTGGCCTGGCTGGAGCCGCTGGCGGCTCCGGCTCCCACCGTTCCGTCTGCCACTGTTCCGTCTGCCACTGTTCCGTCTGCCCGTAGGTATTCCTGCTGCCACGCGCGGCGGACGTTATCGGAGAGCTCCCCGAGTTCCCGGGCTTTGTCCTCCTTGCCCAGGACGGCGGCGATCCTGGCCATGATGGCGGAGGAGTGCCGGTAGTAGGCGGTGGCCACGATGCCGTTGTCGGCGGAGCGGGAGGCGAAGAGGTCCGGCGCAGGGCCATCTGGTTCCATCCATTCCCCGAAATGGAAGCCGGTGTCCCAGAGGTACTGCTCATGCGGGGCCGGCGTGGCGTGCGCCGCCGCCCTGGCCGGGTGCCGGTTGCCCTCCGCGGTGCTGCGGATGAAGCCGAGCCAGCGTTCCATTGCCTCCCAGTTCTGTTCCAGGATGCCGGTGTCACCGGTGGCGAGATGGATCTCCCAGGGCACCATGACCACCGCGTCTCCCCACCCTGAGGACCCGTTTGTGAAGGCCATGAAGTCGGCGCTGGTTACCTCCGGGCCCGGCGAGGGAGAGATGTTGGCGACTACCCCGTTGTCCCATTGATCGGTCCGGACGTCCCTGAGCCACTTCGCCGTAAAACCTGCCACGTCGAAGAGGTAGGCGGCGGTGGGCACAAACAGCTGCCAGTCTCCGGTCCAGCCGGCCTTTTCCCGTTGCGGGCAGTCGGTGGGAACTTCACAGGCGTTGCCGCGGAAGCTCCACTCCACAATGTCGTGGAGCTTGTTGAGCCTGCCGTCGCTGCAGTTGAAAGTGCCCAGGCGCTCCAGGTCGGTCTGGACCATGCATCCTACGATGTCCGCCGGTTCCAGGTCTGCGTCCAGGCCCTGCACGGCAATGTACTGGAAGCCATGGGTGGTGTGGCGCGGTTCGAACACCTCGCCCGGGGCTCCCGAGGCCACCACGGAATCCACCTGTCCGGCGCCGAGGAACTGCCCCGGACTGCGGAAATCATGCGGACGGAGGTGCTCCTGGGTGACGTCGCCGTCAGAGCCCAGGGCTTCGCCGTACACCAGCGTGACAGTCTCGCCGGGGGTGCCAAGCCGGCTCAGGCGGATCCAGCCGTTGATGTTCTGGCCCAGGTCCACGATTTGGTTGCCGTTGGCTAGCCGCCTGATGGCCACCGGGCTGAGCTCTTCCACGATGCGTGTGGGCGGTGCCACCGGGCCGGTGAGGGTGGCACCGCCACCATTGCGAAGAACCGCGCGCCCTGCCCCCTGATGGCGGCGGCGAAGATCCACCCGCTGGCCGGCCATAAGGTCAGCGCTGACGATCTCCGTCGCGGAAACGTGCCAGGAGTCGTCGGTGCCGATGACCGTCCGTTCTCCGCCGGACTCCAGCTCCAGCTGGGCCAGGAAGGCCGTCTGCGTTCCGTACATGTCGGCGTCGCGTGTGTACCCGAAGGTGCCGCGGTACCAGCCGTCGGTGAGGACGGCCCGTACGGTATTGGCGCCGGGCCGGAGCAGGGCTGCGATATTGCAGGTCTGCACCTGGAGCGTGCTGTGGTAACTCGTCGAACCCGGTGTGAGCTGCTGGTCCCCCACCCGCACGCCGTTGATGAAGAGCTCATAGATGCCGTGGGCCGTGGCATAGGCGCGCGCCGTTTCGGGGGCTTTGTCCAGCGTGAAGGTCTTGGACAGCGCATGTCCGGGGCGCTCCCCTGGATCCTGAACCGCCGGTTCGTCGGGGCCGATCCACTGCGCGGTCCAGTCTCCGGGATGCAGCAGGCCCAGTTCCACGGCCATCGGCTCGGACCAGGCGGACAGGACTTCGGTGCCGTCAGAGGCCACGTTCCAGGTCCGGACCTTCCAGTCGAAACGGTCCCGGGAGCCAAGGTCCGGCCCTGCGTAGGGCACAAAGCCATGGGTGCCGCCGTCCACGCGCCCGGTGTCCCAGCCGTTGCTGGTGGTGAGCTGGTAGGCGGTCTGCCGGAGCGTGCCGTTCGGCGGGGTCCAGCTGAATCTAGGCAGCGTATTGGTGATCCCGAAGGCTTCGCTGAGGTGATCGGTCCGAAGGCGCGTGGGGTGGTTCATGCGGGGGAAGCTCCCTGACGTTGTGCTGATCTGGCTTAGGCGGATCTCAAGTGGGGCTGGACGCGGGCATCAGGCGTAGTGGCAGGCGACGTCGGACGCGCCCACCCGGCGGAGGGCCGGACGCTCGGCGGTGCAAAGCTCCGTGGCGAGCGGGCACCGCTGGCTGAAGGGACAGCCCCCCGGCGACGCCGCCACCGCAGTGGCCGTGCGGACGCCAAGGGATTCGCGCAGTATCCTCCGCTCGGCCTGTTCCGCGGGCCTCGGCACGGGCGAGGCCGCCACGAGAGCCTGGGTGAACGGGTGCTTGGGCGACTCCGTGACCGCTTCCGAGGGCCCGCTTTCCATCACTTGGCCCCGGTAGAGCACCACAACGCGCTGCGCCAGGAACTGGACCACCGAGATGTCGTGGGCGATGAACAGGTAGCTCAGGCCGAGCTCGTCGCGGAGGTCGGCCAGGAGGTTGAGCACCTGGGCCTGGGTGGAGAGATCCAGGGCGCTGACGGCCTCATCGCAGACCATGAGCCTCGGTTCGCAGATCAGGGCACGGGCAACTGCGATCCGCTGCCGCTGGCCGCCGGAGAACTGGCTGGGATAGCGGTCCACGGCCTCGCGGGGCAGCCCCACGCGTTCGAGCATGGCTTCTGCTTTCCCGCGCGCCACTGCGGCGGTGACTCCGCGGATCCGCAGCGGCTCGGCCAGCGAAGCACCGATGCTCTGGCGTGGGTTCAGCGAGGAGTTGGGGTCCTGGAAGACCGCCCGCAGTTCACCGCCGAGGGCGCGGCGCTCTGCAGCATCGGCGTGGGTGATGTCCTTGCCCTGATAGCTGATCGTGCCGCCGGCGCTCGCCTGGAGGCCAAGGATTGCCTTGCCGATGGTGGATTTTCCGGAGCCGGATTCCCCCACCAGGCCTACGGTCTCGCCGGGACGGATGGAGAAGCTGACGCCGTCCACCGCTGCCGGGGACGCTGCAGCGTTCCGGCCGCGGCCGTACCGGACCAGCAGGTCTTTGACCTCCAGTATGGGCTGCTCCGGCGCAACTGGCGCCGTGTCCTGCCGTTCTGCCGTCTCGATGCTCATGCCAGGTCCTTTTCGACGATTTTCAGTACTCGGTGAGTGGGCACTTCGGTGGCAACCCATGCCAGGCCCTCCACCGCCAGTTCGTCCGCCTTGACGCAGCGGACCAGTCCGTCCTCGGAGCCGGAGGACAGCAGCGGCACCGGGGCGGCGCACGCGGAGCCGGCGAACTGGCAGCGCGCCATGAAGCGGCAGCCGGTGGGCCAGTCCTTTGGCTGCGGAACCTGGCCGCTGATGGTGGCGAGCCGTTCAGGCATGTCCGCCGCGGTGTTGGCGTGCGGGTCGGCGGCCAGTAGCGCCAGGGTGTAAGGGTGGCGGGGGTTGTCGAGAATATTGGCGGTCCGTCCGCTTTCCACCACCTGGCCGGCGTACATCACGGCGACGTTGTCGCAGATGTCCGCCACGACGCCCAGGTCGTGCGTCACCATCACCACGGACATCCCGGTGTCCTTCACCAGGGAGCGCAGCAGCGAAAGGATTTCGGCCTGCACGGTGACGTCCAGCGCTGTGGTGGGTTCATCGGCCACCAGCAGCCGGGGCCGGCCGGACAGTGCGAGGGCGATGGCAACGCGCTGGGCCATGCCGCCGCTGATCTGGTGCGGGTAGGTCTTGAGAATGCGGTTGGCGTCCACGATGCCCACTTTTTCGAGCAGGCCGAGGGCTTGGGCCCGTGCCTCGGCTCTGCCCACCTTCCGCAGCCGGCGGATGGCCGCGGTGAGCTGGTAGCCCACGGTGAACATGGGGTCTAGGGCCCGCATGGGTTCCTGTGAGATCAGGGCGATGTCCCGGCCGCGGATATTTTCCAGGTCGTGCTCCGTGGCGGCGGCGAGGTTCTTGCCGTTCCACAGGATCTGTCCGCCGGTGGCGGCCACCCCGGCCGGCAGCAGTCCCAGCAGGGACAGCGCCGTCATGGTCTTGCCGCAGCCGGACTCCCCCACCAGGCCCAGCACGGTTCCCTGCCCGACATCGAACGAGACGTCCGTGACCAGCGGAGTTCCGCCGTCGACCCCTACAGAGAGTCCGCGGACGCTCAGTTGGCCTTTCGCCGGGATGGCTCCCGTGTCGGCTGCCGCACCAGCGGCGCCCGCAGCGGCACCCGCCTCGGCTACCGTACGCGCACGCCGGCGGCGCGCCGCTGCCGACGGCAGGTGCGAGACGTAAGCGTTCGGCGCCTTCCCCAGGGCGTTGCCAATGGCGTTCGCGGCAAGGACGGTCAGGGCAAGCACTGCACCGGTGGGAACCATCAGCCACGGGGCGTCGTAGACGTGCTGCGAGGCGCCCTGGATCATGCCGCCCCAGCTGGGTTGTGGGATGGGCGGGCCGAAGCCGATGAACGCCAGGCCGGCCTGAATGAGCATGCCGACGGCGAAGATGAGGGCGGACTGGACCACGACGGTGTTGGTCAGTCCGGGCAGGACGTGGCGGAGGCTGATCCCCAGGGCGCTGACGCCGTCCACCTTGGCGGCGTCCACGTACAGCTGTGACTGGAGCGACTTGGCCTGGCCCAGCATGACGCGGTAGATGCCGGCGGAGATGAGGACGCCCAGGATGGCCATGATCAGCGGGATGTTGGTTCCCACGGCCCCGATGACCGCCAGGATGATGACGGTGCCGGGCAGGGACATCATGACCTCGGTGACACGGCTGATCGCTCCTTCCGTCCGGTCTCCGCCGGCTGCCACCATCGCCAGGGCGGTTCCAAGCCCGACGCCGACAATCACCGTGATCAGTGAGGTTCCCAGGGTGCCGGCGGCGGCAGCGAAGATCCGGCTGAGGAGGTCCCGGCCGAGTTCGTCGGTGCCGAGCCAGTGCGCGGCGGTGGGACCGGACAGGACAGCGGTGAAGTCCTGGTCCTCCGTTTTGTAGGGTAGCCACCATTGGGCTGTCAGCGAGGCAACCACTATGGCGGCCAGCCATACGACGCCGGCCGCACCTCCGGGAGAGGCGAACAGCCGGTTCGCGGAAAGTTTGCCAAAGGCGGCCCGCGGACCAAACTTGGGCCGGCCGACTTTGGGCGCTCCGGACGTGGGCTGGACGGCCGGGGCTGCGGCGCTGTCGGCAGGGGCTGGGGCGCTGTCGGCAGGGGCTGGGGCGCTGTCGGCAGGGGCTGGGGCGACGTTCGGGATCATGAGGCACGCAACTTCGGGTCGAGGAACTTGGTGGCGAGTTCCAGCACCAGGTTCACTGCCACCACCACGACGGTGGCGATGACCACCACGCCTTGGACGGCGGGGGCGTCGTGGGTGCTGACGGAGGTCTGGACGGCCTGGCCCAGGCCCGGCATGGCGAACAGCTGCTCCGCGATGACGGAACCGCCGAACAGTCCGATGAACTGCAGTGCGATGCCGGCAACGATGGGGAGGCTGGCGTAGCGCAGGGCGTGGATGTAGAGGATCTTCCAGGTGGGGGTGGCTGTGGCGCGGAGCGTGCGGATGTGTTCCTGCTGCAGCGCCTCGAGCATGGAGGCCCGGGTCTGGCGGGCAATGAACGCCGCGCCGCCTACGGCCAGCGTGATCACGGGCAAGGCCAGGGACAGGCCCCAGTCCTGCGGCGAGACCTCGAAGGGGACGTAACCAGTGGCGGGAAAGACCGAGGACTGGACGGCGAACAGGTACACGAAGATGATGCCGATCCAGAAGGCAGGCAGCGCCACGGCCAGGCCGCAGATCCCGCCGACGATGCGGTCTGTGATGCCGCCCCGGACCGCCGCCGTCACGCCCAGGCCAATGCCGAGGACAGCGCTCAGCACTGTGGCGCCGGCGGCCAGCGACGCGGTCACGGGCAGCCTGTTGGCCAGATCCGCCGAGACGGATCGGCCGTCGATGAGGGACGTGCCCAGATTGCCTTGGACTGCGTCTGCGAACCAGCGGAAGAACTGGGCGAGGAGCGGGTCGTTCCAGCCGAGCCGCCGATTGACCTCGTCAATGGCCTCCTGGGAGGCGCCGGCACCCAGGGACACAGCGCCGGGGCTGCCGGGCATCGCGTGCACCAGCATGAATGCCAGTACCGCGACCACCAGCACGGTGGCCAGCGCCATCAGCAGACGCTTGGTGATGAATAGTGCCATGGTGACCTCCATCGGTCAGGACCTGCCGGACGGCTGCCCCCCTTGCAAAGGCGGGGTGGCCATCCGGCAGGGTTCAGTGATCAGCTAGCGGGTGCGTAGGACGAGAGCAGCGGGTACGCGTTCGAACCCGCGAACTTCACCTGCTGGACCTTCTTGGTGTTGTAGCCCTGGTTGGTGAGTGACTCGTAGAGCGGGATCATCCAGCCGGATTCCACCAAGCGGGTGTTGAGCTTGGTGAGGGCGGTCTTCTTGGCGGCGTCGTCCTTCGCGGCTGCGGCCTCGCCCGTGGCGGCCGTCAACTGCTCATCGGAAGCCTTCTGCACATTGGTGAACCCGTTCAGGACCACGCCGTACATCAGGCCCACCGGGTTGTCCCAGCCGAGCGCGGCGTAGCCGAGGGGTGTGGTTGCGACGGCCGCGAAGGCTTCATCGGTGGAGGAAGCCATCTTGATGTTCATTTTGATTCCGACGGCGGCCAGATCCTTCTGGACGGCCTGCAGGTCCGTCTGGGTTTCGGCGCTGCCAACAATGGTGAACTCGAAGCCGTTACCGTAGCCGGCCTCGGCCAGCAGGCTCTTGGACTTCTCCGGGTCGTAGGCAAATGTGGATTCCAGTTCCGCCGTGAACCCGGCGGAGTCTTTGGGTAGGGCGTTCCAGGCGGGAATGTCACCCTTGTGCAGTGCCTCTACCAGGGCCTTGCGGTTGATGGCGTACTGGAACGCCTGGCGGACCTTCTCGCTGGCAAAGGCGGGGGCGGTCTTCCCGGTCTTGTCGAAGGAAACCATGGTGTGCAGGGTTCCACCGATCTGGGACACGCCGAGGCCCTTGGACTTTGCGAAGTCCACCGTGGGTGAGGTGAGCATGGCGACGTCGGCCTGGCCGGAGACGAGAGCGTTGGCGCGCGCCTGGGGATCCTGGATGACGCTGAAGGTGATCTTGTTGTAGGCGTAGTCTGCGGCGTCGGCGTTCTTGGCGTTCTTCACCATGACGTACTTGTTGCCCTTAACCGTGGAGGGGTCGAGCGTGTAGGGGCCGGAGCCGTCCGGGGTTGCGGCGAGGCTGGCCGTGTCGGCAACACCGGTCTTGCCGACAACCATGCCCATGGTGGAGGCGAGGTTCTTTTCGAACCCTGGCTGCGGCTTGGCGAACTTGATGGCCACCTGCGTGGGACTGACAACACTCACCGACGTGATTTCCTGGGCTCCGCCCTGGGCGATTGCGGAGTAGGCGCTGAGTGCAGGGTCGCTGCGGCGGTCCAGGTTAGCCTTCACCAGTGCCGCATCCAGGGTAGCGCCGTCCGTGAAGGTGACGCCTTCCTTGAGGGTCAGCGTAAGGACCGTATTGTCCGCGCTGTAGCTGAACTCCTTGGCCAAGCCCGGTCCAACAGAACCGTCCGGCTGCAGGGTCATGAGGTTTTCGTAGAGGCCTTCAAAAAACTGCCGCTGCGCGTCGGCGACACGCAGCGGATCGAAGCCGAAGGAAGCGCTGTCGCTGTCGACGGCGATGGTCAGTGTGTCTTTGTTGGCGGCGGTTGCCGCCTGGGACCCGCCGCCACAGGCGGTGAGCGAGCTCATGAGAAGCGCCCCGGCCAGAACGGCCGCGCTCCGTCGTGCGGTGGAGTTCAGAAGTTTCATGTAGTGCGCCTTCGCATTCTTTCTCAGCAAACGGGGGTCAACATCCGGGGAGCCTGGCGGCCTGTATGCCGATCGTCCATGACCAGCTTCCGGGCCGTTGCGCCGGAGCCCCTCTCGTCAGATGGGTCTCGGTGACCGGCTCACTCAAGGATCACGGCGACGCCTCAAACGGAAACACGAGAATGTCATTGATTGAAAAAGTATTGTGGTGGGGGTCACTCCGGACGGGTCCCGGGTGGACGCGCAATGTCCGCGTCAACAGCGGTGAGCCTTTCAACCAATGAAAACGGCCACCCCGCCCCTGACATTGACCACGGAGGATGGACAGTCAGCCCACGCACAGTCGCTTGGCGCTCAGATCGAAAGGAACCAGATGACCGACTCTTTTGCCTTCCCGCACGATTTCCTGTGGGGCGTCGCCACGGCAGCCCACCAGGTCGAGGGAAACAACGTCAACAGTGACTGCTGGTTCCTTGAGAGGCTCCCCGGAACGATCTTCGCCGAACCGTCCGGAGACGCCGTCGACCACTACCACCGATACCGCGAGGACATCGCCCTGATCGCCGGCCTGGGGTTCACCAGCTACCGCTTCTCGCTGGAGTGGGCACGCATCGAGCCCGAAGAGGGCTGTTTCTCAGTGGCGGAACTCAATCATTACCGCCGCGTGCTCGAGACCTGCCATGAACACGGGCTCACCCCGGTAGTCACTTTCCATCACTTCACTTCACCCAGATGGCTCCTGGCGGCCGGCGGCTGGGAGGACCCGCAGACCCCCGAACGGTTCGCCCGCTACTGCGACCGGGCCATGCGGCACCTCGGCGACCTCATCGGCGTCGCCTGCACACTCAACGAGCCGAACCTCCCCTGGCTGCTCAAGGAGCTCGGTCTCGGCGGCGAGGCCCCCGAACGCAGGGCAGAGGTGCCGCTGTGGGCGGCCGCAGCAGACCGGCTCGGGATCGACGCGAGCCGCGTGGCGCCCTTCCAGTTCACGGTCTCCGAGGCCGGCTTCGACATCAAGCTCGCTGCACACCGCGAGGGCCGGGCCGCCATCAAAGCGATCCGGCCGGAGCTCCCGGTCGGGTGGACCCTGGCCAACACCGACATCCAGGCAGCCGAAGGCGGCCAGGACCGGGCGGACAGGATCCGTCGCGAGGTCAACGAACGCTTCCTCGTGGCGTCCCGCGACGACGACTTCGTGGGGATCCAGACGTACGGCCGGACGGTGTTCGGCCCGGACGGAGTGGCACCGGTCCCCGAAGGTGCCGAGACGAACCAGATGGGCGAGGAAATTTACCCTGAGGCCCTCGAAGCGACCATCCGGGAGGCAGCCAGGATCGCCGGCATCCCTGTCATCATCACGGAGAACGGCCTGGCCACCGACGACGACGCCCAGCGGCTGGCGTACCTCCGCACGGCGGTAGCCGGCGTGGCGTCCTGCCTGGCCGACGGCATCGACGTCCGCGGCTACATCGCCTGGACAGCCTTCGACAACTTCGAGTGGATCTTTGGCTACGGTCCGAAGTTCGGCCTCATCGCGGTGGACCGGGCCACGCAGGAACGGACCCCAAAGGCGAGTGCCAAGTTCCTCGGCAGCCTTGCCGGGACGAGGGTGACTGAGTCCGTTTGAACCGGCGCCGGCCAGTTGACGCCCCACCCAAGAGCGCCGCAGCCATGGGGCATTAGCTAGGAGTTTCATTGGGCGAAACACTATTGTGGTGGGGGTCACTGGCGACGAACTAGGAACGGTTGAAATGACAGCAGTCCCGCAAAGGGATCCGGACAGCGCCGGGCCCACACCCCCCGCACCTGCACGCGGCAAGCGGCCAAAGCAGGGCGAACCCGTCATCGACCGTGCCTTGAGCCTTCTGGCTGTGTTCACGGACCGGCGTCGCGCCCTGACGCTCTCCGAAATGGCCAGGTACGCGGACATGCCAGCGCCGACGGCGCTCCGGCTGATCGCCCGGCTGGTGGCCTGGGGTGCGTTGGAAAGGCTCGACGACGGTCGATACGTCGTCGGAGTACGGCTGTGGGAAGTCGCGTCACTGTCGCCTCGGGGCCATGGCGTGAGGGAAATCGCGCTGCCCTATCTTGAGGACCTTTTCGAAGTAACACGCCATCACGTCCTCCTGGCTGTGCTCGACAAGGACGAGGCCGTGCTGATTGAACGGCTGTCGTCCAAGCAGGCTACCGAGGTGGCGTACCGGGTGGGCGGCCGGGCACCGCTCCGGTCCACCGCCGTCGGCCTGGTGTTGCTGGCCGGTGCGGACACTGCATTCCAGGAAGCCGTCATCAAGCAACCCGCTGATGAGGAGGCCGGCGTGGACGCCATGCCGGAGGGGCAGCTCAGACGCACGCTGTCCGACGTGCGCCGCACTGGCGTCGCCATGATCAGAAGGTCAGCGCCCTCCCGGACCGTCTCCGTGGCCTCCCCCATTTTCGATGCCCAGGGCGCCGTCGCCGCAGCACTTTCCATCGTGGTTCCCGACGGCGCGACTCCCCCGAACGTGCTGGCGCCGGCAGTCCAGGCCACAGCCAGGGCGGTCTCCCGAAATCTCGGGTTCAACGCCGAGGCCAGCGCCGGAGTGCGGCACCAGGCGCAGGCGTAAGGCAAAAGCACTTGACGTGAACGGTGGCGGAGTCTAGGACTGGCTTTGTCCAGTCCCAACCACCAGCCTAGGAGTTGTTATGGAGACCACGCCCTACGGAATCGTGCACTTTTTCCGGGGAGGCACCAAGGAGCAGTACGAGGCGTCGCTTGCGGCGGTCCATCCAGGCGAGGGGCGCCTGCCGGAGGGTCAGATCTTCCATGCCGCCGGGGCTTCCGAGGGCGGTTGGACCATCATGGCCGTCCATGACTCGAAGGAGAGCTGGGAGAAATTCCGGGACACGATCCTCATGCCCCGGATGCAAGATGGAATTGAGGGCGGCTTCACCGCTCAGCCCGAAGAGACGGTCATCGACCTCTACAAGGTACTGCCCTGAAGCCGGGTAAGTCGCACCGACTTATTCCAATTTCTCGCCGATAAGCCGCTGGACGTCCGCGGCCTGTCGGCGGGAGACTCAGGAAGGTATCGGACGGACCACCAGGACAGGGCACGGCGAGTGGCCGGTCACCTGGGCGGAAACCGATCCGATGTGCAGGCCCGCGAAGCCGCCGTGGCCGCGCGAGCCGACCACCACCAGATTGGCTTCCCGTGCGGCGTCAAGAATTGCCGACGCCGCCGAGTCGCTGTGGACGGTCCGCGTCACCACCTTTAAACCCTCCGCAGCCCTCGCCGCCTCCGCGCCGAGGGCTGCGGCTTGCTGCTCCGGAGACGCTTCCGCCACGACTTCCCCCGCGGCGGTTTCCAGCAGCGTGGGGTACCACGACATCGGTGCCTTGCTCCAAACAGTCACTATTCGCAGCTCGGCATCGCGATACCGGGCCTCGTCGACGGCCCATTCGAGGGCGCCACGCGACTGCTTGGAGCCGTCAAACCCGACCACAATCACAAAAGGATCCGAACTTGTCATGATTCCAGACTTTCATCGCCGCCAATGGGGTGCCTAGAGGCCTCTGGCCCCAGAGGACAACCTTGCTGTTGATCTGGTCAAACTCAACAGCGCTGATGGTGCCGGCGTCCAGGATAGCCTTGGCTACCTGCCATCTCAGTAGCCTCCGCCAATGGCGGCACTTCCTGGACCCTACCGGGTCGCTAGCACTTGAGCTGGCTCCTGAGGTCGCTGGCCGCGGCCTGAAGCTTCACCGTCTCGTCCCGCAACGAGTTCGCGGCCTGCGTCAGGGTCGCGTCATCGGGAACAGCCTTCACAGCCGACTCAAGATTCTGCTGGCCCGTCTTCACCGCATCCGCCCGGTCCTTCGCCACGTCCTGGGACTGTTTGACCATTTCCTCGTAGGTCTTCGCCACCTGGTCCCGGGCCGTCTTGACCTGCTCCACCGTGGCAGTGGGCTTCAAGGTGTCCTTGAAATTCGTCAGGGCAGCAGCATAGGCGCTGGCGGCGGCGCAGGCCTGCGACACATTTTCCTGCGGGGTGGGCGCGCAACCGGTCAGCAGCGCAACTGCCGCCCCAAGCGCAACCGGCCCCACAAAAACGCGATGTGCTTTCAACATTGGAGAATCCTTCCGAAAGGGACCGTCCCCCGGGAATCCGGAGCCCGGCAGCCCGGCAACCACTGACGGTTACAACCAGTGTCGATCCCTCACCCAACCCTGACCTCACCCGGTCCGGGTGAACTTCCCGGCTCCGGCCCCTCCCGGCCGCAGGTTCAAACGATGCCGCGCTTGGCGGCCGTCTTTAGAGCATCGCGCCGGCTACCGGCCCCGAGTTTTCGGTAGATGGACCGTTCGTGAGTCTTGACCGTGTTGACCGAAATGTACAGCGCGTCGGCAATTTCGGCCGCGGTCATGATGGAGCGCATATAGGCCAGGACTTCGCGTTCGCGCTCGGTCAGGCTCCAGTAGGACTGTGTCCGAAGCCGTGCGTCACCCTGGCTATCACGTGCCATGAGGGCTGCGATGAAGGATTCGTGGGCGGTGCCCCAGACAGCGTGCTGCACGAGCAATTCTGCGAGCTCTTCTCTCCGCTCCGCAAAGGGGCGGAGGACGGATCCTGGCTCCGCCCGGTGGACCGCATGTTCAATCCGTTCATGCGCCGTGGCAGTATCTCCGGTTCCGTGCGCCACAAGCGCCTCGGTCAGACTCGCGCAGGTGTCGACATACGAGTTGCCGCGACGATGCATCAGCGACTCCGTGCAGCGCTGGGCGGCCTTGATCTCCCCTCCCCGACGCAGCAGCTCCGCCAGCAGCGTATCCACCAGTGCCCCATGCCCGCCAGCGCCCAGCGGTTGCGCGATCGCCAGCGCGCCGTCCAGGTCACCCTGGGCTTCAGCGACCTTCGCCACGGCAATCGTGTGCAGGGCGTTCCATGACACCCTGTACAGCCCGCGTGCGTGGAAGGACTCCAGGACCGAGCTGGATTCGGCAAGCCGGGCCGGATCGCCAGTGGCACAATCAGTCAGAACCCGATATACGACACTCAGCGGCCCGGACGGGAACAGGTCACTGCCCAATCTCTGGGCCTTCGCAAGGTACGTTTGCGCAGCTGTCAGGTTGTCATTCCAGTAGCACGCAATTCCGCGTGCCAGCCAGGCCGGAGCCAGCCGCTCCTGCGAATTCCAGCCCAGCGCATCGCCCCGCTCCACCGCCCGCGTGGCATGCTCTGAAGCGTGCACCAGATCACCGGCTCCGGCAAACGCCAACGCTAGATCCGCTTGGGCGCAGATCTCAATCCCTTCCAGCTGCTCCCCGGTTCCGGTCCCGGCCGCCGCCTGGAGCAGGGCAGCCGCGAGTTCGCCAGTACGGTGCAGCCGAAATTCCGCTTGGGCAAGCAAGAACAGTCCTGTCGAACAGGCGGCGGAGTGGCCGTCTTCAGAAATGTCCCTGCTCGGCCGGCCGGCTTCAGCCGCTGCGGCGTGGAGGTCCGTGCGGCCCATGCCAGTCGTCGGTTCGAAGTGGGCCCGGCAACCCTCAAGCCGCCGGCGGCGAAGCGCATCCAGGACGAAGGTCCGCGATAGCGCCCGCTCGGTGAGCTCGGACGCCGCGGTGCTGTCGCCGGCAAGTTCACGGCAGACGGATCTGATCATCAATATCTCGGGGTCCTCGCTCCACGGCGTGGGCAGGTCCCGGCACAGCCGTTCGAGGGTCTGGGCGTCGTTGCCGACCACGAAGTCGAGCCAGTGCGCTCCCAGCGACATCACGGCTTGGCGTGGAGCGCGCCCTGGCAGCGCCTGGGCTGCGCATTCGACGACGTCGGTGTCCTGGTAGTACCGCGCTGCCACGCGGTGAAGACGCTCGGCAAGGAGCGGATCGCGCCGCTCAAGGATTCGCCGGCACTGCGCCGCGAAGAGGGAATGCCAGCGGTACATCGATTCGCCGCCGCGGTAATCGTGCTCCTCGATGAAGAGGCCGTTGCGCAGGCATTCCTCAAGCAGCACGCCGCCGTGGGGCCGGCCATAGAGTTCGACGGCGAGCCGGCGGCCAAGCCAGTCGCAAGTAGTTGCCCGCAAGATGAACTCCGCCAGCGACGGCTCGAGCTGATCAAGGATCTCTTCCGCGACGTAGTCGGCGAGCGGTACATGCTTGGCCGCGGTGCCCGGCGTCGTGACCGGCACGTTACCGGACTGCGCCAGCGAGACGATGCCCGCATGCACCGCGACCGGCCAGCCGGCAGTCATTCTCCAGAGGGATCCGGCGTCAAAGGCTGCGCCTTGTCCCAGCGAAAACGCAAACTTGGCGACTTCCTCCTGCGTGAAGGCAAGCTCGGGGGCCCGCAGCTCACCAAGGCCCTCGCCATACCGGAACCTTTCCAGCTGGATGGGAGTATGGCCCCGTCCCGAGAGGACCAGCCGCAACGACGGGGGCGCCGACGCGGCAAGCACCCCCACTATCCCGTTCGCCAGCCCCGGCCCGGCCAAATGGACGTCGTCGATCACCAGGACAATCGGCTCCGTGAGCTCCTCGAGGGCACGGAGCAAAAGGTCGTAGGAGGCAGCCCGGTCGTGGGCGAGGCCTTGGTCAAGGGACAGCAGGGCATCGCTGCCCGGAAGGGGCAACGTGCTGGCCGCACGCTGGATTGCCCCGACAACCCCGTGAAAAAGACGTGCCGGTTCAGTATCGAACCGATCGAGCGACAGCCAGGCGCACGGCAGATCGCAGTTGCGGACCCAATCGCCCAGGAACGTGGACTTGCCGTAGCCGGCCGGCGCTGCGACGAGCGTCAGTCGGTGCGAATCGGCGGACGCGGACAATGCGTTTTCCAGGCGCGGACGTTCCAACGCTCCAAGGCCGCGCAAAGGTGGCCGGATCTTGAACTGAGGACCAGGCAGCCATCCGACATTCGACATTTCTCCCACGTAGCACATGCTAGGCGGGCGAAAATGGGCACCAACAGGGCGCAAAGACCCCTTGTGCATCATTGTGTGGCGCGACCAAAACGGCCGGCCCTGGCCCCGAAAGCGGCACGGCACGAATTTCCTGAGCGGCGGTATCATCAGTCATGCCTATGAAGCACGGCAGCCAGACGGACCCGATTTTCCTTCACGAGCTCGACAAGGCCAGCCGAAGGCGGGTCATTATTTTCGCGGTAGTACGTCTGGCTGCATTTTCGGCAGTTGTCTTCTTCGTCTACTTCGCTGTCCCCGTAGGGGGATTCAACGGGGACAATCCTGCGGCCGCCTGGATCCGCCTGGCGGCCGTCGTCTTGGTCTTTTTCGCCGCCTTGTCCGTTCAATTGCGGTTTATACTCGTGGCGCATATCCCCAAGGTCCGGGCGGCCGAGGCTGTCTTCGAATGCCTGTTGATGTTTCTGTGTCTGTTCGCGCTGCTGTACACGTCTATGTCAATCACCTACCCTTCGTCATTTACTGAACAGCTGAGTAAAACAGACGCCCTGTACTTCACGACTTCCACGTTTGCCACCGTGGGGTTTGGCGACATTGCTCCGGTAAGCCAACTGGCAAGGGCAGTCGTATCAGTCCAAATGATTGCTGACCTGGGCGCTCTCCTGCTCATCGCAAAAGTCGCCTTTTTCGCGGCAGGGCGGCGTCTGGGGCAGCAACCCTGAACCGGCCGTCCTCATCACCCGAAAGGGATGACATCGCGAGGACCGGCTGAAAATTGGCGCATATGAACGCGGATGTGAAGCAGCGGACTTAACCACACCTTGGACATGCCGGGTTCCGGTGTGCCCATCAAGACTTCTTCGTGTGCGCCGCCCACGCGGTGACGGACCTCGCAGGTCATTCCATGGGGTGACAGATCACCCTGTGCGGGTGGGGCTGGACCGGCCCGCCGAGTGAACAATGAAACTAGGCGTGACTGCCCAGCCGCAGGACATCGGGCCGGGTCGACGAGTTGCTACCTAGGCGGAATCCATGTCTCTTCAAGATCAGCCCACGAGCCCCGGCGGCCCGGAACAGGAAGAAATACTGCGGCTTCGGGCGGAGGTTGCCCGTCTCCAGCAGGAACGGGACGCTGCCCGGAAGGCCCACCCGAGGCCAGCCGGTGGACACCCGGGGCTGGCTCGCCGGATAGTAGCCATCGTGCTGGTGGTACTGACGGCCGTGCTGGCCTTCGCCGCTGTGCCTGCCATGTATTTGCGCAGTGAAGTCCTCGACACCGATCGCTATGTGGCAACTGTGGCGCCCTTGGCGTCGGACCCTGCGATCCAGGCCGAGATCGCGGACAAGGTCACACAACAGATCACCGACTCCGTGGACCTCGAGACCATCACCCGGGATGCGCTCAACGAACTCAGCAAAACGGCGCCGCGCGTGGCCGCGGTGATCACCGGGCTGGCGCCGGTGATTGCGGAGCAGACCAAGAACCTCATTCATTCCACCGTATCCAAATTCGTAGCCACACCGCAGTTCCAGGATCTTTGGATCCAGGTGAACCGGGTGGCGCACCAGGGCCTGGTGAACCTCGCCACCGGGAACACGGGCGGCGCCGTCAGTATCGACCAAAGCGGCACGGTGACAATCTCTACCAAGGAGATCATTGCCCGGGTCAAGACCGCCCTCGTCCAGCAGGGGGTCGGCATCGCAGCCAGGATCCCGGACGTTGACGCGCAGATCCCCCTGTTCCAGTCGCCAGAACTGGTCCGGGCCACCAACGCCATCAGAGCGCTGGACCAGACCGCCCCAATATTGGCGTGGCTGACGGTGATCAGTGCCGTGGGCGCCGTAGCGGTGGCCCCGCGCGGCCGGAAACGGAGCACCACCAGCGGCGTCGGATTGGCCGTCGCCATATCCATGGCGTTGCTGGCGCTGGGACTTGTGATCGGGCGCAGCATTCTCCTGAACTCAATTCCGCCGGACGCCGTCTCGCCGGCGGCGGCTCAAAGCCTAGTTGAGACACTCGTGGTACCTCTGCGCACGAGCCTGCGCCTGGTCTTCGCGGTAGGACTCATCATTGCTCTGGCCGCATTCCTGAGCGGCCACTCGCGTCCTGCGGAGTATGTCCGGCATGGTTTGGCGACTGCGGGCGACTACATCACCGGCAAGGTCGGCGGCGGCCAGGCCAAACCATGGCAACTCTGGTTGGCCCGCTATCGGCGGATACTCGAGGCCACGGTCATCGGAATCGCTGCGCTGGTACTGATCTTTTGGCAAGACCCGACGGCGGCCGTCGCCATCTGGACAGCGATCCTTGCCGTACTGGCCATTCTCCTGGTCGAACTGCTGTGCCGCCCGGCTGTAGTAGCAGAACCGGCTCCAGGCACCGAACCGGCTCCCGGCGCCGAGCCGACTCCCGGCACCGGAGCAGGCGGCGAGCCCGGAGCCGAGCCAGAAGAGGGCGAGTCCGTCACAGCGCCCCCCACAGCGCCCGTTCTTCCTCCAGCGTCCACCATGGCGGGTGCTCCAGACGACACGAATCCCACGATCCCTATCCCGCGAGAGCCCGGGGCCTGAGGAGGCGCGCCAGCCAGGCAGAAGGGCAGCGCGAGTGCCCGGGCAGACTTCCGGTGCCCGGGCAGCGGCGCTTATAGCCGGCAGGCGGGGCTAAGGGGCGGCAGGCTTGGCTAAGGCGCGGTGGGCGAGAACGGGAACAGGTCCTCCCCGCCGCCGTGCACCACCACGCAGGTAGCCTCCGGCACTTCCCGCCACGCCCCGCGGAGATCCCCTAGGGGTTCGGAGACGACCAGGCGCGCGTCGTCCGAGAGCTCATGAAGCAACGGGTTGTCCGGGTACTGCGCGCGAAGGGTTGCGACGTCGGTGCTGTGGAACAGCGACCGGGACTGCCTTTCACTCGAGTAGCGGAACGCCCAGGTGGTGTCGCCGTCGGTAGTGGCCACGGTCATCTGGATCGGCTGCTCGATGCCGTGGCGCCGGCCGACGTCTTCAATCAGTCCAACCGCGGCCGCCACAGCCGTTCGCGGGTCCTGCTCCAGTCCGAAGGTCAGCGCGAGGAAGAAGAAGAGCTCTGAGTCCGTGGCTCCCTCGATCAGCGGAAAGAGCGTTGGATCAACGGCCATGACCAAGTCACGCTTGACGGTCGCGAAATCCCTGATGAGTCCGTTGTGCATCCACAGCCACCGGCCGTGGCGGAATGGGTGGCAGTTGGTCTGTTGGACGGCCGAGCCGGTCGAGGCACGGATGTGCGCGAAGACGCGGCCGGCCGACGCCTGGGCGGACAGCTCGCGGAGGTTGCGGTCATGCCAGGCCGGCTCCGTGCTGTGGAACAGCCCGGGGTACGGCGCGATTCCATACCAGCCCACACCGAAGCCGTCCCCGTTAGTGGTTTCGACGCCCATTCGAGCATGTTTGCTCTGCATCACGAGCGAGTTAGTGGGTTTGTACAACAACTCCTCCAGTAGCACTGGCGAACCCGAATACGCTAGCCAACGGCACATGGCATCCTCCCTCTGTTCTGGACAGCAGTCCATCACAGGGGCGGAGCCCGCACATCATCACCCCGGGGTGATTCGGCCGGCGTGATGGCAGCAATGCGGTCTCAGACAACGCAAAGTCGGCTCCCGCGTCGTGTCTGCGCTGGTCAGCGGCACACCGGACAAGGAGCGCAGCGTCCAAGGATCACCCCCGGCGGGTGAGGCGCCTGCGTGGCCCCAAGCCAACACTGGTTGTACCTGCCAGTGATTGGCTGCCAGGCGAAAGCCTATGGAGAGGGGCCTCCAATGTCGAGACCACAACCAGTCCTCGCGCGAATGATGGCGCTTGGGGCAGCAATTGGGTTACTCGCCGGCTGCAGCACCACAAGCCCGAGCACCAGCCCCGCCACCAGCCAGACGCCAAGCGTTTCACCGGTTTGCGCTGCCGCCGATGCGTTCTCCGCATCGCTGACGAATTTCAAGGACACCCTCAGGCCTGGCGCCACGGTGGAGCAGATCCAGTCGGCACGTGACCAGGTCCGGAAAACCTATGACGATCTGGTCCAGTCAGCCGGTGACGCGGCCAAGGACCGGGTGGATGCCGTCAAGACTGCACAACAGAAGTTCACTGCCGCAGTCAACGCCGTTCCCGACACCGCGACACTGTCCCAGGCAGTCAACTCCCTGCGGGACGAAGCCGCAAACGTGCAGGCCGCCGTCAGCGACCTCTCAAATGATGTCAAGTGCTAGGTCGCCCGCCCGGAACCTGGACATGTGAACTCATCCCGCCCAGAGCCCCGTCCACAAACAAGGTTCGCCAAATGAAAGTAGGGAAGCCAAATGGATTTCTTCGAGAACTTTTGGGAAATTTTCTGGTGGCTGTTCATCTTCTATGCGTTCTTCGCCTTCCTATGGGCGTTGTTCATGGTCATCGGCGACCTCTTTCGTGACCACGAACTCAGCGGCTGGTGGAAGGCCGTCTGGATCCTCTTCCTGGTTTTTGTACCCCTCCTGTCCGTTCTGGTGTACATGATTGCGCGCGGCAAGGGGATGGCGGAGCGGTCAATGGCCCAGGCCCGCAAGAGCCAGGCTGAAACCGATGCGTATATTCGCCAGGTCGCCGCAGCGAGCCCGACTGAGGAGATCGCCAAAGCCAAGGCGCTCTTGGACGCAGGAACCATCACTGCCGAGGAATTCGAGCGGATCAAGAGCAAAGTAGTCGTCTGACTCAGATTGGGGTCCCTAATCGTCGGGGAGCAAGCCACAATGGACTCACTACTCAGCTCGTCTCCCCGCCTATAAGGTGGAGCCAAGCTGAACCAAGGAGGGCTCAATGGAGCCGGCATCAACGGAATCTGATCCACGTCCGGCCCTCCCCCGCACTCTGGTAATCCTGCTCGCCCTTGCTGGCGCGACGATTGCAGCCTTCGGCCTCGGAGCGATCCAGGGAATATTCACCCCGGTCTTTCTGGCCTTCGTACTCACGCTCTGTGTTCATCCTCTGCGCCGCTGGATGCAAGGACGTGGTATTTCCCGGGGCATAGCAACCGGGACCACGATCGCGGCTGTCTTCGGGCTGTTGACCGCCTTCGCCGCCGTCCTGATTGCCTCACTCGCGCAGTTCTCCGCGCTGCTGCCGCAATACGCTCCCGAGTTGGCCCAACTCGGCGCCAGGATCTCCGCACTGCTGGAGTCTGTTGGTTTCGGCCCGGAGCAAGCCCAGGAAGTTCTGAACGGGTTTACGCCCGGCCGCATCATCGGGTTCCTCGGCGGTCTTCTCGGGAACATGGCGAGCCTGTTGACCACCCTCGTGATCATTCTGACGATGCTCATTCTTATGGCGATTGATGGTTCGCGTACACCGGCGCTCCTGATCCATCTGAACTACCACCGGCCGGCTCTAGTCACAGCGCTCAATGGCTTCGGAACCGCCGTGCGCCGCTATATGGTCGCCACCACAGTTCTCGGAATAGCCCAGGGCCTGTTCAACTGGCTGCTTCTGGTCATCTTGCAAGTCCCCGGCGCCCTGCTTTGGGGGTTGCTGTCCTTCATCTGCAGCTTTATCCCCAACATTGGGTATTTCATTGCGATCATCCCGCCGCTGTTCTTTGGATTCCTCACCGGGGGCTGGCCGACCGTCATCACCATCATCATCATCTATGGCGGGATCAACAGCATCATCCAGTCGATAATCCAACCCAGATACGTGGGCAACGCGGTGTCCCTCAGCGAGACACTGACATTCGCCTCCGTCCTCTTCTGGGCCGTGGTCCTGGGCCCTGTCGGCGCCATCCTCGCCGTCCCCCTGACACTTTTGTTTCGGACCATCTTGATCGATTCGGACCCCTCGCTCTCATGGTGGCGGCCGTTGACCGGCGACCAGACGGACCTCAAGCAGCTCATCAAGGACGAGGACGACGCAATCCGCGCTCGCCGCGGACGGCCGAGGCCGGGCGGGCCGGTTTCGGCCGTCCGCGCCCGCCGTGTCCGCCGCGGACGGCCGAAACCAGCTCGTCCGGACACCGGCAGTGCGCCGAAGGCATAACGTGCCGTCAGGGTGCTGCCCGGGGCAGGTGAGAGCAGCATGCTGAGCACCATCATTAGCCTTTTGCTCTTCGCCCTCGCCGGGGCGATGAGCACCGTGCCTGTCAGTGTGACGCTCGTGATTCTGCTTTCCCCAAATCCACGCCGCGGCGCCCTTCCCTTCCTGATCGGCAGCCTTGCGGGTTCGATTGTGGTCGTAGGCCTGTCGGCCGTCGGGCTGCAATTCTTGCCCGTCAGGCCGCGCCTGCGTAATGACGAATTAGTGGCGCAGTTTGCCCTTGTGATCGGTGCAATTCTGATCGTGTACGGTGCGTACCTCCTAGTGCGCAAGGGCCGGCCGGAGAGCGCCGTGCCCAGCAAAATGACATCGAAGTTCCGCTCCGCCCGGCCCTGGGAGTTCGTGATCCTCGGCCTGGGTCTGAACCTGCGCCCCAAAGCTATCCTGCTGGCCGTCACGGCCGGGGCCGTGATTGGAGTCCAGGAGCCGCCGCCGCTGCAAGGAAGCCTGCTAGTCCTCGCTTACGCCGCCGTGGCACAGTCAGCCGTCATCATTCCCGTGGCTGTATGGCTGCACTCGCCCGCGCGCGCCCAAATTCCTTTGACCGCCCTCTATAACTGGCTTCAACGCAACGGCCGCAGGATCGCAGCGATCGCTGCACTCGCGATCGGGCTTTGCCTCGCCGTCTACAGCGTGCTCCAGCTCTGACCGGAGATGCCAGCCAGATGGGACCCTGGCCGCGGCAGTCACCAGGGTTCAATCGTGGGCTCAACCCAGGACCGTCCCCCCTTCGGTACCGGCGGGCTTGGGATCGGGAAGCCGCATCATACGGAAGGAGACCAGGAGGCCGGCGGCACTGGCGAGGATCGGGATGAGCAACCCGATCTGGAGGGAAATAGGCCGGGCTTCCGTGTTGATGCGAATGATTTCGGCCTGGATCTCTGGCGGCTGACCGGCGAGGAGTTCAGCAAGCTGGGTGTTGCTCATCACCTGCGCGTCGTCTTCGAGTACCTGGGCGACCTGCTGC
Source organism: Arthrobacter sp. LAR12-1-1.1 (assembly GCF_040676555.1). Lineage (NCBI taxonomy): Bacteria > Bacillati > Actinomycetota > Actinomycetes > Micrococcales > Micrococcaceae > Arthrobacter > Arthrobacter sp. LAR12-1-1.1. Next base: position 298,397 of record NZ_JBEGIG010000001.1, on the reverse strand, counting down.
TGTTCGGCCGGTGGGAGTACCGTGCTCGAGGTCGCCAGGGAAGTGAAGATGATCGAGAGCGATGCCAGCATGATGGCCCCGGCGAAGGCGAGCCCGAACGAGAGTCCGAACGAGCCTGCGGCTGAATTCACGCCGGCGGCCTCACTGACGCGTTCGTCCGAGATTGGGGACAAAGTGTAGTTGTTCAGCTGAGACACCAGCAGCCCGAGGCCGCAACCGGCAATCACCAGCGGGATCAGGAGCCACCAGCCGGAGTCCGCGCGGGGCACGACCGGCAGTACCGCGATCAGTCCCGCCATCAGGAGGATGAAGCCCCACCTGATGATGCTTGCCGGACGGCGCGCCCCCGCCCTCTTGCCGGCCAGCAGGGCGATGCCGAACATACTCAGGGACAGCGGCGCAATGGACAGTCCTGCCTGCATCGCGTTGTATTCGAGCACCATCTGGAGGTAAATCGGCAACACGATCATGGTGCCGCCGAGGGCAATCTGCTGGAGCATTTGCTGCGTGGCGCCCAACCGGAAGGCATGTAACCGGAACAGTCCCGGGTCCAGCAGCGTCGGCTTATGAAGGCGCTCACGCCGCACGAGCCAGTAGAACAGACTGACCAGGCCGGCCGCGCCGATAATGATGAGGGCGCCCACCGCCTCGCCGCCTTCCTGCCAGACCAGGATGCCGAGGACGACGCCGCCCATGCCCACGACGGACAGGACCGATCCGACGACGTCGAACTCCCGGGGCCCCGTGTACGGCACGTCCTTGACGAGCTTAATTCCGGACAGGATGACCGCGATGACGACGGCCTCCAGCAGGAAGGCGACGCGCCAGGACAAGAACGTGGTGATGAAGCCGCCCAGCAGGGGCCCGACGGCGGCGGCGATCGCCGCCGACGCCCCGACGAGGGCATAGACCCGCTTCCGGGCCTCACCGTCGAAATTTCCGTGGATGAGGGACTGCATGGCCGGAAGCAGGAGCGATGCGCCCAGGCCACCGATCAAGGCCCAGAAAATAAGGATTGGCACAATGCTCTGGGCCAGGGTCATCGCAATGGCGCCGACGGCATAGCCGCAGAGGCCCAGGACATAGGCGCGTTTGCGTCCGATCAGGTCGCCCACTTTGCCGCCGATCAGGATAAACGCGGCGGACACCAGCGCTTCGATGGCGATGGTCGCCTGAAGGTCACTGACGGTGCTGTTGATGTCATTGACCACAGCGGAGATCGAGACGTTCATGATCGACGTGTCGACAACCAGCACGAACATGGCCATCGCCAGCAGCAGCGCGAGTTTCTGGTTGAACTGCACTGGCTCGTTCCCGGCGTGATTAGTCCCGGCGTCGTTGGGAGAGTTCATGGTTGGCCATCCCCGCGGTTCGCCGCGTCCCGGGTCTTTTCACAGCCGGACATGCCGCCTCCTCTGGCGTAGGACCGGTCAAGCGCACGCAGGAGCATGGCTCTCCCGGAACACATCCCGCCAGAGCCCACCGTAGTGCGATGTTGATGCCACGCTAGCTGCCACGAACTACGTCCGAATCATTCCCGGCGGGTGAGGTTTCGGCCCCCACGGTCCGAATTAGCCAGTGAGGATAGCGGGCCACACGCCAGGATGGCCTAACGTAGGAGGCTGCCCGGGCTTTGCGGGGCAGTTTTTTCACGTCCCGCTGAAGAGCCCGACTCCCCGGAGGCAATCCAAGATGGTCGAACAGCTAACGGCCTTTGTGCTGACCTGCCTGGTGGTGGTCCTGGTGCCCGGCCCCGACTTTGCGCTCGTCCTCAGGAATGCGGCCCGGAGCCCGCGGGCAGCAGCAACTGCCGCCGCCGGAATTATGATGGGCAACACGATTCTTGCAGCGCTGGCGGTGCTCGGCGTCACGGCGCTGCTGGGGGCATCGGAGGCTATTGGGACCGGAATCCGGATCGCCGGGGCCGCATACCTGCTCTATCTTGGTGCCCGGGCGCTCGCGGAGGCGTTCGCCAGAAATCCCATGAAAAACAGCCTGCCCGCGGCACCGGCGACCGGGCGCCAGCACGGTGGGAATTCGCCGTTCGTGCAGGGAATGGTGAGCAACCTGCTCAACCCGAAAGTCGCCGTCTTCTACTTATCGCTGTTCCCGCAATTCAATCTGGGCCCGTTGCCGCCCCTCGCCCAGCACGCCTTAATGGCGGGCATTTTCCTACTGATCGCGTTGGCCTGGTATGTGCTGCTGCTCAGCGCGCTCAAGAAAGTGACCGGCCTCCTTGCCAAGCCCCGAACCGGCCGGATCGTCGTCGGGAGTTCGGGAGCCGTCCTTGCCGGCGTTGGCGGCACGATCCTGACACAGACTCTGGTCTCCGCTTAGCCGCGCAGTACGGCTGCGCCGCTTGGCCGCTCCCTGTAGCCGTGCCGCGCAACAGCGCCTTCCCGCGGTGGTCTCCGGGTCACCCGAAAGGGGTGATGGCCGGCACTGGGACCGTGTGCCACGATGAACGCCACATGGTCTCCCGCACATCGGAGGGCATTAGCGTAAGAGGCAGCGCCGCCGTCCTGCCCGCCCTGCTCGGCGCGCTGGCCCCCGGCAATCCGGCGTTCAATATCCCTAGTTCCCCGCCAGTTCAGCTCCGTCAGGAGACACCCGAATGAGCACCCAACAGCTGATCATTATCGGATCCGGCCCTGCCGGCTACACTGCGGCAATCTACGCCGCACGCGCCGGCCTCGATCCGCTGGTCATCGCCGGGGCGGTCACCGCCGGCGGAGCCCTCATGAACACCACCGAGGTGGAGAACTTCCCCGGCTTCCCGGGCGGCATCCAGGGCCCGGAACTGATGGACGGCCTCCAGCAGCAGGCAGAGAAGTTCGGCGCGCAGGTGGTGTTCGACGACGTCACCGAAGTCCGGCTCGCCGGCCATCTCAAGCGTGTGGTCACCGGAGCCGGCGAGACGCACGAAGCGCCCGCCGTCATCCTTGCTACCGGCTCCGCCTACAAGGAACTCGGCCTGCCCGAGGAGAGGAAGTTCAGCGGCCACGGACTCTCCTGGTGCGCCACCTGCGACGGCTTCTTCTTCCGCGACCAGGACATCATCGTGGTGGGCGGCGGAGACTCGGCCATGGAGGAAGCGACGTTCCTGACCCGCTTCGGCAAGTCAGTGACAGTGGTGGTCCGCAAGGGCGAGCTACGTGCGTCCCGGATCATGGCCCAGCGCGCCAAAGACAACCCCAAGATCAGCTTCGCGTGGAACTCCGCCGTCACCGCCATCCACGGGGATTCCAAGGTCACCGGCGTCACCCTGACCGACACCCGCACCGGTGAAACCCGCGATCAGGGCGCCACCGGAATCTTCGTCGCGATCGGCCACCTCCCGCGGACCGAACTGCTCGGCGGCCAGGTGGACCTCGACGCCGAAGGCTACATCAAGGTGGACTCCCCCACCACGGTCACGAACCTTTCCGGCGTCTTCGCCTGCGGGGACGCCGTGGACCACCGCTACCGGCAGGCCATTACCGCCGCCGGGACCGGTTGCGCCGCGGCCCTCGACGCCGAACGCTACCTTGCCGCGCTCGACGACGCCGACAGCATCGCCACCGCGCTGGTCGAAGAACCTACGCACTCGTAGACCACCCCCATGTCCGGCGGCGCTCAGGGTTCTGTCGCTGCGCTGTCTGTTGCGGAAACTGGCCGGTCTGCAGGGTCGGCCGGCGATGACAGCGGCCGGGCCGGCAGGTTCGCCTCGAGCTGGTCGGCGTCGACGGCTGCGAGGTTGCGGATCAGGATGATGAGCCAGGCGAAGATCAGCGACGCGGCGATGAGTTCCACCGCGGTCAGGTTGTAATAGCCCACCGGGAACCACAGCACCGCGGCGACGATGATGACCGCCAGGAAGAGCCACCCGAGCGCAGCGAAGGTCGCCGAGATGGAGGGCACGAGCGTGCGGATGCGGACAATGAGGGACGCAAAGACCACCACCATGCCGGAAGCGACCAGGGTGTGGAGCCCGAAGCGCTCATCGACCGGGAACAATCCCACGCATGCGAGGAAAACGCCGATGAGGGCGATCCCGCCCTCGAGCAGCCTCACCCGGTGCAGCGCGGACGGGGTCTTCGCGGTCGCCGCGAGAGTCGCCGTCGCGTAGCCCGCCAGGGTGGAGATCACGACGCCGGCGACGATCAGGGTGAAGTTGAACGCCACCCCGGAGACGCCGGAGCTCATGCCGAGGGCACTGAGGTTCTCCTGCCACCACAGCGGGTTCTCTGCAGTGAGCATGCTCGTGAGCAGGCCGGTGACCAGGAAGCCGGCGAGGAGGGCGGCGAGCCGGTAGGCGGTCATGCTGAGCGCGGACAGGTAGGCGATGTAGGCGCTGATGGCTCCTGTGGTCCCTACGAGGACGGCGGCCGCAAAGGGGTAGACGACTGCACCGATGAACGCCTGCTGGAAAAGCGAAAAGAGCGCCAGCCAGCCGAGCAGGAAGATGCATGCGTGCGCCAGCGCAAGGGCGGCGATGTCGATGGCCGTGCGGATCCGGCCTCCCCCGCGGGCCTCCGGTGTCACAGCCGGACGACGCTGCAGGCAACCGGCCACTACTGCCCCGGCACCCAGAACTGCCGTGCCGATCGCCGCAATGTCACCGGCCGAACCTCGTCCGGACAACGACACCGGTTCCCGCCCGATGAGCAGAAGCGCGATGCCGCCCAGGACGATAAAGGCGGCGCTGCCAATGAAGAGCGCCCGCGCTTCTGCCGTGACGGCTGCTGGTTTGTGCGGGTCCGACATCACTCACTTCGATTCGCTGGCGTTGCAACCGGTGCAGTTCCGCCGTAAGGGACAGCCTGGGCGGCCTCCACCGGCGATAACCCAACGCTAGGACGGCCGGGGTCTGGTGCCGTCACCCAGAGCGGATGAATCCCGCCGTGCCGTGCACGACGGCGTGAGCGCCGCACCTGTGTTTGCGGGCGGCATGGCCTGGCGCGGATTACGGCCCCAAGTGCGGAATGATCAGCACGGGCCTGGCCTGCAGACGTGTCAGGGACACGCTGACCGAGCCCTCCAGCAGCCGGCCCATCCGGGCCATCCGCCCGGGCCGTTGTCCGCCGATTATCAGCGCGGCTGCATCCGTGCTCTCCGCCAGCCGGCCCAGGGCCTGGGCGACGTCCCCGTTGAGCACCCTGAAGGACCATGCCCCGCCCGGCGGTCCGAGAATGCCCTCGAGGCCGCTGAGCAGCTGCGAGGCGGGGAATTCGGCTTCCAGATTGTGGACAGGATCCAGGGAAGTGCCGTCAAGGAATCCGGCAGGCTCCCACTCCGTGAGATAGCTGGCCGGGTCCACGAACGCGCAGATCAGGTGCGCCCCCATGATCGCGGCGATCCCCGCGGCGGCCCGTACCAGCCGCTCTTCGAATTCCCACGGCACGCCGAGGACCAGCGGGCCGTCCGTCCACGCCCCGCCACCGGCCTGCCCGAAATCAGCTGGCGGTTCCACGGAACCCATCAGTCGAGGCCCGCGCCAACTGGCCGTCTATGCCCCGGCCGTGCAGAGGATCCACGCCTTCATTATGCCCATTGCCGGCAATTCGGCGAAGGCGTTAGCTCGCGGTGGCGGCCTCCAAGGCCTGCAGCAGCGGCGTCGTCGGCCGTCCGATCAGCCCGGACAACTCGCCCGTGACGGTAGCCAGCAGACCGGCCTTCGTGTCCGTGTCTAGGGCGGCGAGGAAACCTGCAGTGCCCTCGTCGAGGCCGGCAGTGGTCAGGACCTCAACCAGCTCGGGTGCCGAGACTGGCTGGTAGACAACTTCCCGGCCCGCGATCTTGGTGATCGCCGACGCCAGTTCCTTGAAGTCCCAGGCGTAGTCGCCGGAGAGCTCGTACGTGCGGCCCTCGTGTCCGGTGGAGCTGAGCACCGCCGCGGCGGCAGCGGCATAGTCGGCCCTCGTGGCGCTGGCCACCCGGCCGTCCCCGGCCGCGGCCACGACGACGCCAGTCTGCCTGGCCGTGGCCACGGTCTGGGCATAGTTTTCGGTGTACCAGCCGTTGCGCAGGATCGTGTTGTCGAGACCCGACGCGCGGATCAGCTCCTCTGTTGCCTTGTGCTCGGGCGCCAGGATCAGCTCGGTGGTGTCCGCGGCGAGGACTGACGTGTAGGCGATAAACCCGACGCCTGCGGCTTTGGCCGCGCTGACCACGTTGCCGTGCTGCGCCACGCGGGCGCCAACTTCGCTGCCGGAGACCAGCAGGAGTCTGTCGACGCCCTTAAGGGCTTCCGTGAGCGCCACCGCATCGGAATAGTCCGCCACACGCACCTGGACGCCACGGGCACGGAGCTGCTCGGCCTTCGCGGCGTCGCGCACCACGGCCACGAGCGAGCCCGGTTCCTGGCTGCTGAGGAGTTCTTCGAGGACCAGCCGGCCCAGCTGTCCCGTGGCACCTGTTACTGCAATCGTCATTTTGCGCTCCTGGAATTCGTGGGTGTTGTTCATGTCAGGTCTCTGGCGTGCGGGCGAACCGGCACTGGGGTTCACAACCGGCCCCCGGTGCGGGTCATTCCCTGTGTTACGTTGTGCGACTGTTGCGTTGGTCGACTGCTGGGCTGTGCGACGCGGGTGATCGCGCGTCGGCCCCACGGTTAGGTCAGGGTCCACGAGCGTTTGGACAGCCCGAACCAGAACCCGTCGATCGCCGTCTTGGCCTGGATGTCTCCCGAGCCGTAGGCGGCCCCGAGGGCAACATAGAGCGGAGCCCAGTGCTCGCTGCGGGGATGCGCTTCGCGGGCTGCCGGCGCCTTGTTGAGGAAGTCCAGGATGGAGTCGACGTCGCCCCGGGCCATGGCTTCCTCTGCCCAGTGGTCGAACTCGCTCGAGACTGCGGGCGGGGCACTGTCCGGCCCGCCGGCGGGATTGAACCAGCGTAGGTTGTGCGTGGTGAATCCGGATCCGACGATCAGTGTGCCCCGATCACGCAGGGGCCCCAGTGAGACCCCGAGGTCGAACAATCCCTGCGGATCGAGCGTCGGCATGGACATCTGCACCACCGGCACGTCTGCTGCCGGGTACATCTCTTTCAGCGGAACGTAGGCTCCGTGGTCCAGTCCGCGGCTTTCGTCGCGCGCCACGTGATGGCCGTGAGCGGCCACGAGCTTTTCCACTTCAGCGGCCAGCTCGGGCGCCTGCGGCGCGTCATAGGCCACCTCGTAGTACTTCTGGGCGAAGCCGCCGAAGTCGTAGACCAGCCCGGGATCACGCCCGGTGGCACTGAGCGTCACGGGGGCATTCTCCCAGTGGGCGGAGACCATCAGGATGTCCCTGGGCTTGCCGAACGTGCCGGACCACTCATTGAGTTCGCGGGTCCAGGTGGAGTCGTCCGCCAGCGGGGGCGCTCCATGGCTGAGAAAGAGTACGGGAGGCCGGTCGGCTGTCTGAGTCATGAAAATATCGTAGCCCGATTTGATTGAAGCTTCAAGTTTCCATACGTCCGCCGCCTTTTGTGCGGGGGCCCAGTCAGAACGAGGGCACCGTGAACCCCAGGCCCAGGAGTCCCCGGCCCGCCTGCTCGAGGACGGGATCCCTGGTGAGCGCCGCATGGTTCATCAAGACATTGACGTCGCGCTGAATCCTTTGGAGCGGATTCGACAGCCGGTGGACGCTCCCGCCGGATCCCGTCACGATGAGGCGGACCGCCTCGGCCGACGCCTCGCCGCTCAGCGCAAGGGAAAGCCGGTATTCCCCGCGCTCCCTCTCCGTCAGCATTGAGGGCGTGCGGGCATGGGAAACCGCGACCACCCGGACCGCTTCCTGCCAATGCAGGCGCGCCGTGGCAACCAGCCCGGAGGCCTGGGCATAGCGGACCTGCGCGAGCGGTGAATCCGCCTGGCGGTCCTCCACAGTGTGCTTGACCTTGCGCACCATGATTAGCTCGCGGAACAGTTCCAGGGCGTACTCGGCGGACCCCAAGGCGGCGGCCGGGGCCACCATGTTCAGCAGCGGGCCCATGGGCGTGTGGATCAGCGGGTCCTGGTGCAGCGCGCTGCCCGGGTTGGCTTCCGCGCCCAGGAGTTCCCAGTCCAGCGTTCGATGTTCAGGGACGAACAGGTTCTCGGCCCGGATGTCGTTGCTCCCGGTCCCCCGCAGCCCCGCCGTCTGCCACACGTCGAGCAGTTCGACGTCGGCCAGCGGCACGAGGCACTGCAAGCGCACGCTGCCGTGCTGTGCGGCGAGCAGCGCCCACTGTGAATGCATGACCCCGGAGGCAAAGGTCCACCGGCCCGTGATGGCAAAGCCTCCCGGGACCTTCTTGGCCACACCTGCCGGCGCACCGGTAGCGGCTGCCAAGGGAGCCGGTCCGTTGGCGAAGACCTCATCCTGCGCCTCCCGGGGCCACCGCGCGAGCATCCAGACGTGCTCTATCAGGTGGCCGACACTCCATGCCGTGGAGGCGCATCCCCGGGCGAGCCGGCGCACCACCTCCACGTAGGTCTCCAGACCCATGCCGAATCCCCCAACGGCCTTCGGCGAGAGTGTGTGAAACATTTCGGCTGCATGCAACTCAACCACCGTGGCGTCCGGAATGCGGCGAAGGCGCTCCGTCTCTTCGGCCCGCTCGCGCAGGCCTGCTACGAGCCCCTGGGCGCGGGCGATCATTTCGTCATGGGACGGGACGGCCGCCGCTGCCGGAGCCCCGACCCGGGCGGCAGCCGCGGCGTCGCTGTTGGCGTCCCGCGCACTGTGGACGGGTCCGGCGTCGGACGGGAGCACGAGCGTGTGGCCGGTGTGGTCGCGTTTTGCGGCCAGATACCGGAGGTTGGCCGCAGACGCGTGGACGCCGGTGGCTACCTGCCCGGATACCTCGATGCCGAGGCCGGTCAGCTGGGCAGCCTTGTCCGGATTGTTGCTGAGCAGCCGCAGCGGGCCGGCGCCCATTGCGCCCAGCATCTGGGCCGCCGCCGTGTAGTCCCGCTCGTCTTCACCGCGACCCAGGGCCAGATTGGCCTCGTAGGTGTCCAGGCCTCCGTCCTGCAGGGCGTAGGCGTCAAGCTTCGAATACAGGCCGATGCCGCGGCCTTCCTGGCGGAGGTAGAGCAGGAAGCCTCCCTCGGCGGCAATCCGCTCCACGGCCTCCCGCAGCTGCGGGCCGCAGTCGCATCGCAGGCTCCCGAACACGTCGCCGGTGAGGCACTCGCTGTGCAGCCGCACCAGGGGTCCGGCACCGCCCCGCATCGCGTCCTGCAGTGCCTGCTCCCACTCGCCGAAGGCGAGCAGCAGGTGCTCCTTCCCATCGGCGAGCCCGCTGAAGGTCAGCACCTCGGCTTCGGCGGCAAATCCGTCCGGGAAGCGCAGCGGCACGGAAACGCGGCTGCGCACGGATGCCGATGGTGCGGCAGCCTTCGGCTTTGCAATGGTTTCTGGCGCAAGGGTCATCTGGGGTCCTCAGATATTGGGCAACAGGTATCAGGCAGGAGGTATTCGGCAAGACGTGCAGACGGCGGCCAGGTCGGAGTCGTCCGGCAAGACGGCATCGAGTTACACGGCCTTCCCGGCCAAGTTTACTTGAACCTTAAAGTTATAGGCCCGAGCGGCTGGTGATGCAAGCGATGACCCCGCATGACGGTTCGGCGGACGCGTCGGCGCGCACCCGCATGGATAAGCCACGGGCCAGTGCCATCATGAAGACGTGACCATAGCGAAAACGATCATGCTCTTCATACTGGCCGCCGCAGCTGAAATTGGCGGGGCGTGGCTCATCTGGCAGTCCGTCCGCGAGGGACGGGACTGGTGGTGGGCCGGGTTGGGCGTCGCGGCGCTGGGCATCTACGGCTTTGCCGCCACACTCCAGCCGGACGCCCACTTCGGACGCATTCTCGCCGCGTACGGCGGCGTGTTCGTGGCCGGCTCCCTGGCGTGGGGCATGATCTTCGACGGCTTCCGGCCCGACCGGTGGGACGTCCTGGGTTCGGTGATCTGCCTGTTCGGGGTCGCCGTCATCATGTTCGTTCCCCGCAACGCCGGCTGAAGGTGACGATGACCCGCTTCGTGATTGGCCCGGATGTGGCCCTCTTTCTCGCCCGCGGCGGGGCGGCGATCGCAGACGATCACCAACTGGTGGCGCCGACGCTCCTTCGCTCGCAGGTGCTCTCGCTCCTGTACCAGTCGGTCCGGCGGGGCGAGCTGACGCAGGCAGACGCCGATCGTCAGCTCGACTACCTGCGGGGCCTTCGCATCCGGCTCCTCGGCGACCGTGTCCTGCAGCGTGCTGCGTGGAGGCTCGCCGAGCAGCTTGGATGGGAGGACACCGTCGACGCCGAATACGTAGCCCTGACCCGGCTTCAGGCAGACGCGTTTGTGACGCTCGATGCCGGGCTGGCCGCGGCCGTGCAGGAATTGGTGACCATCGCGGAGCCCCAGGAACTGCTGGCCCCAGGGTAGCCACTGCGAGTCAACCGGGGGTCCGCCCTACCTGCCGGCGGTATGGTCGAGGACCTGGCCGAGGATCCGGGCGCCTTCCCGGAAGGCACCCGGGTTGGGTCCGGCGTAGTTGAGCCGGATGTACGGTCCCGCCGGCTCGGCCGGGAACCACTCGGTGCCGGCGGCGATGATGACCCCGGCAGCCTCGCAGTCACGGACAAGCTGGTCGACGTCGGTCCCGTCGGGCAGGCGTGCCCAGAGGTTCAGCCCGCCCGTGGGCACATGCTCAACGTGTGCCTGGGGGGCATGCTCCCGCAGGCTGCTGACCAGCAGGTCCCGGCGGACCAGGAGCTGGTGCCGCAGCCCGCGCAGGTGCGTCTGCCACGCCGGCTGCGTCACGACGTCGAGGGCGGCCGCCTGCAGGACCCCGCTGACGTACATCGACTCGGCGCCGCGGTCCGCCAGAATACGGTCGCGCGCCGGGCCGCGGGCGATCACCGCGGCAACGCGGATGCCCGGGGACACGCTCTTGGTCAGCGAGCGAAGGTAGACAACGTGGCCGGAATCGTCATGGGCGGCAACGGGCGCGGCAACGGTGGTGATGCCGAAATCATGCGCCCAGTCGTCCTCAACCAGGAACGCCCCATAAGCGCGCACCACCTCAAGGACCTGCTCGCCCACCGGGGCCGGCCACTTCGCGCCGGTGGGATTGGCGTAGTTCGGCTGCGCGTAGAACACCCGCGCCCCGGTCTCGTCAAAGGCGCGGGCCAGATCCTGGGGGTCCGGGCCTTCGGGGCCGCTGGGCACCGGAACAACCCGGACACCGGCCTGCGCCGCAGCCAGGATAGCCCCCCAGTATGTCGGGGATTCCACCAGCAGCGGCTGCCCGCTGCCAACCAGTGCCCGGAACACGGAACTGAGCCCGCTCTGGCTGCCGGGGAGCACGATCACGTCGCTCGGCGTTGGCGGCGTGACGCCGGCCGGCGTGGCGGCCCGGAGTTCGTGCGCGAACCACGACTGCAGTTCGGGCAGGCCCGCTGCGGGCGGACGCGCCAGGGCCGCCTCACCCCGGGCTGCGCGCGTCAAGGCCGCCCGCACCAGGCGCTCGGGCAGGAGTTCCCGCTCCGGATAGCCCGAGTGGAAGGCGATGACATCATTCGGCGCGCTGCGCATTGCGGTGGAGACGGGGCGCAGCGGCGCCTGTGGCGAGCCCAGCGCGGACGTTTGCCAGCCGTAGTCCGCAGGGCGGGCTGTCCGGACGGCCCGCACAAAGGTCCCGACGCCGGGACGGCTCTCGATCAGGCCCTGCGCGGCGAGCATGCGGAGCACCTTCTGCACGGTCACGGGGCTGGCCTGGTATTCGGCAACCAAGGACCGCGTCGAGGGCAGCCGGGCGCCGGGCGCCGCATCTGCAATCCACTCCCGCAGCCGTGCCGCAATGCGCGAGGTGCTATCGTTGTCCATGAGAGCCAATAGTAGCGCTACCCTTGTAATTGATCAACCGCTATCCGCCCGGCCGGCGATAGGGCTGTGGTGGGGACTGCTCGGCGTCGCGGCCTTCTCTTTCACGGTTCCGTTCACCCGCGTGGCTGTTGCCGGGCTGGCTCCGTTGTTCATCGGATCGGGCCGGGCCGTTGTCGCTGCTGTCCTCGCCGCATGCGCGCTCGCCCTGACCCGGCAGCGTCCGCCCCGCGGCGCCCAGTGGGCGCGCGTCGCCGTCGTCGCCGGCGGAGTGGTGGTCGGCTTCCCGCTGCTGACCTCGTTCGCCCTGGTCTCCGTTCCCGCCAGCCACGGCGCGGTCGTCATCGCGCTACTCCCGGCGGCGACGGCGACGATGGCAGTCCTTCGCGGCCACGAACGCCCGTCCATCACTTTTTGGGCCATCACCGGCGTCGGTGCGGTGGCAGCAATCGGCTTCGCATCCGCGCAGTCCGGCGGCATCGGACAACTGCAGCTGGCGGACGTGTTGCTTTTCGGCGCCGTCGTGTCAGCGGCGATCGGCTACGCCGAAGGTGGCAAGCTGGCCCGCGAACTCGGCGCGTGGCAGACCGTCTCCTGGGCACTTGTTCTCGCATCTCCCCTGATGGTGGGTATGGCGGCCTTCTCGATGGCCGGGCAGCCGCCATCCGCCACTCCTGTGCAGTGGGCGGCCTTCGCGTATCTTGGGGTCGTGAGCATGTTCTTCGGCTTCTTCGCCTGGTACCGCGGCCTGGCCATCGGCCCCATGGCGCAGGTCAGCCAGATCCAGCTCTTCCAGCCTGTGCTGAGCATCTGCTGGGCCGGGCTCATACTGGGCGAGGACCTGACCTGGACCACCATCATCGGCGGCGCCGCGGTGGTTTTCTGTGCCGGCCTGGCTGTCCGCTCCCGCTCCGGCCCGCCGAGGGCCAAGGAGATGGCGGAGGTGGTGGAGGTGGCGGCACAACGGTCCCGCTGACCCCCCGGTTTCCCCGGCCCCTTTGCCGGCGCCCGAACCTCGCACACCGCGCCCACGCCCCGAACTCCGCAACCCTTGTCCGATCCGCGATCCGAACGGAAGATCCCCGTGTACATCCCCGCACACTTCGCTGCCAGCCCCGATTCAGTCCGGCAACTGCTCAGCCGCCCGGCCGCAGCCAACCTGATCACGTCAACGGCGAACGGCATCCTCGCCACGCTGATGCCTTTTGTCTTCGACCCGACGTCCGGTGAACATGGTGCCTTGCACGGGCACCTCGCCCGCAACAATCCCCAGTGGTCCGAACCTGCCGCCGGCGAATCGCTCGCCATCATCCAGGGTGCCGACGCCTACATTTCGCCGTCGTGGTACGCGTCCAAGGCAGTGCACGGACGAGTGGTGCCGACTTGGAACTATTCCACCGCGCACGTGTACGGCAACCTCGTCATCCACGACGACCCGGCCTGGCTCGCCAGCCATGTGCGGCGGCTCAGCGATCACAATGAAGCCGGTTCCGAGCGGCCGTGGACTGTCGACGATGCCCCCGAGCGCTACATTGCCGGGCAGCTGCGCGCGATCGTCGGCGTCGAACTCCTCATCACCCGGATCGAGGCCAAGCACAAGCTCAGCCAGAACCGGCCCGACGCCGACGTTGACGGTGTCGTGGCCGGACTGCGGGCCCGCGGGCAACTTCAAAGCGCCGCCGACGTCGAGCACGCGCGTGCACGGGCAGGATGCCCGCACTCCGACGCTCCGGCCGGGCCCGCTTCCTGAGCCGGGCGCGGGCTGGCCGCCGCACGGAACACACTCTCATTGCCCTGGGTTCCGCTGTTTTCGCTACGTTTTCGGACCGGCGACACGCAATAGATCCGGCGCTACGGGGATTACCGCAGCGCCGGACCTATTCCGCGTCACGCGTCCGTTTCCATAGCGGACTCCGCTGACGACGGCGCCCAGGCCCTTCCGCCGTCGGCGTCCTCGTGAGCGAATCGGCCACGGCGCCGCGGCTGCCGCCGGAACCCTGCCGCATGCATTAGACGGGTTCGAAGCGGCCTTTCGCTTCTCCGCGCGTTTCCTGCCTGTAGGCCCAGAGCTGCGCGGGGACGCCAATTCCAGCCTTGTGCATCCAGGCTGACGGGTCCTTACTGGTGGGAGGAGACCAGGCCGCCGGCCACCAGGGCGCGATATCCCAAGGATCCAGCTCCCCGGTTCATCGGCTCGGGCGGCAGGGACTCCAACCGTCGGACCTGGATCTAGGAGGACAGTCATGTTCGCTCGTGTCAGCACGTATCAGCCCGGCCCGGACAGCTCCGGGGCCCCCACCGATGACACCGTCAACCGGGTGCTCCAGCTGCCGGGATGCCTGGGCATCTATTACTTGCTTGGGAAAGACAACAAGTCACTGTCCATCACGCTGTGGGAGGACGCGGACGCCCTTGCCGGCAGCGAGCAGGCTGCCGGCAAAATCCGCGCCGAGACCAGCGCGGAACAGCACATGCAGATCCTGGGCGTCGAGGAATTCGAAGTGCTGACCCGGCAGCTCAAGGCTTAAGGGCCTGAAGGAGTGACGGGCCAGAATCAGTCGGCGCCAGGGACTGTCGCCAGGGACGATCGGCGGAAGTCTGTGTGCCACACCTCAAGGTCGTGACCGTCACGGTCGGTGAGGACGTATTCGGGCCAGCGGTCGAACGCAGAGCAGGGATGGGATAGGCCGAAATCCACGGTATCGGTGACATCGAGTCCGGTGACTCCGGTAAGGACTGCGTGATGGTCGTAGAGATTCCGCACCCCTGCGGCTGCGCCTTTCTTTTCGATACCGTCGGCCGTCCGGGCCGAGAGGAAGGTTGGCAGTCCGGCGTCGTAGGGAAGATCCCGTTTGCCGGCACCGACAACAGCCATCCCCTCTTCGGGGGTGGACAGGACGACGGCGCGAACGGAAATCGCCGGGATGAGCCCCGGAACGGGGCTGACCGCGGCATAGGTGCCGTGATCGTGGGTGACGTAGCAACCTGAGCGCAGAATAATCCGTGTTCCGGGCACCTGGCCGCCGGCGGGAAGGAACTCAACGACGCGGTCCGGGAACGCGGACCCACCCATTGAATAGATGGGAGTGGCGGCCTCAAAGAACTTCGCCGCTTCCAGATACACGTCCCGCACCAGTCGGCAGTGTCGGTCAACGGCTGTGACCTTATCCTCCGCCCTGCTGTTGGGCACGACTCCTTCGTAACCGGCAACACCCACCAGCCTCAGCCCCGGCGTGGCCCGGACCAGCTCAGCCAGTACCAGACCCTCGTCCAGGCTGCGCACTCCCGTGCGCCCGCCGGGTGTGCCGACATCGATCAGCACCTCAAGGTCGACCGCGCCGCCGTCGAAGACTTCCGCCGCCGCCTCGACCCCGGCTGCCGAATCGACAAAACACCGGATTTCCCGGCCGGCGTCTTCCTCCAGCCACGTGCGGACACGCACCATTCCGAACCTGTCGACGATCTCATTGGCGACGAGAATGTGGTCATGTCCCCAAGCCAGGGCTGAGGCGACTTGATCCACGGTGGCGACGGTAACGCCGACCGCGCCAGCGGCCAGCTGCCGCTCGATGATCGGCGCCGACATCGTGGTCTTTACATGCGGGGCAAGTTCCACGCCCCGTTCCCGGCACCACTGCGCCATGACCCGGATATTGTTCTCGAGGGCATGGCTGTCGAGCCGCAGTTGCGGATACGCCGTCGCCAAATACTGTTCTTTCACTCTGACAATCTACTCGGCTGCGAATTGCGTTGTCGCCAACCTAGGCCTTGCCGGAGGTCCTAGCAGGCGCTACGGCTTCTCTTCCTCGGCGGCTGCGGTGAATAGAGCGCCCTGCGCAGCTCCTGAGCCTGAGCGCCCGCCGCCCGGGCCGCGCAGGATGAAGGCGATTCCGACGGCAGCCGCTGCGCCGACCAGTGGCCCGGCGACATACACCCAATAGTCGTTGAAGTTGCCACTCGCGAGATCAGGCCCGAACGTTCGCGCCGGATTCATCGACGTGCCGGAGATGGGACTGCCCCACAGGCCGGCCAACGCAATGTACCCGCCGACGCCAAACGCCCCGAGAATCCCGATATTCTGTGCTCCGGAGGCAGTCCCCAGGATGACGCTGACCAGCACCATCGTGAGCAGCGCCTCCATCCAAAACGCGGCGGTCGCCGGATAGCCTTGCGCCGGGTAGTTCGAACCGTAGGTCGCGGATACTCCGATCACGGCCTGCAGGAGCAGACAGGCCAGCGTCGCGCCGATGAGCTGAACGACGATGTAGCCAGGGACCCGGCGCCACGGGAAGTCGCCGCGGAGCGCGAACGCGATGCTGACAGCGGGGTTCAGATGCGCACCCGAGACCTTGCCCATGAACAGGATGATCGCCATCACCATCAGGCCGGGGGCCACCACGGCAGCGGTGCGGCTGATGACTCCGGGGAAGGCCTGGCTCATCATTCCGCCGCCGGCCGCGACAATCACGAGCAGGAATGTGCCGTACAGCTCCGAAAACAGGCGCCGCCATTCCTGGCGCGGATCATTGAAGTCCTCAATTCGCTGCAGGGCGTTCTGCTCCGCTGTGCCCAGCCTGCTGGGGATGAAGTGGCGATGCGCCTGGTCCTGGTGAGTATTGCCGCGTCCGGTCGCGCGCTTGCCCTGATCTTCCGCCATGGCTCTCAGCCTCCGCAGGTTCTGCCAAATTGGCCTGCCGTGGTCTGCCGTCCCAGCGCGGTCCGCCACCTCAGAACCCCAATGTACCGCTGCCCCACTCACTTGTCATCGCTGTTGTCCTTGCTGCGCGGGCTCTGGCTGGCGGCAGGCCTTGTTCCGTCGGCCGCCCGGGGCACCCTTGAAGAGGGTGAGTGGGCCGCAGAGGGCACAGGACTGGCGGCAATTACCTGAGGACATCCGGGGAACAAAGTCCTACGATTCAGCCATGACGCAACAGACATGGCAAAAGCATTCCGAATGGCCCCTGGTCGGCGCGGCCTTTGCTTTCCTGGCGGCCTACTCCATCCTGGTCATAGTGGACCCGCCCTCCCCCTACGCCGAAGTTCTGATGCTTGTCATCTGGTCGACGTGGGCCGCTTTTGGCGTCGACTATCTCATCAAATTGCTCCTGGCGCCCCAGCGGGGCCGGTGGTTCGTCCGCCATCCCATGGACCTGCTCATGGTGGTACTTCCGGTTGCGAGGCCGCTGCGGCTCCTGCGCCCATTCACGCTGCGCCAGGTCATGGAACGGGCCCCGGGCACTGCCATCAGAACGCGCGTCATGGCCTATGTCATTGCGTCCGCCCTCCTGCTCGTCTATACGGTGGCGCTGAGCGTTCTCAGTTTCGAAAAGGACGCCCCGAACGCAAATATCACCACGATGGGTGAATCCTTGTGGTGGGCCATTGTCACCATCACGACGGTCGGCTACGGGGACTATTTCCCCGTCACCGTTCTTGGCAGGTGGGCGGCGGCGGCTCTGATGGTCGGCGGGTTTGCAGTCCTGAGCATGGTCACTGCGTCAGTGTCGTCCTGGCTGATAGAGAGTGTGACCGCCGCAACCGCTGCGCGAAAGAAGGCGGCCGAACCCTCCAGGAGCGAGGAGTTTGCCCTCCTCACGGCCCAGATCAACAGGCTTCACGACCAACTGGCCCTGAGCCTTAACGAGACAGACAGAAACGAATCCGACAGTGGCCCTGCCGAAGGACAAGGACGCAAGGAACCACGTTAGGGGCAATCCAGCCGTCTAATCCCTGACGCCATGGCCGCATCCGGCCGGAGCGGGTACAACTGATTCATGACAACCTCCCCGTTGGTGCTCGGCCCTATGGTGCGGTACGTGGATGAGACGTCGGCGAGTGTCTGGGTGGAGACCCATTCTGCTGCCAGGGTTTCCATCCGTGCCGGCGGCAGGGACTGGGCCGCGCGTACGTTCGCAGTTCACGGTCACCACTACGCCCTGGTGGAATTAGACGGTCTGGAACCCGGTACGGTCACGCCTTACGCCCTCGATGTCAACGGAACACAGGTCTGGCCCGATCCCTCGTCCGGGTTCCCGCCGTCCATGATCGCCACGCTGACCACCGGCAAGCCGCTGCGGTTGGCCTACGGCTCCTGCAGGACCAGCGTGCCGCACGATGCCTCCGGCAACCGGACCCACGGCGTGGACTCACTGCGCGCCTACGCACTGAGGATGGCCTCCGGGGGTGACTTGCCGTGGCCGGATCTGGTGGCCTTCCTCGGAGACCAGGTGTACGCCGATTTGACCAGCGAGCAGATGCAGGAGTTCATCCGCGCCCGACGGGACATTAAGGCACCCCCCGGCGAAGAGCTCAAGGACTACGAGGAGTACGCCCACCTTTACTTTCTAGCCTGGTCCGACCCCGCGAACAGGTGGCTGCTGTCCACCCTGCCCAGCGCCATGATCTTCGATGACCACGACATCCGCGACGACTGGAATACCTCGCTGAGCTGGAAGAAGAAAATGGAAGCGACCTCATGGTGGCATGAGCGCATAGTCGCGGGGCTGGCCTCGTACTGGGTTTATCAGCATCTGGGGAACCTGTCGCCGCAGGAACGGGCGGACGATGCTGTCTGGCAGAGGATTGTCCGGCACGCAAGCGAGGATGAGATCGACGTTGGCGCAGAGCTTGACAGCTTCGCGGAGCGGGCTGATCGGGACCCGAAATCCTACCGGTGGAGTTACTGCCGCGATTTCGGGGACACCCGGCTGATCGTGGTTGACTCCCGCGCAGCCCGGGACCTGACGCCGGACGACCGGGCGCTGGTTGACTCGCCGGAAATGGCCTGGGTCGATGCCCGGATGCGTGGCGGTTTCCGCCACGTGCTCGTGGCGACGTCCCTGCCTTTCCTGTTGCCGATGGGCCTGCACTACGTCGAGTCGTGGAATGAGGCCGTCTCTGAAGGTGCGTGGGGAAAACGTGCTGCCCGGGCCGGCGAGAAGGTGCGCCAGGTGCTGGACCTTGAACACTGGGGCGCATTCCAAAACAGCTTCCGGGAAATGGCGGCCATGGCGAGCGAGGTGGCCGATGGCAAACGCGGCCCGGCACCGGAAACCATCACGTTCCTTTCCGGGGACGTCCACTACTCCTACGTTGCGGAAGTGGACCGTGCCTCGGGCAGCCGGATCCTGCAGGCGGTCTGCTCCCCCATCCGCAACCCGCTGCCCCGACTGATGAGGTCCTTCGCGGCCATCATGTCCTACGGTCTGGCCACGCCGGTGGGCGCCTTGGTTGCGCGCTCGGCAAAGGTACCGGACCCGCCGTTTCACTGGTCCGGCGTCAGGGGTCCGTGGTTCCAAAACAACCTGGCCCACTTGGAGGTGGTACCGGAAGGGCTGAAACTATGGTGGGAGACCGGCGTCGTGGACGGCGGCGATCACCAGCATCCCGGGCTGGAGCGTGTTGCTACCCTCACGGTGTCTGCGCGGAGCGCCCAGGACCCCGTTCAGGGGCAGCAGGGACAGCAGCGAAACGCATGACTGCAGCGGAAGCGGATCACGCGCGGCAGCGGGCGTCACCGCCGCAGTCCGGGACGCGTCGACTTTTGGCCGGCCAGCTACTTTTGCCCGGTCAGCAAGGTGCCTTGGATCGCCGCTATCGGCACTGCTCCGAAGTCCCTGGAATCTATTGACACGCCGCGGTTGTCCCCCAGGACGAAGACACTTCCGGCAGGTACCGTCTCGGGCCCGAAGTATGTGCCGTCTATTCGGCTGTGATCGATGAATGGCTCGACGACGGGAACTTCATCGACGAACAGTTCCGAATCCCGGATGGCTACCCTTTGCCCCTCTCCCGCAATCACGCGCTTGATCACCGTCCGGCCATCGACGGGGCTGGCAAAGGCGACGACGACGCCATTGCGGATCAGGCCCGCAGCTGCCGCCGGCTTGTACACGAACACGACGGCGCCCGGGGGAATCGTGGGGGCCATGCTGTCCGAGGAGACTGCCACGGGTTCCACCAGCCAGGTGCGGACAGCAAGGACAGCCAGGACGGGGATCAAAGCAGCTACCAGGAGCCTGCGCCGCGAGCGGCTGCCAAGGCCGGCCTGTTCCACCGCGTTCAATCCCGCTCATCGTCCCAGGCAGCCTTCGCCGCCGTCATGGGATCGTCCGCGTCCCAGTCGCTTTCCGTCAGGCCCACCCGGAACTGGACCATCATGTCGTGGTCCTCATGCGGCAGGTTGTGGCAGTGCATCATATAAAGGCCCCGGTGCGGCGTGAACTTCATCAGGAGCCGGACAGTCTCGTCCTCCCCGACGTACACCACGTCCTTTGGGCCGCGCTCGTGGGCCAGGGGCGGCGCCCCGTTGCGGCTGAGGATCTGGAAGTCCACGAGGTGGATGTGGAGGGGATGGAACCAGCCGCCGGACCTATTCTCGATCTCCCAGATTTCCACGGAGTTGAGGTCGGGATCGGCGATGACCTTCTTGTAGCCGCTGGCGATGACGTCCTGCCAGCTGTCGTCATTGATGGTCCACATGTTGGTGGAGTCGTTCCGTTTGACCCGGAACTTGCGTGTCTTCACGGATTGCCCTGGCTGTAGCGACATGGCCTCGCTGGTGGCGAGGGTGGTCGGGATCCGGTTCCACGTGGGGTCCGAGGTGTCCACCGGCTCGTCCGTGACGTCGAAGGCCATGATCTTGTTGGTGAAGTCGTAGTCCACGTTGTTCTTATTGGACAGGTTGCGGAGTTCAATCCGTTGCCCCGCCTTGTATTTCCGGAAGTCGACGAGGATCTCGTACCGTTCCGCTCCACCATGGCGCCAGTTGCCCACGGTCTTGGCCACAGGGACCAGGCCGCCGTCGGTAGCCACCACCACGACCGGATCACCGGTGCTGAGCGTGGGCCGCAAGGAGCGCGAGATGGAAGCGTTGAGGATCCGGAATCGGTAGACACGTTTCTGCACCTTCATGACCGGCCAGGGCCTGCCGTTGACGAGGATCACGTCCCCCCACAGCCCAGAGTGGCTGTTGTCGTCATAGCCCAGGGAACCGTCCGCGGCGAACATGGCATCGCTGACCGTCAGCGCGATGTCGAAGTTGCCCTGCGGGAGGAGCTGCCGTTCCACGGGATCGTGTAAGTGGTACTGCGCGGCGAGCCCCGAATAGGCATTCAGGGCCGTGAAGTGGACGCCGTGGTCGTGGTACCAGAGGGTGCGTGCCGGCTGGAAGTTGGGGTAGTGGTAGTCCTTGTAGAATCCCGGGTGCGTGATGTCGCTGGCGTAACCGTCGAATTGCGGCTTCGAAGCAGAACCATGCAAATGGGTGGACGTGGACAGGGCGTGTCCGTCCAGCGCATGCTCGGCCGGCAGCTGGTTCCGAATCCTCAGTACGGCTTTGGTGCCCTGATCCAGGCTGATCGTCGGTCCAGGGAACGAGCCGTTGTAACCCAGGATGGGAGTGCTCAGCCGGGGCAGAATGTTGGCCTTAGCGGCTTTCTGGGTCAGTTTGTAATAGTTGACGGGCAGGCCGTCCGCGGAGTCTGTACCCGAGGCGTAGGGCTGAAGTACCGGTGCCTGGACAAATGCCGTCTGGAATGGTTTCGGCATGTCGCTGGAACTTATGCGGCTGGCCGACTTGGCTTCGACCGAACCGGTTGGCAACATGGCGCCACCGGCTCCGAGAATACCCAGGCCCCCGATCAACAAAACCTGACGACGTGAAATGGACATGGCCGGTCTCCTTCGTGTTCGTCTACCAGACTTTGCAGGAACCTGCTTGGAGATAGCCTGAGACCGATTCCGCGACCTTGGGAGAAGCCTGTGAACGTGCGTGCGAGTCAGCGGGCCGCCGCAAGACGCGGTTGCAGCCGCGCTGTCACGGTGGTTCCTGCGCCTGGGACGCTGAGAATTTCCAATGCTCCGCCCGCTTCACGGATGGTGTCCTGGAGTATCCGCAGGCCAAGATGGCCCTCGGCGGACCCATGTGAGGTGTCGAAGCCCTTGCCGTTGTCCGAAATGCTTATTTCGGCGCCGTGTTGGTCTGTCCGCAGCGAGAGCACCACAGTGGTTGCACCGGAGTGTTTTGCGCTGTTGGAGAGTGCTTCCCGGGCCACGCGGTATAACAGCGCGGACGAACCACGGCCAAGCGGGACGTCGTCCGGGATCAGCAGATGCACCGTGAGGCCGCGTTCCTGATGCGGCTCCACGAGCCGTTCCAGAGATGTCCGCAGCCCCAGTTGTTCAAGATCGGGCGGATACAGCTCCTGCGTCATGGCCCGCAGGGCGCGGACGCTCTGTTGCAGTATTGTCCGGGCTCCGCCAAGGACCGGCCGCTGCTCGAGTGGGCCGTGGAGCTCTTCTGATTCAAGGGCATAGCCCAGCCCGGAGAGGTCCTGGATCACTTCATCGTGCAGGTCCCGGGCGATTCTGCGCCGCTCGAGGTCGGAGGCCTCAACAGCGCGCTTAAGCAACCGGTTCCGGGATACCTGATGGTCCTGGATGCCGCGGGCCAGCCGGATGGCGGGGGGCAGTTGGGCGAGCTGCAGTGCCGCCAGGGCGAGCAGCAGGGGCGGGATCATGCTGTACAGGACTGCTTGTTGCTCGTCACGCACCGGGTCGTCGTCGTAGTAGGCCTCAAAGATCAGTGGTGTACCGTCGGTGGCCGAGGAACTGACGTAGACCTCCACGAGTTCTCCCGAGGCCAGCTCGTACTCATTCTCCAGTTCCTGCTGGCTTTCCAGGGAAGCCGTCCCCGGCCCCCCGGCCAAGAGGTCCCGGCCCCAGTCGGGCAAGTCGAAGCGTTGTCCCACGAGCGAACGAATGTCCGAATACACGACTCGGCCACTGCTGTCCCACACCTTGATTCGCAGCACCGAGGCGTCGTTTCGCCATGGCTGCAAGGCCTTGTCCAGTGCGTCCAGCGCGGATCTGTCCCTGGCGAGCAGGTCCTGGTTCACGAGCGGTCTAATGGCAAGGTCCGCCACGCGTTGGGTGAGGAGAAGGGCATTGTCCAGGGCGTGCCGCTCCGCCTCGGCCCGGATCCAAAATGCAACCGGAGTCGCCACAATCAGCAACGCAAGAAAGCCCATCAGCAGGAATTTCGCCACGGCGGCCCGGACCAGGAAGCGTTCAGCTGTTCCCCGAAGGTGATCCGGCTTAGTGCCATCCTCAGGTTCAGAAGGCCTGGACATCGGACTTCACGCGCAGGATGCCCCGGACTTCAGCCTCAGCCATGGCTTCACTTTGGGTGTGCGAGCCCAGTTTGGAAAAGATGGTTTTGACGTGGCCGCGGCAGGCGCGGATCGAGATGCCCAGGCTGTTGGCGACCATCCGCACCTCATGCCCCTCGGACATCAAACGCAGAACGTCCAGCTCGCGGGGGCTGAGGGGTGGTCCAGGAGGGAACCCGGCGCTCACAGCGGGCGGGGCTCCGATCTGCGCCACCAACGAGGGATGCACCACCATGTTTCCTGCCCGGGCGTGCCGGAGAGTGTCGAGCATCGTGGCCAACGAGCCGTCCTTGGGCAGGAACCCGCATATTCCGATGCCCGCCGCCTGCCGCAGGACATCCTGGGACGGATCGCCTGTCAGCATGATGATGCGGGTATCCGGGCGGTGTTCCAGGATGTCGGCCGCGGCCGACAGCCCATCGCCGTCCGGCAAGTGATAGTCCATGACAACGACGTCGGGCTCCAGTTCGCGGCACATCTGTACGCCGCTGGCCACGGAAGCCGCGGAGCCAACGCTGCGAAGGTCCGGTTCCCGGTCCAGCGCGCCCGTCAGCAGTTCGGTGAAAGTCTTGTGGTCATCGATGGTCAGGATCCGCAGGGTGGCCTCGCCGGCTCCTGCTTCGCCGGCGGGGGTGCCCGCGGCGGATGCCTGGCCCGCGGGAGCTGCGGCAGCCGGTATTACGGCTCCGCCGGTCAGCCGCAGGAGGCGCGTGTGCGCGGCACGCAGGGTATCGCCCGGGGTGCACCCCATTTCCTGGTGCAGTGTGCGCCTGCATTGTTCAAAGGCCTTCAGCGCTTCGAGCGGCTGCCCTGATTCCTCCAGCCCCAGGACCAGGGAGGACCAGGCGCTCTCGCTGAGAAGATCACTTTCCAGGGTCTCCCTTGCCCAGTGGACCGCGCGCTCGGGCTGATGCAGCGACAGCGCCAATTCGGCGGCCTGCGCCCGGGCCCTGCAGACCCGGTGCTCATGGTTGTCCCGTTCTTCCTCGGCCCAGGGTGCCGTCAGCTCATCCCCCAGCAACGGCGCGGATGCCATGCCCAGTGCTTCCTGCAGGAGCTCCAGGGCATCGCCGGGCTCGCACCTCGAGGCCCGGCGAAGTAAGTCATTAAAGCGGCCGACGTCCAGGTCTACGAGGGCGGGATCCATGACATAGCCGCCCGTGACGGTCCGCAGCGGACCGGACTTGCCCTGGCCGGGCTGCACACGTCGCCGAAGGACGCTGACGTAGCTTTCCAGCGTCGGCAGCGCCTCTGCCGGTGGCCGCCCGGACCACAGCACGTCGATGAGGCGGTCCTTTGATATGGGCGTGCCGAGATTGAGCAAGAGTATTTCAAGGACTTGCCGGGGCTTGGGGCCGCCAAGCTCGCCGGCATCGATGACTTCGGCGCCGCGCCGGATTCGCAGTGGACCGAGAAGTCGGACTTCGAGGACGCACTGTGGCAACACGTCCCCCGTGGTTGATGGACCGGCACTCTCTTGGGTCGGGGTGGGGAGCATGGCAGACCTGCATTTCGGACGGAATTAATGTTCCCCAGTTTTTTCCATCGAGCCAACCTCGGCACGAGTATCCGCTACTCATCTTTCCGGGCATTACGGCCAATCTGCGACAGGTAGTCAGCCGCGTCCCCGGTGGTGCGCCGCCCCCAAAGACAGCCCCGGCCCGCCCGGCAGCTCCAGCATCAGATCGATGGCCCGGTCCGGAAGCTCGAACACAAGCGTGGCGGTGAGGCTTTGCCCTTGGGGGACGTTCGCGGGGCCGGGAGAAAACCAGATCGCTTTCCTCGTCCCGGTTCCGAGGCCTGACACGGAGTAGTCAGCGGGATCATAGGAGAGGCCGCCTGCTTCCAGCGCCGTCAGCTCCACGAGCAGGCAAACCCGGTGAAGCCCCTCGGAGGGTGGATCGGCGAGCGCGGCGGAGGCGGCCGTAGGCAGCCCTCCGCCGCTCTCGACCGGCACGACGCCGTTGATCCGCGCCAGTCCCCCAGTGATGCCTGCTGAGGCGCCCAACGGGGAGGGCGGTTTTCGCGGAGCAGCGGTGACGACGCTGGCAACAAGGGCCCCTACAAGGACGAGCAGGACTACCGGAACGAAGATTTTCGCGCGCTGAAGCGTGGCTACCTTTGACATGTGGACTAGCTTCCCCGGAGTGCCCTAGGGAAACCCTTGGAACCCGCGGCGTCCGGGCACCGGCCCGCGGCAGCAGGTTCGCCTCATCACAGGATTGTTACAAGTCCCGATCCATACCGTGACGCTCACAAGTGCGCCGGCCGGCGCACCCTGTTCCTCCCGCCAGGGCGGAGGGGCGAAAAAGCACAGGATGGATGTCGTGATGAAACGAATACTTGCGTTCCTTATGGCGATTTTCGCGGTCGTCTCTTTGGCTGGCCTGGCCTCGGCCGCCGTCGGCCCTCCCGGAGTCAACGGGCCCGGACTCGCGGAGGCCGGCCCCGTGGATGCGACGGACGGCTACCCGGTCTGGTATCGCGACCATACCGGTCTCAGACTGGAGAAGTGCATCGCGCAGGCCGATCCGCTGTGCCCGGCCCGCGGTGCGCTGCCCGATGAAACCGCGCCGGTGTCCTTCCCGGACAACTACCCGGATGAGGGTTTCTACTCGCTGACCACCGGCACGATGGACACAGCAGGCGGTGGAAAAGCGCTCGCCGTGATTGCGCTCGAGCAGGCATTCGGCAGTGGGCCGGTTGCCGACGGCGACCAGGTCACCTTTGCCCGGCTTCGGCTGAAAATCACGAATGTCAGGGACGGGGTTGACTACAAGTTCACCACGCCGGCGGGGACCAAGACCGTCCGGACGTCGAAGCCGGGCATCGTCTTCGACACTGAGGACATCGGCATCGGCGGAAAGGGAGACTTCTCGGGCGCCCTGGGTGGAAGGATCGGACCGTTCCTGACCTGGGATACCTACCCGACCGATCCCGCCCTCAAGCCCGATGCCAACGGCAAGGCCACGTACGTCGGCGATGGCACCACCCCCCACAAGATCACGGGCAGCCCGTACGGGTCCAATATCTTCCGCATCGAGGGTCCTGGCATCAATCCGGGAACCACGGATGCATGCCCTTCGGTTCCGGGACCGGTGGCGGACTGCGTAGAAACCGACCTTTTCACGGTGCAGGGAAAGCTCGCGACCAACAGCGGTGTGGCCCCGGAGCGGGCGACGTATTCCCGGTCATCGCTCAACTCAGGGACGGTGGATGTCTTCGCATCCAGCGAATCCGGACCCCAATCAATTCAGCTCTCTGACTCGTCCGCTTCCGGCGCGGTCTTCAGCCCGACGGCGCTGGAGGGATCCGGCGGCAAGTACTTCGCCAGGATCGCTTTTGACGGACCCCAGCCACCGGCCACGGTCACTGTCACGAACTCGAGCGACGTTCCGGCGTCGGCGAAGAAGATCGACGTGGTTGACAGGGTCAGCGGCAAGGCCACCTTCAACACCGACAGCGCTGTTCTGTCGATCGAAGCCGTGTCCAGCGATACAGCGGGCGGGCGGACCTTGACCGCCCTCGGGTTCGGCGAGCTCGCATCGGGTTCCCTGGCCTCGGGCCCCCTCGCGGCTCCCCCAGTTTCTGTGACCGTTCGGTCCGACGGCAAGGGCGAAGTGGTGTTGCCCGTCGAGGTGACGGGCAGCGCCCGCACTCCGATTCCAGTGGCGGCCCAGGCCGGCGCCGACCAAACGGTCCACGAAGGTCAGAAGGTCGACCTGGACGGGTCCGCCTCCAGCGGTCCGGTGTCCACATACTCGTGGACCAGCCCGACCGGAATTGTCCTGAGCGATCCCAACGCGGCCCGGCCCAGCTTCACGGCACCCGCGCCGGGAGACTACGTCTTTTCCCTCACGGTCAACGGGCCGGGCGGGCCCAGCACGGCAACTGTCACCGTGACGGTCACGGCCTCCGTCCCGGCGGCGGCGAACGCCGGACCAAACCAACAAGGCGTGCAACGCGGAACCAAGGTCACCTTGGACGGCAGCGGTTCTACCGGTGCGGCTACCTATTCCTGGACACAGGTTGTGGGCCCGGGCGATCCCAGGGCCACCCTCGCCGGTGACACTTCCGCCCGTCCCTCGTTTACGTTCCCGCTCTACAAGTTCCCTGCGAGTTCAGGCGCGCTGACCTTCAAGCTGACGGTAGGAAGCCCTGACGGATCCTCAAGCGACGCCCAGGTGACGGTCACCCCGCGGGCGGACACGGTGGCGGTTACCTCCGCCCGCTACACGGCCAGCAAGCGCGAATGGCGGGTGGACGGCACAAGCTCCATCCCGGCCGGCCAGGCGGTAACGGTACACCTCGGCGGATTGGACGGAACCGTCCTGGGTACGGCCGTCGTGGACGCCACGGGATCGTTCGCCCTACGAGTTACTTCGACTGTTGTCGGCCGGGCCGGTCAGAGCGTGAGCGTTGAGTCCCCACTGGGCGGCACCGCAACCGGCTTTGCCGTCCGTGTCCAGTAACCATCCTGCCGCCGGACCCCGGGAGGCGGCCGCCAGGCCGGCCGCTTCCCGGGACCTCGGTGCCAGGCATGCTGACTCTGAAGGACACGGTGTGGCGCCACCGGCGTCGTCCTCCGGAACCGCGTCCGATGCGTACGCAGGCACGTCCCTGCGGCTGCAGGTGCTCGAAATCATCGACAGCCTCCTCAACAGCGCCGGGCCGGAACTGGAGGAACACCGGGTCCTTCTGCGAAGTCACCTCAAAGAGCATCCCTGGGACCCGGAAACCGCCCTGTTGCGGTACCTCTGGGACCGCGAACAGCACCTTGCCACTCCACCCGGGCTGCCAGGCGCCCACAGGTAATGGCCTCGCCGGAGCAGACCATTCAACGAAGGACGCGCTTAGGGGGCGCCCACGTTCTCGATGGCGACCGTTTCGATGATTCTGGTCGATGGCTCACCAACCAGCGCCGGAGCTGTCACACCAGTTTTCCACGTGTCGTTCTGCAGCCGGCCCAGGAAGTCCACTGCAGCCGCCTGCGTATCGAAATCCATCTCGAGCATCACATAGTCTTGCTGGTCAATCGGGCGCGAGATCCGGTATGACCGCACGCCCGACGCGGCGCGGTCCAGCGGATCACTGTCAAAAGCCCGCCGCCACATGGCAAAATCCCGGACCTGGTGTTCGATCTGCAGGGTAATCACTGAGGCGCTCCTGTCGACGGTTCTACACGCCCAACTGTAGGCCCGGAAGGCCTCACCAAGTAAGGCGCCCAGCCGAAGTGTTATACCGGAAAGCGTCCTACGCTGGCTGGGATCCGGTGTTCGTCGAACTGGTCGGGGCGTTGGCCTGATCGGCCTGGTTGCGCTGCCGGCGGCTCGCCAGCAGGAAGGGCACTGCGATCAACTCGATCGCGCCGCCGATCGCCAGCGAGGCCGGGTAGCCGTACACATCTGCCGCACGACCGAGCAGCGGCTGCACCACCACGCCACCGCTTGAGCCCATGAGCGAATCGAAGCTGAGCACTGTTGCCCGCTGCTTTGAGGCGATCATGTCGTTCAAGTACGCCTGCCGCACCGGGATGCCCGCCGACGCTACCAGCGCCCAGAGCGCCAACAGCACCAGGGCCACCCAGAACACCTGGGTGAACCCGAGCACCGCCAGGATCACAGCACCCAGGATGCTGCTCAGGATCAGCACGGTGGTGCGTCTGCGGACGAGGCGCCGGACGCGGGGCGCCATCCAGCCGCCAACCACCTGCGCTCCGGCCACGATGGCCGCCGCCAGGCCTGCGACGGAATACGCGTGAGGATCCCCGAACAGATTGAGCAAGTATGGCTGCAGGGCGTAAAACACATAGATCCCGACGCCGGCGCTGAACGGCGCGGCCAGCATCACGTACCGTACGGGCGGATTCTTCAGGCCGTTCTCGATCGAGGCGGCGAGCACAGCTCGGGTTGCCTGAAGAGGATGGGTCGAGCGTTCGGGGGTGAATCCGACGTCGTGCATGAGCGCAAAGGCCACCGCGAACATGGCCAGCAGCACGCCCACGCGCAGCAGAAACGGCACGCCCAGATTGGTGGCCTGCGCGATCACGCCGCCGGCCACAGAGCCGGCGAGCATCGCGACGCCGGACACCATCTGGCCCCGCCCGAGCACGGCCTCCATCCCGCCTTCATACCCCGAGAAGCGCAACGCATCGACGAGCCAGGCCTCGACCGCTCCAGAGAAGAAGGTGAAGCCCAGGCCGAGCAGGACCGAGACCACCGCCCACCACCAGAACGGGGCGGAAAACTGCCACAGCAGGTAGTAGAAGTAGGTCGAGACGGCCAGGGTCACGGTTCCGAGCAGGAACGATACGCGGCGCCCCCAACCGTCGGCAACCACCCCGGTGGGCACCTCGAACAGCACCATGCCGGCCGTGAAGAAGGCGTTCGCGGCAAAGGCCTCGAGGTTGCTGAGTCCGGCATCCAGCAGGAAGAGGGTGTTGATCCCCCAGATGAACGAGGCCGCAAGGGTATTGCCCAGCGTCAACGTCAGATAGATGCGCTGAATCTTTCGGGCGGCGGCGTTCATCACATCGCCGTCCCCGCCGGGGCGAGGAGGGAGCACGAGCCCATTCTCGTCTCCCCTGCCGGCACGCGCCAGAGCAAATCAGGCTGGGGGCATAACGCGAACGATCGAGCCGAAGCGGCCCGGCCTGCTCAGCTGCCCTGGTTCGTGTAGAACGACCGACGGCGGGCGTACTCATGGACCCGGTCCAGGGTCGCGATCTGTTCGCGTGCCTTCGTGGCCAGTCCGTCGAACCTGGCCCCGTCCAGTCCCAGATCGCCGGAGAGGTCGTGCAGCGTCTGCCACAGCCCCAGTTTTCCCATGACCGCCGACCGCATGAGCTCGGACTCCAGCACCAGCGTCGTCGGCGAGCGGCTCACTACGCGCCCGTTGAGCTTGAGTCGGCCGGCACGCTCGGCGACCCACGCCGCCGCCCGCCGCGGAGTTCGCCGCGGCAAGCCAAAATCCCCCACCAGTCCGCGTACATACTCCCGCTCTTCCCGGATCTGGGTGGCGAGCGCCGCAAGTTCGGTGTGGAAGGGAGTGTCCGTGAAGTCGCGCGCCATGCGCTCTATGCGGCCCTGCCCCGCTGTGGCCCCCGCGAGGTGGTCCGAAAGGTAGAGTCCGAACAATTTCTTATCGACTGCGCCGGAAATCTGGGGTGCCATGGAAGCTCCACTCTGATGGAAGAGTTGCTTGGGGATCACCACCCTACAGGAGCCTCCAACACGCCCAGAAGGTTATCGGGGCTCGGACTCGTCGCGGGCCGGTGACCGCAGTGACCCGGCGTCCGGGTCCATGGCCACGAGACCGGTATCGTCCACCACTTCCGTCAGCTCCTGCGCGACGTCCGGCTTCAGCCAGGACGCCACCACGCTGACCCCGCCGCCGTCGTCGCGGTCAATCACGACGTCGATCTCGGAGGCGGCAGCCCCCATGCGCAACAGCTGTTCGCGATAGGACGCCTCCAGGGCAATCAGGCTTTCCTCGGTCCACTCCCCCGGCCGCATCCTCGTTGAGATTTCGACCGGTTCAGGCTGATACAGCGTCATGAAAGTCCTTCCCTTGGGGTTCGATCAGGGGCGAGCACGACCCCATTCTCGCGTCCTGAGCCGGTGGGCGCCAGAGCAGGCGCGTCGGACCGCCAGGCTCCAGGGCGTTCCGGACTGCACGCCGCGGTGGCAGACTTTGTCCACCGGTGCAGTACCAATGAGGAGGATCCCTGTGGCCCACATGGCTGAGGCCCTTTTGCACGACGGCACGGCAATACCCATCCTGGTGAGCGGCGACGGCCGTGCGCTGCTCATCCCTGCGGATTTGAGGCCGCGTTCCGCGTCGGAAGCCCAGACAATGCTCGAGTGGGGCGCGGACCCTGAACTCGGGCCGAACCTTGTGTCGGCTCTCTCGCAGTCTTATCGGGTAATCGCGGCCGACTACGAGGGGCACCGGATGGCGCACCCTGCGCCGGATACCCTCACCCCGGAGAACGTCGCCGCCGATTTCCTGGCTATCGCTGATGCGGCACACGCCGAAACCTTCGGATACTACGGTTACTCCTGGCTGGCCCTGTGCGGTTTGCAGTTGGCGATCCGCACAAATCGACTCTGGGCGCTCATCATGGGCGGATTCCCACCGCTCGAAGGCCCTTACAAAAGCATGCTGGCGGTGACGCAGGCGGCCCACGCGGCGGCTGCCAGATCCTCGGAACATCCCCCGGCGGTGAACCTCCCAGTGGAACCCGGCGACTGGGATGCCGCCACAATACAGACCAACGAAGCACAAACCCGCCAGTTCCTCACGCTCTACGAAGCGCTCCAAGACTTCGACGATTCAACTGTTGGCGTGGCGCCGGATCTGCCGCGGCTTGCGTTCGCCGGCTCCGCCGATCAAATCGTTTACGGACCGCGCTGGGGAGACGTGACGGTGCGAATCGGCGAACCTCTTGCTGCCCACGAGCGCGAGCTCATCGAGGCCGGGTGGGACGTGCAAGTACTCCCCGCACTCGATCACCTGAGCGCGATGCACAGCGACGTCGTCGTTCCTCTCCTGCAGGCCTGGCTCGGAACAGTGGGCCGGGAGTAGAAGTGGGCAGCGGGCAATAGGAAGGCCCTCAACCCCGCGGCACCGTGGCGGCGCTGGTCCCTACTTGCTGAGCCGGAAGATATCGGCCTTGATCCCATGGCGTCCTGTCTTGCGCTTTCCGGCCGGCGACCCATACAACACCAACGCCGACCTGCCGTCGTCGAGAACGGCGATCCCCTCGGCATGGTCCTCGCCCTCACCGAACGGCACGTCAAATTCGCACTGCAAGTCGTCCTTCGGCAGGACAGCCTCGGCCTGCGACGTCAGCGCGTCCCGCCAGCGAAACACGGCCGCGCGCCCGTCGAGCTCCATGGTGGGTCCCGCCAACACGAGCAGGTCCTCCCCGTGACGGCACAGATCCCGCACGCCCAAGCCATGCAGGCGAAGGAAGTGCTTGCGGTAGCGACGATTCCCGGGACCGATCGGCTGCGGCTCCAGGCCGGCCCCGTCACCAACCTGGAGCTCTATGAGCATCGCCCACCCGCGCAGCACCGGCCCGCGCAGACCGATGAACACCCGGTCGCCCGCTACGGCGAGGCCCTCGCAGTCAATGCCGTTGTCCTTGCCCGGGATCGGGCGACCGGTCTTCGAGGACTGGATGAAGCTTCCAAGGTGTGGGTCATCGGCCAGGAGATCCACCAAGTCCGCGCCCCGGCCGAGGCCCAGCACGGCGGGGCGCTGCTGCTGACCCATCGGGCTGCCACCCGGATCGAGGAGAACCTCATCGGGATCTAGCAGGGTCTTAGTCGAAAGCCGGGCCAACACCCGACGGCGCTGGCTGACCTCCACCGTCGCCAGGGATCTCTGCGCCTCCGCGGGGGTGGAGTTGTTCTTGACCTGTTTGCGGGCCGAACTGTGCGATCCGACCAGCCACAGCGTGTCACGCTCGACATCGAGTCCTTCGATGTCCAACTCGCCCTTGTCTCCAGGCAGCTCAAGGACCTGGGTGAGATCGAAGCTGCGATGGGCGCGAGCCTGGTCACCGTCCTCCAGCGTGAGCCGCTCGAGACTGGTCGTCTCATCATTGGCGACCCAAAGGTGGGGCCCCTGGCGGGCGACGGCAGACAACCCATCGCGGAGGTCAGCCTTCGGATCGAGGGTGCTGCGCTGATCGAGTACGAGGGTGATGTCGCCGGAAGGCTCGTCCGGCCGCGGCCATCCGCTCACCGCGGATCACCCATCCTCGTCAGCAGCAGTCGGTCCCACAATTGAGCTCCCATGCTTCATCACGTCACCATCATCATCCACCCGGCGGGCGGGCGAGGCCACAGCACCCCGCCACCCGGAATACCGGACACCCCTGGTACGGGCTGGTACCGTCTGGCCCGATGTCGGGCCCAAGATTTCTCCAAGTCTCCGCCCGTAGCGTCCTGTGCAACTCGACGGGCTGAACGTCTGCGTCAGGGGCATGCCTGTGCGCACACGGGGAATCAATCCCCTTCAGCCCGCACCTGCGGACGGATCGAAGCTCGCCCGAACTGCGAATATCACGGCAACCTTCAGCGAAGCCGTCGCCGGCACCAGTACCGGTAACCACTTCGACTTGCGCAACGCCACCACGAACGCCATGATCCCGGTTGAGGCGTTCTCCTACAACGCCGTTACGCGGGTAGCCACGCTGAACCCGAACGATACGCTGGCCGCCAACACCAAGTACACCGCCACGCTGACCAACGGTTTGTATGGCGGCATCCTCGACGCTGGCGGCAATCCCCTCCAGACCACTCGTTGGAGCTTCACCACCGGCCCGTAACGCGCGGCCGCAGGATGAAGTCACGGCCAGCGAGCACAGTGCTCCCTAGCCAGCGGGGTTCTTAAAAGGCAACTCCCCTGAGGAGCTTCAACCGGCCCGGATACCCCGGAGGGCAGCTCCTGCCGCCGTTCGCAGCGATGGCAGCCGGGCACTCACGCGCTAGGCCGGGCCGCGGCGTCCCGCGCTCTCCGTTCACGCAGCCAGGGGATGAGGCCACCGGCCAGGAGCATGTCCACCTGACGATTGGAGAGGCTGTGCCGCACAGGGTAGACCTCGCCGCGGGTCTCGTTCTGGACCAGGATCTCCGTGCCTGTGACGAGGGCGTCATGTATGCCTGTCAGCAGGAGCACATCGCCTTGTTCGATACGGTCGTGATCGGCGGGATTCGTGAACTCGAGTGCGAGGACGCCGAAATTGGCCAAGTTCTGCCAGTGGATCCGCGCGAACGAGACGGCCACCACTGCACGCAGCCCGAGGAAGCGCGGAGTGATCGCTGCATGTTCCCGTGAGGATCCCTGGCCGTAGTTGGTGCCGCCGACCAGGATGTGGCCTGTCGAGTCGCGGGTTCGTGCGGCGCGGGCGGCGTAGGTGGGGTCGACCTGGTCGAAGGTGAATTCGGCGAGTTTGGGGATGTTGCTGCGGTAGGGCAGAACGCGCGCTCCGGCCGGCAGAATCTCATCCGTCGAGACATCGTTGCCCACAACCAAGGCGACTGGCGCCTCGATACGGTCGGCGAGGGGACCGAAGACCGGAAGCGAGGAGATGTTGTCGCCCTTGACCAGTTCCACTTTGCCGGCTTCCTCCGGCGCCAACGGACTCTCCAGCATTGACAGGTTCACGCTCGACACCCCGGGAAGTTCGATCTCGGGATACTCGAGGTCGAAGAGCTCTGTCAGGTCCCGCGGATCGGTGACAACTCCGGTGAGCGCGGCCGCGGCGGCCGTCTCCGGTGAGCACAGGTAGACCGAATCCTCCTTCGTGCCCGAACGGCCGGGAAAGTTGCGGGGCATCGTGCGCAGGCTGTTGCTTCCGTTCGCGGGGGCCTGGCCCATACCGATACAGCCCATGCATCCGGTCTGATGCAGCCGGGCTCCGGCGCTGATCAGATCAAACGTGGCCCCCATCTTGGTGAGGTCCTGCAGGACCTGTCGGGAACTCGGATTGACGTCGAAAGACAATCCGGGGTGGCACTGCCGCCCCTTCGTGATTGCGGCGACCATTGCGAAGTCGCGCAGGCCCGGGTTCGCTGAGGACCCAATCACCACCTGCGCCACTGCCCTGCCTGCGACCTCCCGCACCGGAACGACGTTGCCGGGCGAGCTGGGCAGGGCGATGAGCGGCTCGATCGTCGCGAGGTCGACCTCTTCGGTCACGTCGTAGGTGGCATCGGAATCGGCGAGGAGTTCGGTGAAGTCGCCCTCGCGCTGTTCGGAGCGCAGGAAGGCCCGGACCTGGTCGTCGGCCGGGAAGACCGTGCTCGTCGCACCGAGTTCGGCGCCCATATTGGCAATCACGTGCCGGTCCATCGCACTCAGGGTGGCGAGGCCGGGACCGTAGTACTCGATGATCCGGTCCCTGCCGCCCTTCACGCCGTGCCGGCGCAGCATTTCGAGAATGACGTCTTTGGCGCTGGTCCACGGTGGCAGCTTGCCGGTAAGCCTCACGCCCCAGATCTCCGGCATCTTCAGGTAGAGCGGCTCCCCCGCGATTGCCAGGGCTACCTCGGTCCCGCCGACCCCGATTGCCAGCATCCCCAGTGCACCTGCGGCCGGGGTATGGCTGTCGGAGCCGACCATGGTTTTGCCCGGGACGCCGAACCGCTGCATATGAGTCGGGTGGGAGACTCCGTTTCCGGCCTTCGAGAACCACAGGCCAAACCGGCGGCAGGCCGAGCGGAGAAAATCATGGTCCTCCGCATTCCTGCTGTCGGCCTGCAACAGGTTGTGGTCCACGTACTGCACGGACACTTCTGTTTGTGCCTGGTCGAGACCGAGGGCCTCCAGTTCAAGCATGACCAGCGTCCCGGTCGCGTCCTGGGTGAGGGTCTGATCGATATGCAAACCAATCTCAGCCCCGGGCGTCATCTCTCCGGCGACCAGGTGGGATGCGATGAGCTTTTGGGCCACGTTGTAGGCCACGGCGGGCTTCCTTACTCGATGGCGAGGCCGGACGCATCCGTCGGCAACAAACCGGCCACCGGGCACTCTCCCTTATCCCCAAAATAGCCCACTCCGGGCGCCGGGAACAGTAGAGATCAGGCGCCCCTGGCAGGGAAGCCCGGGCGGTACAGGCACGCTAGGGAAACGTTAAGACTTTCTCGGTCCGGCCCACGCGCCGGTATCCCGAGGTAGCGTGAAGGGTGCGTCGTCCCTGCAGAGTCCCCCAACGATGCAGGGGCGGCGCCTCGCACCCCCGGCCGGTTCGGCATTCGTGCTCAACTGCGCTACGCCTGTCGCCGGCCGCTGCCGCGTATGTCAGTCATCGCAGCGCTGCCGGCCCCGGGGCCGCTGCCGCGTATGTCAGTCATCGCAGCGCTGCCGGCCCCGGGACGCTTCTGGTGTTCCAAGAGCTGAGGAAGGCCAGGGCCGCAGCCAATCCCGCACTGAGCACAACGGCTCCCAGCCACATCGACACGGGCCATTGAATCGATGACGCCAGGGCGATGCCGGCCAGTTGGCCCGTCCAGATAAGTGCCGCCAGTATTGCGGTGACCGCAGGCAACCGGCGTCTCAGCCACGGCCCCGCCCGTAGGGCCAGCAGCAGGTCCGCCACGACCGCGATTATCGTGGCCCCGGCCGCACCGGCGACCGCTGCCGGGCGCAGCCCCGACATGGCCAGGGGCAGCCACGCCACCACGGCGACCAGGATGGTGGCTATGCCGTAAGGCGGCCGTCGGGCCCCGGAGAGGGTGTAGAGGAAGGGGGCGATGATCAGCGCTGTGGTCACCAGATAGCTGGCCAGTCCGAGGGCCGGGGGCAGCTCAGCCTGGGTGTGCCCGGGGCTCCCGATCGGCGTCTGTAGATATGGGACGGCCGGCGGGGTCCGGACGAAGGCCGAGAGGTAGATCAGGAAGAAGGAGCCCAGTCCGGTCAGCAGGGCGAGCGACAGTACCGCAGGCGGCGACCATTTGAAGGCCTCTGAGCCGCTGGCGGCCCGCGCACTACGGATACCTGTGCCGAGGATGAGGAAGAGGCTGAACCCCAGCAGCAAGTGTGTGGGGCTCACCAGAGCATCGAGGGAGACTTCGATGCCCAGGATCTCGTGCCAGGCCAGATCCAGAACGCCGGCGACTGCGAAGAGGGCGAGTCCGATCACCGTGCCCTGGTAGCCCGCCGGAACCGCCCGGGTCAACGGCCTCCCAGGCTGACGGTTCCTCCAGATCACGCTTGCCGTCCACGCGGCGGTGGCCACGAGGCCCGAATAGAGCGCCGCGTGCCAGGGAGTGAAAAAGGTTTCCAGCCCGGGAACGTGCATGTGGGCCCAGCCGTCCAGGAAGACGGCCAGGAGGAGCCAGATGCCCAGCAGTTCCGTCACAAGATCGTTCCGCGCCCCTGCCCGGAGAGTCCGTGCTGCCGTGTCAACCATGGTCTCTCTCCTCGCACTCAACGTGCCTCCCCAGACTGCCGGGGCGGCCCGTATCTTGCTCCGGCCGAATGGTTAAAGCTTGGACCTCCCGGTGTCCAACCGCCAGTGCCGGAACGGCTCAGCCCTTCACGCCAGAAGTTACGTTTTCGAGCACGACGGCGAGGCCCTGGCCGACGCCGATGCAGATCGCGGCGACGCCCCAGCGCTGCCCGGAGGCCTGCAGGGACCGGGCCAGGGTGCCCAGGATCCGGCCGCCGGAGGCACCGAGCGGGTGGCCCATCGCGATCGCGCCGCCGTGCCGGTTCACGATCCCGGGGTCGATCCCCCAGGCGTTGATGCAGGCCAGGGACTGCGCGGCGAACGCCTCGTTCAGTTCGACGGCGCCGACCTGGTCCCAGCCGATGCCGGCCTTCGCGAGGGCCTTGTTCGCGGCCTCCACGGGGGCGTAGCCGAAGTACTGGGGATCGTTGGCGTGCGCGCCGCGCCCGGCGATCCGGGCCAACGGCTCCAGGCCCAGGATCCCGGCGGCCTTTTCACTGCCCAGCCAGGCCGCGGACGCGCCGTCGGAGAGCGGGGACGCGTTCCCGGCGGTGACGGTGCCGTTTTCGGTGCGGAACACGGTCTTGAGCCCGGCGAGCTTCTGGGCCGAGGACCCGGCCCGGATGCCTTCGTCGCGGACCAGGTCCGTGCCCGGGACCGGGACGACGAGGTTGTCGTAGAAGCCCTCGTCCCAGGCCGCGGCGGCGAGGTTGTGGGAGGCGGCGGAGAACTCGTCCTGCGCCTGCCGGGTCACGCCGTACTTCTCCGCCAGCCGTTCGGTGGCCTCGCCCAGGGAGATGGTCCAGTCCTTCGGCATGGCCTGGTTCACCAGCCGCCAGCCTAGCGTGGTGGAGGCCAGGGTGAGGTCCCCGGCCGGGTACGGTTTCTCGGTCTTGGGCAGCACCCAGGGGGCGCGGGACATGGATTCGGCGCCGCCGATCAGCATGAGCTCGGCGTCGCCGGTGGTGATCTGCCGGGAGGCGATGATCGCCGCGTCCAGCGAGGACCCGCAGAGCCGGTTGACCGTGGTGCCCGGGACCGAGACCGGCAGCCCGGCCAGCAGGGTGCCCATCCGGGCGATGTTGCGGTTTTCCTCGCCCGCGCCGTTGGCGTTGCCGAACACCACCTCGTCGATCCGCTCCACGTCCAGCCCCGGGGCGCGCTTCACCGCTTCCCGGATCACGTGCGCGGCAAGATCATCCGGCCGGACCCCGGCCAGGCCCGAACCGAACTTCCCGAACGGGGTCCGGACGGCGTCGTACACAAAAGCCTGATTCATATTTCCTCGTATTCCTTCTCGCCGTCGTCGGCCTAAGCAGCCGGGATCCGGATGAGCTTTTTGTTGGCGAATTCGTTGATGCCGTATTGCGCCAGTTCACGGCCGACGCCGGAACGCTTCACCCCGCCAAAGGGAAGGTCAGCGGCACTGCGGCTGATGCTGTTGATCCAGACCATTCCGGTCTCCAGTTGTTCGGCAAGCCGCTGGGCGGCCTCAACATCGGTGGTGAAGATGGAGCTGGAGAGGCCGAAGGGCGAGTCGTTGGCCAGGTCAACGGCAGCTTCGGGAGAGTCCACCCGGTAGACCACGGCGGCGGGGCCGAAGATCTCTTCCGAATAGGCCCGCATTTCCGGCGTCACACCAGTGAGAACTGTTGCGGGGTAGTAAGCGCCTGATCCGTTGGGGGCGCCCCCACCCGTGACGGCAGTCGCGCCCTTGGAAACTGCATCCTGGACCAGCTCGGCGATTTCGTCGACGGAGGCCCGGGATGACAGCGGCCCGAAGGTCGTCTGCGCATCGGTCGGATCGCCCGGCGCGATCTTGGACATGGCGTCGGTGTAGCGGCGCAGGAACTCGTCGTAAATGTCACCGACAATGATGAAGCGCTTGGACGCTGTGCAGGCCTGGCCGCCGTTGTACATCCGACCGGCCACTGCTCCGGCCACGGCCTTGTCCAAATCAGCATCCGGCAGCACGATGAACGGGTCAGAGCCGCCAAGCTCCAGCACATACTTCTTCAGATGGCGGCCGGCAATTTCCGCGACGGCGGATCCGGCCTTCTCGGACCCTGTCAGGGAGACGCCCTGCACCCGCGGGTCGGCGATCATGGTGGCAATCTGGCCGCTTGTGGCAAACGCGTTGATATAGACATCGCTCGGAAGCCCGGCGTCGCGGAAGACAGCCTCGATGGCCAGTGCCGACTGCGGGCAGTTGCGTGAGTGCTTGAGGACCACGGTGTTCCCCAGCACGATGTTGGGTGCGGCGAAACGGGCGACCTGGTAGTAGGGGAAGTTCCACGGCATGATCCCGACCAGCGGTCCGATCGGTTCGGTGCGGACGACGGCCGAGCCGGGTCCGCTGATCTCCAACGGTTCATCGCGGAGGAAGCGCTCGGCGTTGTCTGCGTAGTAGGCGTAGATCGAGGCCACGAGGGCAACCTCGCCGCGCGCTTCGGCGATCGGCTTGCCCATCTCCAGGGTCAGCAGGGCGGCGAGTTCTTCGGATCGTTCACGGTGCAGTTCCGCGACGCGGCTCAACACTGCGGCCCGTTCGGCCAGCGGCGTTGAGCGCCAGTTACGGTATTCAGTGAAGGAGCGCTTGAGTACGTCCTGCACTTCCTCGTCGGTGAGTGTCGGGAACTCGGCAACGCGTTCTCCGGTTGCCGGGTTGATGGTCGCGTAGTTGCTCATGATCCGGAACTCTTTCTGCAGGTACGTCCTTGTCTTAGCAATCACGATCCCAGCTTCCGGCTATGCAGTCCAATACTTATTAACCGCATGATCAATGTGATTTATGGATCAATGGCAGTCGGCCTCGGGCGCTCACGCCTCAACTCCACATCTATTAGTTTTCCGCAATAATTGAGCACTCATTAGGTATTGGACGCTGAGTAATCAGCGGTGCCATGGTGGGCTAGTGAAGACGATCAAGATCCACGACGCCGGCGCGACCGTCCATGTCGAACTCAACAGGCCAGAAGTCCGCAACGCCATGGACCAGCTCATGGTGAACGAGTTGCACACCTTATGCGCGGATTTGGAGCGGAATCCCAAAATCCTCATCCTCTCCGGGGCGCAACTCCCCTCCGGCGGCATCTTTGCTTCCGGTGCGGACATCGCCCAACTCCGGGAACGGCGCCGTAATGATGCCCTGGCCGGCATCAATTCCGGTCTCTTCCAGCGAATCTCCAGGCTGCCAATGCCTGTGATCGCTGCGATTGACGGCTTTGCGCTCGGCGGCGGCGCTGAACTTGCTTACGCGGCAGACTTCCGGATCGCCACACCGCGGGCAAAGATCGGCAATCCCGAAACCGGGCTCGGCATCCTCGCTGCCGCAGGCGCCGGCTGGCGCCTCGTGGAACTCGTGGGCGAGCCCCTGGCCAAGGAAATACTGCTCACCGGGAAAGTGCTCGACGGCGCAGAGGCGATGGCTGTCCGGCTCGTCACCGAGCTGCATGAACCAGACCAGCTGATCCCCGCAGCCTTCGCCCTCGCGGCCCGGATCGCGTCCCAGGATCCGCTCGCGGTCCGCCTCACCAAGAGTGTCCTCCATGCACCAAGATCCGCACACCCGGCCATTGACGAACTCGCCCAAGGCATCCTCTTTGAATCAGAGGCAAAGTTTGAGCGGATGCAGGCATTTCTGGACCGAAAAAAACACAAAGGAACCAGCACATGACCATTTCCACTTCCACGTCACAACCAGAATCCCCGGGCGTTCCTAAGAACGTAGGCGTCCTCGGCGGAGGCCGGATGGGTGCCGGCATCGCGCACGCCTTCCTTGTCGCCGGAGCGGCGGTGACCGTCGTCGAACGTGATGCTTCAGCCGCCGCAGCTGCCCGCGACCGCGTCACCGGCACACTGGCCAAAGCCATTGAGAGGGCTGCCGTCACCGAAGATCTTGACTCGCTCCTCAGCAGGTTTGCGGTCTCGACGGACGCCGTCGACTTCGGCAGCGCGGGCCTTGTTGTCGAAGCCGTTCCCGAGGACTTCAAGCTCAAGCAGGACGCGTTGCTCAATGCTGAGAGCAACCTTGGCGCGGATGCCTGGATTGCCACCAACACGTCCTCGCTGTCCGTCGCGCGGCTGGCCGCCTCACTGCGCGGGCCGGAGCGGCTCTGCGGGCTGCACTTCTTCAATCCGGTCCCGGCGTCAACGCTGGTGGAAGTCGTCCTTGGCCCACAGTCCGCCCCTGAACTCGCGGACGCCGCTACCAACTGGGTGCGCGGGCTGGGTAAGACCCCAATAGTGGTCAACGACGCACCCGGCTTCGCGAGCTCGCGTCTGGGCGTTGCACTGGCACTGGAAGCCATGCGAATGCTGGAAGACGGGGTGGCAAGTGCCCAGGATATCGACGCCGCCATGGAACTCGGCTACCGGCACGCATCCGGACCACTGCGCACCACGGACATCGTGGGCCTGGACGTCCGCCTCGGAATCTCCGAATACTTGCACGAAACGCTCGGCGAACGGTTCGCCCCACCACGGATCCTCCGCGAGATGGTGGCGCGAGGCGAGCTCGGACGCAAGTCCGGCAAGGGGTTCTACGACTACTCCTGAACTGCCTGGGTCAGGTACTGGATGGCGGCCAGCGATTCTCGCTGGCCGCCATCCTGCTCAACAGAGCAGTCGCGGCTGCGGCGTCCTTCGCGCGACGAATCGCTGACTCTCAGCACCAGGCACCACACAACTCGTCACTCAGACGCATTGAAGTAGGCCGGATTCCGGGGAGGGGCTGCCCCGGGGTACTGACCAGCCCGGATTGTCCGTGTCCACCGACGGTAGTGGGTGCGCGGCGGTGAATTGGTGCCATTCCGGGAAGGGGTCCGGGGGCAGGTCCGGTTCGGGATCCCGGTCGGGTTCCCGGCCGGGATCCTGGCCGGTTTCCTGGCCAGGGTCCCCGGTGAATGCCGGGTCCGGACGAAGTCCTGGGCCCGTGGGCAGGCTGCGGTCCGGGAGCGTGTCTGCGGCCGGGATATTGCGTGGCCAGTGGGGTGGTTCCCAGTCCTGGTGCTCGCTGGGGTAGTGCCGGCCGGACGGTGAAATCCAGCCCGGCGGGTGGTCCTTGCCGGCCCGGGTGGGTTGCCA
This sequence comes from Arthrobacter sp. LAR12-1-1.1, assembly GCF_040676555.1. NCBI lineage: Bacteria > Bacillati > Actinomycetota > Actinomycetes > Micrococcales > Micrococcaceae > Arthrobacter > Arthrobacter sp. LAR12-1-1.1. Next base: position 256,353 of record NZ_JBEGIG010000001.1, on the reverse strand, counting down.
GGCGGAGCCGTGTTTGAGCCGGTGATGCCTGGGGCAGGGTTGGCCCAGGTTGGAGATGCCGGTGGTGCCGCCGTCGGCCCAGGCCAGGAGGTGGTCTGCCTCGTTGTCCAGGGAGTGGTTGCCGCAGCCGGGGAACGGGCATTTGCCGTCGCGGAGCCGGAGCCAGTGGCGCTGGGCCTTCGTCAGACGGTAGCTGCTCCGGCCGATTTCCAGCGGGGCGCCGTCACGGGGGTCGGTCAGGACCCGGTAGAAGGAGTCCGCGCCGCCGGTGATCAGGCGGCGGGCCATGGACGGCGGGATCGGCCCGTACCCGTCCAGGGTGGCCGGTTCCTCGCCGGCGCCCAGGAGCGACAGGACCGGGACGGTGATCAGCACCTGCGCCCGCGGCGACGGCACACCACCCCCGGCCCCACCCCCGCCCAGGCCGGCCGCGCCGTCGGCCATTCCGCCGGTTCCGCCCAGGCCGGTGCCGCCGTCGGCCATTTCGTTGGTGAGGAGCCAGGTGGCGGCGACGTCGGCGCGGAGCTGGGAGAGGTTCCGGGCCTCGTCCGGGCCCTGGAGGGCGCGGGCGGCGGCGGTGGTCCGTTCCCAGATCCCCGCGGCGGTGTCGGCCGGGAGATAGGCCGAAAGCCAGGCCATGCCGTCCCGGTCCGGGGCGAAATCGACCCGCCGGTCCGCGGCGCTCTTGGCGTGGCGCTGTTCGATGCTGACCGGGTGGTGGCGTTCACGCCAGGTGCGTGCCTTGGCCCGGAACCGGGACGGGATGAGGTCCCCGGCCGGGCAGCCGCGGGCCGGGCTGGGCGCGCCGGGGTCCAGGAAGTGCGCCTCCAGCCCGGCCGCTGCGGCCGGTTCCAGGCCGGAGGTTTCCTCGACGATGATCCGGGCGTGCTGCCAGGAGATCGTCCCGGCCTGCAGCGCGGCCAGGGCCAGCGGCAGCGCCGTGGTCAGCGCCAGGGAATCGGACAGGAGGGCGCCGGCGGTCCGTTCGCTGACGGTCAGGACACAGGCGACCTCGGCGACCATGGCCATGGCATGGGCCGTGCGTTCGGGCGGGGACGCCGCCGGCGGCGCCAGCGCCCCGGTGGCCCGCGCGTAGTCCGCGGCCAGCCGCACCTTCAGCGCCGCGGTCCGGGCCTCCAGCCGGGCCGCCTCGGCGAGCCCGTCCAGGCAACCGTCCGCCACGCTCCGCAGCGGATCGGCGTCGCGCAGCGGGTCGGCGCCGGGCGGATCGGAGCGGTCCGCGCCGGCCCCGATCAGGCCAGCAAGCGCGGCAGCGGACGCGGCGACGGCCTCCACGGCCGCCCTGCTCTCCGCACTCCACGCTGTCCTGCTGTAAGCTGTCCTGCTGTCCATACCCACAGCATCTCAGGACGCACCGACAATAAAGATGACACTGTCTGCAATGCAGCGCGACGCCGGCCCCGGCCAAGGCACCGAGACTGGTTTACGGTCTAGAGGCTGAGGCCGGGTCGCTGAGCTCCCCGTCATGATCCGGCAGATCCGGGAAATGCCTATCGGAGGTAGCGCCCAACGCAGAACGGCGGCCACCACTCCCCCAAGGTGTGGCAGCCGCCGTCGCTAGCGTTTGATTGTGGTTACTCCGACGGAACGAGCACCTTCAGATCGAAGCCTTCGTAGCCCGCGTCGCGGACTTCGGCAAGCTTGTTCCGGTAGTTGCCAAGGCCGCCGAGGTAGAACATGACGGTCTTCTTCTTGCCCGGGATGTTGGCACCGAAGATCCAGGAGTCGGCCTTCGGGAAGAGCGTCATGTCGGCAATCTGCTGGCAGGTGACGGTCCAGGCTTCTTCGGCCTCGGCCGTCGGCTCCACGGACGCCACCTGGCCGGTTTCGGCGTCGTTGATCAGCTGGGAGATCCACTCAACCTGGGCCTCGATGCTCGGCGGCAGGTTGGTGAAGGGGCCGTTGGGGCCCAGGATCATAAACATGTTCGGGAATCCTGCGGTGGTGACACCGAGGTAGCTGGTGGGACCGTCCTTCCAGTGCTCCTGGATGGTCTCACCATTGCGGCCACGGATGTCCATCCGCGTGTAGTTTCCGTCGACGGCGTCGAAGCCGGTGGCAAAGATCAGCACATCGAGCTCGTGCTCCACCCCGTCCGAGGTCCTGATGCCCTTGGGCGTCAGCTCGACGATCGGCGTCTCCTTCACCGATACCAACTCGACGTTGTCCCGGTTGAACGTGGCGTAGTAGCCGCTGTCGCAGAGGGGGCGCTTGGCGTAAAGATCGGTGGGAGTAAGCTTGCGGGCCGTCTCCGGGTCCTTGACGATCTCGGCGATCTTGCCGCGGACAAATGATGCGGCGGCTTCGTTGGCTTCCCGGTCCGTGGCGATGTCGCCGAACGTGTTGAACATGAAGCGGAACCCGCCGCCTTCTTCCCAGGCTTTCTGGAAGACGGCCCGGCGGTCTGTTTCGGAGACGCTCATGGCCGGCACGGAGCTTTCCTCGAATCCGAAGGCGACGCCGGAACCTCGGACCTGCTCCCAGATTTTTCCGTAGTCCTTCTTGACGGAATCGACGTACTCCTGCGTGACAAGGGTATTGCCGACCGGCACACTGTACTGCGGGGAGCGCTGGAAGACAGTGAGGTGTCCCACCTTGGGCGCGATTGCGGTGATGATTTGCAGGCCGGTGGATCCGGTGCCCATGACTCCGACCCGCTTGCCTGTAAGGTCCACTCCTTCGGGCCACGCACCTGAGTGGTAGATCTTGCCCTCAAACGAGTCGATGCCCGGGATCTTGGGAACATTGGTGGCCGAGAGCAGGCCGAGGCCGTTGACAATGTACTTCGCGGTGATGGTTTCGCCGGTGTCGGTGCCGATCACCCATCGGTTAGTCGATTCGTCGTACCGGGCCGAAGTGATTCCGGTATTGAGCTGGATGTCCTTGCGCAGTTCGTACCGGTCCACGACGTGTTCCAGATACTTGAGGATTTCCGGCTGGGTCACATACTTGTGGCTCCAGTTCCATTCGTTCAGCAGTTCGTCGTCGAACGAGTAGCGGTACACGAAGCTCTCGGTGTCCGACAGGGCACCCGGGTACCGGTTCCAGTACCAGGTGCCGCCCACGCCACCGGCGCGGTCGAAGGCGCGGACGCTGAGGCCCAGTTCGTTGCGCAACTTGTGCAGCATATAGATGCCGCCAAAGCCTGCGCCAACGACGACGGCGTCGAGTTCAGTGCTGGGGGCAGTGCGCCCCTGCTCTTCAGCCATGATGAAATACTCCTTTGTGTTTCAAGTCTTGTGTTGTGAAGTGGCCGGGCTCAGTACGGTTCAGTACTTGTGCCAGCCGGCGATGCGGGCGAGTTCGGCGTCGGCGACTCCGGAGTTACCGGCCAGGAACGGGTAGACGTGCTGCTGGCCTTCGCCGATGGAGAGGGTCACGTCGACGCCGGCCGCTTCGGCCAGTGCGTTCAGCCGGGTGGCGTTGTCGAGGAGGGATTCGGCCGAGCCTGCGGTCAGGTACAGGCGGGGGAACCCGGTGAAGTCGGCATAGAGAGGGTTGGCCAGAGGGTTCTGCGGGCTCACGGAAGCTCCCAGGACACCGGCAATCATGCCCTCGAGCAGCGGAGCACTAATCAGTGCGTCCGTGGCGTCGTTGGTGACCAACGTTTCGCCCTTGTTCTCCATGTCCAGCCATGGTGAGAAAGCGATGACCTGGCCGGGAAGCGGTTCGCCCTGCTCCTTGAGCGCCAACGCAATGGCGATCGCCAGGTTGCCTCCGGCAGAGTCGCCGACTGTGGTGATGTCGTGCGGGTGGATTCCGCTCTCGACGAGGGCCTTGAACACGGCCACGCCGTCTTCAACCTGGGCCGGGTGCGGGTGCTCGGGTGCACGGCGGTAGTCAAGGACAAACGTGACGACGCCGACTGCCTTGGCAACGTGGCCGGCCAGCTTGCGGTGGCTTGCGGCGGACCCGACCGCGAAGCCGCCGCCATGGGTGTAAAGCAGCACCTTCGTTCGGTCCGCGCCTTCCGGGAATGCCCAGATGCCCGGAACGCCGCCGACGACGTCTTCCTTGTACGTGACCGCTTCGGGTTCCCGGGTGGGCTGGTGCCACTCGTCGAACATGCTGCGGAAAAGCCGCATGGTCAGATCCGGGGTGGTGGCCATGATTTCGGACCAGTCGGCGTACAGGTCACGGAGGGGGTCGGTCGCCTGAACTGTTTCAGTGACGTCTGCGTCGGTTGAGATTGACATCTCATACTCCTTCGTATGGAAAACATCCCGGGAGTGGCCCGGAGGTGAAGTGGATCGGAATCCTGGTGCGATTTGCCGCTAGATATAGCGTGGATCACATCTGTGCCGGCTCAGTGTTCCACTTTGAAACACCGGGCCGGGTCAACGGTTGCAGCCCGTGGAGAGCAGGCGCACTGCGCCCTTGGAAGCCTGGGAAGCCGCTGTACCGGGTGCCCCAATGAGCCCGTAGATGGCTGCTGCCAGTCGGCTGACCGGGTGACGTCATGCGTGATGAAGTGAGCGGAACCTCCGGCGTCCGCTGATCTCCTCGGCCACTGCCTTCCCGGCGGCTTCCCTGACGTCGGTGACAACGACTTTGGCCTCTTCGGCGGCGACTAGCAGCCTCTTCGGTACCGACGAGAAGTGCGTGCGACCTGCCCATGGACTATTGCCGCCTGCGCATAAAAGGGGCCGCGATTTAGTATTGGATACTTATCAGAACCGGTGTCATTCTTGAATCAATACAGTCTGCGCAACGATGCGAGGTCACCATGCACGCTTTTGCCGTTTTCCAAGACAGCCCCGAGATCCAGGACATCGAACTGCCGGACCCCGTGCCGACAGGAACCGAAGTCCTCTTGAGGGTCATCCGTTCCGGCGTGTGCCACACGGACACCCACCTTCGCGAGGGCTCCTACGATCTAGGCAGCCGGGGGGCCCTGAAGCTGGTTGACCGCGGCGTCACCTACCCGCTGGTCATGGGGCACGAAGTCGTCGGCGTCGTCGAGCAGGTCGGGGACAGCGTGCACGGGTCCAAAGCCGGGGACATCAGGCTGGTCTATCCGTGGATCGGCTGCGGCCATTGCCGGGATTGCCTTGCCGGCCGCGACAACGTCTGCGCCAACGGTCGCAACCTCGGAGTCGCGGAGCACGGAGGCTACGCCGAGAAGATCCTGGTCCGCGACGAAAAGTACCTGGTGGATATCGAGGGCCTGGACCTCAGCTGGGCGGCCACGCTGGCCTGCTCCGGGCTGACGGCCTTCAGCGCCGTGAACAAGGTCCTTCCGCTTGGACCCGACGAACCCGTCGTGGTGATCGGCGCCGGCGGAGTGGGGCTCACTGCCATCGCGACCCTCAGCGCGCTGGGGCACAAGGCCATTTGCGCCGTCGACCTTTCCGAACGGAATCTCGAGCTGGCGCGGCAGGTTGGCGCCACGATCACGGTCCAAACCACAGATCAAGGCCTCAGCGCGAAGATCGTCGCGGCCACCGACGGCCCCGTGGCAGCGGTGATTGACTTCGTGAACAACAGCCAGACGGCACCGGTAGCCTTCGACTCCCTGCGCAAGGGCGGCCGGCTGATCCAGGTCGGGCTCTTCGGCGGAGAACTGACGGTACCCACCGCGCTCATGGCCCTCAAGATGCTCACGATCCAGGGCAGCTTCGTGGGGACCCCGGAGGAGCTGAACCAGCTCATCGCCCTGGCCAAGCAGGACGCCATTCCCCACATCCCGATCATCGATGCCGAGCTCTCCGCCGAATCTGTTGGCGAGAGCCTGGACAAGCTGACGCACGGTGGCGTCCCCGGACGCGTTGTGCTGCGTGCGGCAGTCGGAGCCCGGGGCTGACCAGCCATGCAAAATCCCCGGAAGGTGCCCGATGATGCCCTGCGCGTTGCCCGGGAACATCTCATCCGCCGTGGCCTCCGGGATGGGATCCAGCTGACGGAAATCGTCTCCCCTGATATTGAAAACAGCTGGCGCCGCTCTATCGGTGTGGAGGCTTCGGCAAGGCCTGAGGCATTCCTGTTCGTCAACGATTTCGATCCGGACGGAATCCTTATCCGGGCGGCCAAGAGCGTGATGGACCACTGGCTGGAAAGCCTCAACGGTATGGGCATTTCCCTATTCCTCAGTGACCAGTCCGGTCAGATAATTGCCCGCAGGCTCGGTGACAGGGCGCACGGCAACCGGTTCGACGAGGCATTTGCCGCCGAAGGATTCAGTTTCTCGGAACGCTCTGTCGGCACGAATGGGCTGGGTACCCCCATCGAAGGGCGCCAAGCCGTGTTTGTCCGCGGAGCCGAGCATTTCAACGAGGCACTGGCACCCCTGTCGTGTTCCGGGGCACCGATCCTGCACCCCGTCACACGCCGGGTGATCGGGTCCATTTCCTTCGCCTGCGATACCGGTTTGGACAACCCGCTCATGCTGGCCATGGCCCGGGAGGCCGGCAGCCAGATCGAACGTCGATTGCTCGATCTCGGCAGCGCAACGGGACTCGCCCTGGGGATGTCGCAACTGCGTCTGAGCTCCTCCACGGCCCCGGTCATCATGCTCGACGCCCAGGCAGTCATGACCAACGTCTCCGGCCTGGCCGTTATGAGCAGCGAACTGCACACCACCTTGTGGGAACAATTGCGTGGCCTTGAGTGGACCGGCGCCAAACAAACCATCGAAATTCCGTCCCTGAACGTGGATGCCACGGTCCAGCGAATTGACGATTCCGGCGGGAGTTCGGCCTTCGCCCTGGAGCTCTCCCGCATTCCGGACGCCGCCAGTAATCCGCGGAAGGCCGAGCCAGAAGGGTCCGGCGGCAATTTCTCGGGCGTGGGAGCAGCGTTTCCACACGTCATGCGCAATGCCTTTGACCGGGCAGGTCAGGGGCCCGGGGCGATTGCCGTCTGCGGGCAGGGCGGCTCCGGCAAGCTCCACCACACACTCGCCTGGCTCAATGGGCAGGACTCCGGTCCGAACCCGCTCATCCTCGATGCCTGCCTGCTTCCCGGGGAAAAGGACGCCACCTGGTTCTCTGACTGCCGCGAGGCCATCGCAGTAGGCCGAAGCGTTGTCCTGCGGCACCTTGAGGATCTTCCCCGGAGCGAGCTGAACAGGCTCAAGGCCCTGGATGCGGCGGTGCGCCAGCGGCCGGATGGGCCGCCGACAGCCACTGCCGCTCCTTCTCCGGCCCGCCTGGTTCTTACTATGAATCCCGAGGCGTGCCCGGACTTCGTCTCGGACGTGGTGTCCCAAATCGCTGCGCGTGTGGATGTGCCGTCCCTATCCGCGACCAAGGAACGCATCCCCGTGCTGGCAGCACATTTCCTGGACGCGGCCGCACCTGCAGACAGGTCCACACTCTCCGCAGTGGCACTGCAGGGACTCATGCGCTGGCGGTGGCCTGGGAATGTTGCCGAACTGCGAGCCACCCTCGAGTCGCTGTCGCGAGCACATCCCGGACGCGTACTGCAAGCCAATGACCTCCCTGAACATCTCAGGAACACGGGCAGGCGCAAGCTCTCCAAACTCGAATCCCTTGAGCGCGACGCGATCGTAGCCGCACTCGAACACAGCGGGGGGAACCGCTCGGTCGCCGCGGAATCCTTAGGCATGGGCCGAACCACGCTTTACCGGAAACTCCGCGTTCTGGGGATCGAGACACCCGAGTCCATGGCGACCTGACGTGTCATCCGGCGCGGGGCAGGATCCTCTCAGCCAACTCCAGGACCGCCCGCAAGGCAGGGCTGGAGTTATCCCGGCGCCAGGCCATACGCAGCTCCACCGGAATCGTCTTGTCCACAAGCTTCACGAAACGCACATGGGAATCCGTCACCGATTCAGCCACGGAGGACAGCGTGAGCGTGCAGCCCACCTCCGCCGCTACCAGTGAGAGTGCCGTCCAGGAATCCGGGACTATCTGAACGATGTCGAGCTCGAACCCGGCGGCGTGCGTAAGCCGGCGGAGCCGGTCGTTCAACACGGCCCCTGCATGCGGCGGCAGCGAAACAAAGGTGTCGCCTTGGAAGTCAGCCATCCGGGCCTCGGCGGCATCGGCCAGGCGGTGGCTTGCCGGTACGGCGACGACGAGGTCCTCCGCCGCAAGCAGCCGCGTTTCGATACCGGCAGCAATGTAGTCCCAGCGTCCGAGGGCGATGTCCATGTCGCCACTGAGGACACGGTCCATGGCGGGCTGCGCAAAATTCTGGCTGAAGAGCTCGATCTGGATACCCGGGTGGTCGCGCCGGACCTCCCGGGCGAGCCGGCCCACGAGGGTGTGGGTAGAGGCGCCGGCATAGGCAACCCGGACGCGCCCGACTTCTCCCTTGTCCGCGGCACGGACCGCGATGCTCGCCCGGCGCGTGGCATCGATGATCTCCGTTGCCGGTCCGATGAACGCTTCTCCGGCGCCCGTGAGCTTGACGCTGCGGGTGCTTCGGTCGAACAGGCGGGTTCCCAGCTCACGTTCCAGCTGCTGGATACTGCGGCTGACCGGAGGTTGCGCCATGTGCAGTTTTTCTGCGGCACGGCCGAAGTGCAGCTCTTCTGCCACCGCCAGGAAGGCGCGGATCTGTTGGATTTCCATGCAAGTGATTATTGCACCTGACGCAACAAAAGGGCCATTAATAAGTATTGGACGGATAGCAATGCCGTCCGTCATGGTGGATGGAGAGAACACTATGCGAGGAGCCCATTGATGGACAGCCAACACTCCGCCACCTCTGAGACGTCGGCATTCGGCCGCAGTTCAGATGGTCCGCTCAGCGGCATCCTGATCGCAGATTTCGGCAGGGTGCTGGCCGGGCCGTACTGCACCATGCTGCTGGCCGATCTCGGCGCCACCGTCATCAAGATTGAGAGCCCGGCCGGTGACGAGACCCGGGCATGGCGCCCGCCCACCCGCGGAAATGACTCGACGTACTTCCTCTCGATCAACCGCAACAAGACCTCGATCAAGCTCGACCTTCGCGATCCGGACGACCGCAGGACGGCCCAGCGCATCGCGGAACGGGCCGACGTCGTGGTCGAAAACTTCAAGCCAGGTGACCTGGTGCGCTACGGGCTGGACTACGACACCGTCGCCGCGACCAATAAGGACGTTGTCTACGCCTCGATCACGGGCTTCGGGACCGCCGGCGGCGCACAGCTCCCCGGCTACGACCTGCTGATCCAGGCGCTGTCCGGACTGATGGACCTCACCGGGGCGCCGGACACCGAGCCCTTCCGATCCGGAGTTGCGGTGTTCGACGTCATCACCGGCCTTCATGCCTGCATCGGCATCCTCGCTGCCCTGCGGCACCGGGACCGCATCGGGGAAGGCCAGCTGGTGGAAATGAACCTGATGTCCTCCGCGCTCTCCGGCATGGTGAACCAGACAGCGGCAGTGGTGCTGGGTGGAACCGCTCCGGCCAGGCTGGGCAACGAACACCCAAGCATCTACCCGTACGAACCTTTCGACACCGGCGACGGGAAGCTTGTCATTGCGATCGGCAACGACTCCCAGTACCGCACCTTCTGTGCCACCATCGGCCGGCCGGAGCTGGCCGTGGATCCGCGTTTCGAGAAGGCGCCGCTGCGCAGCGCCAACCGAACGGAACTGCGGCCGCTCCTGGTGGAGTGCCTCTCCACCCGGACCGCCTCCGAGTGGTTCGACATCCTCACCGAAGCGAAACTGCCCTGCGCACCGATCCAGGATCTGAAGGCCGGGATCGAGTTCGCCGAGCGGATCGGCCTTGAGCCCGTTGTGACGGTGGGCCACGGAGAGAATGCGCAGCCCGGCGTGCGCAACCCCATCCGGCTGTCCAAGACCCCGGTGAGCTACGACCTCACACCGCCCGACCTGGACAGCGGCGCGGAGCTGGTGCGGACCTGGCTCGGCGCGGACGAACACGTTTTGGCCGGCGCCATTGCCGGCACTCCCACACGATCCCCACAGGAGCACTGATGACCACCGCAACGGACCTGTCCGTCAATTCCGATTTCTATGTCTTGGACGACTACCTCAACGACACAGACCGTGCCCTGATCGCCCGGGTCCGTTCCTTTGTCGAGCAGGACGTCACCCCCATCATCAACGAATACTGGGAGAAAGCGGACTTCCCGTATCAGCTGGTACCAAAGTTCGCGGAGCTGGGCATCATCGGCACCGCCATCCAGGGCTACGGCTGCCCGGGCCTCACCCGGCTGCAGACCGGCCTCGTCGCGATGGAACTCTCCCGCGGGGACGGGAGCATCAACACCTTCAACGCGGTCCATTCAGGCCTGGCGATGGGCAGCATCAACCTGCTCGGCAGCGACGAGCAGAAACAGCGCTGGCTGCCGCCCATGGCCAAACTGGAAAAGCTGGGCGCATTCGCGCTGACGGAACCGGCGCACGGCTCGGACTCTGTGGCGCTGGAAACCTCAGCGCGGCTGGACGGCGACCATTACGTCATCAACGGATCCAAACGCTGGATCGGGCTGGGCCATGTTGCGGACCTCGTCATCATCTGGGCCCGGGACACCGCGGACCAGAAGGTGAAGGCGTTCGTCCTGGAAAAGAACGACGACGGCACCTACCCCGCCGGCTACCACGCCGAGGCCATCACGGGAAAGATGGCGAAGCGGGCCATCCAGCAGGCACAGATCGAGATCGAGGGCCTGCGGATCCCTGCGGAAAACCTGCTGGCCAGGTCGAAGTCCTTCCGCGACGTCGGAGCGGTGCTCAACACCACCCGCAGCACCGTGGCCTGGGAATCGCTCGGCCATGCCACTGCCGCCTACGAGATGGCGGTCAAATACGCCCGGGAACGCGTCCAGTTCGGTCACCCGATTGCCAGCTACCAGCTGGTGCAGAACAAACTCGCCAACATGCTCGCGGACCTCACAGCCATGCAGCTGATCTGCTTCCGCACGGCGGCGCTTCAGGACGAGGGCCGGCTCAGCAACGAGCAGGCTTCCCTGGCCAAGATGTTCACCGGGGACAAGGCACGAACGCTCTGCCGGGATGCCCGGGACATGTTCGGCGGGAATGGAATCCTGCTGGAAAACCATGTGGCCCGCCACCTGACCGACATGGAAGTGGTCCATACCTACGAAGGTACCGACTCCATCCAGTCACTGATCCTGGGGCGGGAAATCACAGGCGTCTCGGCCTTCTCCTGATCTGTTTCGTTTTCTCTAGAACAAAGCACGGCCATCCGCACTGGATGGCCGTGCTTTGTCGTTAAGGGCTCACGGGTTGTAAGCAGGCCTGGATGCCGCCGGTGTTTCAAAGTGGAACACCTGTGAGCTACACCACACTTCTATGGTGGAAGAAGGCACAGCGCGGCGGTTACACCAGAGCCCGCTGCCGCACGAAACACCGCGCAAACGACGCCTGCGTCGTGCGCTCCCCCAAAGGCACGAGGCCACACTGGCCGGCAATTCCCCCCAACGGTTCTGTTTCAAAGGAGAAACAAATGACAAGCACAACAGCATCGCGGCCCGCGATGACTCCCCGCCGAGCAGCGATAGCCGCGCTCCTCGGCAGCGCCCTCGAGTACTACGACTTTTTCGTGTACGGCGCCGCGGCCGCCCTCGTCTTCAACGTGCTGTTCTTTCCATCCGGCGACCCCACCGTTGCGCTGATCGCATCGTTCGCCACCTTCGCGGTGGGCTACGTGGCACGGCCTGTCGGTGCGGTGGTGATGGGACACTTCGGCGATCGAATCGGCCGCAAACGCGTCATGCTTGCCACAGTCGTCATGATGGGCATCGCATCCTTCGCCATCGGCTGTCTCCCGACGTACGACCAGGTAGGCCTGTTGGCTCCGGCACTGCTGGTGGTCCTGCGCGTGGTTCAAGGCTTCTCCGCGGGGGCCGAGTCGGCGGGAGCCTCAACATTGACCGTTGAACATTCCCCGGTCGGGCGCCGTGGGTTCTTCACCAGTTTCGTTATGGTTGGCTACGCAGTCGGCTGCTCGCTGGCGACCATCGTATTCCTGCCGGTGGCGCTCCTGCCCGCCGAACAGCTCTACAGCTGGGGCTGGAGGATTCCGTTCTGGCTCAGCGCCGTCGTCGTCGTTATTACCTACTACGTGCGGAGCCACCTGGACGAAACGCCGGTGTTCGCCGAGGCGAAGGAAGAAAGCGCTGTTCGCAAGCTGCCGCTGAACGACGTGTTCAAGCATCACTGGCGCGACGTGATCCGTGTCGCCGGAGCATCACTGATGGCAGCGATGCAGACTTTGTTCGCTGTGTTTAGCCTTTCGTACGCAACTTCAGTCGGGGTGGACCGGAGCGCGATGCTCGCCATCATCTCCGGAGCAATTGCCCTGTCGATTGTCACCATCCCGGCGGCCGGCTACCTCTCCGACGTCATCGGCCGGAAGCGAACCATGCTGATCGCCTCTGCGGGCTGTTCGCTCACGATCTTCGGGTATCTTTGGGCGATCTCGACGACGGATATCTTGCTGATCGCGATTTTCGCGTTCCTCAACATGTCACTGTTCTTCAGCTGCTACAACGGCGTGTGGACGTCGTTCTTCGCCGAGCAATTCCCGGCACCCGTCCGGTTCACTGGCATGGCCGTCAGCAACCAGCTCGGCAACCTCCTGGCCGGCTTCGCTCCGATGGTCGCTGCAATTCTCCTTAAGCCTGGCCCGTCGGGCTGGCTTCCGGTGGCAATTTTTGGCGCCGTAGCCGCCGGAATCGCCGCGATCGCGGTGATCGGACTGCGCGAGACGTCCAAGACCCCGACGGAACTGCTCGGTGGCCCACGAGCGGCGGACCACGTGCGTCAATTGGACTCCGCCACAGCCTCCTGATCCCCCTCCCCCGCGGACGTGTCCCCGCTGGCCATCATCCGGCTCACCCGTCTGCGGAATCGGTTCCCAGCAGTGAACGCGCCTGGAGGATTGCCTGTTCGACGTCGTCGTTGAGGTCTCCGGTGGGCAGTGAGCCGAGTTCACCGCGGAGCAGCCCGACATCCTTGAGCAGCAGGTCGTACTGGACGTCGACGAGGTTATCGCTCATCCAGCTCTGTCCGGTCGACACTCCTACCACCTCGAAGAGGTCCGAGGCGGGTACTCCGTGCTCGGCTGCGAGGTTGAGCATCCGTGCGGTGGCGGCCAGGTTGTAGGTGGCCAGGGCGTTGTTGAGGAGTTTCACCAGTGCGGGCTGGCCGTAGGACTGCATCCGGAAGACACGGCCGGAGATGTCGGCCAGCAGTTTGTCCTCGGCCTCAGTGGGGGCGGGTCCGGCGAGGAAGATGGTCATCGTGCCGTGGCGTGCCCCCTGGGGGCCGCCTGAGACCGGGGCCTCGAACGCGCGCCAGGAGCCGGGGGCCGAGGAGAAGATCCTCCGGGCGTCCGCCGGCGCGAGCGTTGTGTGGACGAAGACGGTCAGTGGCCGTTCGGTGTGGGCCTGGAGGGCCTCGAACACGGACGAGACCTGGTCCGCCAACCGCACCGCAATGTGGACACTGTCCACGGAGGGCCAGTCCACAGCCGCCAGGTCACTGCCGGCCGGCGATTTGTTCTCCTCCGACCACTCGCGGATGCGGTCCTGGTTGAAGTCGTAGCCGTAGACCTTCTGTCCCAGTTCGGCGAGGTGTGCGCCGATGTTTCCACCGATGGGTCCGAGTCCAATTACCAGATGCATGAGCGTTCCTTATGTGTGGGAGTTGAGGTTGTGCGGGGGGATGCCGGGCCGGACTGACGGGTTATCCAGGTTGCCAGCTGGATCGGCGGGTGTCATGAGGACGTCAGAGCGGGAGAATCGCCTCAGTCCGTGGGGGTCTCCGGGGTCAGGCCGCGCTCTGCCATGACTTCCTTGACGAGGGTCAGGGCGTTGAGCACGCGCGGGAACCCGATGTAGGGGATGCAGTGGATCAGGGCACCAACGATCTTCTCTTTTGTCAGGCCCACGTTGAAGCCGGTGTTGATGTGCAGCTTCAACTGGGGCTCGGTGCCCAGGGCGACCAGCGTGGAGATGGTCACCATGGTCTGCTCCTGCTGGGTCAGGCCGATCCGGGAGTAGATGTCTCCGAAGGCGAAGGAGACGATGTAGTCAGACAGGTCCTCGTCCAAGCTCTTGTAAGACTCCACGAGCTTGACGTGGTCGAAGGTGTTGGTGTGCTCGGAGGAGACGAGCTCCATCATGCGGTCGAGTCCGCGCTGGTATCGATCTGTGGCCATGTCGGCGCTCCTAAATTGCGTAGGGTGGTTGTGGGCGTGTCGGGTGCCGGCCTGCTTCAACCAATTTTGAAACGCTACGTTGCGTAGCGTTAGTACTGACTTTAGCGCTTCAGGCGCACAACTGGAAGGGGCGTGGATGTGGCTAATCCCACAGGGGCGGGCGAAGGCGGAATCGTCGAGGCCGCCCGACCCGCAGACACGGGTCGGCGCGCACGGACGGAGAAGTTGATTCTTGACGCCACGCGGGAGATGCTCGCGGAGGTCGGAGTCAACGGCCTGACTGTCGAGGGCGTGGCGAACCGTTCCGGCGTGGCCAAGACGACCATCTACCGCCGGTATCGGTCAAAAACCGACCTCGCCCTGGCCGTCCTGCTTGACTCGGTCGAATACCTGGGGACCACGCCGGATGTTGGGGATACCTACGCCGAACTGGCGGAGGTCGTTGACCGCACCATCGAGCTTCTTAGCTCCACCCTGATAGGCCGCATCATGCAGGGCCTCGTATCGGAGATCGCTGCGGACCCTGAGCTCGCCCTTGCTTACCGGGAGCGGGTGGTGAACCGCCGGGTTGCGGATGTGCGCCGTCTGGTGGAGCGGGGCATCTCCCGGGGAGACCTGGGGCCGGACGTCGACGCCGAGATGCTCACCGATCTCCTGCTGGGGCCGATCTACTATCGATTCTTCCTGAGTGGTTCGCCGCTGGATGAAGGCTTTGGGGTCCGGCTCGTCAGCACGCTGTTTTCGCGCGGCCCCGCCCAGGGTGCATAGCTGAGATTCGCTGATGGTGCGGGGGCGAGGCCGACGTCGACGGTGTCCTCCCTTCGAAAGGGGCCCACCACTCAGATCACCTGACGCGCTCCCCCACCGCCTCCCTCTCACATAGGCGCAGTCATGTGGAGCCCGGGCAGCAGCTCAGGGTGCGCCGGGACGAAGAGCGCGAAGACGATCAGCGAGACTCCAGTGATCCGGCTGAAGGCGGGTCCGTATTTCCACGTCTTCTCCAGGAAGATAACTACCGTGATCGCCGCCATCCATGCCAGGTTCATCACGCCGACAGCGATCAGCACGACCATCAGCCCCCAACAACATCCGACGCAGTACACGCCGTGGTACACGCCCACGCGGACATCCCGCAGGCGGCCCTTGTATCCGGATACGTGCAACAGGAATGCTATGGGCGACCGGCAGTGCCGGAGACAGAAATCCTTCAGCGGGGTCAGCTGGTACACGCCCGCCGCCACCAGCACTCCAGCCCCCACCCAAGGTGCTAGATCCGGCGCATCCTCAGCCAGCAGCGCAGACAACGCCGCGGCCGCGTAGGCAACGACTCCGAATCCGATCCATGTCAGAAGGTAACCGCCGACCAAGGCAGTTGTCCGGATGGCCCTGACCCTGCTGCTGCGTACGGCACGGATGGACCTGAGATACGCCGAAGTGAGAGGCGCCAGCGCCGGCAACATCATGGCTGCCGTCATCAGCGTCCACACGCCCAGGAAACCCCAGAGCCTCAGTCCCATGGTTCCCGGGCCTGTGGACATGTCGGCGAGGCCTAAGAAAGTGAGGTACCACGCCAGTGCAGCGCACCCGATCAACGCCAACTCACCGGCATGGTGGCTAACTGTCAGGCCACTTCTGCCCGCCACCTAAGCGGACCAGGCGAAGGGAGCCGAGAAAGAGTTCTTCCCGGCATTATCCCAAGTCATCCCGAACACGTCGACGCGGGCGGTGCTGGATGTGCCGGCTGCCAGAGTGTCGGCCGGGAATCCGATCCCGCTGACTTTCACTCCTCGTCCTGTGGGATCCAGGGGAGACACGAAGTCCTCGACCGCCATGTCGACGGCGCTGCCAATACGGACCTGGTGGATACGCCCGTCGTCGGCGTAGGCCATTTCCAGGGACTCCATTCCCGCCATTTCACCGATCAAAGGGGCGAGGCCCTCCATGGGTCCGCCGAGTTGACCACCGAAGACTCCACCGAGCGCCTCGGCCTGCTCAGCTGAGGCAGCGGCATCCATCAGAACTCCGACTTTCCAGCCCCCGTCACTCATCACGGCCGGAGTATCGGCTACGACGCAGACTGTCAGACCGCCGACGTCGACACCGTTTACTTCGCCCGTTTCCACGTGGAAGGCCAAAGCCACGTTGCAGCGTTCGTTATCCGCCGGTGCGGTCAGCCCTGAAGTCGAACACGGGCAGACCATGTCGCAATTGCAATTCTCAAAATATGTACCCTCGACATGCCACGGCATTTGGGGCTCCTTTCGAAGTGGCACCCCCAAAAGAAAGTCTCCTCGCGGCCCTGAGCAGTGTCAACGCTGGGCGTTGACTCATGGGAAAGGTCCGCGGGGCCGGATACGTTGCCTCATTGGAAAAGGTCCGGGAAGGGGCAGGCGCGGACATCCTTGAGGGATGGGACTGACGATGGGCCAGCGCAAGGCTGTCACGGTGATCAAGGCCCGGGCGTATGCCCGCGGGAGCCGGCCGGAAAAGGTGCGGATCCTGGATGAGCTGGTGGAGCTGACGGGCTGGAACCGGGACTATGCCCGGCGGGCTTTGCGGCAGGCGCTTCAGCTGCGGCCGGTGCGGGCCCGTCCGCTGCGTTCTCCGCTGTATGGTCCGCGTGTCATCGAGGCGCTGGTGGTCTGCTGGGCGGTGCTGCGGGCTCCGGCGGGCAAGCGCCTGGCCCCAATGCTGCCGGTGCTGGTGCCGTTGCTGCGCCGTGACGGGGAGCTGGACCTCAGTGAGGAGGAAGCGGCTCTGCTGATGCGGATGAGTGCCGCGACGATCGACCGCCGGCTGGCTCCGGAGCGGGCGAGGCTGGTGCTGCGGGGCCGGTCCCGTACCAAGCCGGGATCGCTGTTGAAGTCCCAGATCCCGGTCCGGACCTGGGCGGACTGGGACGATGCGGTGCCCGGGTTCGTCGAGATCGACCTGGTCGGCCATGAAGGCGGGGTGGCCTCCGGGCAGTTCTGCTTCACCCTGACGGTCACGGACATCGCCACCGGATGGACGGTGAACCGGTCGGTGCCGAACAAGGCCCAGAAATGGGTGTTCGCAGCCCTGCAATACGCACTGGGCCGGTTCCCGTTCCCGATCTCCGGGATCGATTCGGACAACGGCTCCGAGTTCATCAACGACTACCTGCTCGCGTACTGCCATGCCCGGCAGATCACGTTCACGCGGTCCCGTCCGGGGAACAAGAACGACGGGGCCCACGTGGAACAGAAGAACTGGGCGAGGGTCCGGGAGCTGGTGGGCTACTACCGCTACGACACCGCCGCGGAACTGGAGAAGCTCAACGAGATCTGGGAGCTGGACGCGCTCTTCACGAACTACCTGCTGCCCCAACAGAAACTGGTCTCCAAGGAACGCCACGGCGCGAAGGTCATCAAGAAACACGACGCCGCGCTCACCCCGCACCAGCGCGCCGCCCGCCACCCCGACGTCCGGAAACGGCCCGTTATCGCCATGAACGCCCAGTTCAAACGCCTAAAACCCGCGGCGTTGTCCCGGCAGATCCTCGCGCTCACGGCCGAACTCGAAACCCTCGCCCAGGCCAAAGCCGCCCCCCGCAACTACAAGGTCAACACCTCGTTCAACCCGCCTCTGAACCGGACCTTTTCACATGAGGCAACGAATCGCCCTTCCCGGACCTATTGACGTGAGGCAACAGGCGCTGGGCGGCGGCCTATGCAAAAGGCCATTCTGGGCCGCCCTGCGCTTCGAACGGAGGGGTGCGACGAGCCACAAGATACCGGGGCATCGCTCCCCCGGAAACCGGCACCGACTGACCCGGGTTTCGACCCTCTCGGTCAGTTCCAACGATGCGCCACCGCGGCTAACTGGCCGGCGTCACGACGTCCTCCAGCACTGACCTGTCGAAGAAACGGAGCTCGCCCGTCGCCTGGAAAAACACTGGAACTACTGAAGTGTTCGCGTCCTTCGAGGTCTCGTAGATCTCGGGCGCGCTCCCGTGCTTTCGCGCAATGGTTCCAATCAAGTCGGTGCCGCGAACCCGGACGGTTCGATATTTATAGCTCATTTGGACCCCCTCGTCTGCCAAGGCAAACCCTACTCCTGAGAATGCATAAACTGGGCAGGTGGTAATCCTTACCGACGCATCCACCGCCACCGCCTTCCAACGCCTGCGCGAGGACCTGTTGCAGGGGATGCATGGCGCCACCTCCCGCACCGAAGCCATCGCGATGGCCCACAGCGACGGCCTGCGTTAGGCCCGGGACCGGGAGGCATCCACGATGTTGGCAATCGAGATTCGTCCGGCGACGCAGTTCGAGGACGTACGAACAGTGGTTGGACCCAAGCGGCCCGATGCGACCGTGTGCTGGTGCCTGAGCTACCGCATCCCTTCCAAGCAGAACGTGCAGTTGCATGGCACGGAGCGCGGCGCGCTCATGAAGCAACTCGTGGGACAGGATCCGCCGCCCGGGGTACTCGCGTACGACGGCGACGACGTGGTGGGCTGGGCCGGCGTCCATCCACGCTCCGACACCAACTTTGCCCGCAACCGCAAAATTCCCCACGTGGACGACCTCGACGTGTGGTCGGTGTGGTGCATCCGGGTGCGGCCCGGGCACCGCGGCGAGGGAATCGCCCATCAGCTGCTACACGGTGCGGTCGACTTTGCCCGCAGCCACGGTGCGCCTGCCATCGAGGGCTACCCCGTCGACAACCAGGGCAGCCACGTCGACCTGACCATGGCCTACGTTGGCACCCGGAAGCTCTTCGAACGGGCCGGGTTCACGAAGGCTGCCGACACCGACTCCGTGATTAATGGGTTTCCCCGCGTGCTCATGCGCCTGGAACTGCCTTGATTGCAGGACGCGTCAATCCACTTAACGCAATGTCGGCCCCGTCACACCTCACGGCATAGGATCGAAACTGTGGAACTAACCGAGAGGACGCTACAGGCGGCCTTGTGGCGGGTAAGCAAGCCGCAGAAACTACTTGAGAGTATGGATCATGGCTTCGAAAAATGACCCCGAATCCGACATCGATGGGGAGTCAGGCCAGCACGGCGGCGTCCAGTCGGTGGACCGGGCCCTTATGGTCCTGGAAATCCTGGCGCGGGACGGCCATGCGGGCGTGAGCGAAATCGCCGACGAGATGGGCATCCACAAGTCCACAGTCTCCCGGCTGCTGGGTTCGCTGGTGAGCAGGGAAATGGTCCACCAGAACACTGAGCGCGGAAAGTACCAGCTGGGCTTCGGCATCCTGAGGCTGGCAAGCTCGATTCCCGGGCGGCTCAGCCTGGTCCGCGAGGCGCGTCCCATACTGGAAAGCCTGGCTGAGGAATTCAAGGAGACCGTGAACCTCGCCGTCTTGCGCTCCAACTACGCCGTCAACGTGGACCAGGCCATGGGCCCGTCAACACTAGCCACCTACGACTGGGTGGGCAGCCTGACGCCGCTCCACGCGACCTCCAGCGGAAAGGTCCTGCTGGCAGCACTGTCCGCGGACGAGCGGGACCGCGTCCTGAAGGAGACCGGGCTTCCGGCCCGGACGCCGCGGACCATCACCAACAGGAACAAGCTCGAAACCCAGCTCCTGGACGTGGCCCGAGACGGCTACGGAGTGGTCCGGGAGGAGTTCGAAATCGGGCTCAACTCGATGTCTGTGCCGGTGTACAACCATGTGGGGGCCGTGATCGGCGCAGTCAGCATTTCCGGGCCGGCCTTCCGTTTTGATCCGGAGACGGCGCCGGGACTCCTCGAAGCGCTGAAACAGGCGGGGCTGCAGATCAGCGCGAAGATGGGCTACACCGGGCATCGGTGATCGAGCCCCTAGCCGGGTTGCGGTCCTTCGCGTAGGAGCGCATCGCGGTCGAACGCGCCACGAAGGTCGCCCAGCGACCTTCGTGACGCCTTTCGGCCGAAGCGGCGTCCCGAGGGCCCCGACGCGAGCTTGCCAGTGTCGGGGAGGGACTTCCGCGCTAAGCGACGGCGAAGCGCCGCAACCCGGTGAAGCTTCAGGAACGGGGCACGATGTCCCCCACCTTCTCCTGCACCCAGTCATGGAAGGCGCCGATGTGGTGCTCGCTCGGGACCAGCACCCCGCCCTTGGCGTAGACCTTCGAGCCCATGGCCGGCTGGCACCGCTCGCAGGCGTCGAAATCCTGCTGGTTGACGCGGTGGAACAGCTCCACAGAAGCGCTGACGTCCTTGCCGCTCTCCACAACGCTGGGCACGTACAGCCAGTCGCACTCCACGATCGTGTGGTCCGCGGCCATGGGGAACATGCGGTGGATGATCACGTGGTCGGGGACCAGGTTCACGAACACTGTGGGCTTGATGGTGATGGCGTAGTACCGGCGGTCCTGGTCCTCGCTCACCCCGGGAATCAGGTCCAGCCCTTCCGAACCGTCCACCGTGAAGCCCTTGACATCCTCGCCGAACTCGGCCCCGTGACCCACGAAGTACTGCGCAGCCAGGCCGTCAGCGAATTCCGGCAGGACCTCCGTCAGCTCCGGGTGGATAGTGGCGCAGTGGTAGCACTCCATGAAGTTCTCGATGATGAGCTTCCAGTTCGCCTTCACGTCATAGCGGATGCGGCGGCCCAGGCTGAGGTTGGCCACGTCGTAGCCTTCGATCGCCTTGAGGTCACCGAGCCGTTCCTCGATGGCACCCATAACCTCTTCTTCGAATGACGGCGGCTCATCGGCCAGGCACACCCATACGTAACCCAGGTATTCACGGATATGGACCTTCACCAGGCCGTACTCGTCCCGGTCGATGTCCGGCATCTTGGTCAGGTTGGGGGCCGCGATGAGCTTGCCCTCGAAGTCATAGGTCCAGGCGTGGTATGGGCACTGGAACGAGCGTGCGGCTTCGCCGTGCTCTTCCATGCAGAGCTTGACGCCCCGGTGCCGGCAGATGTTGTAGAAGGCACGGATTCCGCCCTTGCGGGTGCGGCTGATCAGCACGCTCTCCCGCCCGATCTGGACTGTCCGCCAGGCGCCTGCCTTGTCCAGGTCGGCGGACCGCACGGCGCAGAACCACATCTGCTCAAAGATCCGCTCCTGCTCGGCCCGGAACACGGCCTCATCCACGTAGGTGTAACCGGGCAGCGTGGGAATCAGACTCGGGGCACTTACCTCAACAGACAATTTGTCCTCCTAACGAACAAAAGATCAACGAACAACGCAGCGGAAATTGTAGGGACGGTGTTTCAGGGACAGGTCTCAGGAACACGGTATTCAGGACACGACGGCGGCCCCCATCAGCGCGGAGGCGTCCGCACAGGCAGCTTGCCCGCTGGGCGGGCCGAGCGGCCGGTCAGGTGCAGCGAGCAGGCGCCGCCACTTGGTGAACAGCCGCGGCTGGTTCATCCCGAGGACCGCCACCGGGACATCACCGCGGTAATACACGGCAAGACAGCTGTGCGTCAGGACGTCGCCGACTTCGACCTCCAGCCGGTCGTAGCCGGCGCAGTGGCCTGCGAACTGCAACTTGACGCCATACTGGTCGGACCAGAAATAGTGTGGCTTGGCCGGCTTCGGAGCGGCATCAGCGTCCAGCAGCGCCTCAACGGCCAGGGCCGCACGCTCCAGGGCGCCAGTCCAGTGCTCCACCCGGCGGTGCGTGCCCGCTATTTGGTCGAACCAGGCGGCGCAGTCCCCTACGGCCACGATTCCCGGAATATTGGTGCGGCCCATGGCGTCACACAGAACGCCGCCGTCGAGCGCAATTCCCGAACCGTCCAGCCAGCTGGTGTTCGGTTCGGCGCCGATGCCCACCACGACGACGTCGGCGGCCACATAGCGTCCGCCGGCCAGCCGGAGTCCGGTGACGTTGCTTTCGCCGCTATAGAAGTCCTCTATAACGGCGGAGGAAATGAGTTCCACGCCGTTGGCGGCGTGCAGCCCGGCCACGGCGCCGCCCATCTCTGTGCCGAGTTGGGCCGCGAACGGAACCGGCTTGGTGTCGATCATGGTGACTTCCATGCCACGCGATGCGGCGGCCGATGCAACTTCCGCGCCGATGAAGCCGGCGCCGATCACGGCCATCCTGCTGCCGGGCACGAGCTCGGGGGCGAGGCTCTGCGCGTCCGCGAGCGTGCGTAGCGTGAACACATTGCTCAGTCCGGCCAGGGTGGGCAGCTGCCTGGCCCTCGCGCCGGTGGCAATGACGATGCCGTCGGCCTCAACGGTGCGGCCGTCCTTAAGGACGATGGTCCGAGAGCAGGAATCCAGGGACACGGCCTCGGCACCGAGCAGCCATTCAGCCTGAAGCTCGTCGGCGTCGGATTCCAGGAAGAGGTCCGCGGCAGTGATGGCACCGAGCAGGAAGTCCTTGGACAGCGGCGGCCGGTCATACGGACGGTGCGGCTCATCGCCGATGATGACCAGCCGTCCGGTGAAGCCTTGGGCGCGGGCTGCCCGTGCGGCCGAAAGGCCTGCCAGGGAGGCTCCCACAATCGCAAGCGTCTGCACTTCGACGCCCCCTTTCAATTGCTTCTTACGCAACAACAATCGCTATATGCAACAGAGTGATCTATGCCACGGGCACTGTCAAGGGTCCTCCTGCCGAGAAGACAAGGGTCCGCAATAGAGAGGAAAAGTCTTGACAACCCCTGTGACCTACCGCACTCTGTTGCTTATTGCGATCGCTGTTGATCCCTGCGGAACAACGCTCCGGCGGTTGCCCAGGATCCCCCTACCGGAAAAGAGGTCCATCCATGCACAAGGCATGCCCGCTCAGCGAACTGGCACCCGGGGAAGCGCTCCGCCTAAACACGTCGCCGCCCATCGCGGTGTTCCACACGGAAGACGGCGAACTTTTTGCCCTTGATGACACGTGCACCCACCAGGACGCCTCCCTGGCCGACGGCTGGGTGGAGGACTGCTGGGTCGAATGCCCGCTGCACGCCTCCAGGTTCAATTTGCGCACAGGCGGGGTGGACGCCCCGCCCGCCAAACTGCCCGTCCGCCGGCACGAAGTCAGCGTGATCGACGGCGACATCATGATCACCGAATCCGACGAGGTTCCCAACCTCCCTCCTGGCCTGACCGTGGACGGCCACGTCTAGCACCAGCCCATGAATCCGAACAAAGGACTTCCTCATGGCATTGAACAGTGACATCGGCTTGAACAGTGACATCGGCATAGACAGCGACATCGACGCGGACACCGGCACCAACGCCCCCGCCCTCCTCCCTCCCGCAACCCTGGACACGGAGGACTGTGAGCAGCTCCTGCAGGAGCTGCGTCATACCAAGACCGAGCGGGCGGTGACGGAACGCCGGAACCGCAAGCTCACCCTCGACAAGGTCACTTTCGGAATCACGGGAGCGTGCGCCGTCGCCTTCGTGCTGTGGGGCTTCCTCGGAAGGGACAGCATCTCTGCCACATCGCAAGGCGTTCTTGACTGGGTCATGGAGTACACAGGCTGGCTCTTCATGGTCCTGGCCTCGCTCTTCGTGGTCTTTGTCCTGTGGCTGGCCCTCGGCAAGTTCGGCAACATTCCGCTGGGCAAAGACGGCGAAAAACCCGAATTCCGCACCATCTCCTGGGTAGCCATGATGTTTGCCGCCGGCATGGGCATCGGGCTCATGTTCTACGGCGTGGCCGAACCCCTCTACCACTACGTTTCGCCGCCGCCCGGAACCGTGGATGGACGGACCCCCGCAGCCATCCAGACCGCCATGGCCACCTCCATCTTCCACTGGACCCTGCACCCGTGGGCCATGTACGCCGTGGTGGGCATCGCCATGGCCTACGGCACCTACCGCCTGGGCCGCAAGCAGCTCATCTCCGCGGCCTTCACCTCGCTCTTTGGTATCAGGATGGTTGAAGGCCCTGTCGGCAAGTTCATCAACATCCTGGCCATCTTCGCCACGCTGTTCGGCACCGCTGCCTCGTTGGGCCTTGGCGCTCTCCAGATCGGCAGCGGCCTGACGTCCAACGGCTGGGTCGGGGAAATCGGTACCCCTGTGCTCGTGGTGATCGTCGCCATCCTGACGTCCTGCTTCGTGGCCTCTGCGGTATCCGGCATCAGCCGCGGCATCCAGTGGCTGTCCAACATCAACATGGTCCTGGCCGTCGTCCTGGCCCTCATCGTCTTTGTTGCCGGCCCCACCCTCTTCATCCTGAACCTGATCCCCGCCGCGGTGGGAGACTACGCCAGGGACCTGGCGGAAATGTCCTCCCGGACCGAGGCTGTGGGAGACGAGGCACTGCGGAGCTGGATGTCCAGCTGGACCATCTTCTACTGGGCCTGGTGGCTGTCATGGACACCGTTCGTTGGCATGTTCATCGCCCGCATCAGCCGGGGCCGCACCATCCGGCAATTTGTCACCGGAGTACTGCTGGTTCCCAGCATTGTCAGCGTGATCTGGTTCGGCATCTTCGGCGGCACTGCCTTTGGCATCCAGCAGCAAGCCGACAAGACGGAGAACCCCGCCGACGGCCTCGTCAAAATGGTCGACGGCGCACCCTCCATATCCTTCGACGGCGCCCTCTTTGACTTGATCAAGAACCTGAACATGCCCGACTGGGCCACCGCTGCAGTCATCGTCCTGGCCATGGTCCTGGTGGCGATCTTCTTCATCACCGGAGCGGACTCAGCCTCCATCATCATGGCTTCCCTGAGCTCCAACGGATCCAGCGAACCCCGCCGCGGGCTGGTGATCTTCTGGGGCCTGCTGACCGGTGGGGTGGCCGCCGTGATGCTCCTTGCCGGCGGAGATGAACCGTCCGAAGCGTTGTCCGGCCTGCAGCGCATCACGATCGTAGCCGCCCTGCCCTTCGTGGTGGTGATGCTGCTGCTATGCATCGCCCTGGCCCGTGACCTGCGCCGCGATCCGCTGGCCTTGCGACAGCGGCTCGCCACAACCGTCGTCGAACGCGCCATCCGTACCGGCGTGGAACAGCACGGAGGCGTGCAGTTCGATCTGGTGACCAAGCATGAATGCGACGGACGGTGTGCCGAGGACACGCGCTGCCCCGGCGAGGCCAAAGTCAACGAGGCCCAAGTCAACGAGGCCCAGCGCAGCGAATCCGCCGGCGCCACCAACTAGTCGACACCAACTAGGAGTCAATCGTGACCACAATTCTTGAAAGCCGCCAAGCCGGCGCCATTCCCCCCGTGACGGCCGAGGCCGCTGCCGCCCGCTCAGCACGCGGGACCCGCACGGCCGATTTCGTCCTCACCCTGGCCTGCCCGGAGAGACCCGGCATCGTCCGGGCAGTCACCGGTTTCCTGGCCGACCGCGGCTTCGACATCGTGGAGCATCAGCAGTTCGATGACCACGTCAGCGGGAACCTCTTCCTGCGCACGGCCTTCACTGGAGGGGGTTCCGGCAACGGTGATCGGGTCCGTCGTGAGCCCGGTTTCGACGGTCTCGACTACAAGCCCGACAACAAGGACGTGGAACTCCTCACGGCCGATTTCGGG
The DNA here is from genome assembly GCF_040676555.1 of Arthrobacter sp. LAR12-1-1.1. Classification (NCBI taxonomy): domain Bacteria; kingdom Bacillati; phylum Actinomycetota; class Actinomycetes; order Micrococcales; family Micrococcaceae; genus Arthrobacter; species Arthrobacter sp. LAR12-1-1.1. Next base: position 230,811 of record NZ_JBEGIG010000001.1, on the reverse strand, counting down.
GCGACGGCCGACGAGTTTGGCATGGATTTCAGTTTCCACGACGGCCGGCCCAAGCGGCTGCTGGTCATGGTCTCCAAGTTCGGCCACTGCCTGAACGACCTGATCTTCCGCTGGCGGGCGGGCAGCCTGGGTGCGGAGATCGCCGTCGTGGTTTCCAACCACGAGGACCTGCGGTCAATGGCCGAAAACGCGGGGCTGCCCTTCATCCACGTTCCGGTGACGCCCGGAACCAAACCGGAAGCCGAGGCGCGGCTGCTGGAACTCGTCGCCGAGTACGGCGCCGACCTGGTGGTCCTGGCACGTTACATGCAGGTGCTGTCGAACGATCTGTGCACTAGCCTGCGCGGCCGGGCCATCAACATCCACCATTCTTTCCTGCCCGGATTCAAGGGCGCCAAGCCGTACCACCAGGCCTATGACCGCGGTGTGAAGCTGGTCGGGGCCACCGCGCACTACGTGACGCCGGACCTCGATGAAGGCCCGATCATCGAGCAGGAGGTCTTCCGCGTGGACCACAGCCTGGACCCCGATGCCTTGGTGACGGTGGGCCGGGACGCTGAATCACAGGCTCTGTCCCGGGCGGTCAAGTGGCATTGCCAGCACCGTGTCCTGCTCAACAACACCCGCACCGTCGTATTCCGCTAACGCGAACCAGGAGAAACACTATGAGCGCATCACCACGCGTCGTCATCATCGGCGCCGGCATCGTCGGCACCAACCTTGCGGATGAACTCGCCAGCCGAGGCTGGAACAACATCACGGTGGTCGAACAGGGGCCGCTGGAACTGGCCGGCGGTTCCACCTCGCACGCCCCGGGCCTGGTCTTCCAGACCAACCCCTCCAAGACCATGACGGAGTTCGCCAGCTACACGGTGGACAAGCTGCTCTCCCTCAGCGCCGGCGGAGAGTCCTGCTTCAACCAGCTGGGCGGGCTCGAGCTGGCCACCACCGAGGCGCGGCTGCAGGACCTCAAGCGCAAGTTGGGGTACGCCACTTCCTGGGGCATCGAAGGCCGGATCATCGACCCCGACGAGTGCGAGAAGCACTACCCGCTGTTGAACACCGGCAGCTTTTCCGGCGGCAACAAGGTCCTCGGCGGCCTCTACGTCCCCACGGACGGCCTGGCCTCCGCGGCCCGCGCCGTCCAGCTGCTGATCAGCCGCACCCGCGAAGCCGGCGTGACGTACCTCGGCTCCACCACCGTGACGGGCATCGAACAGACCGCAGGCAAGGTCACGGGCGTCGAAACGGCCGACGGCGTCATCCCGGCGGACATCGTCGTGTCCTGCGCCGGATTCTGGGGCCGCGAACTCGGCAAGATGGTGGGCCTGAAGGTGCCGCTGCTGCCGCTGGCGCACCAGTATGTGAAGACCACGTCACTTCCGGAGCTGGAGGGCCGGAACGAACTGCCCAACGGCGCCCGCCTGCCCATCCTGCGCTACCAGGACAAGGACCTGTACTACCGCGAGCACGGCGACCGGATCGGCATCGGCAGCTACGCGCACCGCCCCATGCCCGTGGACATGGAACAGCTGCCCCGCGTCGGCGCGGAGGAGATGTCCGATCACCGCATGCCCTCCCGCCTGGACTTCACCATGGAGGACTTCCTGCCGGCGTGGGAGGACAGCAAGGACCTCCTTCCCGCCCTCCGCGGGGCGCAGATCGACGACGGCTTCAACGGCATCTTCTCCTTCACTCCCGACGGCGGGCCACTCATGGGCGAGTCCCCCGACGTCGAGGGCTTCTTCGTGGCAGAGGCCGTCTGGGTCACGCATTCGGCCGGTGTCGCCAGGGCAATGGCCGAGTTGCTCATCGAGGGACAGTCCCGCACCGACCTGCACGGCTGCGAGCTCACGCGCTTCGAAAAGGTCCAGACCAGCGACCAGTACGTCAGCGAAACGTCCCAGCAAAACTTCGTGGAGATCTACGACATCCTGCACCCGCTGCAGCCCAAGGAATCCCCCCGTGACCTGCGCGTCAGCCCTTTCAACGTCCGGCAGAAGGAGCTGGGAGCGTTCTTCCTGGAGTCCGCCGGTTGGGAACGCCCGCACTGGTTCGAGGCCAACCGCGGCCTGCTCGATGAGCTGCCGCCGCAATGGCAGGCACCGGAGCGGGACGAGTGGTCCGCCATGTTCCACTCCCCCATCTCGGCGGCCGAAGCGTGGAAGACACGCACCGCCGTCGGGCTCTATGACATGACGCCGCTGAAGCGGCTCGAGGTCACCGGCCCCGGGGCCATGGGCCTGCTGCAGCGGCTCAGCACGGGCAACATCGCCAAAAAGCCGGGTGCCGTGACGTACTGCCTCCTGCTGGCGGACGACGGCGGCATCCGCAGCGACGTGACCGTTGCCCGCCTCGCGGAGGAAAAATTCCAGCTGGGCGCGAACAGCAATGTGGACTTCGACTACCTGCGCGTCGAAGCCAGGAAGCAATCGTCAGCGGATCCGGCCCGGTGGGTGCACGTATCCGACATCACGGGCAGCACGTGCTGCATCGGGCTGTGGGGTCCGCTGGCCCGTGAGGTGATCGGCAAGGTCAGCGGGGACGACCTCAGCAACGACGGCCTGAAATACTTCCGGACCAAGGAGATTTCGGTGGGCGGCCTCCCGGTCACGGCCATGCGGCTCTCCTATGTCGGCGAGCTCGGCTGGGAGCTCTACACCACGGCGGACTACGGGCTGAAGCTCTGGGATCTCCTCTTCGAGGCCGGAAAGGAGCACGGCATCATCGCGGCCGGGCGCGGCGCGTTCAACAGCATGCGGCTCGAGAAAGGCTACCGGCTGTGGGGCACGGACATGACCTCCCAGCACCACCCTCACGAGGCCGGCCTGGGCTTCTCTATCGCCAAGGACAAGGAAGGCTTCGTGGGATGCGAGGCGTTGGCCGCCCGCAAGGAACAGCCGGCCACCAGGGCGCTTCGGTGCCTGACCGTGGACGACGGCACGTCGGTGGTGCTGGGCAAGGAACCGGTGTACGTCAACGGTGAAGCCGCCGGATACGTCACGAGCGCGGCGTACGGCTACTCGGTGCGCAAGCCGATCGCCTACGCCTGGCTGCCTGCCGCCGTGGGGATCGGTGATTCCGTGGAAGTTGAGTACTTCGGCAAGCGCATCGCGGCGACCGTAACGGCCGAGCCGCTCTTCGATCCCGGCATGGAGCGGCTCCGCGGCTGACGCGAACTGGGGGTTGCCGGCTAGAAGACCGGCAACCCCCAGGCCGGCGGGCCGTTCGCGCGAACAGGCAATGGCCCCGCTTCCCGCCGCCAGATGGCACTTGACGGCAGTCCCGGCGTCGGACACTGCCGTCATCTGCCACCTGGAGCAAAAGAAGCGCAACAGAATGGCCCCGCCTCCCGGACTGGATTCCAACCGGGAAGCGGGGCCGCTCTGGTAGTGCCTAGCCCACCGTGGCCGCCCCGAGCACGCCGGCGGCCTCAGCTTCCGCAGGATGCGGCACGAACCGGACGAACATCGCCTTGAAGCCGGGGGTGTTGGATTCCCTGGCCACGTTCTCCTTGTGGACCAGGGCGTTGGCTTCCGGGAAATAGGCCGCGGCGCAGCCCTTGGCCGTCGGGTAGGCCACCAGCCGGAACTTGTCCGCCTGCCGGTCGTGTCCGCGGAACGTGCTCACCACGTCCACCAGGTCCCGGTCGCGGAACCCGAGTTCGGCCAGGTCCTCCGGATGCACCAGGATCACCCGGCGTCCGTCCGAGATCCCGCGGTAGCGGTCATCCACGCCGTAGAACGTGGTGTTGTACTGGTCGTGGCTGCGGATGGTCTGGAGGACCAGGTGGCCGTCCGGCGGGGTCAGGTACTCCAGCGGGCTGACCGTGAACCGGCCGCGGCCGATGTCCGTCTTGAAGGACCGGGTGTCCCGCGGCGGGTTGGGCAGCACGAAGCCGTTCCTGGTCCGGATCCGGGCGTTGAAGTCCTGGAAGCCCGGGATGACGCGGGAGATGTGGTCCCGGACCACGTCGTAGTCCCCGGCCATGGCCTTCCAGTTGACCGGATGGTCCTCGCCGAAGGTGGCGTCGGCCATTCGGGCGATGATCACCGGCTCGGCGAGCAGGTGCTCGGATACCGGCTGGAGCCGGCCCTGCGTGGAGTGGACCACGGACATGGAGTCCTCCACGGACAGGAACTGGGCGCCGTTGGCGTGCTTGTCGTCCTTGTCCGTCCGGCCCAGGGTGGGCAGGATGAGCGATGTGCGCCCGTGCACCACGTGCGAACGGTTCGGCTTGGTGGACACGTGCACCGTCAACCCGATCCGCTGCATCCCGGCTTCCAAGGTCTCCGTGTCCGAACACGCGAGGGAGAAGTTGCCGCCCATGGACACAAAGACATCCACGTCGTTGCGTTCGAAGGCCTCCATGGCCTCCACGGCGTCGAATCCGTGGCCGCGCGGTGAGGTGATCCCGAATTCCTTGTCCAGGGCTTCGAGCAGCCATTCCTTGGGCTTCTCCCAGATGCCCATGGTCCTGTCGCCCTGGACGTTGGAGTGCCCGCGGACCGGGCAGGCGCCGGCCCCGGGTTTGCCGAAGTTGCCCTGCAGGAGCAGGACGTTGACCATTTCCTTGATGGTGTCCACCGAGTGCGGCTGCTGCGTAACGCCCAGGGCCCAGCAGAAGATTGTGGCCTTGGACCGGATGAGCATTCCGGCGACGTCCTCGATCTGGGCCCGGGCCAGGCCGGTGGCCTGCTCGGTCTCCGCCCAGTCCAGCTCCCGGCGGGCGGTTCGGTAGGCGTCGAAGCCGTCCGTCTGCGCCTCGATAAACGCGGCGTCCACCACGGTGCCGGGGTTCCGCTCTTCCTCCGCCAGCAGCAGGTGGCCCAGGGCCTGGAACAAGGCCAGGTCCCCGCCGACCTTGATCTGCAGGTACTCGTCGGCCAGAGGTGTGCCGTTTCCGAGCACCCCGGAGAAGGTCTGCGGATCCTTGAAGTTGAACAGTCCGGCCTCGGGCAGCGGGTTCACCGCCACCACCTTCCCGCCGTTGTCCTTGCATTCCTTCAGCGCCGACAGCATCCGGGGATGGTTGGTGCCGGGGTTCTGCCCGACGACGAAGATGAGCTCCGAGTCGTGGATATCGTCCAGGGACACGGTGCCCTTGCCGATGCCGATGGTGGGGTTCAGCGCGGAGCCGGAAGATTCGTGGCACATGTTGGAGCAGTCCGGCAGGTTGTTGGTGCCCAGGGCCCGCGCGAACAGCTGGTACATGAACGCGGTCTCATTGGCCGTGCGGCCCGAGGTGTAGAAGACGCAGCGGTCCGGCGTGCTGGCCCGGATGTGCTCGCCGATGAGGTCGAACGCGTCGGCCCAGGAGATCGGCGAGTAGTGCGTCTCCCCTTCGCGGATCACCACGGGCTCGCTGAGCCGGCCCTGGTTACCCAGCCAGTATTCGGTCTTCCCCGCCAGCTCGGCGATGGAATGCCGGGCCCAGAACTCCGCCCCGACGGTACGCAGGGTGTTTTCCTCGGCCACCGCCTTGGCGCCGTTCTCGCAGAACTCGGCTGTCTTGCGCTTCCTGTCCGATTCCGGCCACGCGCAGCCCGGGCAGTCGAACCCGCCGCGCTGGTTCAGCCGCAGCAGCGACTGGGCCGTCCGGGATACCCCGGCCTGGGCCACGGCGCGCTCCAGCGCCACCATCACCGCCTTGACGCCAGCGGCTTGCTTCTTCGGTGCGTGGACTTCGAGCTCGTCCTCGTTGATGTCCGCGACGGGAGCGGGCTGCCGGCCGAGCTTGGGAACGCCCTTCATTGGCTGACCTTGGCCAGCGTGTCCCGCTCCGCCCCGATGGTGGTGCTGTCCCCGTGGCCGGTGCGCACCACGGTCGTTGCAGGCAGCGTCAGCAGCCGTTCGCGGATGGAAGTGAGGATGGTCGGGTAGTCGCTGTAGGACCTGCCGGTGGCGCCCGGGCCGCCGTTGAACAGGGTGTCGCCGGTGAAGACCGTCCCTTCGTCCTCGAGGTGGAAGCACGTGGATCCCGGCGAGTGGCCGGGGGTGTGGATGGCGCGCAGGGTAGCCCCGCCCACCTGGAACACGTCGCCGTCGGCGAGGTACCGGTCCGGGTTGACGCCGGGATAGACCTGTTCCCAGAGCACCAGGTCGTCGGGGTGCAGGTAGATCGGTGCCTTCACGGCCTCCGCCACAGCCCGGGCCGCGCCGATGTGGTCGTTGTGCGCGTGCGTGAGCAGGATGGCCAGGACCTTCCGGCCGCGGACCTGGCGGATGATCGGTTCCGCGTCGTGCGGGGAGTCGATGATCACGCATTCGTCGTCGTTTCCCACGATCCAGACGTTGTTGTCCACGTCCCAGGTGCCGCCGTCGAGCGAAAACGTGCCCGAGGTGACCAGGTTCTCGATGACGACGCTCATGCGGACGCCGCCCCGTCCGCGCCGGCAACGGCCGGGCCTATTTCAACCACGGAACGCAGCACCTTGCCCTCGTGCATTTTGCCAAAGGCCTCTTCTACCTGGTCGATGGTGATGCGCTCGGTGACGAAGGCGTCCAGGTCCAGATTGCCCAGTTTGTATTGCGCCACGAGCATTGGGAAGTCGCGGGACGGCAGGCAGTCGCCGTACCAGGAGGACTTCAGGGACCCGCCGCGGCCAAAGACATCCAGCAGCGGCAGCTCAAGCTTCATCTCCGGCGTCGGCACGCCCACCAGCACCACGCGACCGGCGAGGTCCCTGGCGTAGAACGCCTGCTTGTACGTTTCGGGGCGTCCCACCGCCTCGATCACGACGTCGGCACCGTTGCCGCCGGTCAGCGCCCGGATGGCTTCGATCGGGTCTTCCTTGCTGGAGTCCACGCCGTGAGTGGCACCGAGGGACTTGGCCATGTCCACCTTGTTGGCGTCGATATCCACCGCGATGATCGTCGTGGCGCCGGCCAGCTTCGCGCCGGCGATCGCGGCGATGCCCACGCCGCCGCAGCCGATGACGGCGACGGATTCGCCGCGCTTGACCTCACCGGTGTTGATGGCGGCGCCGATGCCTGCCATCACACCGCAGCCGAGCAGCCCGACGGCGGCGGGATCGGCGTCCTCGTCAACCTTTGTGCACTGCCCGGCGGCGACGAGCGTCTTCTCGGCGAAGGCCCCGATGCCGAGCGCGGGCGAGAGTTCCGTGCCGTCCTCAAGGGTCATTTTCTGCGTTGCATTGTGGGTGTTGAAGCAGTATTGCGGCTGCCCCTTGGCGCAGGCGCGGCATTCGCCGCACACGGCGCGCCAGTTCAGGATCACGCGGTCCCCGGGGGCGACTTCGGTGACGTCTGGGCCGACGGCGCTGACCACGCCGGTGGCCTCATGGCCCAGCAGGATGGGGAAATCATCGGTGATTCCGCCCTGCTTATAGTGGAGGTCAGTGTGGCAGACGCCGCAGGTCAGAATGTCCACGAGCGCCTCACCGGGTCCGGGATCCGGCACGAGAATGTTCTCGACCGAAACAGGGGCATTCTTTTCCTTGGCGATGACCGCTCTTACTTTGTGAACCATAGTTCCTGTGTTCCTTTCCTGAGTCCCCGGGGGACTCTTTGGCGACGGACACGCGTTGCCAGTCTGGCCGACTCGTTGCGGTTCGGAATCCTCTGCCCGTCGCTCGAAGCTTTAGGCTTCGAGGGTGACGGCACGTCCCGCATACGCCTTCGTGAATTGCGTATTACACAACACGATTCACATAGCGCGTACTTGAAATATGGCAGTCACGACATCGGGGTGTCAATAGATGCCCACATCGGGACTACGGGCGGGCAAGCTCGTCGATCTTTCGTTCCAGCGCAGCGCGTTCGGCCGCGTTCGTGCACAGTGCGACCGCCTGCTGCAGGGCGGACTCCGCCTCCCCAAGCCGGCCGAGCCGTGTCAGCAACTCGCCCCTGACCCCAGGCAGCAGGTGCGAGCCGTTGAGTTCGCCCCGGGATGCGATCGCGTCGACCAGTTCCAGCCCGGCCGCCGGGCCCGATGCCATGGCCACGGCCACGGCGCGGTTCAGTTCGACGACCGGCGACGGCGCCAGCCTTCCCAGGGCCTCGTACAGGATGACGATCCGCTGCCAGTCCGTTTCCGCAACGGACGGGGCCACCGCGTGGCATTCGGCGATCGAAGCCTGCAGCCCGTATGCGCCGAGCCCGCGGCCGGCAGCCACAGCCTTCGCCAGCGCGGCGCGGCCGCGCCGGATCGCCGACTGGTCCCACAACCGTCGGTCCTGGTCCTCCAGGAGGACCGGCCGGCCGGACGTATCGAGCCTCGCGGGGAAGCGCGCGGCTGTCAGTTCCATCAGGGCCAGCAGGCCGAACACTTCGGGTTCCGGCGTGAGCCGCGTGAGCACGCGGGCCAGGCGGCGCGCTTCGCCGGCCAGGTCCGTGCGCATCCAGGAGTCACCGCCGGACGCGAAGGAACCCTCCGTGAAGATCAGGTACACGACTTGGAGTACCGAGCCCAGCCGTTCTGGCACGTCGCGCGTTTCTGGCACGGCGAACGGAATGTGGGCGGCCGCCAGGGTCTTCTTGGCCCGGGTGATCCGTGCCTGGATGGTCGGCACCGGAACCAGAAACGCCTTCGCGATCTCGTCGGTGCCCATGCCGCCCACCACGCGCAGCGTCAAGGCGATCCGCGCTTCCTTGGACAACACCGGATGGCAGGAGATAAACATCAGCGCCAGCACGTCGTCGTCGATCGCGTCGGGGTCGAACAGGGAATCGGCTCCCGGAAGCTCCTCGGAGAGGTCGCGGGCCAGCAGGGCGTACTTTTCGTCCCGGGCGGCACGGCGCCGGAAGGTGTCCACCGCTCGGCGCCGGCCGGTGGTCAGCAGCCAGCCCACCGGCTCCGCGGGGATCCCGTTCACCGACCAGGACACGAGGGCCTCGGCCAGCGCCTCCTGTGCCAGGTCCTCGGCCAACGGGAAATCGCCCGTATAGCGGGCAAGGGCGCCGACGACGCGGGCGGACTCCATGCGCCACACCGCTTCGACGGCGGCCCTTGCCTCGTTGCTGCTCACTGCTGGTTCAGAGCTGGCCGGTCTGCTCACGCCACGCGCGTTCCTTCTGGATCCATTCGTTGTCCTGCGGGAACTCGTCGATGGCGGGCACACGGCGGATCTCGGTCTTGGTTCCCGCCGTGAGGGGAGCCCGTTTGGCCCACTCGATGGCTTCCTGCTTGGATGCGACATCGAGGATGTAGTAGCCGCCGAACAGTTCCTTGGTTTCGCCGTAGGGTCCGTCAGTGACCACCGGGGTTTCGCCGGTAAAGTCCACCACGACGCCCTCTTTCGGATCATCCAGGCCCTCGGCTGCCAGCAGGACTCCGGCGCGGATCAATTCGTCGTTGAATTTGCCCATGGTCTCGAGGATTTCGTTGAAGTCGGCTTTCTCAAGATTGGCGTACGACTCGTCGGTTCCGCGCATGATCAACATGTACTTTGCCATTTCAATCTCCTAGGTTTTGGAAGGTCGCCCTCCGACCTTCCCACCCACAGGTCGAACAACGGGAGGGTTAATCGACACAGGCCGTGAAAATTCATTGACTGTGGCCAATGGAGCCAGGCGGCCTAATGCCACGTGTGCGCTCCCCCGCCCAGCGGCCGATGCGGCCCCAGCAGCACGGTCTGGAATTCGAGACCGTGCTGCCCGTCGGGTGTCCTGCCTGTCGTTTCCTAGGCGCCGTGCTGTCAGTTCGCCTCGGCGCCGACCCCTGCCCCGACGGCCGCACCGGCGAGCCGGAGCCAGGTATCCACCACGGTGTCGGGGTTCAAGGAGACGGAATCGATGCCTTCCTCGACCAGCCACTCGGCGAAGTCCTCGTGGTCGCTGGGACCTTGGCCGCAGATGCCCACATATTTGCCTCGCGCCCTGCAGGCCTTGATGGCCATGCTCAGGAGCTTCTTGACGGCGGGGTCGCGTTCGTCGAAGCCGCCGGAGACAATCGCGGAATCCCGGTCCAGGCCGAGGGCCAGCTGGGTCATGTCATTGGAGCCGATGGAGAATCCGTCGAAGTAGTCCAGGAACTCATCGGCGAGCAGCGCGTTGGACGGAATCTCACACATCATGATCACCTCGAGCCCGTTCTCGCCGCGGTTGAGGCCGTTTTCCGCCAGCAGTTCGATGACGCCGCGGGCCTCGTCCAGGGTCCGCACGAACGGGATCATCAGCTTGACGTTGGTCAGCCCCATTTCGTTGCGGACGAAGGACAGGGCTTCGCACTCAAGGTCGAAGCAGTCCCGGAAGGACGGCTCCAGGTACCGTGAGGCCCCGCGGAAGCCGAGCATCGGGTTCTCTTCGTGCGGCTCGTAGGCGGGTCCGCCAATCAGGTTGGCGTACTCGTTGGACTTGAAGTCGGACATGCGCACAATCACGGGTTCCGGCGCGAAGGCCGCCGCGATGGTGGCCACGCCTTCGGCCAGTCGCTTGATGTAGTAATCGCGCGGGCTGTCGTACGCGGCAATCCGCTCACGGATGTCCGCGGCGACGTCTGCCGGCTGCTCGTCCAGGTTCAGCAGTGCCTTGGGGTGGATGCCGATCTGGCGGTTGATGATGAATTCCAGCCGGGCCAGGCCCACTCCGTGGTTGGGCAGCTGCGCGAAGGTGAACGCCTGCTCCGGTGTCCCGACATTCATCATGACCTTGACGGGGGCCTCGGGCAACTGGGTGATCTCGGTTTCCTCGACGCTGAAGTCCAGGAGCCCTTCGTAGATGGTGCCGGTCTCGCCGTCGGCGCAGGAGACGGTCACGTCGAGGCCGTCGGAGAGGGCGTCCGTGGCGTCCCCGGTGCCGACGACGGCGGGAATCCCCAGTTCCCGGGCAATGATGGCCGCGTGGCAGGTGCGTCCGCCGCGGTTGGTCACGATGGCGGAGGCACGCTTCATGATCGGTTCCCAGTCCGGGTCGGTCATGTCGGCGACGAGGACATCGCCGGTCTTGAAGGCGGCCATCTGGTCGATGGCCGTGAGGATGCGGACGCTGCCGGCGCCGATGCGCTGGCCGATGGCGCGTCCCTCGACCAGCACCCGGCCGGTTCCGTTGAGGCGGAAGCGGCTCAGGCTGCCGGGGGCCCGGCGCGACTGCACGGTCTCAGGGCGCGCCTGCAGAATGTACAGGCCGCCGTCGATCCCGTCCTTGCCCCATTCGATGTCCATCGGGCGGCCATAGTGGTTCTCGATGGCGACGGCGTGCCGGGCGAGCTGCTCGACGTCGTCGTCGCTGAGGCTGAAGCGGTTCCGCAACGAGGCCTCAACCGGCACAAAGTCAATGGTGCGGCCGATCTCGCGGCTGCTCGTGTAGGTCATCTGGAGGGCCTTCTCGCCCAGACCGCGCTTGAGAATGGCGGGCCGGCCGGCCTGCAGCGCGGGCTTGTAGACGTAAAACTCGTCCGGGTTCACGGCGCCCTGGACGACCGCCTCGCCCAGGCCGTAGGAGGACGTGACGAACACGGCATCCTGGAACCCGGACTCCGTGTCCATGGTGAACATGACGCCGGAGGCCCCGACGTCCGATCGCACCATGCGCTGGATGCCGGCCGACAGCGCCACCTCGGCGTGCTCGAACTTGTGGTGCACGCGGTAAGCGATGGCCCGGTCGTTGTAGAGGGACGCGAACACGTCCTTGATGGCGAGCAGGATGTTCTCGATGCCGCGGACGTTCAGGAAGGTTTCCTGCTGCCCGGCAAAGGAGGCATCGGGAAGGTCTTCCGCGGTAGCGCTGGAACGGACGGCCCAGGAGAGGTCCTCAGAACCGCCGTGCTTGTCCACCAGCTTCCGGTAGGAGTCCCGGATCTGCGCTTCAAAGTCCGGCAGGAAGGGCGTCTCGCGCATGAGGGCCCGAATTTCCTGCCCTGCCGCGGCCAGGGCGGTGACATCATCGGTGTCCAGGCCGACCAGCCGGTCGGCGATCTTCTGGTCCAGGCCGGAATCTGCCAGGAAGTTGCGGTAGGCATCCGCGGTGGTGGCGAAGCCGTCGGGAACCTGGACGCCGGCAGAGGTCAGATTTTGCACCATCTCACCAAGGGAGGCGTTCTTTCCGCCCACCCGGTCCAGGTCCTTGAGTCCGAGTTCTGAGAACCACAGGATGTCTGTCGTCATAGTTACTGCTCCTTTGCAGATGATGGCACGCAAGTGCGCCGCCCCGCTCGCGGCGATGGCCGGTTGCTGGGCGCAAGTCCTGTCCACACTGACAGGTATCCAGCGCTCTTTCCATATGACGTGCGCCACACTGGGTTTGTGAAACTTTTCCCTAATGCTTGAGATTCATCCGCTGCAAGATGGTCGCGGCCATTTCCTCCACGGACACCGTGGCTGAATTCAGGTACGGAATCCTATGGGAGACGTACAGCTGCTCGGCGCTGCGAAGCTCAAAGCCGCACTGCCGCAGCGACGCGTAGGGTGAGCCGCGGCGCCGTTCGGTGCGGATTTGGCTCAGGCGCAGGGGGTTGGAGGAGAGACCGAAACATTTCTCAACGAAAGGCCTCAGCGGCTTGGGGAGCCCCTCCCGCTCAAAGTCCTCGTCCACGAGCGGGAAGTTCGCGGCGAAGATTCCGTGTTGCAGCGCCAGGTACATGGTGGTGGGTGTTTTGCCGCAGCGGGAGGGTGCCACCAGGATGACTTGGGCCTTTTCAAGCGCGCGCAGGCTCTGGCCGTCGTCGTGCTCCATGGCGTACTCGACGGCGGCCATCCGGGATTGATACCGCTCGGCATTGCCGAGGCCGTGGGCCCTGCCGGGTTCCCCGCTGGCCAGTGAGCCGAGGGCCTGCTCCAGCTGTCCGACATGGGTCCCGATGAGATCCACGATAATCCCCTGGCACGTCGCCAGGACATGGCGGATGTCGCTGCTGACAGCCGTGGAAAAGACGATCGGCCGCGGGCCGGTTGCGGCCAGCGTGTCGATGGTACCTACCACGGTCTTGGCCTGTTCGACCGTCGTGATGAAGGGGACCGTAATGCGGTCAAAGTTATTAGCGGGGAACTGCGTCAACAAGGTGTTGCCGAGCGTTTCCGCGGTGATGCCGGTACTGTCCGAAAGGAAGTAGACGGGCCGAAGATCGTCATTGGTCATGAACGCATTCTCCACCAGGAACGGTCCCCGCCCGGCATCGGGCAGCCGGCGGGTCCCTACCCGGCTTCCGGACACAGACGTAGACTGCTCGCGTACAACGCCACCAACTGTCGCAGGAGATGGACATGAGCTATGCGGGCACCGGTAACGAGAAGGCCGTCGCAGCAAGCGACCTTAACCGGACACATATCGGACTGACCGTGAGCTTCCAGCCGGACGAATTCACCGTGGTCTTCGGCCGGATCGGCGCCATTGCGCGCAAGGAGGGCGGCGTGACCATCGCGCTTGCAGGAGTGGACGGCACGGGTGGCCTGCCTTCCCACTTCAGTCTGCCTCCCGCCCAACAGGTCTACGTCCAGCCGGACATGCTCACCAATACGGAGTCGACCATCAAGGACTTGTTTGGTAAGGTGCAGGAGAATCTGCGCAGCCACAAGGGAGACCAGCGGCCCGACGCCGTCTAGGGATACTTCCGTGTGGCCTTTCTCTGGTCCGCGCGGTCCCTTCGAACCGGCGCCTTGCCGGAATGCTGCTGCGGTGAACATGTCTCGGCGGGCCTAGGAGCTTTGATCGGCCCTGCTGACCGGACGGCGCCTATGCTGGCAGCCACTACAAGGGCAACCGCTATGACGTCGATATATCCGAACTGCTGCCCGAGAACCACAAAGCCTGCCAGTGCCGCCACGGCCGGTGCCGTGCAGGTCAGCACCGAGAACGTGGCGGCCGGGATTCGGCGCAGGGCCATGAGCTCGAAGGAGTATGGGACAGCCGTCGAGAGCAGCGCGACGCCGAGGCCAAGGCCAAGGATCGCCGGCTCCAACAGGGCAGTCCCCGCCGTTAGCATCGCGCCAGGCAGCGAGACGATCGCCCCGACGGCCATTCCGAGGGCCAGGCCGCCGAGCCGTGGGAACGTTGCTCCGGTTCTGGCGTTGCACAGGATGAATAAGGCCCAGCACGCCGCCGCACCGAGGGCGAAGCAGACACCGGCAACGTCGAGATCGGCCAGCCCTTCCTGTCCCAGCAGGGCGACCCCGATGAAGGCCAGCGCCGCCCACAGCATGGATTTGGCGCGTCGGCTGGCCACGACGGATAGGACCAGCGGGCCCAGCACTTCGATGGTGACTGCCGTGCCCAGGGGCAGCCGTGCGATGGCTTCGTAGAACAGTGAGTTCATCGCTGCCATGGTCACTCCGAGCCCGATTGCAGCCCGCCAGGCCCTTCCACTGTGCCCGTGCAGCCTAGGCCGGGCAACAGCAAGAAGGATGATGGCCGAGAACGCCAGGCGCAGCGTCACGATGCCTAACGGCCCGGCTGCGGGAAAGACGAGCACAGCCACCGCTGCACCGAGCTGCTGGCATAGCACCGCGGCCATCACCAGCACGGTCGCCGGGACGTAACCGGGGGCCGGCGTGCCGGGCAAGGCCCGGGAAGTCGTCATTTGCATAGTTCCAACGTTAGGAAAGTCAGCACGCGGCGGGAAATGCCATTTGAGTTGCTGTTATAACCTAGACGCATGAGCGTTGAGGCGCGGCATTTGAGGGCATTCCTGGCAATCGCCGAAGAGGGCGGATTCAGTTCCGCTGCGGCCGTGTTGCGGGTCAGCCAGCCAGCGCTGTCCCGGACGCTGCGGCAACTGGAAGCACACCTTGGCGCCACTCTGTTTGACCGCTCGACCCAACACGTTGCCATCACCCCTGCCGGCGAGGCCCTGCGTCCGCGCGCCGCCGCCGCGATCGCCGCCCTCGACGCGGCACTGGACCCCGCAGGGACACCTGTCCGGCCGATGCTGCTGGGGTATCCGTGGTCCGCGCTCGGCCGCCGGACTGGACCCCTGCTGCGCCGCTGGCGCGAACTGCACCCTGGAACGCCGGTGGAATTGCACCGCGTGGATGACCGGTTCGGCGGTCTGGCCTCCGGGCGTGCCGACGTCGCCCTGATACGGGGGGATACACCCGTGGCCGGGGGCCCGGCCGGCATGCGGCAATGCGAACTGGCCGAGGAGCCCCGCTTCGCTGTCCTGCCTGCCGACCACGAACTGGCCGGCCGCGACGAGGTGCGCCTGGCTGACCTGTCCCACGAGGTTGTGGTCGTCAATACGCTCACCGGGCTCACAAGGCTGGACCTGTGGCCGGTGGGGCTACGTCCGAAGCACACGGTGGCCACGGACAATACTGACGACTGGCTGCTCGCGATTTCCTCCGGCCGTGGCATTGGCATCAGCGGCATCTCGACTGCGGAAACCTACCAGCACCCTGGGGTGGTGTACCGGCCGCTTGTCGACGCGCCACCGGTCACCGTGTCACTGGCATGGCTGGAACCGGTGTCCCACACGGCGGTGCCGGAGTTCGTGAAGTTCATGGTGAACGAAGTGCCGCCGGACCTCGCAGTACAACTAGGACCGTCAGCCGGGCAAGGCCCGAACATGCAAAAATTCGACGCGCGGGTAGCCAGTCCCTGGGCATTCGACGCCGACGCTTCTGTATCGGTACCCGCCATTTTCTCGAACCCCTCTGGTTAGCGGGCCGGCGCGATCTACACTATCTGGATGGAAGCTACGGTCGGCGGAGTGCCTGTGCATTATGCCGAGTACGGCAGGGGCACGCCGGTTCTCGCCCTGCACGGCGCGGGGGTGGATCATCGCGAGATCGCCGGCGCTCTTGAACCGATATTCTGCAACGTTCCCGGCTTTCGGCGGCTGTATCCGGACCTGCCGGGGATGGGCCGAACGCCGGCGCCCGAGACGATCACGAGCAACGATGACGTCCTGGACATTCTGCTCGGCCTGATCGATAGCACCATTGGTGATGAACCGTTGCTTGTGATGGGCCAGTCGTACGGTGGGTACTTAGCCCGTGCGATTGCCGATCGGCGACCCGAGCAGGTTGTGGGACTGGCGTTAATCTGCCCGGTGGGCGCGCATACGGGCAACGTGCCTGAGCACGAGGTTCTTGTTTCGGCGGCCGACCCGACCGGCGAACTGGGCCCGGAGCTCGAGGCCTCTTACCGTAACTACTTCGTGGTGCAGACGTCTGAAACGCTGAGCCGGTTCCAGGAGTTAGTGGCTCCCGCAGCGTCACTCGTTGACGAATCGGGCCTGATGCGAATCTTTTCGAACTGGGAGCTACAGGATCGCCCGGACGCGGCGACTACTTATCCTCATCCTGTCTTAATACTTGCAGGGCGACAGGATGCAACTGCCGGGCACACGGGTCCGTGGGAGCTGACCGAGCACTACCCCCGCGCCACCTTTGCTGTACTCGATCGCGCCGGCCACGCTCTGTTCCACGAGCAGCCCGCCCTCACGCAGGCCCTAGTGGTCGAATGGCTCGCGCGCGTGCGGGAGCACTCCACGACGTGAAGTAGTCGGCCGGCCGTCAAGGATCGCTCATCCCGACGGGGGCGTGAACTGGCTGGCGGTAAACTCCGCTCCCTGGGGGTCCCGGATCAGTGCCGTGCGCGTCCACTCGGTGTCGTTTTGGCTAAGGACTTGGGCGCCGAGTCGCTCCGCATCAACCACCGTCTGGTCCCGGTCGGCAACGGTGAAGGAGACGTGCCAGCGCGACGGTTCCGCGGGCGCGGTGGTCGCGATCCAGGCGATCGCATCCTCGAAGCCAGGCGGGGCGGCCAGCCCTGACTGTCTGGCCCTGATGCCCGGATCGACTGTCGCCTCAAGGTGATCACCATAACCGGGCCTGCGGATCATCATCGCAAAGCCGAGGTCGTCGACCTGCCAGCCGAACGCGTCCTCGTAAAACTTTATGGCCGCGCCGGGGGTTGGCGTGTGGAGATCGCTGAAATTCCAGGCCCCTGGCTGATTGACCACTTGTGCCCCGAAGCGTCGCCTGGCCTGCCAGATGCGGAACTCGGCGCCCTCCGGATCGGTCAGCGCCGCACTGCGGCCGCCCTCTCCCGCATCAGCAGGCGCCGTTCGCACCGCAGCGCCGGCAGCGACCAGTCGCTGCACTGCGACATCCGCGTCCTCGACGGATACGTAGGTACTCCACGCCGCGGCACCTTGAGTGCTGGCCACCCCAGCGACGTCCTGGCCGTCGAGCTTTGCTATCAAGTAACGGCCCGGCGCTCCCGCCGGCATGGCGTCCTCGAACGTCCAGCCAAAAATTCCGGCGTAGAACACGGCGGCCGCCTCGACGTCAGGCTGCCCGGTGTCGATCCAACACGGAACGCCCTGCGGGTAGGTCCGTTGGGTCATGTCTCGCTCCCGTCCATGGACAAAGCCTAGCGAGCCACGATCCGGCCGGGTACCCACCCGCCATCTGGTGAGCGGATCAGCCGAAGGCCTCCTGCACATGGGCCCGGATGGCGCCGATCACCGGCGCCGATCCCTGCGTGCGGTAAACATCGATTGGTCTGGAGCCAAGCTGCACGTTGGGGCTGCACATCCAGAGCATGGCCTGGGCCGGCGTGAAAGCACAGTGGAGGTGCCCTATGAGGGCGTCCAGGTCCGCAAGCTGGAGCCGGCCAACCGCATTCGGCGCATCCTGGCCCGATGTCCAGCGATCCAGAAGTTCCACATCGACGCCCAGCAGGGGTGCCGCAGCATCCATGCCCAGCGAGTTTACTAGCCGTTCGGCTATTGCTGCCGGGCTATAGCCAGGGGCGTCCCTCAACTCCGCGAGACTGGCGAAAACGGTGGTGGCAGACAACGGCGGTTCTTCAGCACCCGTGTCCTGCAGCTGTTCCATGACGCCATGCTATTTATTGGCGTCCCCTTGGAGTAGGGCCACAGGGCCTCCTGAGCTCTGGTCATCCATGGGGTCTGCCGGAAGGGAGGACTGGAGTAATTTGCCTGCCTCAGCATTCAGGTTCCGCAGAAGGTCCGGTAAGGGCCAAAGCTTTCCGGGGCGGCAGCGGCGTAATGCTCGAGACCGGGCCGCTCGTCGAAGGGTAAGGCTACCGCGTCCATCAACCGTTCCAGCGGACCCGTGTTCCCGCCGGTAGCGGCGGTCAGGGCTTCCTCCACCAGATGGTTCCGCGGGATGTAGACGGGGTTGACTCCGTCCATGGCGTCAGCATCTGGCGCCAAGGCGCGCCAGCGCCTTACCCAGGCATCGAACCCTGCCGGGTCCAGAACCTGGCCCCGCGCAGGTTCAGCCTGGCCGCGGGCGGCTTTGCCGAGGTGCCGGAAGAACGATGTGTAGTCCGCCCGTGACTCCTGAATCAGGGCCACAAGTTCGTCCACAAGAGGCGACGTCACTTCGTCGTCGGGCCCTTCACGGAACCCAAGCTTGGCCTTCATGCCTGCCGACCAGGCCGCACTGTACTGCAGGCGGAACTCACTGAGCGCTTCCACCGCGAGGTCCACCGCCTGCTCCTGGTCATCGTGAAGCAGAGGCAGGAGGGACTCCGCGAGCCGGGCAAGGTTCCACTCCGCCACCACCGGCTGATTGCGGTAGGCGTAGCGTCCGGTCTCGTCGATCGAACTGTAGACGGCGGCAGGGTCAAAGCCTTCCATGAAGGCACACGGCCCGTAGTCGAGGGTTTCACCCGAAATCGTCATGTTGTCGGTATTCATGACCCCGTGAACGAACCCTACGAGCATCCACCGGGCCACCAGTGAAGCCTGGGCTGATATGACCGCCTGGAATAGTGCGAGATAACGGTTCTCGGCCTCCGCGGCGGCCCGGTGGTGACGGGAAATTGCGTATTCCGCGAGGCGGCGAAGAAGGCCGATGTCGCCCGTGGACCGGGCGTACTGGAAGCTGCCCACGCGCAGGTGGCTGCTGGCAACCCGGGTAAGAACGGCGCCTGGCAGGAGCGTCTCGCGCTGCACCGGACGCCCCGTCGCGACGACGGCGAGGGATCGTGTGGTGGGGATATTCAGCGCGTGCATCGACTCACTCACGATATATTCGCGCAGCATAGGGCCGACCACTGCCTGGCCGTCGCCGTTTCGCGCAAACGGCGTGCGCCCTGATCCCTTGAGGTGGATGTCGCGGAGCTGCCCGTCCGCGTGGCCGATTTCGCCGAGCAGGAGTGCGCGCCCGTCGCCCAGACGGGGTGCGTACCAGCCAAACTGGTGGCCGGCGTAGGCCTGCGCCACCGGGCGGGCCTCCGCAGGGATGGCGTTGCCGATCAGCAGAAGCAGACCCTCAGGGCTCCGGAGAAAAGCCGGATCGAGACCTAGCTCGGTGGCGAGGCGCTCGTTGAGCACCAGAAGGTGCGGGTCGGGAGCTTCCTCCGCGCGCCAAGGAATGGCCATCTCCTTGAACTCCCGGGCGAAGCGGCCATCAAATGTGGCGGTTGAATGCGCGATGTCACTCATCTATCAAGGATACGGGCGACGCCGTCAGCAATGTCGCTTGGCCACCTCCACTCGCCCGGGATCCTGACAGGAGAGAACCGCCAACGAGGCCGACGCGATTGTGCCGCCGCGCCGGTTCACGATCGCGGGGTCGATGTCCCAGTCGTCAGCAGGATCGCCGGGTGCGTCGCCGAGTTCATCACGGGGATTCCAGCTGGCCAGCAGGACCAGCGCTCAGCAAAGCAGGGCTAAGCGCGGAGATGCGGAGGTTCTTTGGTAATTTTCTCGATATCGGCCGCGGTGACTTCGATCAGCTGATGCGCCAAGTCGGCCAGGGCGCGTGCGGTCGCCAACTCGTCCCCGATCTCCGGGACATCGGAGTCTATCGGATTCAGCCTGGCCAACCCGACACCTTCCAGTTCGGCCCGGTTCTCGGCCCTCAATCGTGCCGTGGCCCGCGTTTGGTTTTCATGTTCGTCGATAACGATGTTCACCGACCAACTCTTCTCTTGCATGGTGCTCGCCTCCCCGATCCGACTTCCACGATGCCAAGCTCGAGGCCGGCCGTCAAGGTACACAAACTTCCCCTGTGGAGGGGGTTCCCCCGCACCGGTCCCCGGCATACGTGGGACAGGGTCACAGGACTACGTGTTGAGGTCCCAGTGGACACGGATCGCCTCTGCAATCGGTCCAGCAGTGATATCGACTCGGAAAGCAACGGGCGCGGTCCCTGTCTCTTCGATGACCACGTCATGGTAAACGCGGCCGCATGAGGGACACAGGGTGTAGAGATCCTCGTCGTCAGGCCACGTAGCCAGTCCTGCGGGCGCTGGCGCGTTTCCGCCGATGTGAACGGGGATGCCTTGTGAGTTGGCCTGAATCAATCCCTCGTTGCTGACGGTATTGCCGCATACGCAGGTGATGGTGGTGACGTCATGATCTATGACATCAGCGAATTCGGTGTCCATGCTGAGCTCCCCGGCGTTGGAAGAAAGCGTTCTGTCGTGGATTATGCCTGCGGACCAGCTTATGGGGCTCGTCCTAAAGTCAGCTGTGCCGCAGGCTTTGAATCAACCAGTGCAATGGTCTGCTGAAAATGACAAAGCCCTGGCATGCCCATCCTGTCACCCCCGTGACTTCGCTGTCCCTAATCAATATATTCATGACCGCCAACCTCATGCGGCCAACGCTTTTGGCGCATTGGTTCCAACCAGTCAGCAATGACAGCCGCGTTCCGCGCACGCTTGCTGCTCCGCTCTTCTCCGTTTCGAATACTGCGGTAGGGCGGATCAAGTCACGCTGTTGAGGCCGCTGTTGCGTCCCGTCATCTGGAGCGAGGGCGTCCTAGCTTTCGCACTCGAGGCAGTACGAGTGGCCGTCTTTTTCGCGCGCCAGCTGGGACCGGTGCCGGACCAGGAAACAGGAGTAGCAGGTGAACTCGTCCTCGGCCTGGGGAATGACCTGAACGGTCAGTTCCTCGGCGACAAACTCCCCGCCAGGGGTCATGGCCTCATCCAGCGCGTCGGACTCGTCCAGCTCACGGACGACGCTGCGGGCATCCGGTGCGTTAGCGGACTGCAACGCCTCCAGGGACCGGTCCTGTGATTCCTTGACGTCGGACCGGACTTCGTCGTAATCGGTTGCCACTTGAGTCTTCTCTTTTCGGGTGTTCTTCTCTGACCAGACTTTAACGCACACCACGGCTCCCCTATTCCCGGGTCGCGGGACCGACATGCCGCGTCCTGCAGCCCGGCGACTCGCTGGCCCGACCCGCCCCAGATGCGACCCTGCAGATGTGGGAGAGCGATCGATATGCGGACTCGCGCACCAAGGCGGTGTTGCCCGTGCCGCGGCCGCAGTCGCCGCAGTGCCAGCGTATCGCCATCGCTCCCCCCGTGTGCCGCGCACGGCCACGTGCCCGGTTGCGTGTCTTCGGGCTCGATCACGGAGGTTCCGCCCGCGGCTCGGGCCTTCTGATGAAATCCATCGACGTCCTCGACCAGAAGATATAGTCCCTGGCCGGTTGATCGACCGATAAAGGGCGGCCGCTGGTCGCATGGAAAAGCCCGGACCAGCATGGTCCGGGGCTTGCCTGGGCGTCTGTTAGCGCCCGATGCTGACAGTGAGATCCAGATAGATGTCGTTATCGGCGACAAAGCGGTCCTGGAGGTAGCGGGCAAGGCTCGCGTCGGTGGCGGTGTGCACGCTTTGCGCGATCGCTCCGCACAGCACCGCCTGGGTGTCGGTGGACTTGACGACGTCCAGCGGCGCCCACCCGCGGTGGCCGCCTGTAAGACGTTCTATATCCGTGCGGAAGGAACGCCTGTGGTCTTCGCGGACGGTAGCGCGCATGGTGAACGGGATAAAGGGAGTGGGCAAGGAGGTCCTTTCACGAGGCAGCCGTTCATCGACGCCCCAATCTAGACAAGACCTCTGCAGCGCCGGCTATTCCTCGTCAGCAGCCAACGAGTCCAGAATCACGGCGCAGGAATAGTCGCCCCGCTACCTTGAGCGCGAAACCGGGCTGCCCGGGCACCTGACGATCTGCCGACTGGTCAACGATCGCCTTGACGTCGGAACGTTCGCGACCGGATTCAGCCGCAGACCCTGCCCCGCCCTGTCCGGTCGCAGGCCTCTTCCGCCGCGTGCCCACGGGGCCTACACTCTTGAAATCGAATCGAGTGCAGGCTCCGTTCCGCTGCCCAGCTTTGGGGAGCGGAAGTTTTGACAGGCCCGGGGCCGCCCGGTTGGATCGGAAGAGGCGCCGACTGGTTGGCGGACGGCCGACGCAAGCGCGCTAAAAGGGAGAAGTGCGGCATGAGGATCCTCGTCGATCTCACTAAATGCCAGGGCTACGCCCAGTGCGCCTTCCTCGCCCCGGACGTCTTCACGATTCAGGGGGACGAGGCACTGACCTACAACCCGCACCCTGACGGGGCGCATCTCACGAGGCTTCGGCGGGCCGCCGCTGCGTGTCCGGTTCAGGCCATCCGGCTTGAACAGCCGGACGGGCAGGACACGTCGCTGCACCCGGCCCCACGACCGGCGACGGCTACTCCGGTCGAAGACAGCGGGAGAACTTTTAAGAGGACTGGACGGATCGTCATCGTGGGGGCATCGATGGCGGGGCTGCGCGCGGCGGAGCGGTTGCGCGAGGAAGGGTTCACCGGATCGCTGACTCTGGTCGGCGAAGAGCCGCACGAGCCCTACGACCGGCCCCCGCTGTCCAAACAGGTCTTGGCCGGGTCGGCACCCTTGGAAGACACTTCCCTGCCACGCCGCCGGGACATCCGCGCCACTTGGCGGCTGGGCATGGCGGCGACCGGGCTGGATCTGGCTGCGAAGCAGCTCCACCTTGCCGACGGCGATCGAATCGGATTCGACAAGCTGTTGATCGCCACCGGCCTGCGGGCACGCCCATGGCCTAACCCTGTCGAGGCGGCCCTCGCAGGAGTGATGACATTGCGCACCCGGGAGGACGCCGCAACCCTGCGACAGCACCTCGCGGGGCGTCCGCGTCGGGTGCTGGTCATCGGCGCCGGGTTCATCGGTTGCGAGGTCGCGTCCGTGTGCCGGGAACTCGGCCTGACGGTCACGGTGGCAGAAGCTGGCCCGGCTCCGCTCGTCGCTGCCCTTGGCGCGGTGATCGGCGCAGTCGCCGGGGAACTGCAGCTCGAGAATGGCGTGGACCTGCGGTGCGGCGTCCGCGTCCTGGCCCTTGAGGGTGATGCCAGCGGACAGCTGCGCCGGGCCATTCTGTCCGACGGCACAACGCTTGAGGTGGATGTGGCGGTCGCCGCGCTGGGCTCCGTCCGCAATGTCGAATGGCTCGCAGATTCCGGCCTGGCGTGCGGCGTATGGGGCGTCGCCTGCGACGCCGGCTGCCGAGCGTTCGACGCAAACGGGTTGGTCACCGATGACGTGTTTGTCGCCGGCGACATAGCGCGCGCCCCGCAGCCGATGTACGGCTATCAATACCTTGCCGTCGAGCACTGGGGGAACGCCATCTCCCAGGCCGAGGTCGCGGCACACAACATGGTCAGCGGCGAGACCGAACGGTGGCCCCACTTGGAGGTGCCGAAATTCTGGTCAGTCCAGTTCGGCACCGAAATAAAGAGCGTCGGGGTACCCTCGGTCGCCGATGAGGTAGCCATCGTCCAAGGATCGGTGGACACGCGGCGATTCCTGGCCGTCTATGGCTACAAGGGCCGCATCGTGGCGGCGGTCGCCTTCAACCAGAACAAGTGGCTCGACTTCTACGAGCCGCTGATCGAGCAGGCCGCACCCTTCCCGCCGGCGTTCCACCACATCGATGAGTCAGACCAAGCCCGGCCCTTGCCGGCCGGGTTCAAGCCCGCGGTCAGCCCCACCCAGGACGCGACGGTCGTTGTGACCGGCCACGATCCCAATGAACGCCGCGCCAGACTGACCAACACCGCGGCCGGTGAAACGCCTTCACGGAGACCCACAGGCACCGCCCCCCGATCGAAGGAGCCTTCACCATGACCCAGGCCAGCATCTGGGAGCGAATCCTCGACTTCTCCAACCGGGCTAACCCCTACCCGTTTTACGACGAGCTCCGCAGGACCCCCGTGACGCGGCTTCCGGACGGAAGCTACCTCGTAAGCACCTACGCGGAGATCGCCGCCCTGCTGCACGACCCGAGGGTCAGTTCCGACATCAACCGCAACCCGGCTGCCGCTGCTGCGGGCGCCACTGCCGGGGACGACGGGGAAGGTCCGGGCATGTCTCCGACTTTCCTCAGCATGGATCCTCCTGATCACGACAAGTTTCGACGGATCACCATGCGCCACTTCGGACCGCCTACGACGCCGGGCAGGGTCGCCGGGATGGAGGCGAGGATGGCGGAAATTGTCACCGCCTTGGTCGACAACATGACGGCCCACTCCCGGATCGACGTCGTCGATGATCTGGCGTATCCGCTGCCCGTCACGGTGATCTGCGAATTGCTTGGGGTGCCACCGGGCGACGAACAGCGCTTCCGGGTCTGGGTGGACGTAGCCCTGCAATCCACGGATCCCGGACTCGATCCCGAAACACAGCAAGAAAAGAGGGCCGAGGCTGGCAAAGAACTGCGCGCATTCATGGAGGAACTGGTCGAAGCCCACCGGCGGACACCGGGCCCGGACCTGCTCTCGGCGATGGCCGCCGATGACGGCCCGGAAGGCCGCATGCCGGACGAACAACTGGTGAGCACCGGGCTTCTTCTGCTCATCGCCGGACATGAAACCACCGTGAACCTCATCGCCAACGGCACACTGACGTTGCTCCGCCACCCGGCCGAACTCCAACGGCTACGCAACGATCCTGACCTTGCCATCCCGATGGTCGAGGAATTGCTCCGCTACGAGCCGCCCGTCCATTTCGTCCCCTTCCGCACAGCCCTTGACGACATCGACATCGCCGGCACCACCATCCCCGCCGGCGCCAGCCTCACATTGGTCCTGGCCTCAGGGAACCGTGACCCCGCCCATGTCACCGACCCCGACCTCTTCATCCCGGACCGGCGCAACAACCAACACCTCGGCTTCGGCGGCGGCATCCACCTCTGCTTCGGCGCACCCCTGGCCCGGCTCGAAGCCCAGATCGCCCTCACCGCTTTCGCCACCCGGCTCGAGAACCCGCGGCTGGTCTCCTATCCTCCCCCATACCGGCCGAGCCCGTTCCTCCGCGGTCCCTCGCATCTCCTGATCGACATCGACGGCATCGCCGCTCGTCAATAGTCAACAGCGAACAGCGAACAGCGAAGCATGCCGTCGACGAGGGAGGCGGCGGCGCGGAAGTGAAGCTTGCCGGGGTATCGGAGTTGGGCCGGTCCGGCTTGAGTTGCCTGGCCAGGGAATCTTAAGACTGCTGCAGAAGCCTCCACGGGAGCCCCTCGCCGTCTGCGTTAGCCTCGAAACAGCCTCTTGCACGCGGGTTCATGGATCCCGTGGCCGTTCGCCGGGGAAAACGATTCCGAGCTGGTTCCTGATGGCATCGGCGACTGCCATGGTTCGGATGGATTCGGCCAGCGGCCGCTGCGGGACTTCCAGCTGCCCTGCCACAATGGCACGGGCGACGGCGGCGGCCTCGTAGTGCAGGCCCTCAAAGTGCGCTCCGGCCGGCTCCTCATAAGCCAGCCGGGTTCCGTCCGGAAAGCGGACGCTGAAGTTGCCTGGCATGTTGAAGGGACCGTCAATGGTCAGTGAAGCCTCCGTGCCCACGATGGTGGCCGACGTCGGCGTGAAATTGTGCAGCTGCGTGTTCATCACGGCCTGGCGTCCGCCGGCAAAGGACATCACCGCTGAAAGCTGGGCATTGACTCCGGATTCGTGCGGTTCACCGAGCGCCAGGAGACGGTCCGGTTCGCCGAGGATGGACGTGATGAGCGAAAGCGGATAGGTTCCCAGATCCAGCAGAGGCCCGCCGGCCAGGGCCGGGTCGAAAATCCGGTGGCTGCGGTCGAAATACTCACCGTATTCAGCGAAGACCGTCGTGAGGTCCCCGAGAATTCCGGTGTCGAGCACTTGCCGGATGACGTCGAACTTGGGCAGGAAGAATGTCCACATGGCTTCGGCGGCGAAGAGGCCGGCCGCGGCTGCCCGGCTGGCGATGCCTGCCGCCTGTTCGCGGTTGATGCCGATCGGCTTCTCGATCAGGACATGCTTGCCGGCGTCGAGCGCGACGAGGGCAGCCTGGTAGTGGAAATTGTGCGGCGTGGCCACATAGATGATGTCGACGTCGGCGGCCGCCAGCTCCTCATAGCTGCCAAAGGCTGCAGGGATGCTGTGCCGTCCGGCAAATATTTCGGAGCGGTCCAGCGAGCGGGATCCGATCGCGGCAATCACCTGCGAGGTGTGCGCCTGGACGGATTCCGTGAAGCGTTCCGCAATCCAGCCCGGCCCCATGATCCCCCAGCGCAGCGGAGGCGCGTCGCGGGGGTCCGGAACCCGGGACGCTGGCAGCGAGCGGTTACCGGTCATGTTAGATCCGCCTTAGTGTCGATATCGATTTTCACGAAAGGCGTAGTCTCCTTCGCCTACTTTGTCCTGACATAATAACAAGTCCGATTCACGTCAGACAAGCCCCGCGGCGCCCGAAGTTCCAGGAAACTGCTGCATCGCAGGCATCGCTTCCCCACGCGGCGCCGTGCCACTTCGCCCTGCACGTGCACCAGGGACGTCCATCGCGGCGCGCCTATTCCTACTTTGATCGAATGTCAGCACAAACTATTGACGGTTGCGTTAGAGCGCTCTAACGTTGAGTTCACGTGATCCAGCACACTCCGGGAACGCTCTCCAAATTCAAAGTCCGCCATTCAGGTCGGCCGAATCGAGGAAGTCAACAATGTCGTTGCACACAGCAAGCTCGCCCGCATCGGGCTCAAAACATCGCGGATATCTCGCGCGTCTCACTGTCATCTCCACACTTGGCGGACTCCTGTTCGGCTACGACACCGGTGTCATATCCGGTGCGCTGCTCTACATGCAGGACTCCCTGAGCATGAGCCCCGTAGAAGAGGCCACTGTCGTCAGCGCACTGCTGTTTCCCGGTGCCGCGGTCGGAGCGCTAAGCGGTGGCCGGCTCGCCGATAAGCTCGGACGGCGCGGCACGCTGCTTGTCTGCGCGCTGCTTTTCCTTCTCGGAGCGATAGGCTGCGCCATCGCGCCGACTGTGGGATTCATGGTGGTGGCCCGCGTCGTCCTCGGCCTAGGAGTCGGTGCCGCCGCCGTAACGTGCCCCCTCTACCTTGCAGAAATGGCGCCGGCGCATCTGCGCGGACGCATGGTCACGATCAATGAATTGATGATCGTGACCGGCCAGATGCTCGCTTTTGCCATCAACGCCCTCCTCGACGCCGTCATCCACGACACGGAGGTCTGGCGCATCATGCTTGGCGTTGCCTCCATCCCCGCCATTGCACTCCTGATCGGAATGCTCGTCCTGCCCGAATCGCCGCGCTGGTTCGCTATCCGTGACAGGTTCGACGACAGCCGGCGCATCCTCGACCTCAGCCGCAGCCCGGAGGAAGCCGATTTCGAGTACAAGGAAATCGTCGAGTCCGCGAATATGGCCCGCAATGAGCGCTCCAGTGCCTGGCGCGATCTGAAGAACAATCCCTGGATGCGTCGGCTCCTCTGGGTTGGCATCGGGCTCGCCGTGGCCCAGCAGGCAACGGGCATCAATACCGTGAACTACTACGCACCCACCATCCTCGAGCGCAGCGGTCTCGGCGTGAGCGCATCGCTCGTAGCTACCATCGCGGTCGGTGTGACGTCGGTGCTGATGACCGTCCTGGGCATCTGGCTGCTGGGCTTCATCGGGCGTCGCCGCATGCTGGTTATTGGCTTCTCCGGCGTCGTGGCTTCGCAGGCACTGCTCGCCGTCGTTTTCACGCTCCCCCAGTCGGACCTTGTCAGTTACACCATCCTGGCGGCGATGATGCTGTTCGTGGCCTTCGTGCAGTGCTTCATCGGAACCTGCGTGTGGCTATTGCTTTCCGAAATTTTCCCGCTGGCAATCCGCGGCTTCGCCATGGGCATTGCGGTGTTCGCACTCTGGACCGTGAACGCGGCGATCTCTTTCCTGTTCCCGATCCTGGTCGTCGCCCTGGGCTCAACCGGCACGTTCACCGTGTTCGTGCTGGTGAACATCCTGTCCCTGATCTTTGTGGCGAAATTTGTCCCGGAGACAAAGGGACAATCGCTGGAAGAGTTGGAGGTGCACTTCCGCACCGGAGGCATACCGATCATCGCGCCCCCCGCGGCGCCCGGCGAGAAGGCCGTAGCGCTGTAAGCCCACCGGTCCGGCTGGCACATGGCCGCCGCGGTCCTCGGCCGCGGCGGCCCAGCAGCAGCGGTGCCGGTTCCCGCACCCATGGGGGCGGCGGCCGGGAGCCGTTGCCCTTCCCGCGATACGCTAGCTGGCAGGAGGCCACTTGTCGGGGAATGCATTAAATCAACATGGAGCGGCCAGGCGCGCCACCATTGAGGATGTGGCGCGGGAAGCCGGCGTATCGCGGGCACTGGTGTCCCTGGTGCTCCAGGGTTCGCCAAAGGTAAGTCAACAAAAAAGAGAAGCCGTCGCCATCGCCATGGCTGCACTCGACTACCGGCCAAGCAACGCGGCCCGCTCACTTGCCAGCGGACGCACGCGAACAGTCGGAGTGCTGCTGGATGACCTTGCCAATCCGTGGTTCGTGGAGCTGCTCGACGGCATGCAGAGCATCTTCCGGGAGCAAAAGCTGAGGATGGTCCTCGGCGACTCCCAATATCTGGCCCGCCCTGGGGAAAGCCCGGTGTCCGCGTTCATGGAAATGCGCGTCGACGGACTCGTCATCGCCGGGGATCTCAACGCCGATGAAGATCTCACCCGTGCCACACTGCATACCCCAGCCGTCGTCGCCGGCACCCGCGCCTTCGACCTGCCGGCAGCGGACCGTGTCACCAACGACGACGCCGCCGGCGCCCGCATGGCCGTCGAACACCTCATTGGCCTCGGCCACAAAGACATTGCCTTCCTCACCGCCCCCACCGGATCCGCTAGGGTGCGGGCCGACTCCTACCGGGACACGATGACCCGCCACGGCCTGCAGGACAACATCCGGGTGGAGCCCACGGACATGAGCGAACACTCCGGCTTTGTGGCAATGCGCCGCCTTATCGACGGCGGCCGGACGCCCACGGCGGTCTTCGCCGCCAACGACATCCTTGCCGTCGGTGCGCTCTCGGCCGCCGACGATCACGGCATCAGCGTTCCTTTACAACTTTCACTCGTTGGATACGACAACACCTATCTCGCCGGGATACGGCACCTCTCCCTCACCACAGTCGACCCCGTCAGCCGGGACGTAGGCATCCGCGCCGCGGAGTTTCTCCTCGCCCGCATCGCCGACCGCTCCCTCCCGCCACGTACCGACGTGCTGACCCCGCGCCTCGTCGTTCGCAACAGCACCGCACACGCCTCCCGCGCCTAACGCCCGCGGCCACCACCCCAAGGCAGCGTGCAGCTCACCCCGTAGGAGCTGACTGCTCCCTGCCTCCCTGGCATTCCCGGGTTACGCGCCCCCCGGACGCCCGAGTGCCCTGGAACTGTTCAGGATCTGTTCAGAGGGCCATTGCTCCAGGATCTGGCTGGGACATCTGATCATTGCTAGCGTGGCGGAATGAACTCGTCGAAGACCCCCGCCGAGATCCTCAACATTGCCGGTAACGAGGTTCGCATCTCGAGTCCGGACAAGATGGTGTTCCCCGAGCCCGGGCTGACCAAGCTCGACTTGGTTCGCTACTACCTCGCCGTCGCGGATGGTGCGCTGCGGGGCGCCGGAGGACGACCCATGGTGCTCAAACGCTTCCCGAAGGGGATCGGCGCTGAGCCGTTCTTCCAGAAGCGCGTGCCTGAAAACCACCCCGACTTCATCTACACGACGACGCTGCACTACGCGTCCGGGACGTCAGCCGAAGAGGCCGTCATCCGGGATGCTGCGGGCTTGGCGTGGGTGGTGAATCTTGGATGCCTGGACCTCAACCCGCACCCCGTGCGTGCCGAGGACCTCGAGCACCCCGACGAACTCCGGGTCGACCTCGACCCGATGCCGGGGGTCGACTGGCAGCAGATCGTTGATGTCGCGTATGTCGCACGGGAGGTTCTCGACGACGTCGGACTGGTGGGGTGGCCGAAGACGAGCGGTTCGCGGGGACTCCACATCCTCGTGCGCATCGCGCCCCAGTGGTCGTACCGCGACGTGCGGCTCGCCGCCGAGACCCTCGCCCGCGAGGTCGAGAACCGAGCTCCGGGCCTCGCCACCGCGCGGTGGTGGAAGGAGGAGCGCGGCGAGAGTGTGTTCGTCGACTTCAATCAGAACGCCAAGGACCGCACCGTGGCATCGGCGTACTCGATCCGGCCCCTGCCCGACGCCCGAGTCTCGACTCCGCTCACGTGGGACGAGGTGACCTCCACCCGGCCGGAACAATTCACGGTGCCCACGGTGCTTGAGCGCTTCGCAGTGATGGGCGACCCCCACTCCGGCATCGACGACGCGGCCGGGACACTCGACAAACTCATCACTTTGGCTGCCGAGCTCGGCCCCGCAGAAAAACCGCCGCGCGCCGGCGACGGCGTGGGCCGCAGGCAGTCGCTGATGCCGCTTATCGAGGTGGCACGCACCAAGACCAAGCCCGAGGCGCTCGCGGCGCTCGACGAATGGAAAACCCGGCATGCGGACCTCGTCCCGGCCCTGCATCCCGCCGACATACTCGTCGACGGAATGCGCGGATCGAGTTCCCTCTGGTACCGGGTGCGGGTGAACCTGCAGCATGTCCCCGAAAATGAGCGGCCGCCACAGCAGGAGCTCATCGCTGACTACAACCCATGGGCAGGCAAAGAGTGGCCGGGGCGCCCTGGGGCCTGACACCACAGGATGCTGGCCATGCCACGCCAGGAGCCAACCTGTGCCCGGATGGTCATGTGCAGTCTCGCGAGTCGCGTTCCGGTGACCCGATCATTGGCGAAGTGAGGTCATAGCCCACGGCCCCCACGCGCCGGGTCGCGGTCAGGGGCCCGACGCGACCTATGCGAGCGAGAGGAAGAGCTTTTCCAGGTCCTTCGTGTCCATGCTTCCGTCTTTCCTGACGATGCACTGCTCCAGGCCGCTGGCGATGATTGCGAAGCCCGCCCGGTCGAGTGCCTTCGAGACGGCCGCGAGCTGGGTGACGATGTCCTTGCAGTCGCGGCCCTCCTCCAGCATGCGGGTCACGGCCGCGAGCTGGCCCTGGGCGCGCTTGAGCCGGTTCACTACGGGGGTCAGTTCGGTTGAATCGAGTTGCACGGGAGTCTCCAAGCCACAGGGTGATGCACCCAATCCTATACCCCCGGGGGTGTTTTGCATACCCCTGGGGGTATCTGCAATACTCGGTGGGGTATTCACCTTGCTTTCCCGCTTGTCTCGAAAGGACACCCATGACACCCCCTTCGCCCGCAGCAACACCGGCGGTAACGGCGCTGGCTCCGGAAATCCTGAGCAGCTGGATCGCCGAGCACCACGACCTCCTCGTCATCGATGTACGCTCCGCGGCAGAGTTCGAGTCCGTTCACATCCGCGGCTCCTACAACGTCCCCCTGCCCCTGCTGTCCGAGCACACCCAGGAACTCGCCGCCCGGCTGGGCAGCAGGGTGGTCCTGGTTTGCCAGTCCGGCGCGCGCGCCGAGCAGGCGCGCCAGCGCCTCGGCGGAGCCGGAATCGACACGGCGTACGTCCTCAGCGGAGGGGTGCCGGCATTCGCCGCGGCCGGCGGCGACGTCGTCCGCGGGAAGAACCGCTGGGATCTGGAACGCCAGGTCCGCCTCGCCGCGGGCTCGCTCGTGGTCCTGGGACTGGCCGGAGGAAAATTCATCTCGCCCAAGATCCGCATTCTCGCCGGCACAATCGGCGCGGGCCTGACCTTCTCGGCCGCCACCAATACCTGCGCCATGGGCCAGGCTCTGTCGGCAATGCCGTGGAACAAGGCCGCCAAGGAGCCCACCCGCGAAACCGCGATCCTGCAGCTGCCCCTGGCCGCGGCGCGGCTGACCCCCGCGGCATGATCCCGGCCCTGGCACTGGGGCTGCTCGTCGGGATCGTGCTCGGCGTCGTGGGCGGCGGTGGGTCCATCATCGCTGTCCCAGCCCTGGTGTACGGAGTGGGACTGAGCCCCGCGCAGGCCATTCCCACGTCCCTGCTGGTGGTCGGTGTCTCGTCACTGGCGGCCCTGCTCCCGCGGCTTCGCGAGGGCATTAACTGGCCCGTGGTACTGCTCGTCGGCGCCGCAGGCGTGCCCGCGGCCTGGGGCGGAACGGCGGTGGGCCGCCTTTTGGACCCGAACATCCTGATGCTCGCCTTTGCAGCGATCATGGTGATCGCCGGAATCCGCATGCTGACCAGCACCACCGAATCCGAGGGCTCGTGCAGCACCGGGCCCACCAGGGCCTTCCGCACCTGCGCCCCCAAAGCCGTGGGAGTCGGGCTCCTGGTGGGCTTCCTGACCGGGCTGCTGGGCGTGGGCGGCGGATTCCTGATCACCCCGGCCCTCACCCTGTTCCTCGGACTGCGCACGAAACAAGCCGTCGGCTCGTCCCTGGCCATTATCGTGATCAATTCCGCCGCAGGCTTCGGCGCCCATGCCGCCGGCTTCACCATCGAATGGCCAACCATTCTGGCCTTCGCAGTCCCGGCGGTCCTCGGCTCACTCTTCGCAGCCCGCTTCGCCCGCCGGCTGAAAGACAAACACGTCCGCCTGTCGTTTGCCGTTCTCATCTTCGCCGTCGCGGCCTGGGTCACGGCAAGCACCGCCACCGCCTGACAGACAAGGAGAAACCATGGCTGTGGGCCGCGGGCGCACACGCGGTAGTGGATACCCCGGTGGTATCCAGCCTTGAGGCAAGAGCACTGCCACCATTTCCCCTCCACCCCCTTTACGAAGGAGAGCACCAATGCTTATCGAACGCATTTACGATGAAGACCTCGCCCAGGCGAGCTACCTGATCGGCTGCCAGGCCAAGGGTGAGGCCGTTGTTGTGGACGGCCGCCGCGACATCGCGGTGTACCAGGAGCTGGCCCGGAAGAACGGCATGAAGATCGTGGCCGTCACAGAGACCCACATCCACGCCGACTACCTCTCCGGCACCCGCGAACTGGCCGCCGCCACCGGCGCCAAGATTTACGTCTCAGGTGAAGGCGGCCCGGACTGGCAGTACGAATTCGACGGCGGACGGCTCTACGACGGCGACAAGATCACGCTGGGCAACATCACCATCCAGGCCCTCCACACTCCGGGCCACACCCCCGAACATCTGTCCTTCCTGGTCACCGACGGTGCGTTCAGCGACCAGCCCGGCTACCTGCTCTCCGGCGACTTCGTCTTCTCGGGTGACCTTGGACGTCCGGACCTGCTCGACGAGGCAGCCGGCGGCGTGGACACCCGCTTCGAAGGCGCCAGGCAGCTCTTCGCCAGCCTGCGGGACAAGTTCCTGATCCTGCCGGACTACGTCCAGATCCACCCTGCCCATGGTGCGGGCAGCGCCTGCGGCAAGGCCCTCGGCGCCATTCCCTCCTCCACCGTCGGTTATGAGCGCCTTTACGCGTGGTGGGGACCTTATCTGGCCGCCAATGACGAGCAGGGCTTCGTCGACGAGCTCCTCGACGGTCAGCCTGACGCCCACGCCTACTTCGGCCGGATGAAGCGCGAAAACCGCGAAGGACCGGCCGTCATGGGCGAACGCGCTCCCCTGCCGGAACTGGACACCGCCGCCGTCGCCAAGGACCTCGCCGGGGACAGGGTGACCTTCATCGACACCCGCTCCAACACCGAAGTCCACGAAGGCACCGTCAGCGGCTCCCTGAACGTTCCCGCCGGCAAGTCTGTGGCCAGCTATGGCGCCTGGGTGGTGAACCCCGAAACCGACAAGAACCCCTTGGTACTCCTGGCCCCGGACCAGGACGCCGCGCAGGAGGTGTGGGACCACCTGATCCGCGTCGGCATCGACAACATCGCCGGCTACGTCACCAGCCTCGACGGTCTGCCGACGACCACTCCGAAGCTGATCCAGCCCGCGGACCTCGCTGATTTCGATGCGGCCCTGGTGCTTGATGTCCGCAACCGCACCGAGCACGCCGCCGGGCACATCCCGGGATCCCACCAGCTCAGCGGCGGCCGCCTCATGTGGCACCTGGACGAGCTCCCCACCGAGGGCACCATCGTGACCTACTGCCAGAGCGGGGTCCGGAACTCCGTCGCGGCCAGCGCCCTGCGCCGCGCCGGCTACGACATCGTCGAGCTCGACGGCAGCTACGCAGGCTGGACGGCCTGGCAGCTGTCACGGCAGTCCGTCTCCAGCAACTGACTTCAGGCAGCATCCGAAAATATTGATGGACAGCATGGGCGGCGGCACGGGACACCCGGCCGCCGCCCACGCTGCCACCCCGGCAACTGGAGCGCGTTCATGACGTCCCGCATCACCGCTTCACCACAGCATCCAGGACGGCAGGATGGCATCACGCTGGGCCTGCGGCAGAACCTGGCCCAGTTCATCCTCCTCGTTGCGGTCAACGCCCTCGTCGGCGGCGCCTTGGGCCAGGAACGGACCGTCCTGCCGCTGCTCGCGGAAAAGGTCTTCCACCTGGACCTGCACACCTCCGCGCTGACCTACATTCTGGCGTTCGGGCTGGCCAAAGCCGCCACCAACTACTTCGCCGGCACCCTCTCGGACCGCTATGGACGCAGGCCGGTCCTGGTGGCGGGGTGGCTCATCGCCCTCCCCGTCCCCCTCCTGTTGATCTTCGGGCCTTCCTGGGGCTGGATCGTGGCGGCCAATGTCGTCCTGGGCATCAGCCAAGGCCTGACTTGGTCCACCACGGTCATGATGAAGATGGATCTCGTCGGCCCCGAACGCCGGGGCCTGGCGATGGGCCTGAACGAAGCAGCCGGTTACCTCGGCGTCGCCGGCACTGCCCTGGCCACCGGCTATATCGCCTCCGCCTACGGGCTGCGTCCAGGGCCGTTCCTGCTCGGCGCCGCCTTCATCGCCGTCGGCCTCGGGCTGTCCGTCCTGACCATCCGCGAGACACACCACCATGCCAACGCCGAAGCCGCCGTCCACGTCCCGGTCCACGCCGGAAGCCATGCCGGGCTGAGCAACCGTGACGTCTTTACGCTGACAAGCTTCCGTGACAAGTCACTGTCCTCCGTCAGTCAGGCCGGCATGGTGAACAACCTCAACGACGGCCTGGCCTGGGGATTGTTCCCCGTCCTCTTCGCCGCCGGCGGGCTCAGCATAGAACGCATCGGCATCCTCGCGGCCGTGTATCCCGCCGTCTGGGGCGCGGGCCAACTGATCACCGGCGCCCTCTCGGACCGGATCGGGCGAAAGCCCCTGATCGCCGGTGGCATGCTCGTCCAGGCAGCAGCGCTGGCCATGGTCGCATTCGGAAACGACTTCGGAATCTGGCTGGCCGCTGTCGTCCTGCTCGGTGCCGGCACTGCCATGGTCTACCCCACGCTGCTAGCCGCGATCGGCGACGTCGCCCACCCTGCATGGCGGGCCAGGTCCGTCGGCATATACCGGCTGTGGCGCGACGGCGGGTTCGCCGTCGGCGCCGTGCTCTCCGGCTGCGTCGCCGACGCCTACGGCATCCCTGCAGCCGTCGCCGTCGTCGCCGCCCTGACGGCGGCCTCGGGAATCGTCGTGGCGGTACGGATGCGAACCACCGACCACGCGGTTTTCCGGGGTGAACGGGGGGAACGCGTTCCGCCCGACGGCATCTGAGCGCGAGACGCACGCTCCGAGGATGCGGTTCCTGCGCGGTTCCCCGCCGTCGTCAACCCCTGGAGGTGCCATGACGCGGCTCGGAGCAGGTGGGAGGATGGGCGCATGGAACTGCACATCACTGGCGACCCCGCCGCCGACCAACTGCTCAGCAATGACGCGTTCGCACTCCTCATCGGCATGCTGCTTGACCAGCAGGTGACCATGGAGTCTGCGTTCGCCGGACCGGAAAAGATCCAGACGCGCATCGGGTCCATGGCCCCTGCCGCAATCGCCGAATATGACCCGGCAGGCTTCGTTGAGGTCTTCAAGGAGCGTCCGTCCATCCACCGCTTCCCTAGCTCCATGGCCAGCCGCGTCCAGGACCTCGCCGCAACCGTAGAGCGCGATTGGAATGGCGACGCAACTGCCATCTGGAAGCAGGACGATCCTGACGGCCAGGAAGTGCTGCGCAGGTTGAAGGGATTGCCCGGCTTCGGCGAGCAAAAGGCAAAGATCTTCCTCGCACTGCTCGGCAAGCAGTGCGCACTCCAGGCACCAGGCTGGCGTGAGGCTGCCCACCCCTATGGCCAGGAGAGCGCATTTCTTTCTGTCGCCGACATCGTGGACCCGGAGTCGCTGAGAAAAGTGCGCGCCAGCAAGCAGGCAGCCAAGGCCGCCATCAAAGCCGCGAAGACATCCGAGCGCTGATAACCCGGCCCGCCGGCTTCACGCACGCCCGTCCGCCCGGCCAGCGAGAACGGCGGCCCGCCAACTCAATTGATACCGCAAGGATCTCTCTTCCTAGAACACTTTCGCGTGCCATAGTCTGGGCACGCCAGCCTGCGTCCGAAGGTGAAGAAGGCCGGGAAAGCAGGACACAAGGGGCTTAGAAGGGACCGACCATGCTGATCTGCGCAACTTGCGCCGTCGAACGCGACGAACCTACGCCCGGAGTCTGCCCGATCTGCGCCGATGAGCGGCAGTATGTGCCCGAGGACGGACAAAAGTGGCTCACACTGGACGGGCTGGCGCAGGAGGGCCAGCAGACAGTGTCGAAGGAGAACGAGCCGGGACTGATCGGGATCACGACGGAGCCAAAAGTCGGGATCGGCCAGACCGCTCAGCTTGTGGTGACACACGAGGGTTCGCTGCTGTGGGATCCGGTCGGATATGTCGATGACGGCGCTGTGCAGGCAGTCCTCGAGCGGGGCCCGGTCCTGGCCATCGCCGCTAGCCATCCACACATGTTTGGTGTGCAGGTCGAATGGTCGCAGCGGCTCGGTGGTGTCCCCGTACTTGTGGCGGACGCAGACCGGCGATGGCTGGGTCGCACCGATCCGATCATCGAATATTGGTCCGGCTGTCAAGCTATCGCGGAAGGGTTGACACTGCACCAGACCGGGGGGCACTTCCCGGGCAGCGCGGTGGTGCACTGGTCCGCAGGATCGGGCGGCAGAGGAGTTCTGCTGACCGGCGACAGCGTGTTTCCGAATCCAGACCGTCGCTCAATAGCCTTTATGCGCAGCTACCCGAATCGCTTGCCGCTATCCGGCGCGGTGGCGTTGCGAATCGCGGCGCAGCTGGGAGAGCTCAAGTTCGACCGGATCTACGGCAACTTCAACAATGTCATCGCATCCGGAGCCAAGGCCGTTCTGCGCGATTCCGCCCAACGGCACGCTGCTTGGGCGCGAGGAGACTTCGACCATTTAACCTGAGTTGTCCCCCTCCAGCGACTGTTTGGCTCCCCCTGAGCGATCCCGGCGCGCACGGCGCCTACTCGCGGCGGAGTCTGTGGTCGACGAGGACGATGTGGAAGATGAGTTTTCCTGGACTCCAGGAGTCCAACGGCGATGCGATTCGCCGTGGTATCCAGTCGGTATCTACACACCCGGTCAACCGCACCCGAGGAGAGCATCATGACCGCTACCTACACCTTCGACGTCTTTTCCAGCCTCGACGGCTTCGGCGCCGCCAGCGGCAACTGGACCGGCTACTGGGGCAAACAGGGCCCCGAGCTGCTCGAGCGCCGCCTCGCCTAGTACGCCGCGGAGCAGCGGATGGTCTTCGGCGCCAACACGTACCGGGCGTTCGCGCGGATGCTGGCCTCGAGCACCGAGGAGTCCGAGGTGCGTGACCCATGGGTCACCCGGATGAGAAGCCTGCCGGCAACAGTGGTGTCGACCACACTCGAAGGACCGCTCAACTGGCCGAACGCAACCGTCGTGAGCGGTGACGCCGTCGACGTCGTCGCCCGGCTCAAGGAGGAGTCCTCGGTGCCGCTGCGCTCGCACGGCAGCCTGTCGATGAACCGGGCGCTGATGGCCGCCGGTCTGGTCGACCGCGTCCAGGTGACGCTCTTCCCTGTGATCACCGGCCAGACCGGACTGGAACCGATCTTCCAGGGTGCGGCCGACTTCGACCTCGAGCTGATCGAGAGCCGGACGCTCGACGGCAACATCCAAGAGCTCATCTACCGGCCCACCCTGCATGCCTGACCTATATCAAGGAACTTGAACAGGACCTCGCAGAAGAACGGGACCGCGCCGCGTTGGCACGGTCATGAGCGACAGACACGGCGGCCACGGCCGAGGATCTCAACGACCATTTGCGGCTGCAACAGCCGAGTCCGGGTTGCTTCGGTTCCGTAGACGGATCAGCGGCCTGCTGATTGTTCATCTCCGCGTCACCGCGGGGACGCCAAGGAGTCCGGGGCCGGGAAGGTCGCGTCCATAGTCTGCGAAGCAGGCGTCCGCTCGGCGCCGGCGGCCAAGTGCTCTTCGTTGACATCCAATCCGGATTCACCTTGGCGGTCACCGGCCCCGGGACGCCCACGTCGTGCAGCCTGAAAATAGTCCCGCCCCCCAGAACGCAGGAGTCCGTCCATGTCATTACGTATCCTTGCCGCCGCAGGCCTTGCCGTGCTGACGGCCACCACTACACTCGCCCCGGCCAACGCGGCCCCTGTCCCGGCCGAGCAGGCCGCGCAGGAATCCTTCAGCTTCGGCGTGATCGGAGACATCCCCTACGGCCAGCAGGAAGCCGAGCTGTTCCCGTCCCGGATCGGCGATCTCAACGCCGACCTGGACCTCGACTTCGTGGCCCACGTCGGCGACATCAAGAACGGCTCCTCGGCCTGCACCGATGAGTACTTCGCCCGGATCCGTGCCGCCTTCGACACCTTCGAACTTCCCCTCGTCTACACCCCGGGCGACAACGAGTGGGTGGACTGCCACCGGGAAAACAACGGCAGTTACAACCCCCTGGAGCGCCTGGACAAGGTGCGTGAAGTCTTTTTCCCGTCGCCCGGAAAGACGCTCGGCGCGACCATGCCGGTCAAGTCCCAGAACGCCCTCGGCCTGCCCGAGAACGTCCGCTTCACCCACAACCGCGTGGCCTTCTCCGTCCTGAACATCCAGGGCAGCAACAACTCGCTGCAGCCCTGGACCGGACTGGGCCGGACCGAAACCACGCCGGAACAGCGGGCCGAAGTCAGACACCGCATCGACGCCACCATCGACCAACTGCACGCAACCTTCACCGACGCCACCCTGCGCAACGACCGGGCCGTGGTGATCATGACCCAGGCCGACATGTTCGACCCCTCACTGCTGGCCGCCGCCACGGCCGACCCGAAAATCCTGTCCGGCTTCCGCGAAATCATCGACGTTTTGGTCAAAGAAACCAACAATTTCGACGCCCCGGTCTACCTGGTCAACGGCGACAGCCACATCTTCGCCGAGGACCAGCCCCTGGGCGACGGCTCACCCTGGCTGCGGGTCTACGGCCAGGACACCGCCGCCGATGACCTGCAGCGCATCACCGTCGACGGATCCGCCAACGCCACCAACTATGTGAAGTTCACCGTGGCAGCGAACAGTGACGCCACCGGCAACGTGCTCGACTGGAAGAAGGTCCCCTACACCAGCTGATTTTCAGCCCCGGACGGACGTCCCGAAGGGACACAGAGGGTATCCAGTTGGGTGAGCTGGCCCCTGAGGTGAAACCATACGGACCATGGCCCAGAAGATTGCGTACCAGGGTGAACCCGGCGCCAACTCCAATATCGCGTGTCAACAGATGTTCCCCGAGCTCGAAAGCGTTCCCTGCGCCAGCTTCGAGGACGCTTTCGAGCTGGTTTCCAGCGGGGAGGCCGAGCTGGCCATGATCCCGATCGAGAATTCGATTGCCGGCCGCGTGGCGGACATCCATATTCTGCTTCCGCAGTCGCACCTGCAGATCGTGGGCGAGTTCTTCCTGCCCATACACTTCGACCTCTTGGGTATCCCGGGCAGCACCATCGAAGGTGCCACCGAGGTCCACAGTCACATCCACGCCCTTGGACAGTGCCGCCGGCTGATCCGCGACGCCGGGCTCCGGCCCGTCATCGCCGGCGACACCGCCGGCTCCGCCCGGGAGGTCCGGGAATGGAACGACCCCGCCAAACTGTCCCTCGCTCCCCCGTTGGCGGCCCAGATCTACGGTCTGGAGGTGCTGGCATCGCGCGTTGAGGACGACCCCTCCAACACCACCCGCTTTGTGGTCCTGGCCCGGGAAAAGAACCTGCCCACCCGGGATGAGTTGGCCGGGCCGGCAGTGACCAGCTTTGTGTTCCGCGTCCGGAACGTCCCATCGGCGCTCTACAAGGCGCTGGGCGGGTTCGCCACGAACGGTGTGAACATGACGCGGCTGGAGAGCTACATGGTGGGTGACGAGTTCGCCGCCACCATGTTCATGGTGGACGTTGAGGGGCACCCCGAGGACCTGCCGCTGCGGCTGGCCCTCGAGGAGCTGGATTTCTTCACCACCGAGGTGCGTATCCTGGGCGTCTACCCCGCTGCCGGCCATCGGACCGCACGGGCACTCAGCAGCTGAGCCCAACTGGCTGAAGGGCCATCGGCCACATCACTCCTTGGCTGCCGCGCCCTCGCTGCCGCCCTCAGCTGCAGGCTTCACGAGGGATGGCGCCCGTGGCCCGCGGCATCCCTCACCGCCGTCCACGCAGGGACGCCGCACTCCCCCGCTGAACCAGGACAGAACACCCAGTCCCGACGTCAGGCCCGGAACCAGAACAGGACTTCGGGCTGACAGGTTCTCTGCTGCGACATAGGCACCATCTCCCCCCATACGGCAAAGCCCGCGGCCAGGAAAGGCACCGGTCGCAGTCCGGAGTACCTGCCCGCCCTGAACAGCGGAACCCGATGGCCACCGCCTGATCGGGTGGTTGGAGAGCATCTGCTACGGACGGGTTTCACTGGCGGCGACAAGGGGGCGGGCTTAAAATGGCGTTGGCTGGGTAGGGATCGCGGTTTGCGTGGATCGTGCCTCAGATCGGAGAGCGTCATGCTCAGGACCTTGTTGTGTAAGTTGAACATGCGCCATGATTGGCACCTGGAGTCCACCGAGGATGGCGGCCGCTACAAGCGCTGCAGGCGTTGCGGTAAGGACGACGACCGTGGCGGTGGCGGAACCGGCGCGAGTGGCGCTTGGGCTGGCATTGCTGGGATGGGATAAGCCCGCGTGCCAGGCGGTCCCCGGCCACGGTCGCCCGTTCACAACGGTAGGGGCTCCACTCGGGCCCGGCTCCCCATTCTGTTTACTGGCAGAGGCGGTCGAGGGTTTCCTGGGCAGCCTGTTGCATCTGCGTCTGGAGCAGGTCGATGCGGCGCGCGGATGCGGGGTCCTGCCAGGCCAGCGGCCGTAGTGCCATGGTCATCGTGATCTGGCTGCCGCCGTCGGCGCTCGTGATGGAAATACTCGTGTAGCCGAATATGTGCCCTGTATGGCCGTAGCGAAAGTCGCCGGAACATGCGTCAGGATACCGCTCTAGACCGAGTCCGTAGTCCCAGAATTCGGTCTTCTTCTTCATTTCCTCAAGCATGGCGGGGGAAAGGAGCTGGCCGCGCAGGAGGGCCCGGTAGAAGGTGTTTAGGTCCTGCGTGGTGGAGATGACGCCGCCTGCGGGGGAGCCGACAAGAGCCTCGGGCTGGGTGACATCGACCCGTTCGCCGCCCTCAATGAGGTAGGCGTGGATGTTGTCCGGAGCCTGGCGGTCCGGTTCGGCCAGCGACGTGTGCTGAAGTCCCAGGGGCGCGAAGATGTCTTCTTTGAGCACGTCGGCGACGGGCCGTCCGCGCAGTTTTTCGATCAGCTGGCCGAGAGCCAGGTAGTTGGAGTTTGAGTAAGAAAAGCGGTCCACGTTCTTGGACTCCCAGGGGAGAGTGGCGGCCAGTTCGAGTCCTCGTTGCATGCTGAGCCGCGTGTTCGCAACCTGCTTCAGTGGTCCCGCCGCGTATTCCGAGTCGCCGAAATCGGGCATGCCGGAGTTATGGTTCAGCAACTGGCGGACGGTGATGGGTCCGGGCGGCCGCAGCGTGGTTCGGAAGCTCTCCAGGACACCGTTCACCGGGTCATCGAGCCCGATAAGTCCCTCGTCGACGAGTTTCAGGACGGAGACGGCGACCATCGATTTTGTAATGCTGGCAACGGATACCCTGTCCTGGGGCCGGGCCGGGTCCTTGCTGTCCAGGTTTCGCACGCCGTAGGCCTTGGACCATTCGCCGCCCGGCCATCTCATCTGCACTACCAAGGACGTCGCCCCGCCCTCCATGAAGTGCTGGATCCTGCGTTCCAGAGAATTCGTCGCTGCCTGGGTCGCGGCGACGCTCGACGGGGCCGGCCCGGGAGGGGCCCCCACGCAACCGCTCACAGCGAGGACCAAAGCCGCGGAGAAAGTTACGGCACCGAGCGGCCAAGAACGCGAACGCCACCAAGCAGCCAAGGCACCCATGACATCGTTGTACGCTCAAACGTGTCCAGTGGATAGGTCGGGCTCGTAACAGCCTCTACAAGTCCCAGGTAGCCAAGATGTCTGTTCATAAGCATGCAGCCCTGAACGCGCTCAGACCCATATATAAATGGTATATGAGACTGTTATGACTTAGTTGTTTTGTATGCATCCTCCCTCTTACGATCACAGTGACCTGCTGCACATTGAGCAGCCGGGGTTCATCCCTCAGACCACTGTCATCACGGAGGAAGCAATGTCGCTCCCGACTCAGAAAACCCCGGCGCCGCGGAATGCCCTGCGCCGGGTCGCCGCCGCCAGCCTCGCCGGCAACGCGATCGAATACTACGACTTTTCGATCTACGGCCTTGCGGCAGCGCTGGTGTTCCCGCAACTGTTCTTTCCCCAGAGCGACCCCTTCGTAGCCACCCTGGCCACCTTTGGCACCCTCGCCGTCGGCTATATCTCACGCCCGCTGGGCGCAATCGTGTTCGGGCACTTCGGTGACAAGGTGGGCCGTAAGCCGATGCTCGTCATCACCTTGCTCCTCATGGGATTCGCCACCCTGGCCATCGGTGTACTTCCCACGTTCGACCAAGTGGGCATGTGGGCGGCAGTGATGCTCACGTGCCTGCGCTTCCTCCAGGGCATCGCCTTCGGCGGCGAGTGGGGCGGCGCCATCCTTATGGCCTTCGAATACGCACCGGAGAACCGCCGCGGGCTCTTTGCAGCGATCCCCCAAGTGGGCCCGGCCACAGGTGCTCTGCTCGGCAACGCCGCCTTCCTGCTGGTCACGCTGCTGCCTAAGGAGGACCTGCTCGCATGGGGCTGGCGCCTTCCGTTCCTCTTCAGCTTCGTCCTGGTCATCGTGGGCATGTTTATCCGGCTCAAGATCGCTGAATCCCCCGAGTTCCAGGCCACCAAGGCCGAGGGCCGGCAGGTCAAGGTGCCCATCGCGGCAGTCCTGAAGAACAACCTGAGGGCCGTGCTCCTGGTGGCCGGCGGCTTCCTGGGCTTCGGCGCCTTCTCCGTGATCGTCATGACCTACCTGGTGGGTTACAGCCAAAGCGTGATGGGCATCCCCGCCTCGACCATGCTCTCCTTCACCATGGTCGCCTTTGCCATCCAGATCCCCATGATCCTGCTCTCCGGCCACCTGTCCGACCGGCATGGCCGGCGCACCCTGATCACCGTTGGCTCCCTGGCTGCCGTGGCCTCCATCTTCCTGATGTTCGCTGCCGTGGCCAGTGCCCAGCCCTGGCTGGTGGGCCTGGCGTACGCCCTCGGTTTCGGTTGGCTCTACACCATCTGCTACGGCCTCCAGCCCGCCCTCTTCGCGGACGCGTTCCCGGCCGAGGTCCGCTTCACCGGTATGTCGCTGGGCTACCAACTGGCCAACGTCGTCGGCTCCGGGTTCACGCCCATGATCGCCGTCTGGCTGGTGCACACTACCGGAAACTTCCACTCCGTTCCCATGTTCGTCGCGGCAACCCTGGCCGTATCGCTGGTCTGCCTGCTCCGTCTCGCGGCCCTGGCCCAGGCACGGAAAGCCGCCGAGTCCCCCGCCCAGCAGGAGAGCCTACCCCTGGCTGCCACGCACTAAACGGACCCTTCGCCCACGCACTACAGAAAAAGGACATTATGAAGTTCGAACACATCACCCTGGGCCAGCGCGTGCTCTTCGGAGCAGGCCGGGCTGCCGAGCACGTCGCCCAGGAGGCCGCACGCCTCGGTGCGCGCAACATCATGTGCATCACCTCCGAATTCGAGCGGCCCTTCGCCGAGACTGCCCTGAGCCTCGCCGGCGTGGGCCTCTGGCACACGGATGTTGTCCAGCATGTCCCGGCGGAAACCGCGGACAAGGCCCGGAAGGCAGCGTCCGACGCCGGGATCGACCTGATCGTCTGCGTTGGCGGCGGTTCCACCACTGGCCTGGCGAAGGCAGTGGCGCTGACCACCGGCATCCCCATCGTCGCCGTGCCCACCACCTACGCCGGGTCCGAAGCGACCAACGTGTGGGGCCTGACGGAAAACGCGACCAAAACAACAGGCGTTGATGACCGCGTGCTGCCCGCCGCGGTGGTGTACGACGCCGAGCTGACGCTCAGTCTCCCGGTTTCCCTTTCGGTCGCTTCTGGCCTGAACGCCTTGGCGCACTGCGTTGACTCCCTGTGGGCACCGCGCGCCGATCCCATCAACCAGGCACTGGCTGCCGAAGGGATCCGCGCCCTCGCCGACGGGCTTCCGCGCGTCGCGGCGGACCCGTCGGACCTTGCC
Source organism: Arthrobacter sp. LAR12-1-1.1 (assembly GCF_040676555.1). Lineage (NCBI taxonomy): Bacteria > Bacillati > Actinomycetota > Actinomycetes > Micrococcales > Micrococcaceae > Arthrobacter > Arthrobacter sp. LAR12-1-1.1. The sequence goes on along the minus strand of NZ_JBEGIG010000001.1, from coordinate 186,169 downwards.
GGCCGCGAGACCGCCCTGTACGGGGCCTACCTTGCCGCCGTGTCCTTCGCCTCGGCGGGTTCCGGACTGCACCATAAGATCTGCCACGTCCTGGGCGGAACCTTCAACCTGCCCCATGCGGAGACGCACGCAACCGTACTCCCCTACGTGGTGGCCTTCAATGGGCCCGCAGCTCCGGACGCGGCAGCACGGCTCGCCGGGGCACTCCGCGCGGGACTGGCCAGTGCCGGACTAGCCAATGCCCCCGCCCAGGAGCCCGGCGCTGAACCCGCCGAGGATGCCCTGGCGCTCCTGAACAGCCTCCGGGGCACCCTGGGGGCACCCACCGCACTGCGCGACTACGGCTTCACCGAAGCAGATATCCCCGAAGCCGTGGAGCGGATCCTCAAGGTGGCGCCGGCGTCGAACCCTGCCGCAGCCACAGGGGAAAACATCGGAGGCCTTCTTCGCGCAGCCCTGGCCGGAACAGTACCCACCACCCGGTCCGCCGCACTGGCAGCGGCCGGCGCCGTCCAGAACGGAGGAACAAAGTGACTCTCAGCGAAGTAGCAACCGACTCCGGGGCCGGCTCCCAATTCGCCCGGGAGGAAAGCCTCGTGCACGAGGTGGTCCGTTCCTTTACCGGCGGCAGCAAACGCGACCGTGAAGTGATGGGTTCGCTGGTCCGCCACCTGCATTCCTTCGTCAGGGACGTCCGCCTCACCGAGGCGGAATGGACCAAAGGAATCGACTTCCTCACCCGCGTCGGCCAAATCACCACCGAAACCCGTCAGGAGTTTGTGCTGCTCTCCGATGTTCTCGGCGTCTCGATGCAGACCATTGCCGTGAACAACGAGGCCTACGGCGACGCCACCGAGGCCACCGTGTTCGGACCGTTCTTTGTGGCGGATGCCCCGCAGATCCAGATCGGCGGGGACATCGCCGGCGGCGCCGCCGGCGAGCCCTGCTGGGTGGAAGGAACGGTGACGGACACCGAGGGGAATCCCCTGCCCGGCGCCAGGATCGAGGTGTGGGAGGCGGACGAAGACGGCTTCTACGACGTGCAGTACAACGACGGCCGCACCGCCGCCCGCGCCCACCTCTTCACCGATGAAAACGGGCGGTACGCTTTCTGGGCACTGACGCCCACCCCCTACCCCATCCCGCACGACGGCCCCGTGGGCGGGATGCTGGAGCACTTCGGCCGCTCCCCCGTCCGCGCCTCGCACCTGCACTTTATGGTGTCCGCCCCGGAGAAGCACACCCTGGTGACCCACATCTTCGTGAGGGGATGCGCCCACCTGGACAACGATTCGGTCTTCGGCGTGAAGGAATCCCTCATCAAGGACTTCGCCGCCCAGCAGCCCGGCACCCCCGCTCCCGACCGCCGTGACCTAGGCGGGCTGTCGTGGAGCAGGGCGAGGTTCGACGTCGTCCTGCCGCCCGCGGGCCCCCGCACCACCGAAACCTTCACGAAAGGAAGCCACCATGGAACTGCAGCACACGCATAAAGAAACGTTCGAGGACGGCCTGGCCATCCGCAAGGAAGTCCTCGGCGCCGCCCACGTGGAACGGTCCCTCGCCAACGCCAGCGACTTCGCCACGCCGATGCAGGAACTCGTCACCGAGTACTGCTGGGGCGCCGTCTGGAGCCGGGACGGCCTCGAACGCAAGACCCGGTCCATGCTCAACCTGGCCATGCTCACCGCCCTGAACCGCGGCCACGAGCTCTCTGTCCACGTGAAGGGGGCCATCAACAACGGTGTCACGCCGGAGGAGATCCAGGAAGTACTGATGCAGACGGCCATCTACGTCGGCGTCCCGGCAGCACTCGAATCATTCCGCATCGCCGAAGCAACCCTGAAGGAAATGAATGTCACCGTATAAGCCCCGCATCGGCTTCATCGGCCTGGGCAACATGGGCACGCCCATGTCCCGCCGTCTGCTGGAAGCCGGCTACGCAGTGACCGGCACCGACCTCGCGGCCGCCAACAGGCAGCGCCTGGCAGAGGCCGGCGGCACCGCCGTCGAGACCGCCACCGAGGTGGCGGCCGGCTCCGATGTCCTCATCCTGATGCTTCCCAACTCTGACGTTGTGGAAACGGTCCTGCACGACGGCGGCGTGGCCGCGGCGCTGCCGCCGGCTGCGGTCATCGTGGACATGAGTTCCTCGGAGCCGCTGCGCACGCGGGCCCTCGCCGCGAAGCTCGCGGCTGACGGGCTGGCCCGCCTGGTGGACGCCCCTGTGTCCGGCGGCGTGGGCGGCGCCGAAAAAGGGACACTGACCATCATGACCGGCGGCGACCTGGACACTGTCGCGGAACTCGCCGACGTGCTGGCCGTCCTGGGCCGCGTCCGCCACACCGGCGCGGTGGGGTCAGGACACGCCCTCAAGGCCCTGAACAACCTGCTGTCCGCCACGCACCTGCTGGCCACCTCGGAGGCGATGGTGGCCGGCCAGGAGTTCGGGCTGGATCCGTCCACCATGCTGGAGGTCTTCAACGCCTCCAGTGGACGCAGCGGGTCCACAGAAAACAAGTGGCCCAACTTCGTCCTGCCCGGCGGCTACGACTCCGGCTTCGGCCTGGGCCTGATGCTCAAGGACATGAGGATTGCCACGGACCTGGCGGACGGAATGGGTCGGCCCAGCCGGCTGGGCAGCCGCGCCGTGGATCTGTGGAGCGAAGCGTACGGCGAACTGAACCCCGGTGCCGACCACACGGAAATTGCGCGCTGGGCGGGACACACGTCCTGACCCTGAAATCGCCGTCGTCGGAAGTGTCCGGCAAGCAAAGTGCCGCCCGGAGGGCGTTACGCTCACCGGGCGGCACTTTGCTTATGTCTGATCAGTGGCTCAGGCCAGGTCAGTGGCCGTGGCTGATCACCTGGTCCAGCGGGGCCGGGCCCTTGGCCTCGAATTCGCGTGTCTGGCGTTTCGTTTCGGCCTCGTAGGTGTCAGTGTCCCCCCGGTGCCGGGCAATGAGCCGGCGCCGGGCCGACGGAGCAACATGGCACAGCCCGGGAACGTCCGGGTTGTCGCGGCAATCGATCCCGCCGGCCGCCGGGGCCACGGCCCGCAGGCCCTGGCCGGTCAGCGCCAGGCCCCGGCTCGTATAACGGCGCCGGGCCTCCCCCTCGCAGGCGGGACAGGCCGTGGTTGCCGGGGCGGGAGTGTCCATGAAAAGTTCGACGTCGGCGCGGCAGCCGGTGCAGCGGTAGTCGAAGAGGAGGCGCGCCATCAGACGAGCTCTTTCAGGGGGCCGCCGAAGTCTTCCCAGTCCCTGGGATCGTGGGCGATCCAGACGGAGGCCGATTCCTCGTCGCGGATCCGTTTGAGGGACGCGATGGAGCGCCGGGCCTCGTCATGGTCCCAGTCGGAACCGTCCACGGCGCCCCATTCCATGGCTTCGCGCAGGTGCACCGTATCGCCGGTCAGCAGGATGTTCTGGCTGGGCAGCCGGACCAGCGCGCTGAGCTCACCAGGAGTGTGGCCCGGAGTGTGGTGGATGATGATGGCGCCGTCCCCGAACAGGTCCTGGCTGGGTGACTGGACGGTGGTCCAATCGAACTCCTTGACCTCGGCCGTGAGATCGGTGGGGTTAAAGAGGTGCGCCGATTCCGGGCCCGGGTTCGCGGCCCACTGGAATTCGCCGGGACCGGCGAAGAACTTGGCCTGGGGGAACAGGTACAGGCCGCCGGCATGGTCCGAGTGGGTATGGGACAGGACCACGTGCGTGATGTCCTCGGGACGGTAACCCAGCTTGGCGAGCTGGCGGTCGATCCGCTGTTCCGGGTTGGACACGATCATCGAGGTCTCCGGCCGGTCCCCGAAGACCAGGGCGGGGTCGTCGCACACCAGCGGGTTCATGCTGGTATCAAACAGGACCAGGCCCTGCTCGTGCTCAATCAGGTAGGCGGGCAGGGGAATGCGGACAGCCCCTTCGGCTCCGACCACCAGGTGTGCTGCGTCGATGTCCATCTTCGGGGCGTCCAGCCCCCACATGCGGATGTTGGCTGCCGGGTTCTTCCCGGTTGGTGCCGCCAGATGAGTAGCCTGCGTCATTGCGTGCTCCTAGGTGATGTTGTTCCCCGCCAGCCATTTCAGGACCGGTTCGAGGATCTCTTTGTTGTTGTTTTCGAAAATCAGGCCATGGCCGTTGCCAGCGATGCCCAGGCCTTCCAGCCGCAGGTGCGTTGCCGTGGCACCGGAGCGGTTAAGGAACTCGACGGTTTCGGCGTCGCCACCGGCACGCCCCGAGGCCGCCCCGGAGACCACCAACACCGGCAGGCCCTCAAGTGATCGGCCGCCGGCCAGCGGCACAGCTGTCAGCCCGTGTTCGAGGCTGCCCCGCGGTCCCAAATCCCTGAAGGGTGGGCCGAGGGGTTCGAAGGTGACGATTCCCCGGACCCGTTGAGGGGAGCGGGACGCGGCAAGCCAACCGCCGGCGGCACCGGCGGAATGCGTGGCCAGCACGGCCGGACCTGCTTGTTCGAGCAAGTCCACGATGCGGCGCGCATCGAGTTCCTGGCCGAGCGCAGTGTCCGTCAGCATGCCCGACGAGGAGGCCACCAACCTGTCTAGTTCCGGCGAACCGGGCCGGCGGCCCCACGGCCAGGCGGAGTGTTCGGAGCCGGCACCCGGTATGGCATCGGAACCGGGCTCCGGCGCAAAAACTGCTCCGGCACCGGCGTAGTCCGGAAACCCGGTACGCCCGCCCAGCCGTGCAGGATCGTACGGTGACCGCCCGTGGCCGGGTCGGTCCAGGAGGTAGGCCGGGAACCCGGCATCCACCAGCCGCGGCGCCCAGCCCGGCGCGCTGTCGTCGATCCCCAGCCAGTCTGTGGACTGTCCGCCGCCGCCGTGCACCAAAACCCAAGGCGTCCTGGCGGTGCCGTCAGCCGGCGCCTCCCACTGGACCCAGGCGGGTCCCAACTGACAGGGACCGGCGTCGGACTGCTGGAGGTCTCCCGGGAGGAAGAAGCCGCCGGTCCGCACGGTCCGCGCTGTTTTGTTCAGGTGCGGGGCGCCCGGCTCAGTGGACCACAGCTGAGCGGCGCCCGGACACGGACCCGTCGTCGTCGTGGGCATACGGGACCTACGCCGACACGGCGGGCGTCAGCCGCACGGGAACATGATCATGTCCGAAGGCCTGGTAGTTGACGGTCTTGCGCGGTTCCCCGGTGAGCTCGATCTTCTCGATCCGCTCCACCATGGCGCGCAGCAGCGTGCGGGCTTCGAGCCGGGCCACCTGGTTGCCGGCGCACGTGTGGATCCCGAACCCGAAGGACAGGTGCGCGTTTTTGAGGTCGCGGTCTACGTGGAACTCGTCCGGGGCGTCGTACTGGCGCGGATCCCGCCCCGCGCCCAGCCACATGGTGAGGATCTTGGCGCCTTCCGGAATGCGGACGCCTCCCAGCACCGTCTCTTTGGTGGCCCAGCGTCCGCCGTAGCGTGAGGCGGGATAGAGACGGATGGCTTCCTCCCAGGCGTTGTCCACCAGGCCCGGGTTCTCACGCAGCTTCTGCCATTCCCCGGGGTTGTCCGCGAAGGCGCGGATCATCGAGGCGATCGACGCGGTGGTGGTGTCGAAACCCGCGGCGAAGATGGATTTGAGGATCTGCTGGGCGGTGTGCTCGGAGATCTTGCCCTCGTCCGCCATGGAGTAGAGCTGCCAGCCGATGCCGCCGTCGGCCTGCACGTCGCGCGCGGTGTTGGATTCAACCCATTCCATGGCCTCGGTGCCGCTGGCGAGCTTGGCGGCCTGCAGGTCGCTGGGCGGACCGAAGACGTTGAAGACGGCGTCGCCGAACTTCAGCAGCAGCTCGCGTCCCTCCTCCGGGAGGCCCAGGACGTCCGGGAAGACCTTGAGGACGTACTTCACGGACAGGTCGGTGTACGCGTTGATCTCCGCCGGTCCGTCCGCCAGGAGATTATCGATGAGCCGTTCGGCCTCGGCCTTGAAGTAGGTGGACATCTTGGCGAGGTTCTCGGCGTCGAACACCTTGAACACGGCCGCTTTCGATGCCGTGTGCTCCGGCGGATCCTCCAGGATCAGGGTGCGCGGCCGGAATGCCGACGGCGCGTAGAACGGCCGGTCCGTGGACGAAAAGGTACGCCAGTCGCGCAGCGCCTTCTGGATCTCGGCGTAGCGGGTGATGGCGTAGTAGCCATACTTCTCCATGTAGACCACGGGAGCGATCTCGCGCTGTTCCCCGTCGAACGTGTGCACGTCCTGCAGCGTTTCGAGCGAGAATGCATCGTAGCCGGAGACCGGTGCCTCGATGACCTCGGGGAGGATGTTCGTTTCAGTCATGTCTGTTCCTCGTTGAACGGTAGTGGGGGATTATTTTCCGGCCTGGCGTGCCGGCGGCGGGGTGCCTGTGGCCATCCAGTCCAGCCGCCGCTGCACGCCGGCCTGGGCCATCTCCGGGTGCGTCAGGACGAAGAAGGTGTTGGTGCGGATGGCGTCAAGTACCTGCCCGGCCACCTCTGCCGGGTCCATCCCCACCTCGGCGGTGGTGGCCGCCAGCCGCTCCATGACCGCCAGCCTCCCGGGCTCGGCAGCCAAGGGCACATCGGCAGGGCGGTTCCGCTCGGCGTCGACCATCCGCGTCCTGACCGGGCCCGGCGCCAGCAGCGAAACACCCACGGGGCTGCCGGCAGTGCGCAGTTCCACCTCGAGCGATTCGCTCATGCCCAGCACGGCGAACTTGGAGGCGCAGTACGGCGTCATGGTCGCCGTGCCGGAACTGAACGCAGCCACGGAGGCGGTGTTGACGATGTGTCCTCCGCCGCCGGCCTCCAGGAGGGGCAGGAACACCCGGCAGCCGTTGAGGACGCCGAAGAAGTTCACATCCATCACCCAGCGCCACGCCTCTTCCGGAATACTCAGGAAGCTGCCACCCGTTTCCACGCCCGCGTTGTTGCAGACGACGTCGATCCGGCCGTAAGTGCCCAGCACCGCCTCGGCGAGCGCCTCAAGGTCCCCGACGCTGCGGACGTCTGTCCGCTGGCCCATCACGTCACCGAAGGCGGAGAGTTCCCGCACGGCGGTGTCCAGTGCTGCCTGTTCGACGTCGGCAATGGCAACGCGCATGCCTTCTTCCAGGAAGCGCCGTGCCATGGCGAAGCCGATGCCGCTTGCGCCGCCGGTGACCACGGCAGTCTTACCGCTGAACTCGGTGATGCCCGCCATCGCTACCACGTTCCAATCAGGGAACGGGTTTCCAGGCTCTTGGGGAACATCAGGCGCTTGACCACGGCATCCTCATCCAGTGGGAGCTGCCGGAGCACGGCCAGGTCTTCTTCCAGCCGGGCCTCATCAGAAGAGTGGTACACAAGCCGCTTGTTGTTGCTCGCGGCGGGATTCACGATGTCGACGAAGACGCGGCGCCGCTCTGCGGCGTATTCGTCCAATACCGATTCCGGAGCCGTGCCCTTGACGACGGCGGCCAGCGCCTCGGACAGCACGTAGGTGTCGAAGAGCCCGCTGGTCAGTCCAAGCCCGCCGGTGGGGTTGGTGGCATGCGCCGCGTCGCCGGCCAGCAGCACCCGCCCGGCACGGAACGTTGCCGCCGCCCGCTGGTGCATGCTGTACGGCGAGTAGGCGTCCACCACCACGTTTTGGGGATCGCGCACAATGGAGGCGAAGAAGTCCGGCATGCGCTCTTCGATTCCGCCTTCCGGCAGTGCTGCGTCCTCGCAGTACGTGTAGCGCCACAGCCCGGTGTCGCCGCTGTTGTCGATTTTGGTGATGATGGCGCCGAAGCGGTCATCGATCAGCATGGTGGTCTGGCTGTAGCCGGCGGCTTCGAAGGGGTAGCGGATGTTCGTGGCAACAAAGCGTTCAGGCCAGGTGATGCCTTCAAAGGCGATCTCCTGGCTTTCGCGGACCTTGCTGCGGGCGCCGTCGGCGCCGATCAGCCAGGAACCGTCAACCGTGGTGGTGCCCTGCGGGGTGGCGAAGTGTGCCGTGACGGAGTCCGGCCCCTGGTCCATGCCGGTGAACTTGTGGTCCCAGAGCACTTCGGCGTGGGGGAAACGGGCCAGGTGTTCAAGGGCGATTTCCACCAGGGCGTTCTGGCCGAGGTGCAGGTTGTAGGGGTGTTTGACGCGTCCTTCGAGCGATCTGAGCCCGTAGTTGATCTCTTCACCTGTCTTGTGCACCTTGTAGGTGTAGTCCTGCTTCAGGAAGCCGCGGGCCACGGCGTCCTCGAATAGCCCGAGGCGCTCCAGCCCGTCCAGGACGGACCAGTGGTAGACCATGGCGCGGGGCGCGTTGGCCACGGTACTGGCCCGTTCGAAGACGCGGACGGGAACCCCGGCCCTTGCCAGGCCCAGGGCGTTGAGGATGCCCACGGGTCCGGCACCGACAATAAGGACGGGTTTCTGCTGTTCAGGTTTCTGCTGTTCGGGTTTCTGCTGTTCAGTGCGCACTATGTGTCTCCGGGCTTTCTAGAGTTCGAGTTCGAGGACGTCGGACTTGGACCGCGAGACGCAGATCATCATCATCTCGTTGGCCGCTTTTTCCTCGTCACTGAGGACGGAGTCGCGGTGGTCGGCCTCGCCGCTGAGGATGCGGGTCTCGCAGGTGCCGCAGGTGCCTTCCATGCAGGAAAAGATGACCGGCGCGCCGGCTTCCTCGGCCACCTCCACGATGCTGCGGCCTGGAGGCACTTCGAGTTCCATGCCGCTGAGGGCGAGTTTGACCCGGAATGAAATGGCCGGGGCCATGGCCGCCGCAGGGTCCTTGGGGGCGAAGCGTTCGAGGTGCAGGGTTCCGGCGGGCCACCCGGCGCAGATTCCTTCGAGGGCGCGCAGCAGGCCTTCGGGGCCGCAGGCGTAGACCTTGACGCCGTCCCGCGGCTTTCCCAGCAAGGCGCCGAGGTCCGGGAAACCGAACTCGTCGTCGGGGTGGATGTCGATCTTGCCGGGGTACTTGGCTGCGAGTTCCTGCCAGAAGGCCATGGAGGATCGCGAGCGCCCCATGTAGGTCAGCTTCCAGCGGGCTCCGCGCCGTTCGGCCTCGTCCAGCATGGGCATCATGGGCGTGACGCCGATACCGGCGGCGAGGAAGTGGTATTCCGGCGATTCCACCAGTTCGAAGTTGTTCCGGGGTCCGGAGACCTCCAGGTTGTCGTCCTCGGCCAGGCCGGTGTGCACGTAGCTGGATCCGCCGCGGCTGGTGGGGTCGTTCAGGATCCCGAGGCGGTAGCTGGAGTTGTCGTCCGGGTTCCCGCAGAGGGAGTACTGGCGGGACAGCCCGGACGGCAGGTGCAGCTCGATGTGGGCGCCTGGCTGCCACCCAGGGAGGGCGGCCCCGTCCGGATGGACCAGCTCAAGTTCCACAACGCAGTCGGACGCGGACCGCTTGCTCCGGACCTGGAGTGGCTGGCGGGTGAGCGTGGCAGGCGTCCTCAGCATGGTTTCCGATGTCATGGTGGTTGTCCTTTACTTCTCGAAGCGGATGGGCACGGAGGTCCAGCCGGTGCGCAGCGGCCTGCCGTTGGATACCGGCTGGCCGGAAAGTTCAAAGTTGCTGGTCTTGGCCAGGATCTGCCGGAGCATCCCCTGGAGCTCGGCGCGGGCAATCGGCGAGCCCATGCACTGGTGCGGGCCGTGCCCGAACGTCAGGTGCGGGTTGGGCGAGCGGTCCGCGATGTACTCGTTGCCCCGGACGAACTTGTCTTCGTCACGGTTGGCCGAAAACACGTTGAGGCCCACCTTGGCGCCTTCGGGAATGACCGCACCGAAGGCTTGGACGTCCTTGGTGGCCTTCCGGCCGGTGTGGTGCAGGGGCGGCGCGAGGCGCAGGATTTCCTCGATGGCGGAGTCCACGAGCTCGGGCCGGCGGCGCAGGTCGGCCTGGTCTTCCGGGTGGCTGCCGAGGTAGGACAGGATGGACCCGATCGCCGCGGTGGTGGTGTCCGCGCCTGCCGAGAAGATCTGCACACCGATGGCGACGGCTTCCTCCTGCGTCACGGGCCTGCCTTCGGGCATCAGTTCCAGCACACCGGACATGATGTCGATGGCAGGATCCTGCGGGTTGGCCCGACGGTCCTCGATGAGGGCCTCCACCGTCGGGTTCCAGAGACTCTTGTTGATTTCCCGCATTGCTGCGATGTCGTGGCGGACGGCGTCGGCTTTGGCCAGGCTCACGGCCATGGTCTCCCACGCATCGTCCGGGAGCAGCAGGAACCTGGCGAGGACCTGCTGGGGAACGATGATGCCGAACTGTTCGATCATGTCCGCTTCACCGGCCTCGATCAGCGGGTCCAGGTTCTTGGCCACTAGGTCTTCGATATCCGGCACCAGCAGCGCCACCCGTTCGGGGGTGAAGTACTGTGCCAGGAACTTCCGGAAGAACGTGTGGGTGGGCGGATTTTCCTGGATGGGGATGGACCGCATGAACTCGGGGAACTCCAGGAACGGCTGGCCGCTGGTGTAAGTGCGCCAGTCCCGCGAGCCCTTCTGGACGTCGGCGTAGCGCATGTATCCATAGAAACCGTCGTAGTCGCTGGTGAAGGCCAGCGGCCGCTCGGCGCGCAGCCTGGTGTACTCTGCCGGGTAGTCGGTCACCGTTATGGGGTTCCAGTCATCGTTGGGGATCCGGGTATCGGCATCAACGCTCACGATGCAGCCTCCTTGCTTTCCTCGTGTGATAGGTATCACTGCTTGTTCCCCACCGTAAGGCGGCCAAGGCGCCTCAGTCATATGTTTCATGGAACTCACACGGCGCAGGTATACACTTTGAATATGGACATTCGGCACATTCGATACTTTCTGGAGATCACCCGGCAAGGGTCCATCTCCAAGGCGGCCAAGGTGCTGCAGATGACCCAGCCGCCGCTGAGCGCCGCCCTGAAGAACCTCGAAGAGGAACTCGGAGTCAAGCTCCTGGAACGGACCGCGCGCGGGATTGTGCCCACCAACGCCGGTGAACTCCTGGTGCAAAAAGGCAGCCGGCTCGTGGACGAAACCGACCAGCTCGCCCGTGAGCTCAGCCGCCAGGGAAAGGGGCTCAGCGGCACTCTTCACCTCGCGGTCATTCTGCCGTTCGCCTGGGCCTACCTGCCCCGGGTCCTGGCACGCTTCCGCGAACTGTCGCCCCACGCGGACGTCACCCTGAGCGACGTCGAACCTGGCACGGTGATTGAGGGCGTCCGCTCCGGCGCCCTGGACGTGGCCATTGTTGCCACGGGAGCGCCGGACCGGCTGCGCACCATGTACCAGGACGACGTGGTGATTGAACCGATCTCCAAGATGTCCCTGTCCTCGGTGCTGCCCACCCGCTTTCGGGATGCACCCAAGCCGGTGGCCCTGACAGACCTGATGGATGAGACCTGGCTCCTGCCCGCGCCGAACATCCGCGTGCCAGGCATCACCGAACTACTGGTTGACTACTGGCTGGAGAACGGCCTGTCCATGCCGCGGCTCAAGACGGTCACCAGCCTGCAGACCACGCTCCCGCTCGTTGCGGCCGACATGGGCATCAGCATCATGCCCCCGGAGATCCAGCAGATCGCCAAGACCACCGTGGTGACCCGCCAGCTGGAGCCGCCCCTGCCGCCGCTGCATGCCGTGGCGGTATGGAGTGCCCAGCGCGAGCTGACCGAGGTTGCCGCAACCTTCGCCGAGGTACTCCTGGGTCCCCGTGCAAAGAGTGTGCGGATGAGGACCGGCCCCGAGGCGCACTGACGCCACTCCCCCGCAGGTCCCATCAGGACGGCCGCATCAGGACGGCCGCATCAGGCAGGTCCCAGGAACACCGGGTCCATTTCCTCACCGGCCGCATACTGGCCGTTGAAAAGGTCGACGGCGGCCGGCGCCAATTGTGCCGGCAGTTCCGTCCAGCCCGTCCCGGCAGCCTCCGGTCCTGCAACCTGCGTTCCGGCAACTTTTGGGACGGCCAGCTGGAGGACCTCCAGCCGGGCACCGCTGCCGGGTGCTTGCCCCGGGTCCGCAACGCTCAGGACGGCGCCCTCGGCATCGAATTCGAGCCACGGGTCCGCCACAAACAGGCTCATCATGCCGTGGTGGCCGCTGAGCCGCACCTGGCCGCGGAACCTGCGGATGCCCGCTGTTCCAATGCCCGCCGGCGTCGGATCCTCTGCTGTTCGCGGATCCGCCGGTGACCGTGCCTCACCGGCCAGCCCGCCGCCGTCGGGCGCAAACTGGAAGTAGCTCCCGCTGACGATGGATGCCCCGGCATCTGCTGAGACGCTCCCGTCGGGAAGGCGTGACAGGTAACTGATGAAGCTCCGTTTGATACCCCAGCGAAGCACCGGGGCATCACACGGGAGCTGCTCCATTCCCATGGCTCAGAGTCCGAGCTTTAGCGGGCAGCCGCCCTGGGACCGGGAGACGCAGATGAACATGCTCTCGCAGCTGGCCTTCTCGTCGTCCGTCAGGATGGAGTCCCGATGGTCGGGAGTACCCGAGATGACCGGGGTTTCACAGGTGCCGCAGGTCCCCTCGCTGCACGATGACAGGGCCGGGAGCCCGGCCGCCTGGGCGACTTCGAGGATGGATTTGTCTGCCGGGATGGTGAGCGTCACGCCGCTGTCCGCGAATTCGACCTCGAAGGCAACGTCGCCGCTGGCATCGATCTTCTTCGGCACGAAGCGCTCCACGTGCAGGCTGCCCGCGGGCCAGTGCGCCGAGGCGCCTTCGACGACGTTCAGCAGCGGCTCCGGGCCGCAGCAGTAGATCAGGGTGTCAGGCCGGACGTCCAACAAGCAGGCAGCGAAGTCAACCCGGCCGTCGGTGTCTTCCGGGACGAGCCGCACCCGGTCACCGAATTCTGCGAGCTCGTCCAGGAAGGCCATGGTGGCCCGTGACCGGCCGCCGTACACGAGGCTCCAGTCGGCGCCTTCCTGTTCGGCCTGGGCCACCATGGCCAGGATCGGGGTGATTCCGATTCCGCCGGCGATAAAGACATAGTTCGGGGACGGCTGGAGCACAAAGTTGTTGCGCGGCTGGCTGACGGTCAGCGTCGATCCGGCCTCCACGGTGGTGTGGATGGCCAGCGATCCGCCGCGCCCGTTGGCTTCCTTGAGCACACCGATGCGCCAGCTGGACTGGTCCCCGCCGGGCGAGCAGAGCGAGTACTGCCTGACATGCCCGTCAACGTGGACATCGATATGTGCACCGGGGTGCCAGGTGGGCAGCGGGCGGCCGGCCGGGTCCACGAGTGTCAGGGATGCGACGCCGTCGGATTCCTCCCGGCGTTCCCGCACCGTCAGTTCCAGGGTGGCCGTCGGGTCCGCGGGAAGCTCGACGGCGTGCTGCGCCGCCTTGGGTGCCACGTCCCACTGCACCTCAAGGCTCCGGCGGACCGGCAGCAGCGCGAACCGGATGAAGTCCAGGCCCCAGTCCTTGGCGGGACGCAGGCTGGGCAGGCGTTCGAAGAGCACCTTCAGGCCGGTGGATCCCTGGGCGCGGGCCAGTGGCTGGCCCAGGCAGGTGTGCCGTCCCTTGGTGAACGCCAGGTGGTCCCGGGCGTCCTCGCGGTGGATATCGAACTCGAAGGGCCGGTCGTAGTATTCCGGGTCCGTATTAACACTGGCCAGGGCGATCCAGATCATATCGCCGGCCTTGATGTGGGCGTCCCCGATGGTGACATCCACGTTGGCCCGGCGGGACGCGAACGTCGACGACGGGCGGCGCCGCACGGTCTCGTCAAAGACCCGCTGCCAGAGCGCGGGGTCGTCCAGGGCGTCGGTGAGCGCGGCCGGTGTTTCGTTGAGGAAGATGACCGCGTTGGCCATGGCCTGGGCGGTGGTATCGGTGCCGGCGGCGGCGAATTCACTCAGGTGCAGGGCGATTTGCTCCTCGGATAGGGACCAGTTGCCTTCCCTGTCCTTGTCCCGGGCCATGACGGAGATGAGGTCGTCAGCATGGCTGTCCCGCCGTTCGCGGACAATGCCGCGCAGGGTCAGCTGGGCCGTGACATAGCTGTCCCATACTTCCGAGCGGCGCGGTTCTTCAAGCTTTTCCTGGGCGCTGGCGAGCACCTGGAAGAAGTCGTCTCGGAGGCCGCGCATCATGGAATCGAATTCCGGGCCGAGACCCATCAGGGCGAGGAGCGTCTGCGTGGTGAGCTCCAGGCAGTAGGCGTCCATCAGGTTGGCGTGACCCTCCGCCTCGAACCGGTCAATGATGCGGTGGGCGCGGGTTTCGATCTCGGGCCGAAGGGCTTCCATCCGTTCCTGCAGGAAGGCCTTCTGGGCTACGCGCCGGGCCACGGTGTGCCCTGAAGGGTCAGAACCTACCAGGATCCGGGAGATCAGCTCGGCTGGCATGATTTCCTGATAGGCCTCGGGGACCGGGATCAGCCCGCCGTTGCTGGCGCTGGAGAACTTCTGCCAGTCGGGCAGGATGGTTTCCGCGTCGGCGCGGCGGGTGATGATCCACGCGTTCAGGTACGGGTAGAAGAAGGCAGGCTTGCCCTCGCGGACGTCAGCGAAATGCCGGGCCGGGTCGCGGTAGTAGTCGTCGCCCATGGCGTCGAAGCCGGGGGCCAGCGGGCCGGGGTGGGCAGGGGCGATCGTGTTGATGGACATGGTGTGCTCCAGGAGGAAGGGGTGTCAGAGGACCGCGGACGCGGCGATGGTGGAGAGTTTCTGGAAGCGCAGGACGTTGTCGCCCTCGTCCATGACGCCGGCGGTCAGGCAGACGAAGGTCATGTCGCGTTCCGGGTCGATCCAGAAAAGCGTGGATCCCGCGCCGTAGTTGCCGTGGGTCCGGGGGCTGGTGAAGGGCCCGAAGAAGGAGGGATGGGTTCCGGTGCCGCTCAGCGAGAAGCCCAGGCCGAAGTTTCCCGGGGGCTCTTCCCAGCCGCGCATCCGGGCGATCATGGCGTACAGGTCGTTGGTCATGTCGCCTGTCTGCAGTGTGGTGGCGGCGTCCAGGACGGCCGGCGCAATTAGCTGGCGGCCGTTATGGGCCCCCTTGCGGCGGATCATTTCGGCGAAGGCGAAGACATCAGCAGCGGTGCTGGCCGACCCGACCCACGGCATCTCGGCTTCCTCGTTGATGACGTCGTCCAGGACCTCGATGTCCTTGGCCGAGAGCCAGCCGGAGTCCGGGATGTAGGCCTTGAGCGGAACCATCCGGTCCTTCCAGTCTTCCAGCGGACCGAACCGGGTGTCCTTGAGGCCCAGCGGGCCGAACAGGTTCTTGCCGGCCAGGTCGCGGAACGAGTCGGCACCGTAGACCCGGCGGAGCATCTCGCCCATCAGCGCATGGTTGACCGCGGGTGAGTACGTGAGGTTGGTGCCCGGCTCGTGGACCACGTCGAGTTCGCAGATGGCGGCAATGACGTCTCTGAGGTTGCCCAGCCGGGCGTTCGGGAGCGGTTCGGGCGTGGCCGGCATCCCGGAGCGGTGGGTCAGCAGGTGGGCCAGGTTCACGCGGTCCTTGCGTCCGGCGCGGAACCGGTCGCTGCCGTAGAACTCGGGAATGATGTCCACCACGCGGGTGCTCAGGGCGAGCTTGCCCTCGCCAATGGCCTGGTACACCAGGGCGTTGGTGAAGGCTTTGGTCAGCGAGAGGACCCTGAAAATGCTGTCCGCTTCCATGGCGCGGCCGGCGGCGCGGTCCGCCCATCCGAGGGTGGCGTCGAGGGCCACTTCGCCGTGGCGGGCCACGATGATGCGGGCGCCGTCGTAGTCGCCGGCGCTGATGTCGTTGCGGATGGTCTGCTCTAGTAGTCCGATGGTCTCGGCGTTGAGTCCGTGGGTCATGGTCCTGCTCCTGTGTGCCTGGCTTAACGGGGGGATGAAAAGCGTGGCGGCAGCCCGCCGTCGTAATTTCCGACGGCGGACCGTTGCCACGGTGCGCAGCGGCAGACCTACATGTGGAGGCCGCCGGACGGCGAGAGGGTCTGCCCGGTGTAGTAGGCGCCCGCTTCGCTCGAGAGGAACACCATCGTGGCGGCGATTTCCTCCGGGGTTGCGGGGCGTTTGATGGGCTGCATGCCGATCAGCATTCCGGTGATTTCCTCGGGCTGTTGGCGGAACAACGGGGTGTCCACAGCGCCGGGCGCGATCGCGTTGACCCTGATATTGAAGGGGGCAAGTTCGGCGGCCGCTGCCCTGGTCATGCCGAGGACTCCGGCCTTGGACGCCGGGTAGTACAGCGGCATCGGAACGCCGAGCAGGGCTGCCGAGCTGGAGACGTTGACGATTGAGCCGCCGCCAGTGCGCTTCAGCAGGGGCGCCGCTGCCCGCATGACATAGAAGGGACCGAACAGGTTGACTTCCAGGACACGGCGGAAGTCTTCGTCAGTGATGTCGCCGAGGAAGTCGGGGAAAAACTCCTCGCCTTCCCGTGCTGCCCGGAAGGCCCGGACGTTGGTGTCAACGAGTTTGTCGTTCGCCGCCTTGGACGGCGCGTTGATGCCGGCCGCGTTGATGACCACGTCGAGGCGGCCGAATTCTGCGTCGAGTTTGGCAAAGGCATCGTTGACCGCCGTGCTGCTGGTGACGTCCAGCGCGATGGCGAGTGAACCGGGGATGGCGGAGAACTCGCGGGACAACGCCTCATCGGACATGTCCGCACCCACCACCCGGGCACCTGCGTCAGCGAAAGCCTTTGCGGTGGCAAGGCCGATTCCGGAGGCCGCTCCGGTAATGAATGCCACTTTTCCTTCAAGAGTCACGACGTTGTGCCTTTCTGCTGTCCACCCCGCAGTGCGGTCGTGGGCTGTGATGTAGGGCACCAGTGTTGCAGTTCGCTAGACACATGTCCAGCCAAAATGCTGGACATTCGATAAATAAAAAAGCAGTTGTTGAATCACTAGACAACAGTCCAGCCAATGTGTTCTGCTTCTCTCATCCCCGTGAGGACGGTCACACATCACCGGCCGGGTCTGAACACACTTCCCGGCGCTTCGCTCTGGAGCCTGCCGGCTGCGGGGACCCCGTACCAGAGACAGAACTTCGAGGCCCCCGGGCCTCTCTTCAAAGGAGAAGCATGACAGTTCCCACGACGGGCTCCCCGGCCGTCCAACTGGCCCCGGCAGAGCTGCCGGATACGCAGAGAAAGCTCCCCTGGAAGCGCGCCGGCATGCTCATGGCCGTGACGTTCTCCGGCCTGCAGATGCTCAACGAAGTGGGCGCCATGATGGCCATCCCGCTCTACCAGTCCATGAGCATGGATCTTGGCCTCACGCCGTCCCAGGTCTCCTGGGCACTGCTGGCCACCCTCCTCATGGGGGCGGCCTCCATCGCCCTGCTGTCCAAGGCGGGCGATGTCTTCGGCCACCGCAAGGTGATGATCATCTGCATCGTCGGCATCTTCGTGGGCTATGTCATGTCAGCACTCGCTACTGATTTCACCGTCCTGGTGATCGGCCGCGCGCTGACCGGCATCATGGCCGGACAGGCCCTGGTGGTGGGCATCATGAACGACCGCCTGAGCAACTTCGACCGCAAAAAGGCCATCGGCATCATCGCGGGCGGCCAGGCCGTCGGCGTCACGCTGGGCTTCGGCGTGGGCGGACTCATGGTGGTCGTCGGCGCAACGTGGCGCCACGCCTTCTGGATCGGCGCCGCCCTGACCGTCCTGAGCATGGCGGGAATGCTGCTATGGGGCTCGGACTCGGACGCCACGCTGCGGAACCGGGGCAAGAGCAAGCGCATCGACGTCGCCGGCGTCACCCTGCTCGGCTTCTCCCTGACGGCCATCTGCATCGGTTTGAGCCAGAGCCCCGCCTGGGGTTTCACCTCGCCCGCCACCCTGACCTGGGTGATCGCCGGCGTCGTGGGCCTTGGCCTGGCGCTTGTAGCGGAATCCCGCAGCAAGCAGCCGCTCGTTGACATCTCCCTGCTGCTGAGCACGCGACTGATGCCCGCCTACGCCGTATTCGTGACCCTGGGCATCGCCGGCATCATGATGTTCAACTTCGTGATGGGCTGGGCACTGACACCTGCCGAGCTGGCCGGCTACGGCTTCGGACTCAATCCACTGACCGCCGGTTTCCTGTTCATCCCCATGACCCTGGCCGGAATCGTCGTTTCCACCGTCATCCCGCGGCTGCTGCACCGTGTTCCCCCGCGCGGCCCACTCGCCGCCGGGGCGTTCCTGCTGATGCTGTCCTTTGTCTGGCTGTACTTTATGCACACTCAGCTGTGGGCCGTCGTCGTCGGCATCCTCTTCTACGGCGTCGCCTACACCACGGTCCTGACCATCGCCATCTCGATCATCGCCGCCGAAGCGCCGGCCGGGAAAGGCGCCGGCACGGCCTCCATCTACGTGGGGATTGCGCTGTCCGCCTCGGCAATCGGCACGGCAGTCTACGCCGCCATCATCGGCCTGAACACAACCCCCGCGGCTCCGCTTCCGCCGGCCGAAAACTATGCCACCGGCTTCCTGACGGCGGCCATCGTCTCGATCGTGGCGATCATCGCGGCATTCACCCTCTCCAAGCGCGTGCAGCTGACCGAAGTGGCCAGCCACTGAGGTCGAAGGATCCGCTGACATGGATCAGCGCAGGTTGAATCACCGCGGTTTGAATCAGCTCAGCTGAGCATTTGAACCACAACAAGGGCGCCGGGCCCATGGTCCGGCGCCTTTGGCGTCTGGTTCTAACGTGTGGTTCTGTCCGTCTAGCTGGCGGGGGCGTCACCGCGGACGAAGGCCAGCCATTGCATTGCCAACACGTCCTTGAGCAGGGCCATGTCCAGTGGCCTGCCGCGAAGGATCGTAAAGAACATGGTCCTGTCCAGCGCCATCTGGAGTGTCAGCAAATGGAGCCGCGCGCGTTCGTGCTGCACCGGATCCGTATATCGGGCAAAGGTCCTCGGCATGACCTTGTAGGTGTCGCCGAGGATAGTCATCCACGTCTCGGTCACCAGGTCATCGTTCGCCAGAGCCTGCTCCATGGTGGTGAAGTCGCTGGAGCGCTCTCGCCACAACATGATGGTGTCGTCCAGCCAGTCGAGGATGCTGGCCTGGTCCGGATCTTCCAAATCGTCCAGGCGGCGGTAGGCGGCCATCACGTCGGACTGGCTCCGCCTCATCAGCTCGGCAACGATCTCCGCTTTGGTCCGGAAATAGACGTAGAACGTGGCGCGGCTGGCGCCGGCCGCACTCGCGATGTTCTCGGCAGTCGTCTCATTGAAGCCGCGGCTGCGGAATTCCTCCGAAGCGGCCTCGATCAGCCGCTCGCGGGTCACTTGTTTCTGCACCTCACGCAGGGATTGCCTGGGAGCCTGCGTGCGTTGGGAACCCGGCGCTTGCCGACGAGGCTCAGCATATTTTTCGTTGTCGGCAGTGGTCACGCTCACCAACTTATCACCGGGAACGGCTGGAATTCGGAAACCCGAAGCGAGCCCTCACCAGCCCTTGAGCGTGAAACTGCTGAATTCAGGTCGCACCGAAAGACGACTCGCGAAATCCTTGCACCCATCTACCGGGAGTATCCTGTCGCGGCCGGGCGTCCGACATACTAGTTCCATGCAGGCGACGACGGTATTAGTCGAGGGCGAGAGTGACCGGCTGGCGGTCGAGACGCTGGCCTTACGCCTTGGCCATGACCTGACAGCCTTGCGGGTGTCGGTCGTACCGATGGGAGGCGCGACGAGCATCGTCCACTTCATCGACCGCTACGGCCCGAATGGTGCAGGCCACCGGTTGTTCGGCCTGTGTGATGCAGGGGAATCTCGTGGCGTCGCCCGCGCGCTCGGCCGTGCAGGTATCGGGTCCGGTTCGCTGGCCGAGCTTGGGTTCTACGTCTGTGACGCCGATCTAGAGGACGAACTCATCCGCTGCCTTGGGATCGATGCCGTGCTCAATGTCATCGCGGCTCAAGGCGAGCTCGCGTCGTTCCGGCTCCTCCAACGCCAGCCGTCATTGCGAGATCGGCCAATAACGGCGCAGTTGCGCCGGTTCTTCGGAGGACGCAGCGGTAACAAGGTCCGATACGCGCCACTGCTGGTCGACGCATTGCCGGCCGGACATGCGCCTGCGCCGCTAGCCCGCCTCGTTGCATCATTCTCACGGTGATCCGACTGTCCAAATAGATGGGCCCTCGCCGCAGGAGTTGGCGCGGCGGTCGCGTCGTTGGTGCAGGCCGCCATCGCCGCGGTGACTGTCCTCGAAGTCGACGCGATGACAGCCGAGGACACACTCGGACTCGTGCAGGCAATTGACCGCCTCGACAGCCTGAAGCTGCTGCTGCTCGCAGGCTTTGTCGCTACCGTAACCACCGTGCTGCGCCGCAATGGGTTCACCGCACACTGGGTCCCCGCCATCGCAGTGCTGCTCGTCCCGATGCTGGTCACCGGGACTGTCGCGTTTGCCGTGTCCAACCAAGTGCTGGACACTATCCTGGCGGGATCCCCGGTGCTGCTTCTGGTGTGGGCGGCGGGAATCGCCTGGACCATGAGGCCCCGGCGAGCGCGAATCGCACCGGAGATCCAGCAGTCACGGCCGACCGCCTGATCGTCGCCCCGCCTGTCCTGCACAGCCTGATCCCCATGAACGTCGGAGAACTCAAGGGAAGCGAGCGTCCTTCCGATTTTCCGAGACAGAGGTACCGCCCGGCCCACCCCGGTAACTTGATCAGAACGTTGTCCGCCCTGGGGCCTGGCTCGTCACAGTGTTGTTCCGAAGTGATTTCTCCTCAAGCCGTCTCGCCGGCCAGTTGGAGTACTGTTCGATCATGACGACGTCTGGGCGGGAACCCGGTAGTCCACAGCCCAACGTCAGGGTGACGACGAACCGTGTCAGGTCGGAAGGCGATGACCTGTACTTCGAAGTACGGGGTCACGGGCCGGCGTTTTTGTTGATCCCTGGAGCCGGTGGGGACGCGGACTTGTATGCGGCCGTCGCGGACCTCCTCTCAGACGAATTCAAGGTAATCACCTACGACCGCCGTGCGAACGCCCGCAGCACTTCCAACAGTCCCCAGAATTTCGAGATCAGCCAGCAAAGCCGGGATGCGGTAGCAGTCATCCATGCCGCCGGTGAGCAGGCGGCCTTCATCTTCGGGAGCAGCAGCGGGGCTGTGATTGCCCTTGATGCGGCGAGGACCCAACCCCATGCCGTGCGGGCCGCCATCGCTCACGAGCCGCCGTGTGCGAGGGTATCCCCGAATGCTGCCAAGTGGCAGCGTTTCTTCGCCAACGTATACCGAACGGCCTACCACTTCGGCCCTTCGCTGGCAGGGCTTCGTTTCATCTTCGGAATTCAGGTTCCCGTGAGGAAACTTGTCAAAGGACATGCCCAAGCCGCGAGATATGCCCGCGGCCATAGAGAGTTCCGGCAACACGAGTCTCGCATCAGCTCGCTCGACGCGAACAGTGTCCTGATGAAGCTCGAACTCCTGCCGGTGACGAACTATCTCCCGGATGTTCAAATGGTTCATCGCAACGGAGTGACGGTCATTATGGCCGTGGGCAAGTGGACCCAGGAACGGAAGACCTGGCTTGCTGAAGTGTCGCTCATCCTGGCAGAGCGGCTGGGCTGTGAGCTGGTGACATTCCCGGGTCACCATGGCTCGTACACCGACATGCCCCACGAATGGGCGGCAACCCTGCGCAGGGTCTTGCGCAAAGCCGGCGGAACAGAGCAAACCGGCCAACTGACGAAATGACAGCCTGCTCAGGCGTATCCGCGCCTGAGTCCGCCGCTTTGGTGCTTGGGTCAGTCAACTGCGTGGACGCGGCCTTTGGCCTGCGGCAACATCCTTGCGTTCGCGGAGAACCTGGACGCCTGCATCCACGTAGGGCACGGCGACGAGGAGGACCCCCGCCAGTGCTGCCGCGAGCGTCCCGATGCTGAGGGCGAACTGCGCCTGGCCAGTGTAGGCCTGGAAGACGCTGACTGCCAGGACCAGGGAATAGCCGATGCCCGCGCTCCACACCGCGTGCCGACGTCGAACATCTGACCAGGAGGAGCGCTGGACAAGCCACCCGAGCAGGGGCAGCACCTGGATGGCATGCAGGGCGATGCCATGAGGAGATTTGAGGATGCCGGCGGCACCGAGGACGACACCTTCCGGACCAAAGACCGCTGCCTCGTTGCCAGACAGGACGGCAGGTTCGCCGACGCCGATGATCGCCGCGCCGAGGACCTGTCCCGCGACGAGCAGCACCATGCCGGCCCGGACGGACAGCGTGAGGTCGGGCGCACCGGGTTTGGCTGAGGTGAAACTCAGGATGGCCAGGCTGACAATCACGACGACGATGACCATGACGGTCATGCCCATAGCTGAGAAGACCATGGCGTCGAAGGGCGTGGCGGTGTTGAAATGCGAGGGTACCCCGCGCCAGGCCTGCATGGTCACCAGCGCGGCCTCGACCACAAACGCGGCGCTGAGAATGCCGAGAAGGAGCCACGAGTCAACGGGCGCAAACGTAGGCAAGATTCGATGAGGGCGAGCGTGATGGCGGTGAGTGCCAGGGACAAGCCAAAGGTGATCGGCTTGCGCCACGAGACAGGGCCTTCCCAGGCAGTGCCTGACTGCAGGAAAACCACGGTATGGAAGACGGCGGAGACGGCCATGATAAGGCCGACGGCGGCGAGGACTTTGGCTGGCGCGGACAGGTGCTGCCAGTTGCGGAGGAGGAACGAAGGACGGGGGCGCTGGTTCACGGTTGCTGTGGGCACGACGTTCAGACTAGGGCGATTAATGGTCCAGAAGGATCGGGGACTCCCCTGAAGCGGACCCTGGGCAAACCCGGATTTCACCCTTGGTCGCGGGAGATTTTTCATTCAGTTGAACGCCCGCGTCACGGCAGGAACCTGGATCCAGACAGAGTTAGTGTTGCCAACCAGCCGTGTCCGTCTCACAATCGGCGCGTGAGATTCGATGGAGTGGTTCCCGAAGAAGCAGGCAGCGACGGCTTCGACAACCTGGTGCCGATTCCACACGATGTGCATCAGACCCAGTTCAAAGCATGGTGGAGTTACTGCTGATTCCGACCGTAAATGCTGCCCTCGACCCCTATCGCAACTGGACCGAGCCCCGTGACGGCGTCGGGTCGAACCCATTCCGGCTCTTGGTGCTTGAAAAGATCGGCCAACTCAAACGTGGTGTACCCGACGGGGCAGGCGGTTCTGGGTCCCTGTTGCCTAGCCGCCGCCGCTGATGTTTTCCAGGAACCACTGGGTAGCGGGCGGGTTCCGGCGCAGGGTGAAGGTCCGCAGTGCGGAGTTTGAGCTAAGGCGGACCTGGATGCGCCAGTATTCGATGCCCACCAGGTCGCCGTCGCCGACGGCCGCCGTGCGCTGGGTGTCCGGCCAGGCCTCCCGGGTGAACCAGTGCACCGGATCGGCGGCTGCGGCCCAGATGCGGTCCTCGTGCCGGATGGCCAGGGGTGTGCCGGCCGGGGTGAACCGGACATCCACGGCAACGTCCAGGGCCGATCTATTCGCTGTTGCCGTCACGGTCTGCTCGTTCTCCCAAGTTCCTGTTCATCATTTCGGTTCGGCGGGTGACCGCCGAACTCCGCACCAGGTCCGGTAGGTCCTGGTCATCGAAGTCCCCTCATGGCGCCAACGCGGCCCACTGAACCGGCCCGCCGCCATTGACGAAAACAAGGAAAGCAGCATTGCCAACTAACAGGCTGAGGCCTAATGGGGGCAGTCGACAGCCCGCTTTCGCCATGGAAGGCTGGCCGGCGCCCGATGGGGACAGACGCTGGCAAGCGCTGACGGTGAAGGGTCGACCGGAGACCAGATGGGGGGAAGGCGCCGGCCGACGCTTACGGTGCAGGGCCGGCCGGTGCCCGATGGGGGGTCCTGGCTCCGAGCGGCGCTTACAAGGGGGTAATCGTTGGCGTAGCCCGAAAGGTTACGCACCGATCGGAAATCTTTTTTCTTTTCAGGCCCGGCTCGTATGGCAGTCGGTCCGCGAGGGCAAGGAATGGTGGTGGGCCGGACTCGGGGTCGTGGACCTGGGTGTCTACGGCTTCGCCGCGACACTGCAGCCCGACGCGCACTTCGGCCGGATCCTCGCCGCCTATGGAGGGGTGTTCGTTGCCGGGTCCCTGGGCTGGGGGATGATTTTCGACGGTTTCCGGCCCGGCCGGTGGGACATCACCGGCTCCGTGATCTGCCTGCTCGGGGTGGCCGTGATCATGTTCGCACCGCGTAGCGCCGGCTGAAAACCGCTTCAATACACAATTGTGTGAATACATCGACGCCTGTATTTTGGGTTGCATGGAAACCCTCACGCATGCCCCGGTGCTGGCCCGGTTCGGCTACGCGGTCTCTGACCCCACCCGGGCGCGGATTCTGCTGGCCCTGGCGGATGCGCCCGCGTACCCGTCGGAACTGGCCGATTCCCTGGGGGTCTCGCGGCAGAGCATCTCCAACCACCTGACATGCCTGCGGGGCTGCGGCCTCGTGGTGGCTGTCCCGGACGGCCGGCGGACCCGGTATGAGCTCGCTGACGCCCGGTTGGGACATGCCATCAGGGATCTGCTCGGCGTGGTGCTGGCCGTTGACCCGGCCTGCTGTGCCCCGGACGGGACGTGCCTGGCATGACCACGACAATTCAGCCCGTGCACACGGCCTCCCGGCGCGCCGTCTTGAGCCGGCGGATCCGGCTGTTCGCGGCCGCGACCATCACTTACAACATCATCGAGGCCGTCGTCGCGCTCTGGGCAGGCAACGTCGCGGACTCGTCAGCTTTGATCGGCTTCGGACTCGATTCGGTGATCGAGGTCGCCTCCGCGGTCGCCCTGTCCTGGCAGTTCTCCGCTAAAGACCCTGAACGGCGCGAGCACCTGACCCTGCGGATCATCGCGATCTCCTTCTTCGCCCTGGCACTGTTCGTCTCTGTGGACTCTGTCAGGTCGCTGACCGGAGGCGGCGAGGCACAGCATTCCACTCCGGGCATTGTCATCGCTGCCCTGAGTCTGGCCATCATGCCCGTGCTGTCCTGGCTTCAGCGCCGGGCCGGACGGGAACTCGGATCCAGGACCGCGGTGGCGGATTCCAAGCAGACGCTGCTGTGTACGTACCTCTCCGCGGTTCTGCTGGCCGGTCTGGTGCTGAACAGCACGCTGGGATGGTGGTGGGCAGACGCCGGCGCAGCCCTGGTCATCGCCGGGATCGCCGTCCGGGAAGGCATCGACGCCTGGCGCGGCGATGTGTGCTGCACCGTCCCGCATACCGGGGTAAGCCACGACGGGGAAGGTGACGATTGCTGTGCCACCCCCGAACCCTGCCCCGTCACAAACGACGACGGCGGACCGGCCGGTTCGGGTGTGCACGCAGTTCCGGATACGGATGCCGGGCAAAGTGCGGCTTCCGGCTGCTGCGAGGGCTGCGGATCCGGTCCCGAACCGAAAGCTGTCAGCCTGTCTCTGACCCCAAAAGCGAATGCCACAGAACCAGCCCGCAGCGACCAGAAAAGCATCCACCACTGATGGCACGGACCCTGACAAACACCCCGGCCCCCAGCGACCCGGCCAAGACGGCCCGCCTGGTGATATGGATCTTGCTGGGGGTCATCGTCGCCGGCGGTGTCATCTGGTACGCGGTCTTCACCGCCACCAAACCCACACCCCCGCATGCTGCCACTCACGCACAGCTCGTCCGGGAGGACAGCCACCGCGTGACATCTCCGTCCACGGAGAAGGCGCAGCTGGTCGAGTTCCTGGACTTCGAGTGCGAATCTTGCCGCGCCGCCGAGCCGCTCGTGCAGCAACTGAAGCAGGAATACGGGGACAGGATCACGTTCGTCCACCGTTACTTCCCGCTCCCCGGGCACCGGAACTCCGGAACCGCGGCCCTCGCCGTCGAAGCCGCGGCCGCGCAGGGCAAGTACGAACAGATGGCCGCAAAGCTGTTCGAAACCCAGCCCCAGTGGGGCGAAAAGCAGGACTCCCAAGGCGCCCTGTTCCGGACCTTCGCGCAGGAGCTCGGCCTGGACCTGGACGCCTACGACGCCGCCGTGACGGATGAACAGACCAAGGACCGGATCCGCAAAGACGTCACCGACGGCACAGCCCTGGGCGTGACCGGGACACCCACGTTCTTCCTCGGCGGCGAAAAGCTCGTCCTTAGCGGCGAAGCGGACTTCCGCCAGAAACTCGCCGACGCCGCAAAATAGCCCGGTTGACCCGGACAGGAACAATGACCGCATGAGAATAGAACTGCTCCACATCGATGACTGCCCCAACACGTCAAAAGCGCTCGAACAGGTCGAAGCAGCCCTGACCGCCCTGGGGCGTGGTGACGTCCCCGTCCATTTGCGGCCCATAAAGTCTTCTGCAGATACCGCCGGAACCGGATTTGCCGGTTCACCCACGATCACCGCAGACGGAACCGACATCTTCCCCGACGGAGCACCAAGCAGTGACCTCGCATGCCGGATCTACCCCACGCCCGGCGGTCATGCGGGCGTGCCGACCGTCGTCCAAGTCATGGAAGCCCTCACGAACCATGGCCTCTGATACGTACTGCCAGTGCACCTGCTGCGGGCGGACAATGCAGCGCGAGAAACTTCATGCCCTCGGCGCCGAACCTGCCTACATTTGCCGGCGATGCGGGCTGTGGGTCGCCCTAAGGCGTCGGACCCGACCCTGAGCCAGCCAACTCTACAGCGGCCGATTGCCCGGTGCAGAGGACTTCGGACATTCCGTGCAGACGACTCCTGAAAATGACACCGAAGCCCTAGAATCCCGCGATATCTGACCGTCCGCCGAGTTGACCCAAAAGTGCGGCCATATTGATCCATCACGGTGCGCAGTCCGGACTGCTCGGCCCGCGCGGTTCTGCGGCTGCACCGCGTGATCGCCTCCGCGAGGCTCCCGAAGCGTTATCGCCTAGCCCGCTGACACATCGATCAGCACCTTGCCGACGATGCTCTCTTCCACCGCCGCGTGGGCCGCAGCAGTGTCAGCCAGGTCAAACCGATGCAGCGGAAGACCCGCGGCCTCTCCCACCGGAAGGGCGCCGTCTGCGATGGCCGCATTGTGTCCTCGGCGGCGGCGTGCACCGCCGCCATGCCAACGGTGTAGAGCAACACGAACTGATAGCGGATATTGAGGCTGAAATGCCTGCGCACGTCCAGGGTCACCTGATCGCCTCCATTGTTGGCGTAGACCGCGACGGAGCCGCGGTTGCGGATCACTGCCAGGTCAAGTTCCGCGTTCTGCGCGGGTGCCACCTCCACGATCTGGTCGACGCCCTCGGGAGCGATCCGGCGGATCTCTGCGGCCGCGTGGGTTTCCCGGTAATTGATGACGTGATCGGCGCCGGCGGCCGTGACCAGCGCAGCCTTTGCCGGTCCGCTCACGGTCGCGATCACAACGGCGCCGGCCCACTTGGCGAGCTGGATCGCCGCATGGCCTACGGCGCCGGCCCCTCCAGCGACGAGAACTACCTTGCCGTCCAAGGCTCCCGGGTGCAGCCGCCGCGGGCCGTCCTCGGCGATGGTCAGGGCCCGGTGAGCGGTGACCGCAGGAACGCCCAGGCTTGCACCGACGTCGAAACCGGCGTTCTCCGGCAGCGGAAAGACCCGCTCGGCCGGAAGGACGGCGAACTCCTGCGCTGTCCCGCCGTCGGCGCGCTGGTAGGCGGCCAAGGCCAGCCAAACTCTGTCACCGACGTGGAGATGCTCGACGCCGGGTCCGACGGCGTCGACCACTCCGGCACCGTCTTGGTTCGGCACGACCTCCGCGAAGGGCAAGGGCTCGCCCGGTTTGGCCCCGCGGCGGGACTTCCAGTCGGTGGGGTTCACCGCGGAGACCATGATCCGCACGCGTGCCTCCCCGCGCCCCGGGTCGCGGATCTCGCGGTCGACGAGCTCGAGAACAGACGGGTCGCCGGTGGCACGGTACACGATAGCTTTCATACTCAGACCTAACGCCGGCCCCGACCGAAAATTCCCGCCGGGTGCCGGACCAGATGCGGGCAACGGGCCTCGCCAGGAACGTCCTTCGTCCTGACTGGACCGCCTTGTGGCGGGACTTCAAGGGTCGAGACCCGGCCTCAGCAGCTCGAATCAATCAATCACCAGGTCCGGCCGGGCCGTCCGGGCTGCACCGGAGGAATCAGGAGGCTCCCGGACGTCAGCTGGCCGGTGCAGGCCGGCGCCGCTGGCGCAATTGCCTCAGCGTCCAGTTCAAACCAGCGAAGTGAGCTACTTTCTATCCGGAGGAACCGCATTTGCCCACCACCGTCAAGGCCGCCCCCGGCGAGCCCCTGCCATGGACCGGCTATCGCGCCTTGATTTTTGACTGGGACGGCACCCTGGTTAACAGCCATGGGGCCAACTACCAGGCCATGGCCGCAGCCCTGAACGCACAGGGTGCGCGAATGGAAAAGGTGTGGTTCGATGCCCGAACAGGATTGTCCACTCCGGAGATGGCCTCTCTCATCAGCGGCGAGCAGAACATCGACCTGAATCTGGACCAGATCGTGAGCGCGCGCAACAGCGAATACATGCAGCTGCTCGAGTCCGTCAGGGAAATCGTGCCAGTAGTCAACGTTCTCCGTGAAGCGTCAGCGGCAGGGGTTCTGACCGCTCTTGCAACCGGCGGAGGAAAGGCCACTGTGATGCCCAGCGTCGACGAGCTCGGGCTGCGGGATCTATTCAACGTCATTGTCACGAGAGAAGATGCCGAGCGTGGGAAACCGGCGCCGGATATCTTCCTGACTGCAGCGAAACGCCTGGAGGTCTCCCCCGCCGACTGCCTGGTTTTTGAGGACAGTGAAGAGGGACTCGCTGCGGCCCAGCACGCAGGCATGGACTCGGTGGATGTACGAGCGCTGCGCGGAACTGTCGCGTGAACGACGGCTGTCCGCCGGACGGGCAAAACTATGTGATCCCGTGACACCAGGGGGACCAGTTCATAGGGACCGACTCCCCTCTCCTGTAATCTGGGCGCTCCGGTCCGGGTTAGGACATCCGTGCGGCGGCACGGTGTGAACACGGGCGCCACTCGATGCAGGGCCTCTCTGGCCAGCCGCCGATTCGGAAGTGGAACAGCGAGAACGTCAAATCCACAAGAAGGAGTCCCGGCTGGATCGGGATGGTGCTGGGATATGATCGCGGATCATGAGCGCAACGCCGAGCACCACAGGAACCGTCCGGGCTGTCTTCCTTGACGTGGACGGCACCTACGCGGACTACGGCGTGGTCCCCGAGGGCCATGCGCGCGCTGTGCGGGCAGTGCGTGAAGCCGGCCACCGGGTCCTGCTATGCACCGGCCGGCCGGTCTCGATGCTGCCCGACAGTATCCTCGCGGCAGGCTTCGATGGCATCGTGGCCAGCGCCGGCGCCTACGTGGAGGTGGCCGGGACCGTGCTCGTGGACCGGCGCTTCCCGGCAGATCTCGCGGCCAGAACGGTTAGGGCACTCGACGCGCACGACGCCGTGTATGTCCTGGAGGCGCAGGAGGCGCTGCACGTTTCACCGGCGGCGATGCAGCGTTTGCGAGCGATCCTCGACGCCCATTTCAGCAAGGCGCAGGAGGGCCCGGTGGGTTCTTCCGCTATTCTCGGCGCGGTGCGCACCACTGCGGACCGTGGGGCCGTGCCCTTCGCCAAGGTCTCCGTCTTTGAGTCGCCCGTTGCCATGGAGCGCCTGGTCCAGGAAATCGGCGACGGCATTGCCGTCGTCGCCAATTCGGTGGCCGACGAGGGCCGGCACGCCGGCGAACTGTACCAGTTCGGGATCAGCAAGGCTGACGGTGTCGCGGCCGTTATCGCCCACCTCGGCATCTCCCGCGAAGACACAATTGCGATAGGTGACGGCGCCAATGACCTGGAGATGATCGCCTACGCAGGTGTCGGCATCGCCATCGAAGGCTCGTCCCCCGAGCTTATGGCCATCGCGGACCTCACCGCCGCCGGTCCGCGGCAGGAGGGGCTCGTTGCCGCGTTCGCCGAGCTCGGCCTCCTCTAATCCGGCACGGCTTGGGATTTCGCGGAAGTGACATGACGCTTGCCAAGCAACTAGGCTTCACGGCCCCTTCGTCACAGACCAACTGATACACAAGACACTCTCGCCGTACGCGGACGACCTAATCATTGCCACAAAAGTAGGACAATCGCGAGAAGGACCCGGCCAGTGGACCGCCCTCGGTCGGCCCGTTCATGAGACGCCGGCGGCGCCGGAGGCAACCGCAGGCGCAGCGCCGTCGGGCTTTACCGCGCGGCACGACGGCGGGTGGCGATGGCGAGTGGAATGGCGGGAATCAAGGTCAAAGCGGCAATGATCGTGCCGACGAGGCCGGGACCGGTGGTCCCGAGCGGGGAGAGCAGGGCTGCCCCGGCGATGGCGGTGCCCACGGCGGTGCCTGCGTTGAACGCCGAGACACTCAGGGCGGAACCGAGGGTCGCGGCTTTCCCGGCGAAGCGGACCGCCAGGTGAATCAGCACGCTGTTGGCGCTGAGGCCGAACAGGCCCAGCAGGACTACCAGTGCGCTGGTCAGCCATGGCGAACCGGGCAGCAGGCTGATTCCCAGCAGGAGGATGGTGGTCACCGCGGGTGTAATGATCGTGATCGGGCCGGGGTGGGCGTCGCCGAAGCGGCCGGCGAGGAGGGTGCCGATGACCGAGCCCATACCGAATCCGGTGAGCACCAGCGGGACCTGGGCAGCGTTCACGCCGGCCTGATCCGTCAGGATCGGGGCGATGTAAGAGTAGGCGGCGAGCACGCCGCCGCACGTCGCGGCGCAGGCAGCCAGCGCCAGCCACAGCCGGCCCGAGCGGAGACCGGCCAGTTCGGCACGGATCGAAGTTGTTTGCGCCGCCGGGGCGCCGTGCGGCACGAGGCGGGCGACGAGAACAGTGGCAACTGCGGCGGCGGCCGCCAGGGCCCAGAAGGTTCCGCGCCAGCCGACGAGCTGCGCTACGAATGCCCCCAGCGGCACGCCGAGAACGGTGGCCAGTGCCCCGCCGGCGCCCACGACCCCTACCGCTCGGGCACCTGAGGACGGGCCCGCGGCGCGGGTGGCCACCACAGCGGAAACTGCCCAGAACGCGCCGGTGGCAAGGGCGCTGACGAACCGTGCCACCAGCAGCAGCGTGAAGTCCGGGCCAAGCGCCACAACGATGTGGCCGATAACGAACACGATGAGCGCCAGGACCAACGTCAGCTGCCTGGACATGCGCATCGTCAGCATTGCCATCAGCGGCGCGCCTATGACCATGCCGATCGCGAAGACGGTGATCAGCGATCCGGCCTGGGCGACGCTCACCTTCAGGTCTCCCGCGATCATCGGAAGAATGCCGGCCACCACGAACTCGCTCGTGAGCATCAGGAACGTACCCAGTGCCAGCACGTAGACCACCACCGGAAGCTTCGGCCGCCGTCCGATCTCACCGGTTTTCGTATTGCCGGCAGTAATGCCGTCCTTGATTTTTGTCTGCACGCTCATACGCATTCCTCATTTAGGCAGTGGAAAATGTCTTGTATCCATTTCAACCGTTTGCTCACCGGGCGGAGAAGGCTGCGTTTATCGGGGTATAAACGGTCCCCCCTTTGCCGGAACATCGGCGGGTGCGGGCATGCTCACGAAGCGCGGCGACCCGTCCCGACTGCGACTCATGGATTGGCAATCCAAGGCATCTGGCGAGTGGGGGCGGGGTTTATGGGGGGAAGAAGCTGTCTCCCCCTAACCGAAGTGAACCGGGGTTACCGTGGACGTATGGACCATCTGCCTGACAACCGCACCGACATCCGGGACTTCCTGGCCAGCCGCCGCGCCAAGCTCAACCCGGACCAGGTCGGCCTCCCCGCCGGGACCCGACGGCGGGTCCCGGGGCTGCGACGCGAAGAGGTCGCCGTGCTCGCCGGGGTGAGCACCGAATGGTACGCGCGGCTCGAGAAAGGCCACATCAGCGGCGTCTCCGAAGATGTCCTCGAAGCCGTCGCCCGG
Organism: Arthrobacter sp. LAR12-1-1.1; assembly: GCF_040676555.1. NCBI lineage: Bacteria > Bacillati > Actinomycetota > Actinomycetes > Micrococcales > Micrococcaceae > Arthrobacter > Arthrobacter sp. LAR12-1-1.1. The sequence goes on along the minus strand of NZ_JBEGIG010000001.1, from coordinate 154,338 downwards.
GCACTGCACCTGGACGATGAAGAACGCGCCTACCTCTTCGAACTGGCCCGGGCGGCCCGGCCCGCAAAGCGGACTCCCGTCCGCAGCAAAGAGCCGGAGGTGGCTGCCCAGGTCCGGTGGCTGCTTGACTCCATCACCATGTCCGCCGCGTTCGTCCGCAACGGCCGGCTCGACGTCGTCGCCGCCAACCCGCTGGGCCTGGCGCTTCACGCTCCAATGTTCGCCAGCGACACCACCACCGCGAACGGCCACGCGAACTTCGCGCGCTTCCACTTCCTCGATCCGACCTCGCGGGACTTCTTTATCGACTGGGACGCCGGCGCCGCAGCCACCGCCGCCCTCCTCCGCACCGAAGCCGGCCGCGAGCCCAACGACAAGGCCCTCCGCGAACTCGTCGGCGAACTGTCCACGCTCAGCCCGGAATTCCGCACCCTATGGGCATCGCACGATATCCGATTCCGGCACGACGGCATCAAACGGCTCCAGCACCCCGTTGCCGGATACCTGGAACTGACCTACCAGTCCCTCGCCCTGCCCACCCTCCCCCGCGCGGTCCACGAACTCAGCGTCTACACCGCCGAACCCGGAACCATCCACGAGGAGCACCTCAGGCTGCTCACCAGCTGGGCGGCCACAACCATCCCAGAAACAGCACAAACCAACAGCTAGCCAGACCCATACCGACGGGGGTGACCTTGGGCCCCGTGTCGATTCAAGCTTTTTGCAAGGCGCTTCTGGCAGGATGCATTCCGACGTATCCCGATTGAACGTGGGTGGTTGTTATGTATGAAAACGCGAACTCGAAACGCTCCGTCCGGTTTTGGGTAGTTTCCATTGTGACTTTGGGTGCCCTTGGGGTCGTGGGCTGGTACGCGATCAGCGTCTTCGCGCGCCTGTTGTTCCCTTCCTGAGGCAGGATCATTAGTTTTGTCTCGAGGACGTCGGGATTGAGGGGAGCCCTGGCCGAGCCGACGCAGACCGGCGGTGGCTGGGGCGCAACGATCCGATCATCGGATACTGGTCCCGCGCAAGGCTGAGTTCGCCCGATTATGGATGGCGAGCAGGGCCATGTTGGGACATGATCGGAAGATGCGCCGATCCGGAAAGATTCCATTCTGGGCGGTCCCGCCAGCCCTGCGCGGCTACAGGATCGAGTGGCTGCGCCACGACCTGGTGGCCGGCGCCGCGCTCTTCGCGATCTTGGTCCCCGCGGGCATGGCGTACGCCCAGGCCGCCGGCCTTCCACCGGTGACCGGCCTGTACGCGACGGTAGTGCCCCTGCTTGTCTACGCAGCAGTCGGGCCATCGCGTGTGCTGGTGCTGGGGCCGGATTCCGCGCTCGCCCCGATGATCGTTGCAGCCTTGGTTCCCTTGGCCGCGGATAACGAGCAGAAATCCGTGGCCCTGGCCGGTCTCCTGGCCATACTGATTGGCGGCATCTTGCTGCTCGGCTCAGTGCTGAGATTGGGAATCGTCACTGGACTGTTGTCGAAGCCCATCCGGCTCGGCTATCTCAACGGCATCGCCTTGCTGGTGGCTGTGTCCCAGCTTCCCACCCTCCTGGGGATCTCCGTGGAAGGCAGTACACCTTGGGAAAAACTCATCGCCGCCGCGCCGAAGGTGCTTGCCGGCGAGACCAATTTGACGGCACTACTGCTCGGCCTGGTCTCGCTGGCGCTCATCTGGGTTCCCCGCCGGCTGAAATGGAAGGTTCCGGGCGTGCTCATTGCGGTAGTGGTGTCCTGCATCGCCGTGGCCCTGCTGGGACTCCAAGAGCGTTTGAAGGTCACAGGTGCCCTCCCGCAGGGGCTCCCTGCACCGGCCCTGGGCGGAATTGGCTGGGCTGACGTCCTGACACTGTTGCCCGCCGCCGCCGCGATCGCCCTCATCGTCTTCGTTGATACCGGAACCCTGTCCCAATCCCTGGCGGCCGCAGAGGACGGCAGGGTATCCGGCAACCATGAAATGGCAGCCTTGGGTGCGGCGAACGCTGCCACCGGGCTGCTGGGCGGCTTCCCGGTGTCGGCCAGCACGTCCCGCACGCCGGTAGCAGTCGAGTCCGGGGCGAAATCCCAGCTCACGGGGGCTGCGGGCGCAGTACTGGTGCTCGGCTTCATGCTCGTGGCGCCCGGCGTCACCGAGTTCCTGCCCGCCACAACCCTTGCCGCCATCGTCATCGCCGCAGCCGCCGCAATGGCCGACCCGGCCGGTGTGCGACGGCTCATCGGCATGAGCCGCAGTGAATCGTTGGTGATGTTCGCGGCATTCCTGGGGGTCACCATACTGGGCGTCCTCCCGGGCATCGCCATTGCCATCGGCTTGGCAATTCTGGACTTCCTACGGCGGGCCTGGGACCCCTACCGCGCTGAACTCGTGGACGTGCCCGGTATACCCGGGTACCACGACGTGAGCCGTCATCCGGAAGGGGAACGCATCCCCGGCCTGTTGATCCTGCGCTTCGACGCACCCCTGTTCTTCGGCAACGGAGCCTTGCTGGGGTCCTTCGTACGCAACGAACTGGACCAGGCGGAGGACGGCACTGAACGCGTGGTGCTCGCGGCAGAACCAGTGACAGGAATCGACACGACTGCACTGGACGAGTTGGTGCAGCTTGACGAATGGCTGGACCGGCACGGCGTAGACCTGGTATTCGCCGAGCTCAAAGACCCGGTCAAAGACAGATTGTTGCAGTACGGCATGGGCGCCCGCTTCTCTCCCGACCATTTCTACCCGACAGTGAGCGAAGCAGTGAGGGCGTTCCAACGGGAGAAACGGGAGGGGTAGGAAACGGTATCCCCGGACGCCGTGAAACAGCAGGCCCCCGCCTCTGCACCTGGGCTCGTGTCAGCCCATCGGAGGTGTCAGCCCGTACCGGGCGATGATGTCCGGCAGCCAGGGCGGCTCACCGAACTGAAGCCCGTATTCGGCGGCCATTTTGGCAATAACCTCGGGATCCGGCGGACCCGCTTCAAAGTGATCGGCCAGTCCCCAGAAGAAATGCTCAAACCCGGCCGGGCTGATGATCTCGATCAAACGGGCGGGGACTTTGCCGGCATTCCACATCGTGTGGAGCTCCCCCCGCGGTTTCGTGATGTAGCCTCCCGCTCCGAGCACCGCCTCACGATCGCCGGACCGGAACCCTATCTCGCCTTCAAGGACGATCGAGTACTCGTCCTCCCTCGTATGGGTGTGCGGGGGGACCAGAGCCCCGACAGGGAACGGGTGCTCCACAATCGAGAGCTGTTCATTGGTGTCTTCGCCGAAGAGCTTGAAGACAACGCCGATTGTTCCGAGACGACCCTCCCGCCCGTTGCCCGGCAGCACAACTGTCAACCGCGGAGCCCTTTCAAGGTCCATAACAGACCACCCCTCCAATTTCAATATACAATGGTGTTTACCGAAATTGTCCGCCCGGGAAGGAGCCGAGTCAATACATTGAGTGAACACCACGGTTCATCCAAGAGCCGCCGCTACGAAATGAGCAAGAGGACAGAAAAGATAAGCGGCACTCACCAGCGCATCATCGACGCGGCCGTGACCCTGCACGGTTCCGTCGGGCCGGCCCGCACCACGATCGCGGGCATCGCCGAAAAGGCCGGTGTCACCAGGCTGACGGTCTACCGCCACTTTCCTGACGACGAGGCACTGTTCTCCGCCTGCTCCTCGCACTGGCTCTCGCAACAGCAACTGCCGGACCCCGAGGAATGGTCCCGGCACGCCGACCCACTCGTACGCCTGACCGTTGGCCTGACCGATCTGTACCGGTTCTACCGCCGCGGCGAGGCCATGCTCACCCGAATCTATGCGGACTGGCACGCGCTCCCCCAAACACGCCGCGCGGCCCTCGAATCCACGAACGCCCACTTCCGGAACATTCTTCTCGAGCCGTTCCCCGAGCCGAACAGGAATTCCAGGTTTAACGCCACGCTCAGCCACGCGGTTTCCTTCTGGACTTGGCGATCACTTTGCCATGACAACGGGCTCTCCGACGATGACGCCGTCGAAGTCATGTCCACCCTGATCACCACCGCAGTCCGCGCTCCGGAGACGCCCGACGCACCCATGCCAGAGAACGCGGGCGTCCGCGGACAGTGAACCGCTAAAACAGGCGGACAGAACCTGCTGCCAGGTCGGCTGCAAGTAGTGCGGTGCGCGGCCTTCAGCGGAAGAGAGGCGAGTCCAGAAAGGTGGTCACAACTTCCTGCACCAGAGGTGTCTTCGCGAGCCCGAAGAAATGTGTCGTGCCCGGAAAAACCGCGAGCTGCGACGCCGGTACGCCCTCAAAGTCGCCGTTCACGTCTCCCCCGCGCAGCTGCAGGAACCGCACCGCGTGCTCGAGCTTGACCATGTCGCAATCGCCGACGGTGATCAAGGTGGGGGCCGCGATGCCCCGGACCTCGTCATCACTCCACCCCGTCGCGCCCGCGTCGTAACGCCCGAGCTTGTCCAGGAGTCCTTGTAGATGCTCGCGGTCGGGATGCGGCGACACCGTCAGATAGCGCTCTTCCATGGGGGTGCCGGCGATCATGTCCACGGTCATGGCGGCGACCGCTTCGGAGTTTTCGCCCCGATCGCCGTCGGGCCGGAATGACACGGACGAAACGATGAGTTTGCGGATCAGGTCCGGGCGGTTGACTGCCAGATGCAGTGCGACCGCGCCGCCGACGCTGAATCCGAAGATATCCACCTCCCGGACGTTCAGATGTTCAAGGAGCCCAACGACGTCGGAGGCGAGGTCTCGGGTGTTCAGCGGACGGTCGATGTCGTTGGTTCGACCGTGACCTTGGAAGTCCATCGCGATGACCCGGCGGCCCGCCGACAAGCCCGGGAGCAACGCGCCAAATTGCTGCTCGATATCGAACAGCCCGCCATGTAATAACAGCAGCGGTGTGCCGCCGGCACCATGCAGCTCGTAGTACATCTGCATTCCGTTAACGGGGGCGTACCCGGTTTCGGGGCCTGCCGTCGCTTGCTGATCCATCCGCTCGTTCTCCACCCGTGTCAGGACGCCCTTCGTTTTGGGGCCATCCTAGTCCGGCGGCAGTGCAGGCGGCAGGGTGTTCGGGACTGACAACAGCAGCGTTCGACGGCGGGTGCGCACCCGCCGTCGAACGCTTTGGTTACAAGCCTGTTCTGCTTGTCAGGCCCTTGGCATAGAGCGAGATGTCTCAAAAAGCTATTGCTTGGCGGACCGCCGCGGGACCTCCCGCCGCCGTCCGGCTCTGAACGCGCAGCTACATGGACGGGTCAGCCTCGGGGTCGTGCTCGCAACCAGCCTGACTCCGCGTAAGGCCCACACCCCGATAGTTAGGCACGGCGGTGAATGGACTTGTAGCTCAGGTACGCGTTGAGTCCTTCGATCCCGTACTCGGTGCCAAGGCCCGAGTCGTGCCGGCCGCCAAAGGGTGCGGCATGGTTGGATGCGAAGAAATTGATGCCCACGGAGCCGGTGTCCATCCGGTCCGCCACGTTCAGAGCAGCGTCCGCGTCCTTCCCGAACACCAGCCCGCCCAGGCCGAACTCGGTGTTGTTCGCCAGCGCGACGGCCGCGTCAACACTGCCATCGGCGTCGTCGTATTTTAGGATGCACAGGACCGGTCCGAAGATCTCCTCGCGGGAAATCCGCATCTCCGGTGTGACGTCGGCGAAGACTGTGGGCTCGACGAAGTAGCCGCCTTCAAGGCCACCGCCCAACGTCGCCGCACGCCCGCCGGTGGTGGCCCGTGCGCCTTCGGCCAGGCCTGACTCCACGTACTCCAGCACGGTCCGGTACTGGGACTCCGTTGCGCAGGGGCCGAACACGGTGTCCGGATCGAGCGGATCACCCTGCGTCCCGGCGGCAATCGTGGCCGTGACCATGTCCACCACCTCGTCATAGCGGCTCGCGGGCGCCAGGATCCGGGTGGAGATGTAGCAGGTCTGGCCGGTGTTGCGCATGGAGGACCGGATCAGGACCTTGGACATGGCGTCCAGGTCCGCGTCGGGCAGCACAACGGCGCTGGATTTCCCGCCCAGCTCCAGCGTGACCGGGCGCAGCAGTTCACCGCAGGCCGCGGCAATTTTCCGGCCCACCGGCGTCGAACCGGTGAACGCCACCTTGTCCACGCCCGGGTGCTTGACCAGCACATCCCCTAGCCGGCCGGAACCGGTGACCAAGTTGACCACGCCCGCCGGGACCCCGGCCGCGGCGACGGCGTCGATAATCACCCGGATGGACAGCGGAGTGGGCGACGCCGGCTTGATCACCACGGTGCAGCCCGCCAGCAGTGCCGGCGCCAGTTTGATGACCACCAGGTTGATGGGGAAGTTCCACGGTGCGATCAGCGCGCAGACTCCCAGCGGGTCGCGCCGGACTACGGACTCGCCGCCGCCGCGTGGGAAGGGGCGGACGTCTTCGCGCTCGAGGTACTCGGCGAGGGTGGCAAAGTAGCGGAAGATGCTTGCCGCGTTGGCGGCCGCGCCGGCGGACTCGGAGACCGGGGAGCCGTTTTCCCGCGAGTTGGTCAGCGACAGTTCTTCAGCCCGCTTTTCCACTTCGTCGGCAATCCTTAGCAGGTAAGCGGCGCGTTCAGACGGCGTAAGCCGGGGCCACTCCCCCTGAAACGCTCGCTGGGCGGAGCCGACGGCGGCGTCCACGTCTTCCGGTGTTCCGTCCGGCACCGAGCCCCACACTTCGCCCGTGGCGGGGTCAGTCACAGGGTTGCGGCCCGTGCTCCGCGAAGGCTGCCACGCTCCGCCGACAAAGATCGTATCCACATACGTATGCGGCAGGGACAGCTCCGTCCGGGCGACCAGGGCGGGAGCATTATGCGTGGCGGAGGTCATCGGATCACCGCCGTCTTGAGGAGGGCGTTGGATCGGTTGAGGTCCGCCGTCGCCATGTCCACCGCCGCCTGCGTGATGAGTTCGGGCACGATCTCGGTGGCCAGCCGGTCGGTGTACGTTGCCGGGTCCATGGCGAACCACGAGGAGGCCAGCGAGATCCCGGCACGGTCGAAACGCCACAGCCTGTCGGCGTCGCGCATCAAAGCGTCCTCCAAGGACCTGGCCACTGGCCGTGTGTCGTGGCCGTCGATGATTTCGCAGACGCGTTCCACAAAGGCCGGCGAATAGCCCAGCCCCGGGAGCACCCGGCGGGCCACCTCGCAGCCCTGCTGCTCGTGTTCGTAGCGGATGGCAGCCTTCCGCCAGTCACCGGTGAAGCCCTCGGAGATGATGCGGGATTCATCAACGTGGGCCCAGCCGGTGTCGTGCAGCAGGGTGGCCACGCGCACCAGTTCAGCGTCGGCGCCGGGATAGGCCCGGCACAGCCTTTCGGCGTAGGCCAAGGAAATCGGCAGATGGATGTCGTTTCCGCGCGTCCGGGTTTCCTGGACGACGGCCTTCCACAGCGCGTCGAGTTCCTCAAGGGCCGCGGGGGTGTTGCAGATGGCGGTGGTGTCCACCGGACCGGCCGCGGGTACGGGCCGGACGCTGTACTCCGCGGCGAAGGCCTCGGCCGGCACGTCCGCCGGTTCAGCGGCGAGGCCGGCTGAAGCGACCGGAGTCTTGGGGGTGCGCATATTGCTCCTTCGGGTGGGCCGACGTATTGTCTGAGTGCAGTTAGCTGTCCGTGGTGATGGTCTTGAGTTGCGTGGCGGGGTCCGCCGCGGCGTCGGCGGGGATGTTCTGCCCCTTTGCCAGGGCGTTCTTCACTGCCATAAAGTCCAGCGGTGCGTTGACGCAGTCGGCGGCGATTACCTGGCCCTGGCGGTAGTAGAGGACGCTGAACTTTCCGCGTGCCTCGTCGCGCCGGAGGACTGTATGGTCGAAGCCGTTGCAGAGACCCGCGATCTGAAGCTTGAGGTCGGCCTGGTTGGACCAGAACCACGGGATGCCGGCGTATTCCTCCCGCCGGCCCGTGAGCGAGTAGGCGGCCACCTTGGCATGCTCGATGGCGTTGTTGACGCTTTCCAGCCGGATCCGCTCACCCGGCTCCGAGCCCGGTACCGGGTTGGGCAAGTTGGCCACGTCCCCAACTGCAACGGTGGTGCCGTCCGAAGCGAGCGCGAAACGGTCCACTACCACACCGTTGTCCACGTCCAGTCCGAGCTGTTCGGCCAGCTGCGTGTTGGGGATGACGCCGATGCCGATCAGCACAATCTGGGCAGGCAGGACCGTGCCGTCCTTAAGCTCGACGGCGGCGACTGCAGTGCCGCCGTCGGCGGGGGTAAAGCGCGCCGCACTCGTGTTGAGCCGGATGTCCAACCCACGGGAGCGGTGTGCCGCCAGGAAGTACTCGGCGGTCTCCTCCCCCACCGCCCGGCCCACCAGCCGCGGCCCATATTCGAGCACGGTGACGTTTTTGCCCATCTTCTGCAGGCTGGACGCGGCCTCCAGGCCAATGAACCCGCCGCCGATCACCACCACGTCCGTGGCGTCGCCTACCCGGGCTTTGAGAGCCAGCGCGTCGTCGGCATTGCGCAGGTACAGCACGCCGTCCAGGTCCGCGCCCTCGGTGTCCAGTTTGCGGGCGCGGGCGCCCACGGTGAGGGCAAGCCGTTTGAAGGGGAACTCCCGGCCGGAGGACGCGTGCGCCACCCCGGAACCGTCCGCTTCCTTGTCGATCCGGGCGATGTACTCGCCCTTGACCAGGTCCACGTTGTGCTCGGCCCAATATTCGTTGGAGCGAAAAATCAGGGATTCGCTTTCCACGGTGCCCTGCAGGAACTCCTTGGACAGCGCGGGCCGCTGGTACGGGCGGTGGTCTTCATCCCCGAGCAGGGTGATGTGTTCGTCGAAGCCCAGGGCCCGGAGCGATACGGCAAGCTGTACGCCTGACTGGCTGGCGCCAATAATCAGGAGCCCGGTCTGGGTGGGGACGGTGGTGGCGCCGGCCGCCTGCTCCATTGCGTGCGTGCCCACGGTTACACCTGGGATTCCGGGGTGGTGACGAACAGTTCGAGCTCGTCCGTGAGGCGCAGCTGGCAGGACAGCCGGGAGTTGTCCTCGCGGTCCACTGCGGTGCCGTACAGCATCTCGTCCTCCATGTCCTCCATGGGCGGGAGCTGCGAGACGCAGTCTTCCCGGACGAAAACGTGGCAGGTGGCACAGGACAGCGAACCGCCGCACTCGGCTACGATTCCGGGAACGCCGTTGCGCACCGCGGTTTCCATGACCGAGTCGCCCACGTTGCCCTCGACGTCGCGAACGGCGCCTTCGGCGTCGGTGAAGTGAACCGTTGGCATTGGTCCTCCTTGGGGTTGAAGTTGGTTGTTGGTGGAATGGCTGGTCAGCTCAGCAGGCTGGTCAGATGAACTGCCGGCCGCCGTCCACCACCATGGTCTGGCCGGTGTAATACGAACTGTCCGGTCCGGCGAGGAAGAGCGCGGCTCCCACGATGTCCTCCGGCTGGCTGGCCCGCTTGATGGCACCGCGGTCCACGCCGTAGTTCTCGGCATTTTCCATCAGGCCGTAGCTGGCCTCGGTGAGGGTGAAGCCGGGGGCGATCGCGTTGACCGTGATCCCCCGCCGCCCCAGCTCCTTGGCCATCACCCGGGTCAGGGCCACCACGCCGCCCTTGGAGGCGACGTAGTGCAGCCATTGCTCGGAGCCGCTGAAGATGGTGGCGCTGGAGAGGTTGATGACGCGCCCGCCCTCGGGCAGGTATGGGCTCGCGGCGCGGGTCACCAGCCAGGGGCCTTTGAGGTTCACGTTCATTACCAGGTCCCATTCGGCCGGATCGATCTCCTCAAACGGGGTGCGGGTCACCGCCGCGTACACCGCGGCGTTGTTCAGGACGACGTCGATGCTCCCGTTTCCGAAGTCCGCGCAACTTTTCGCGAGGTCCTCCGTGGAGTCCACGCTGGTGACGTCCGCTGAGAACGCTGCAGCTTCGGCGCCGCTTTCGCGGACCAGTTTGGCGGTCTGCTCAGCACCCTCGAGGTTGATGTCGGCCACCGCCACGCGGTAGCCGCGGCCGGCAAAGCCGAGCGCAAACGCCCGGCCCAGCCCGCCGGCGGCACCGGTGATGAGGACGGTCTTTCCTGCTTCAGACATTCTTGCTTCAGACATGGCTGTGACTGTGAGCGCCGGGTCCGGTCACCAGCAGTTCGTCCTCGGCGTCGAGGATCTGGACCGTGCCCTTGGTCCCGTCCACCCGCAGCCGCTGGCCGGTTTTTATGGTGGTGGATGCCGATCCGGTCCCAGTCACGGCCGGAAGCCCGTATTCGCGGCACACGATCGCGGCGTGGCTCATCATGCCGCCGATGTCCGTCACCGTGGCCTTGATCTTCCCGAAGATCGGGCCCCAGGACGGGGCGGTGACGGTGGCGACGAGGATTTCGCCCTGCTGCACCTCGGAGAGCTGGTCCGCGTCGGTGATGACGCGGGCCAGGCCTTCGACGACGCCGGGCGAGGCCGCCATGCCGCGCAGGCCCCCGCCCTCCACTTCCTCGCCGGCGCCCAGCCACTGCTGGACCTGCTCGGTGGTGATGCCCCAGAGCATCCGGGTGAAGGGTTCGGTGATGGATTCCGGCGGGGTGTTCAGCGCCGGGGCGGGCCGGGCGGTCTTGAGCGCGTCCACGATTCCGCGGCGGCGCTCGATCTCGGCCGGCCAGTAGTCCGGACCGATCGGCTTGGCACCCACGCCCCAGCCCGTGACAAGGTCGAAAAGCGCGTCACGGACCTCGTTGCGGCCCAGGTAGAGGAGGTCGTCCGGTTCGGTCCAGAAGCCCTCGGCCTGCATCATGCGGGACAGCTCACGGATCTTGCGCCAGAAGACGCCCATGGTCCAGTGCTCGATGTAGAAGTTGTGGTTCTCGACATAGGGGTAGGCCGTCGCGGCGAGCCCGCGCTTGGCGTCGAAGAGGGCCTGGGTTTCGCCTTCGAGCAGCTCGCGGTACTCCTCGATGACACGGTCGCGTTCAACGATGAGCGCCTCCACCGGGCGCATGATTTCCTGGCCCTCGTCCACACGGCGGATGTAGTCCGCGATGTAGCCCAGCGGGATTTCCTGGTGCTCATTCCAGTACTTGTCGTGGCCGTAGAATCCGTTGCCCACAGTGAAGTTGAACCACGGGTCCTTGGCGCCCTCGTACTGGGCGATCCACCGGTCCCCGCCCGGAGCGGCCGCGATGGCCGCCAGGGTGGCCCCGACGTCGTCGGTGTTGCCGAATAGAGGCTGCAGTTGCAGCTCAACGGCGAGCTTGGCGAGCTGCTTGAGCTCGTCATCCGGGCGGAAGAGCTCCATGTCCACGCCCTGCACCATAGTGGCGATGGACTGGTCCGGGATGTTGGGGAAGGCCTGCTTGCAGAAGTTGAAGAAGTCCAGGTAGGCGATGTAGCCGAGGTTGAGGAACTCGAAGTGGTACTGCCAGTTCTGGTAGGCCAGCTGGATGAGCCGGTCGTAGCTCTCCAGCAGCTTCTCGGAGCCATCCTTGCCTTTGCCGGAGAGAATGTCCTCCATAGGGACCACGTCCGGAAGCCTGGGGAAGGAAATGGTCTCCATCTCCTCGATAGTGCCCTGGACCTTGACGTGCCACTGCCTGAGGAGCTGGTCCCAGTTCTGGAAGTAGTGGCCCACGCGCTGCTCGAACAGGGGCACGCGGGCAGCGATCTGGTCCTCCGGCACCGGGATCGGCGACATGTAGAGGTAGCCCAGGTGGACGCGGAACTCGATGCCGTTCGCGTTCGGGATCATCAGGTGCCGGGCGTTGTACTGGCCCAGGCACTTGACCGCGAACTCGCCGCCGATCGTCTCGAAGGGCTTGAACACGGTGGGCCAATGCTGGCTGTCGCAGAACCAGAACTTGGCGTCCTCCTGTTCCTTGAGCTTGTCCTGGAACACCAGATAGTAGGGGTAGATCTTTTCCCAGCCCTCGGCCCCGGCGGGGACCGGAAGCTCGGAGGGCTTGGGGAAGGACTTCAGGGACATGGCGGTCCTTTCAATACGGGCTCGGCGTTGAGCCTGGGTGATCGCGCGGACTAGCGGGTAAAAAACTTGTCAGAAAGAGGGCTTGAGCAGCGAGGCGGTGATGCTGCCGAGGTTGAGGCCGCCGGTTGAGGACGACGGCGTGGTGCCTGCCGACGTCGGGGACGTGGTCGATGGCGGGTGGCTGAGTCCGCTGAAGTAGCCGCCGGCGGTGGCGCCCGGCTGAGCCGTTGCGGCAACCGCCGCCGGCTTGGAGGAGTGCACGGTTTCCGGGCGTGACTGCAGCAGGAGCAGGTTGCCGCCGTCGGGCAGGTCCGCGTCGAGGGCCCATTCGATGTCCTGGGGGCACTTGTAGTGCTTTTCCGCGCGCTTGGCCATCTGCGCGACGGCCGTGAGTTCGGCGTCGGTGAGGCTGCGGCGGCCGCGGCGTTCGGCGTCGACCTCGCGTTCCACCAGACGGCCGGCGACCAAGTCGGGGACGAGCTCGGCGTGCTTGTCGCCGAGGTGTTCGGAGATGACGGCCAGGGTGACCTTGTCCAGCATGATGTTGTCCGGCGTGACCTGGCCCGAGACCACCATCTCGCCCACCCCGTATGAGGAGTCAATGGTGATCTTGGAGCGGTCGCCGTTGGTGGGGTCCATGGTGATCGCAACGCCGGAGACGCGTGCGTTGACCATCTTCTGCACCACAACGGCCATGGAGAGGCCGTCGTTGGGGATGTTGTTCTTGAGCCGGTAGATGATGGCGCGGGAGGTGAAGAGCGAGGCCCAGCACTGGCGGATGTGCTCGGTGACGGCCTGGACGCCGTCTAGCCATAGGTAGGTGTCCTGCTGGCCGGCGAAGGACGCGTCCGGAAGGTCCTCGGCGGTGGCGCTGGAGCGGACGGCCACCGGGACTGGCGCCTCAAAGCGGGACATCAGGGACTCGTAGGCGGTGATGGTGAGTTCGCGCATGGCCTGGGGCACCGGGCGGGAGCGGATGTCCTCGCGAATGCCGGCGGCGATCTTGTCCACCTGGCCCATGTCCTCGGGGTCCAGGCCGGCGAGGAGCTGGTGGATATCCCGGGTGATGCCGGCTTCCTTCATGAACGCGTCGAACTGGGCGGTGGTGACCACGAAGCCTGGCGGGACGGGCATACCGGCGGAGGTCATCGTGACCAGCGAGGCGCCCTTACCGCCGAGGTTTTCGAGCTTCGGTTCGATGCCGCCGTCGAAGAACTGGATGTATTCGTTGCTTTGCATTTCTCAGGCCTTCCAGCTGACGGGGACGGTCTCGGGGACGCGGAAGGAGAGGTTCTCGCGGAAGGCTATGCCGTCCGGATCCTCGAGCTGCAGCTGCGGGGCGAGCCTGGCCACTTCCTCGAGCGCGATTTTGGCCTGGAGCTTGGCGAGCATGTTGCCCAGGCAGTAGTGGATTCCGAACCCGAAGGAGAGGTGCTCGCGGGCGTTGGGGCGGGTGATGTCGAAGTCCTCGCCAGCGCTGAACTTGTTCTCGTCCCGGTTGGCTGAGCCCATGAGGAGCAGCAGCTGAGCGCCTTCCTCGATGGCGACGCCACCGACTTCGGTGTCCTTGAGGGCCTTGCGGCGCCAGCCGACGATCGAGCCGGCATAGCGCAGGACCTCGTCGATGGCTGCGGGGATCTTTTTGGGCTCCTCTACGAGCACTTTCCACTGCTCGGGGCGGGACAGCAGTTCGCGGAGCGCATTGGAGATCAGGGTAGTGGTGGTCTCGTGGCCGGCGAAGAGCAGGCTGTAGAGGACCGAGGCGATCTCGTGGTCGGAAATTTCGGCGCCTTCATGCTGAGCTTTGACCAGGTCTGCGGTGAGGTTGTCGCCGCCTTCGTCGTGGGCAACCCTGACCAGGCGCAGGCATTCCTGCCAGTACTCCACGAGGTTGTGGGCGTGCGGGACCTGCTCCTCGTCGCTGAGGTCGCCCCAGGTCATGGCGGCGCGGGAGTCGCTCCAGCGCTTGAAGGTGTCCACCTGGGAGACGTCGGCGCCGATCAGGGTGAGGATGGTGATGGTGGGGACGTCGTAGGCGAGGTCCTTGACCATGTCCCCGCGGCGGTCCGGCCGGGCGAGCATCCTTTCGAGCAGGTCGACGACGTTCTGCCGGATGAAGGGTTCCAGGGCCTTGTAGCGGCGGGGCGTGAACGCCTTCTGGACCACGGCGCGGATGCGGGTGTGTTCCGGCGGTCGGCGGGCGGAAAGGCCCGAGTATGCGGTGAAGCCGCCGTCGTCCATGATCTTCTTGGCGGCGGCGCCGCGTTCGCGGACCGGCGCCTGGGCGTTTTCGCTGGAGAAGGTCTCCCAGTCCTCGAAGACGGCCTTGATGTCGTCATAGCGGGAGACGACGTAGAGGCCGATCCGTTCGTCGAACATCACGGGCTGCTCGGCTCGGAGTTCGGCGTAGGCCGGGAAGGGGTCCTTCATCTGGAACGGCTGGTAGCCGTGGTGACCGGCGGGTGCTTCGGCGCCGTGCCCGAAGGGGCAGCGGCCGGCCGTTTCAGTCGACGATGACATCTGAGCTCCTTGGTATTCGGTCCCGCCGGCAGCGCCAGTGCTTGCCGCGGGTTTCTCTTCACCAGTGTGCCCCCCATCACCTTGGGATGGCAGGAATGACTTCCACTGAGCGGAAGCCAGTTCAGTTCAGGCCTGCAGCTGCGGGGTTTAGGCCTACTCCGTTCCCGCCGCGTGGCTGCCCAGCAAGGATTCCAGGGGGATCCGCGCGGTGGCGCGTTCAATCTGCGCAGCGATGCCCCTCAGGACCGGCAGGTGCCGGGTCATCGTGGCTGCCTGGCTGGTGGGCAGCACCAGGCCGATCGCGGCGCCGATCCGTCCGGTGTGGAAGACGGGGACTGCGATCGAGCAGGAGCCCAGCCGGACTTCTTCGAGGGTGGTGGCGTAGCCCTGTTCCCGGATCTGGGTGAGTTCGGCGGCCAGTCTTTTGGGGTCAACGTGGGTGTGCGCGGTGTGCCGCTCGAGCTGCCGGTTCAGGTAGGCGTCGCGGACCCAGTCCTCCTCGAAGGCCAGGATGACTTTCCCGACCGCGGTCGCGTGCATGGGCAGGCGCCCGCCGACGCGGGAGGCACGGGGCAGGCGCTTGGAGCCGTAGACGCGGTCGATGTACAGCACCTCGTGGCCGGACCGGACGGCCAGGTGCGCGGTTTCGCCGGTGAGGGAGAACAGGTCCTGGATGTACGGCCGGGCCGCGTCGCGCAGCTGGCGGCCCGTGTTCTGGGCGAGCTCCCAGAGGCGGATGCCCAGTTGGTAGCGGCCGTTGGGTTCGCGGGAGAGGAAGCCCCAGTCGGTGAGCTCATTGACCAGCCGGTGGGCGGTGCTCAACGGCAGGCCGGACTTTTCGGCGATGTCGGTCAGGCTGAGGGCCCCGCGGGACTTTTCGAAGGCTTCCAGGATCGAGAGGACCTTCGAGGTCACGGTCCTGCCGGGTTCGCGGCTTCCGCCGGCCATCGCGACTCCTTATTGTTAGGTGCCCATCTTAGACAGCCGGCCGGGCCGTCCGGTCAGAGTCCAGCCCGGGACCGATGCCACGCCGACGGTTCGGTGATGACGCGCGTCCGCTTCGTCGGCCGCTAGTGCTTTTTGGAATACATCAGCGACTACTCGGCGGCGGTGACATTGAACACCAAGCCGATCAGCGATCAGGCACTCGATCCGGACAGAAATCACGCTGCCAGCCCTCGGGCAGGTCCGCCGCCGGCTCTCCGAACTGATGGAAGATCCCGACCCTCTCATGCAGCAGCTCGCCCGAGACTTCATCGACGACGGTACCTTCTGCCCGGGATCCCTTCACGTGTCCCGCACCGGCCGCGGGAGGCGGTGGCCACAAGCGGGAACGAACGCCTTAGTGACATCCAGTCATTCGGTCGCGGCCATGTCTTCGCCCGCGAGTTCGGACAGTCACATCGAAGTGACGCCCCGTACACGGTGGCCAACGGCGATCGACTCCCCAGAGATGGCTCCAGCGATCGGAGACACGAGGAATGTGATCAAGGCAGCAACGTCGGATGGCCGGGCCTGTCCCGCCTGACCGATCTCCACCTCGGCAGCCGCGTCCTCGCGGACGACGCCGGGACTTACCGTGTTGACCGTGACACCCGTACCGGCGACGGAGTCGGCAAGGTTTTTCGCTGTGATAATGAGCGCCGCATTGCGCACCGCCCCCGTCACATTTCCAGTGAGGAAAGCATTCTGACCGGAAACCCCGATGATGCGTCCATAGCCCGACTCGGTCATGACCGCCAGCGCGGCGTTCGCGACTCTGAGAAAACCGAGCACCTTGGCGTCCACGGCTTCAAGCACTTGCCTCGGGTCAGAATTGCGTGCGGGGTCGAGGGTCTGCGCGCGTGGCGCCGCCGCGACGACGACGCCGTCCAGGCGACCATGCTCTTCGAGCAGCGTGGCGATCCCCGCGGAGACGGACGCATCGTCGCGGGCGTCCAGGACGAAACCCCCGCTCCCACTGCGGGACGCAACCACCGCAACGGCACCCTCCGCACGAAGACGGTCGACCACTGCGCCGCCGATCACCCCGGTCCCTCCGACGACTAGCACAACGCGTCCAGTCAGCTGCAAGTCCATGCCACCACGCTAGCCCGCGATCCGATTGACCACCATGAGGTCCGGGCCGACGATCGTATATAGGGGCTCCATGCAGGGATCCTCCGGTTTGGCTACTTGGCTCCACGATCGGCGCGTACCTGGGTCTCGTGCCGACCGAGCACTCCTCCGGAGCATCCAGGTCCCAGGGCTCGATCACGAAAACCGGCAACACCCACGCCCGCAGGCTGCTCGTCGAGGCCGCCTGGGACCACCGCAGACCCTATGACCACCCGTCCCGCCTGCTGCGCTCCCGATGGGAGGAAGCCACGTCTGAGGCAAGAGCCCGGGGCCATAACGGGAACCGGCGCCTGCACAACCGCTGGATCAGCTACCTTGAACGACGCAAACGACCCGTCATCGCGAACGTCGCCATCGCCCGTGAACTCGCCGGCTGGTGCTGGTCCCTGGCCGCAGACGCCCGGGACACACATCCCATGAGTGCTTAAACGCCGTGCCCGGCCGGGCACGGACTGCCGGGAAGTCCTGCGGAGTGGTTACTTGCAGCGCGTGGAGTAAACCCGCGATACAGCTATGGGCAACCGGAAACGGCCACGCCCGACGTTCCTAGACCAGCGGTAAGCTCCAGCCGAACACTTCGTCCTGCGGTAACCAACCCGCGCGTATCAGTCTGACCACGCCGTCGCCAACGACACGCTGACCGCCCAACCGGACCCACCGGCAACACAAAAGAAGCGGTCCCGGACAACACCCTACGGGTCTTCAATGACAGGGCAAGAAAGTCATACCGGACCCCGCGATCAAAACCCCGTCGTTCGCGGACCCAATGTAACGGTGCAACGGGCGGTTAGGCCCGATCGGCGAGGAGCCCGCTCGTCTCGGGTGGCAGTTTCGCTATAAGGAGGCCCTTTCACCCGGGCGGGTAATGCGGGGTGGTACGCGGCCGTAGCTCCGACCAACGGCCGAGCCCGCTGCGCAGCGAGTCCCGGAGAGTCGAGCGGGCCGGGAGCGGACGGGCCGCCGGTGAGATCCGGGTCTCGCGGGGAAGGCGGATCCGCAGCGCGCCCGGCCGAATGGTGAACCGCAGTGGGGCCGCCATGCGGAGCGCTTCCCCGTCCATGCCGACGTCGATCGGCCCACTCGAAGCCACCTCAAACGTCGTGGGCTCCCAAGCGACGGAGCCGGGAAACGTCTCCGGGTGGCCGCTGGCCGCGGCCACCTGGCGCCGTGCTTCTGCTGGATCGTCCGGGAGCTTGAGGGCGATCACCCCGAGGTGGCCGCCGTCGAGTCGCGGCCGGTTGGCGAGGGTGGCGGGCGTGCGGCCATACGGGTTGTTCGAGACCTGGAGGACGTGCGCGCGGGTGTACTCCTCCCCCGCCGGACCGGTAAAGCGCAGGTCGAAGGGTCGACTCCCGGGCCCCAGCATGCTCGGCAGCATGCTTAGGGTGGTGTCCACCTTGGCATTTCGGTACTCGGGGGAACGGACGATCTGCGCGTACAGCCCGAGCGAAACGTTGTTGACGAACACCCGGCCGTTGACTTGGCCGAGGTCGATGCGGTGTTCCACCGCCACTCCGAACGCGTCGAGTGCCCCGAGAACGTTGCCGCGGTCGAGGCCGAGGTCCATGGCCAGATGGTTGAAGGTGCCGGCGGGCACCACGACCATGGGCACACCGTGCCGGGCGGCCACGTCCGCGACCAGCCCAAGCGAGCCGTCTCCGCCAGCCATGCCGAGCACATCGGCGCCGCGGGCCACCGCGGCCTCGGCCAGGCCGGTCAGGTCCTGCCCCGGTTCGAGGACGAGCACCTCAATGCCGCGGGCCCGGCATTCGTTGACCAAGCCGAGGCGATCGGCCTTGCCGCCGCCGCTGCGGGGGTTCACGATCAAGGCGGGATGGCCCGCCGGCGAAACGGCGCGGCCCGGAGGTCCCGACCGTCGCAGGACGCGAATCCCGCGGAGGGCCGCGATGCCCGCCAAGGCGAGCACCGTCCCGGCTATTAACGCCCCGACCCAACCGGTGTTGGATCTGCTCGAACGAGTCACCACGGCGTTCAGTCGGCGTGGTGGGAAGCGTCTGCGCGACGTCGCTGACGAAGGCGAAGCCGCATGAGGCATGCCGCCGTGTCGCCCCACCCGCGGCCAGCGCACGCCGCGAGCTGCCAGGGGCCTCTGGGTAATCGGGGCGGCGCCCTCCGGGCCATAGGCGGCGGTCATCCCTGGCCGATCACACGTCGATGCAGCTCCGTCTTGAGCTTGTGGATCTCGCGGGTGAGCTCGGTGTTGTTCTTCAGTTCAGTTTCCTGCTCTAGGAAGTCGTGATCAGCCTTTTCCTGTTGGAAGGCGGATGCGCGGTTCTGCCCGATCATGATGAAGGTCGACAGGAAGATCGACTCCAGCGAAACGACGCGGGTCAGCGTGGGCCACGGGCTCTTCTCGACGAACAGCATCCACCCGGCGAAGACGACCACATGGACGTAAACGAAAGGCATCGATCCGGCAGAGCTGGTGATTGCATCGGCGATCCTCAGCTGCGGGTGCTCGGCACGCTTCTCCCGGAACCTGGTCACGACCGGGTGTTCGCGCAGTGGCGGCGGCGGGTGGAGTCGGGGCATTGCTCTCCTCGGAAGTTGCGGCGGACGAGCCACGCTACGATCTGTGGCAGTTACTGCATACGGCGTCGACGGCCGGGTCCCGGATGCTCCGCCGCCTCCAACAGCTACTCGAGCACCTTGGAGGGACGCGGTCTCTCACCTCCAGTTTTGACCGTCCGAACAGGAACGATAGGGGCTTAGGTCCCGAGACGTCCTAAACGCTGGGTTGTTGCTTCAACTGGGAAGATGTCACCACGAATGGATGCCAGTGAGAGCCAGGTGAAGCTGCAGCGCCTGATGGCAGTGTGGTAGCTCTCCCACGTTCTGGACGGCTCTCTCCCCCATGAGATCGTGACGCTCTCGACCCCAGGCCCGGACGGGGCCATGGCCACGAGGATGTGGGTATCTGACTTGGACGGGACGGGTCTGGAAGCAGATCAGATTGAACGGTTCTGATCCTCGAACCGCAACCGGGAGAGTGCAGCCTGGAGGCATTCCATGCCGCCGCCCTCGTTGAACTCGAGGCCCGCCGGCGGATCGACTACGAGGTCGCCGCCCGGCTGGTGGCCGATGAGTTCCAGCGCCGAGGAGTCCGGCCGGTGCTGGGCACCGGCGCCGAAGGGGTCAAGCGCGTCGACGGCCGGCTCAACGTCACGCTCTCGACCGGTACCGGCTGACCGAGCTTATGAGCACTGCCGCCAGCGGCTCGACCGACACGACCGTGGCGTGAAGCTAGCCGCAGCACGCAGCGCATCTGCAGCGGCCGCATGGAATGGGCCTTTGCGGAAGTCAAGGGTGCCCCCTCATGCGTTGCGGCCTGAGCCGCCCGACCACGGGTCGCTCTCAGGCGGCAACGCTACAGGACTGCACAATCAATGGTCGGCGCCCTGGAAGTCACCCTCAGCGCCCAGTTGGCTTTCCAGGCCCATGATGATCGTGTCCAGCGTCAGGCGGAAGACGCGGACGTCACTGCCTGGAGGGGTGAGCCCGTCTTCGCCGACAGTGGGGGGTTTCAGGCTCGACCACCGGTGGAGCGCGCCGTTGAGTTCGGCGGTGACGACACCGGTGATGACGACGCCCCCGAGAGCGGTGAACTGCGGGAGTTCCGAGTGCGGCACCCCGGCGGCGTCCAGGATCGCGGTGAGCGCAACCAAGAACGGGTCTTCGGGCTGGATGAAGTCCGCCTGGTGGCTGAACGAGTAGCCCATGAGCCTGGGGTGGCTGTGCGCCAGAGTCCGGAAATCCGTGGCGAGCAGGCGGATGCGCTCCTGCCAGGGAGCGCCCTCCAGCGCCACGGTGCGGAACTGGGTGCCGACCATTCTGGCCACGCCGCGCAGCACGGCGTGCTTGTTCGCCACGTGGTGGTACAGCGACATCGGGTTCGCATCGAGCGCGGTCGCGAGTTTACGCATGGTGAGCGCCTCGACCCCATCCGCATCGATGAGCCGCAGGGCGGCGGCGTAGATTCCGGCCTCGGTCAGAGGCACCTCTCTCTTCCTGGTTCCCCGCGGTGGACTCTTCGTCTTTTCCATACGGGGACGGTATCAGATTCATACAGTGTATGAAAAGTGCCCCCAGCCATGCGGCGGGATGACAGTCGCCTGTAAAATCCGGGTTGCGGTCAACCTTCCATACGTTGTACGGTTACATTTCCATACATCGTATGTTTCCTCAGTCTACCCTGCATCACGGGCGCCCTTGCCCATACCGCCCTGCACAAAGGAGCAACTCATGACCGCTCAGTCCATGAACGACTCGCCACCCATAACAACGCCTCGAAAGAAGAACCCCATCAAAGCGCTGCTGTGTGACGCCTGCGGCCAACTGCCCCATCCCTCGAAAGCCCGTCTTACCCTGGCCAACGTCACAGCCATGCTGCCGATTGAGCTTTTGGTTCATGCCGCTGTAGTGAACGCGGCACTCCCTTATGTTCTGAAGGTACTGGTCCTGACTTTGACGGCCACCGTACTGGTGATCTGGGTCGCCGAGCCCTCCGTCCGGCGCGCATTGCGGGGCTGGCTGCACGCACCGGCCCTGCGCCACCGACGGCGGCTGCACAACTCTGCGGCCCTGTGGCGGGTCCGCACTCTGATCGATTACAGCAACGAAGCCCAGGAGAAACTGGCAGAGGCCATCTCCGGCGTCGACGCCGAGATCCTCGTGTGCCGGAATCACACCGTTGCCGGCGGGATGCTGGACGAGCTGGTCGTCTCCACGCCAGATCATGTCACCCACGCGGAACTACTCGCTGCGGCCGCGGGCGGCGGAGGACGGGATGTCCGAGCGTGGCCGGCGACAGCCCTGACCGTGGCGGACGGCCAGACCAAGGCCCTTGCCCTTGCCCTGCGGGTCGTGGAGGACCCAGGCGAACTCCAACTCGCGGTCGCCGAACTGCTCGACGCCAAGCCCGTCGCGGCTCCCACCGGCGACAGCACCTCACCCGCGACCAGCAAACCGGCATGTGATGGCACCGTCCTGAAAATACCATCCCCCCGGCATGGACCCCTCGGCTTCTCCCGCCCCCGGGCGCCCTTCACACCGGCCGAATCCGCCCGGGCACACCGGCTAGCCGAGCTCGCCGAGCTCACTGAATTGACACGAAAACACCCAGTACGGCCTCGGCAATAGAAAACCGGGAGGTGTCGTTCCCGCTGCGGGAACCGCCCCGAAAGGAGACAACCATGACGGCAGCCCAGTCCTCACCTATCCGCTCATGCTCGGAACTTTCCTACGGAGACGAAATCGAAGCCTGGCGCTTCGGCAAGCTCCTGCACCGAGGAAGGGTGAACCAGACCCTGCCGTCCGTGGAGATGTTCTGGATCATTTGCCAAAGGACCGGAACACGCAAGCTCGTGGACATGGAGGCCGCCGCCATTCTAAGGATTCCAACAGCACCCCGAGACGCGAGATCTGCGGCACCGCCGTCGTCATCCCGTTGATGAACCGGGTCGACAGACCGCGGACTGGTAAGCCGGCACCCGGACACAGATGACCGAAGGAGCGTAAGCATCCCCCTTAAACCCGAGGGCGGGAGGCTGGCGGACGCCGCCGTGAGGGACCGGCTTGGGCAGGGGCGTCAGCCCATCCAACCGTTCGGCGGGAGTGACTCCAAACCACTGCGGCCGACTCGGGCGGGCCTCAACTCCAACCCGGGGCGGTGCCGATTTTGCGTTGCTGCAGAGGATTGCCGCCGCGCTTTGCGATGGTGGATCACTGCGCAGGAACGAACTCCCCCTCATCAAAGCCGCCAAAGCCAGGCGCCCTCAGGCGGCAACGCTACAGGACCGCACAATCAATGGTCGGCGCCCTGGCTCTCACCAAAGGCGGCGAGTTGGCCCTCCAGACCCATGATGATCGTGTCCAGCGCCAGGTGGAAGACGCGGTTCTCGTCACGGCCTGGAGGGGTGAGCCCATCTTCGCCGACACTGGGGGGGTTAAGGCTCGACCACCGGTGGAGCGCGCCGGTGAGTTCGGCGGTGAGGACACCGTTCATGGCGAAGCCCACGAGAGCGGTGAAATGAGAGAGCTCCGAGTGCGGCACCCCTGCGGCGTCCAGGATCGCGGTGAGCTCAGTCCAGAACGGGTCGTCGGGCTGGATGAAGTCCGACTGCAGGCTGAACGAGTAGCCCATGAACCTGGGGTGGCTGTGCGCCAGCGTCCGGAACTCCGTGGCGAGCAGGCGGATGCGCTCCTGCCAGGAAGCGTCCTCCAGCGTCACGGTGCGGAACTGGGCGCCGACCATTCTCGCCACGCCCCGCAGCACGGCGTCCTTGTTCGGCACGTGGTAGTAGAGCGACATCGGGTTCGCATCGAGCGCGGTGGCAAGTTTACGCATGGTGAGCGCCTCGACCCCGTCCGCGTCGATGAGCCGCAGGGCGGCGGCGTAGATCCCGGCCTCGGTCAGAGGCACCTCTCTTTTCCTGGTCCCCCGCGGGGAACTCTTCGTTTTTTCCATACTCGGACACTATCAAATTCGTACAGCGTATGGAAATAACCTCGGCCGTGCGGCGGAATGAAGCCACTCGACATTCCGGGTTGCGATCGACCTTCCGTACGATGTATGGTTGCAATTCCATACAACGTATGTTTCTGCGGTGCATCTCCAACATCACCGACGCAACAGCCCATCCACGCCCTGCACAAAGGAGCAAACCCATGACCACTCAGTTCAAGAACGAATCGCGACCCATCAGGTCTCCGCGCGCGGTCCCGCTCTTCGGCCACACGCCGCAAATCCCCAGCACCAACCCGGTGGAGTACTTCGGCGAAGTGTCCAAGCAGTTCCCCGAGGGGCTCTACAGCATGGAGATCGCCGGCATCGAGCAGGTCTTCGTCTGGGACCCGGACCTGGTGGCCGAGGTTTGCGACGAGTCGCGGTTCTTCAAGCAGATCGACAAGACGCCCCTGGCCCATGTCCGGGACTTCACGGGCGCCGGCCTGTTCACGGCCCACCAGCACGAGGAGGAATGGGGCATGGCGCACCGAGTCCTTCTCCCGGCCTTCAGCCAGCGGGCGATGAAGGGCTACTACGGGCAGATGCTGGAGATAGCCCAGAACCTGGTGGGCAAGTGGGAGCGCAGGGAGGGCCAGCCGGTCAACATCACCGACGACTACACTCGGCTGACCCTGGACACCATCGCCCTGTCGGGGTTCGGTTACCGGTTCGACTCTTTCGCCAAGGAGGATCTGCACCCCTTCCTCAACGCGCTGCTGGAGTCGCTGGTTGAGTCGCTGCGGCGCACGCAGGAGCTGCCGATGATGACCAAATTGCGCAAGGCCGATGACAAGAAGTACCGCGCGAACATCCAGCAGATGCGGGACCTGGTCGAGAGTGTGATCAGGGAGCGCCGTGAGGGGAAGGGCACTGCAGAGGATGACCTGCTGGGTCTGATGCTGGAGGCCACCGACCCGGAGACCGGCAAGGGGCTGGACGACGACAACGTCCGTGACCAGGTAGTGACGTTCCTGATCGCCGGTCACGAGACCACCAGTGGTCTGCTGTCGTTCGCCACGTACTCGCTGATGCGCAACCCGCACGTACTGGCCCAGGCCTACGCAGAGGTGGACCGCCTGCTTCCGGGCGACACGGTCCCGGACTACGACACGATCATGCAGATGGACGTAATCCCGCGCATCCTCGAGGAAACCCTGCGCCTGTGGGCTCCCATCCCGATGATCGGCAAGTCCCCGCTGGAGGACACCGTCATCGGCGGCGGCTACGAACTGAAGAAGGGAGCGCGGGTCAACATCCTCGAGGGCCCGCTGCACACCCACCCCAAGGCGTGGGACCGGCCGGAGGAGTTCGACATCAACCGGTGGCTGCCGGAGAACCGGGTCAACCACCACCCGCACGCCTACAAGCCGTTCGGCAACGGCGTGCGTGCCTGTATCGGCCGGCAGTTTGCGCTCACCGAGGCCCGCTTGGCCCTCGCGCTGGTGCTGCAGAAGTTCAAGTTCGCCGACACCAACGACTACAAGATGGACGTCCAGGAGGCGCTGACGCGCAAGCCCGGCGGCTTCGAACTGGAAGTGCGGTCCCGTCAGGAGCACGAGCGGACCGTGTTCGGCGCAGTGGACCTGCAGACCGGCGACACGCCGGCGCAGGCCGCAGTCAGCGGTGTCGGGGTGAACCTGACCGTCGCCTACGGCTCCAGCCTCGGCTCGTGCGAGGACCTGGCGCGCACCATCGCCGACCGCAGTGAGCGCTCCGGCTTCGGCACCACGCTGATCGGTCTGGACGAGCTGGGCGACAACCTGCCCACCGAGGGCCTGCTTGTCGTGGTGGCCTCCAGCTACAACGGCAAGGCCCCGGACAACGCGCAGCGTTTCGACGACCTGCTCGCTTCCGGACTCCCGGAGGGTTCGCTGTCGGACGTGCGGTTCGCACTGCTGGGGGCCGGCAACACCCAGTGGGTGGCCACTTACCAGGGCTTCCCCAAGCGGATCGAAGAAGGCCTGCTGGCCGCCGGCGCCACCCCCGTCATCGAGCGCGGCGCCGCGGATGCCGCCGGTGACTTCGACGGCATGGCCAGCCGCTGGATGGAAACCCTGTGGGCCACCCTGGCCGAGGAGTACGCCGCCGACACCTCCGAGGTGAGCAGCCCGCGCTTCCAGGTGCAGTTGCTCACCGAGGCGGACGTGCGCCCCGCGATCGTCTCCGAGCAGGCCTACCCCCTCACGGTGGTGGCCAACGAGGAACTCGTGGCCGACGCCACCGGCCTGTGGGACTTCAGCCTCGAGCCGCCGCGCCCGGCGGCGAAGTCCATCACCATCGGCCTGCCGGAGGGTGTCACCTACGAGACCGGCAACCACCTGGCCGTCTTCGCCAAGAACGAACCGGCCCTGGTGAACCGTGCCCTCGCGGCGCTCGGCGTCGACCGCGATCAGGTCCTGCGCCTGGAGCTGCCCACCGGCGGCCGCACCCACCTCCCTGTGGGCACCCCTGTGACGGCAGGACTGCTGCTCACCGATTTCCTGGAGTTGCAGGACGTGGCCACCCGCTCCCAGATGCAGACGCTGGCTGAGCACACGGAGTGCCCGTGGACCCGACCGCAGCTTCAGGCCTACACGGCCGACACCGCCGAAGCCGAGGAGCGCTATCAGACTGAGATCCTGGGCAAGCGTGTCTCCGTGCTGGGCCTGCTGGAGCGCTTCCGGGCGGTCGAGCTGCCGCTCGCGGTCTTCCTGGACATGATGGGTCCGATCCGCGCGCGGTTCTACTCCATCTCCTCCGCCCCGCTGGCCAACCCCCGCCACGTGCGCCTGACCGTGGGCCTGCTGGAAGGCCCGGCCCTGTCCGGTGACGGCCAGTACCGGGGCACCTGCTCGTCCTACATCGGCGGCCTTGAGCCCGGGGACGTCTTCTACGGCTACGTGCGCGTGCCCTCCCCGACCTTCGCCCCGCCGGCCGACCCCGCCACGCCGCTGATCCTCATCGGCCCCGGCACCGGCATCGCGCCACTGCGCGGCTTCCTGGAGGAACGCGCATCGCAGCACGAGAGCGGCACGAAGGTGGGTCTGTCGCAGGTCTTCGTCGGCTGCCGCCACCCGGAGCACGACTACTTCTACCGGCAGGAGATGCAGGACTGGGAGCAGGCCGGGATCGCCCAGGTGCACACCGCCTACTCCGCGGTGACCGGCCACCCGGCCCGGTTCGTCCAGAACGCCATCGCCAACGCCGCCGACACAGTATGGCAAGCCATCGAAGACGGCGCGCACATCTACGTCTGCGGTGACGGCCGCCGCATGGCGCCCGCCGTGCGCGAGGCCCTCGCGGCGATTCACCGCGAGCGGACCGGCAGCGACGACGAGGCCGCCCAGCAGTGGCTCGCCCAGCTCGAAGCCGATGCGCGCTACCAGCAGGACGTCTTCGCCTGATCCCCCAGACGCCGGGAGGGTGCGGCGGTCCCGACACCCCGCCCCCTCCCGGCCACCACTGAGCAAGTCAACAAAAGGAGTCATCATGGCGACGGAAACCCAGGCCACGGCCGCCCCTCACGGAGGCATCCTGGCAGCCACCGGCAAAACCGATGCAACCACATTACCGCCACCGCAACTTCCGCCTGCTCACCTTGAGCACCGGCGGGCTTGCGAGCTGACCCATACGCCATGGGCCGGCTGGTACTGCGAGACCGCAGCTGACTGAAAACCGCGGCGGTGTCCACACATTCGCCTGATCCCCCAGACTCCGGGAGGGTGCGGCAGACCCGACACCGCCCCCCTTCCCGGCCACCACCCGATTGCGAACCACCACAAACCACACGGCAGCCATCGGCCCGAACCGCCAGGAAATGCCGCTCAGAGAAAGCAGATCACCATGAATACCATGCTCGCCGGACGCTTCCACCTGGACAGCAAGAAGTTCGCCGTGGAGGAGGTCCCCATCCCCGTTCCGGGCCCGGGTGAAATCCTGATCGAGGTGAAGGCCGCAGGTGTCTGCCTGTCGGACGTCCACCTGCTCGACGGTTCCCTCGTCCCACTGTTCGCCACCTCCGACGCGGTCACCGTCGGCCACGAGGTCGCCGGTGTGATCCACACCCTCGGCCCTGACCTTAAGCGCGGACTGACCGTCGGCACCCGCGTTACCCTTGAGGCCGGCAAGACCTGCGGCCAGTGCGGCGGCTGCGTGCGCCGCCGCCCCTGTACCCAGATGCGCACCGCCGGCATCGACTACGACGGCGGCTGGGCCCAGTACACCCTCGCCCGCGAGGACACGCTCATCCCCATTCCCGACAACCTCCCCTTCGATCAGGCAGCGATCATCCCCGACGCGGTTTCCACCCCCTACGCCGCCGTCGTTGCCACCGCCGGGGTGCGCCCCGCACAG
This sequence comes from Arthrobacter sp. LAR12-1-1.1, assembly GCF_040676555.1. NCBI lineage: Bacteria > Bacillati > Actinomycetota > Actinomycetes > Micrococcales > Micrococcaceae > Arthrobacter > Arthrobacter sp. LAR12-1-1.1. The sequence continues at coordinate 126,928 of NZ_JBEGIG010000001.1, read as the reverse complement.
TCCGTCGGCATCTGGGGCGTCGGCGGAGTCGGCGCCCACAACGTCCGGGTCGCCCGCATGGCCGGCGCCGCGCCGGTCATCGCCGTCGACCCGCTGCCCAGCGCCCGCGAGCGTGCCCTGGCCTTCGGTGCGGACTTCGCCCTGGACCCTGCCGCCGACGACTTCGCCGACCACATCCGCATGGCTACGGGCGGACGAGGCCTGGACTTCGCCTTCGACTGCGCCGGCGTGCCCGCCGTCCGAGAGCAGGCCGCCTCCGTACTCGGCCTCAACGGCGCCCTCATCCTGGTCGGCATCAGCCCCAGGCCCCTCACCATCACCGAGGGCCTGACCTTCAACTACCTCGGCAAGCAGGTGCGCGGCCACTACGGCGGCACCCCCGAGTCCGTCAGCGAGCTGGTCCGGCTGGCCGAGGTCGGACGTCTAGACCTCGCCCCCTCGATCACCGACCACTTCCCGCTCGCCGAGGCGGCCGACGCGGTGAACCGGCTGGCGAACAAGATCGGCGACCCGATCCGCCTCATCCTGGTGCCCTGACAGCTGAACAGCAGTTCATCAAGACCAGCTCGGCAGGAGCGGGTGGGCGCCGGTGCTTGAGGGAGCACCGGCGCCGGCCTCTCGTGAACTGTCGGTTTCGTCCCGGGTCTTCAGACCCACATAAGCGACAACGAGGCAGCAACGAACCTTGTTCAGCGCACATATTCACCCCCGTGACCTACCCAACAATCGAGACAATCGAGGATGCCATGTCTAGGAAACGTCACGAGTCCCCGACGGCTGCTTCGAAGGAAAAAGTCAGCCTATGGGGGCTGGTCCTACTCGGGTTTCTCGCCTCCCTAGCCTTGGTCGCGGCGCTATCTTACGTCTTCGCCGCCTACACCACGCAGAGTCTGACACCCTTGGGAAATCAGCAGACGCTGACGACTGATCAACAGTCCGGCGTTCTTCGGAACGCCGTGACAGCAGGGGCTGCGCTCGGTGTTGGTGTGACGCTGCTCCTCACCTACCGGAGTCAAAGAGCGACAGAGGAAAATCTCTCGATCACCAACAGCCTTTTGGAACTACAGCAACGGCAGCATGATACCCAGGTGGTCTCCGCCCTTAGGGACCGATACTCACTTGCAGCAGAGCAGCTGGGGAGCAAAAAGCTCCCCCTTGCCATTGCTGGCGTCCATTCAATCGAGTCCCTGACCGATGAATGGTTTGCGGAGCGCAACGAAGTTGAGCGGCAAAACTGTGTAAGTCTTTTGACTGAATTTTTAAGACTGGCCAAGAAGGACAAAGATAATCTTTCGGATGTAGGCTCTCTCATTACCGCGACCATCCTCCGCCGCTTAAAGGCAGGGCTCGAGGAGGGACGGTACTGGGGGCTGCGCATCAACATGGCATATCATGCCCCGTCCAACATTTCCGACCTATACGTCAATGGCGCACAGCTGGACCTCCGAGGCGTTCGTGCCGAGGACCGTGGAGACCATGACCTCGGCTACATGGCCAGGTGGTACGTGGCCGCCGGCAGCGTCGACCTGACCGATCTGCAGTTGGACATGGGCAATCTTCTCTTCCAGGACTCCGTGTTTCATGGCGGCAGCGTCAGATACAGTATCGACGAAAACGGCAGTGGTCGCGGTCGAATCGAATTCAACCGATGCACTTTCAGCGGAACAAAATTTGAAAATGTCGAACAAAGCCGCGATGCCCTGTCCCTAACGTTCAAAGATTGCCGATTTGAAGACGGTAGCTTCAACTTCGCCACGTATCAGCGGCCCAAATCCTTGTCCTTCATCAACTGCACCTTCGACAAGAACATATTTACAGGCAGTAAAGAAATGAGCGGGTTTGACTTCACCGAACTCTTGATTCACAACTGCGAATTTGCGGACGGCCTCCAAAAACTCGAAACCCGGAAAGCGCCAGAGGTTCCAGAGCGCGATTAGCATGGTGACGGTCGTTCCCCGCCGGCATCCCGAGGTCGGGCAATTCAGCGGGCAGCGTCTCCGTTCGCTGCCACCTCGTCGACGGCACCGCGCAGCCCGGCCGTTTGGAGTTCGGGGAGTGGACTGCTACATATTGCACGCGCTTCGTTGGCAGAGACACCCAACATTCGCAGCAGCGCCTCGGTCGCCCGATCCGTCGTCTCGGCGTCGTCGCGGTCCGGTTCGGCATGGATGAGCTGTCCGAGGAAGGTTGCCGCACCGACGGCGCACACCACGGCTACGTCGACGTCTGTCATTGTGAACCGACCGGAATCGACGCCGGCCTGAATGTCACGCCGGACACGCGGCGCCAGTCCTGTCTGCGCGCCGAGGATGTCGAGAGTTGCGTGCAGGATCACCTTGCTGAGCTGAGGTTCACGGCGGTGGAAGCGACCGGTCAACCGGAAGCTGGTGGCAAACGCGACGGCGGGGTCGTCGACGTCGGTGGTGAGCTCGTCCAGGACCGCGCCGAGGAGGTCCATGACGTGCTCGACCGCTGCCTCGAACAGCTGGTCTTTCGACTCAAAGTGGTTGTAGAAGGAGCCGATCCCAACGTCCGCGGCCTGAGTGATCTCCAGCACCGGCGTATTGGTCCGTCCTTGAGCCAGGAAGGACTGTGCTGCGCGGATCAACGCGGCGCGAGTCTGCGCCTTCCGTCGATGCGACCGGGTGGGTTCCGGGGACGAAGTTGGGGCTTGGGTCATCGCTGGCTCCTTGAAGTCATCCGGTCAAAGGAATCCTACCAGCGCGCCATCAATATAGTGAAGAAATCTTCAACTGCCCTTGACTGACGATATCTTCATAACCGAATATAGATTCAGAAAGTGAGGCTATCCATGAATGACCACCCTGACCACCCTGGGACCCACAGCGACCTGCACACTGACCTGCATAGTGAGCAAGGGGCGCTGCGAGGCGAGCACCGCGGACGGGCGGCGAACCCGATCATCAAGGTGCATGACATCGCCTGGCTCGAGTTCCAGAAGCCAGACCTGCTCGCTGCCGAGACCTTCGCGCACGCCTTCGGCTTCGCCACGAGCCTGCGCACCCCTGACGAGCTGCACCTCCGAGGCACCGACACCGGAGCGCCGTGCGTGATCGTACGGCGCGGACCGAGATCGCAATACCTGGGCGCCGCGTTCACTGCGGCCGAGGCCTCGGACGTCCTTCGCCTGGCTGACGCGACAGGCACGACCACGAAAAAACTACCGGAGACCATCGGCGGCATAGGGGTTAACCTCGTGGATCCGAGCGGCGCGGCGATTCGCGTCGTCGCAGACACGCACAAACTCCCTGCACTACCGGCCCAGACGCCGCTCACGTTCAACTCCGGCCACGAGCTGGCGCGGGCCAACCAGACCCAGCGGCCACTGCGTCAACCAGCGACGGTTCAGCGCCTCGGTCACGTCGTGCTTCAGAGCACAAAGTACCGTGAAACGCTCGACTGGCACCTGGAACACCTCGGCCTGATCGTCAGCGACTTCCTCTACTACCCTGGCCAGCGCGAGCGCGGTCCGACAATGAGCTTCATCCGCTGCGACCGGGGTTCGACACCAACCGATCATCACACCATCGCGATGACGCTGGGACCGACGAACCGCTACGTGCACTCGGCATACCAGGTCGCTGACCTCGATGCCCTTGCCGCCGGCGGTGAGCTTCTGCACGACCTTGGGTACCACCGTTCGTGGGGGATCGGCCGCCACATCCAGGGCAGCCAAATCTTCGACTACTGGCGCGATCCCAACGGATTCCTGGTCGAGCACTTCACCGATGGGGACATGTTCGACTGCACCCTCGAGCCCGGTTGGGCACAAATGTCCGCCTCCAATCTCGCCCAGTGGGGCCCTCCGGCGAGCAAGGACTTCCTCGGTATCACCCCCGGCCGGGAGTCGCTGCGCGAGCTGGCCTCGATGGTCTCAGCCCTCCGCGACGACAACGAGTTCGATTTCACGCGCCTGCGCGGCCTGATGAAAGTAGCCACCTCATGACCGTCTCCATCCTGCGTACCGCCGACAATTGGTGGGTCCACACGCCCACCGGCGCCGCCCGTATCGCCACTCTTGCGACCACCACGGGCGAGCTGATCGCCGATCGGGCGGCCATCAATGCCGCGATCGGCGGCAGCGAAACTGTGCCGGTGGAAAACCTGGACCTCATCTCGCCGGTCACAGTGCCGTGCCGCGTGGTGGCCCAGATGACGAACTTCGCCTCGCACGTGAGGGACGCCGGCATGGATCCTAAGAAAATCCCACTGACCTTCTTCCGCAAGTCCTCGGGCTCGATCAGCGGGCCCCATGACGACGTCGTCCGGCCCGGGCACGTGCGGTTCCTCGACTACGAGGCTGAGATCGGCCTCGTGATGGGCCAAGAGACCCCGGTCGGCTCGGTTATCACCGACGACACGATCGCCGACTACGTCGCTGGGCTCGTGATCACCAACGACATCTCTGCCCGCGACCTGCAACTGCCGAAGACCCAGTTCTACGAGTCCAAGTCCTACCCGAGCTTTACGCCCGCCGGACCGACACTCGTGCTCTTCGATCCCGAGGACTGGAACCGCTTTGGTGAGCTGCGGCTGCGGCTGTGGGTGAACGGCGAGGTCCGCCAGGACATGACGGTGGCCGACATGATCTACCTCCCCGTCCAGGCGCTGGGGGCACTCACCCGCTTTCAGCACCTCTCCCCCGGCGACCTGGTGCTGACTGGCACCCCTGTCGGCACCGCACTGAGCGCACCACCGAAGCCAGTCGAGATCATCAGCAATCTGCTGCCCCCGGCCACGAAGTGGCGCCTGTTCTTCAAGGCCCAGGGCCGCAATCCGAAGTACCTCAAGAGCGGTGACGTCATCGAGATCGCCGTCAGCACCGACGACGGGAAGATCGACTTGGGGCGCCAGCGCACGACGGTGAGGGACGCCCGGTGAACGGCACGACTCTCTGGCCACGGTACTCGAGCCCAGATGACATCGTCGACATTGAGAGGACCCCCCTGTCCGAACGCGGACTTCCGGCATCGACGTACGAGCTGCTGTGCCGAGCCGCCCGGCTCTGGCCGGATCGGACGGCAGTGGCAGTACTTCGGAACGCCGAGCGCTGGCAGGAACCCGCCACGCTGACGTTCGCTGAGCTTCTCGCCAATGTGAACCGGATGGCGAACCTGCTGAGACAAATCGGGGTCGGCCGCCAGGACACCGTGGCCTTACTCTCGCCCAACTGCCAGGAGCTCATCTCCGCGACCCTCGCCGCCCAGGCTGCCGGAATCGCCGTCCCGATCAACCCCGGCTTGTCCGAGGACCACATCGCCGAGCTGCTCCAGCGCTCGGGCGCGCGGGTGCTGGTGGCGGCCGGGCCCGATCTCGATCCCGTCGTCACTGAGGCCGCTTTCAGCCTCGCGAAGAAGGGCCTGGTGGACTATGTGCTCCTCATGTCACCGACCGGGCAAGCAGCCTCTGGCCCGGCCTCGACCGTCGGATACGCAAGCGTAGACTACCTGACACGCCGGGCAGCAACCGCGTCGTCCGAGCAGTTCCACGGCGATCAGCCCGGACCAGGCGATCTGGCGGCACTCTTCCACACTGGCGGCACGACCGGCACCCCGAAGCTGGCGGCACACACCCAAGCCAACGAGGTCGCCGACGCCTGGATGCTCGCAGCCAACGACCTCCCCGGCGAGGACGCCGTGTACTTCGCCGCCCTGCCGTTGTTCCACGTCAATGCACTCGTGGTGACCGTCCTCGCTCCCCTTTTCAAGGGCCAGTCGGTCGTGTGGTCCGGACCGCTGGGCTACCGCGACCCTGCCCTCTACGGCGTCTTCTGGAAGCTGGTCGAGCACCACCGGCTTACCGCCATGAGCGCCGTCCCTACCGTCTACGCCACGCTCGCCGCATCTCCCGTGAACGCCGACATCAGCAGCCTGCGGCACGCCATGGTCGGAGCCAGTCCCTTGCCCGCGGCCGTGCGTGCCGGCTTCGAGACAGCCACCGGCGTCGCCCTCATCGAAGGGTACGGCCTGACGGAAGCGACGTGCGTAAGCGTACGGAGCTTCCCAGGCGCCACTAAGAGTTCGCTCGGCTGCCGACTGCCCTACCAAGAGATCAAGTCGGTGCACGTCGACGACGACGGACACTGGCATGATCTCGGACCAGGCACCAGAGGCCAGCTGGTGATCAAGGGCCCGACGGTCTTTCCCGGCTACGTCATCGGCAACGGCCCCGACGGCCTCTTGCTCGACGGCCTCGGCAAACTGCGGGACGGCTGGCTCGACACCGGCGACCTCGGACAGGTAGATGAGGACGGATTCGTCCAGCTCACCGGCCGTGCCAAGGATCTGATCATCCGAGGCGGCCACAACATCGACCCGGCACTCGTCGAGGACGCCCTCCTCACGCACTCGGACGTGACAGGCGCAGCGGCGGTCGGCAGACCCGACCGGCATGCAGGAGAGGTACCTGTCGCCTACGTAACATTGGCTGCGGGTGCGACCACCAGGACCGAGGACCTGATCCGATGGGCGGATGACCGGGTCGGGGAACGGGCGTCCTCGCCGAAGTCGGTCACAATCGTCAACCAGCTTCCGGTCACTGCCGTCGGCAAACTCTACAAGCTCGCGCTCCGGGCGGACGCCACCAGGGTAGCGCTGAGCGAGGCCTTGCGGGAGACGGCCGCCGTGCACGCCGTGGAGACCGATATCGAGGACGGCACGATAGTCGTCACCGTGCGTGCTGACGAGGCATCGCATGCGGCCGTCAAGCGCACCCTCGACGAGTACGGCGTCCGATGGCGGATCACGCATCGGCCCGCAGGAAAGGCGAATCGATGATCATCGTCCTCACGATAGCGCTGGTTGGATGTTTTACGGCGGCAATAGTATGAGCGCCCACAACGAGGGCGTGGCGCCGGTGGTCGTGGTCGGCGCTGGCCCTTCCGGGCTGGCTGTCGCCACCCTACTCGGCCAGTACGGCGTCGAGTGCCTCGTCCTGGACCGCTGGGAGGGCGTCTACCCGCTACCACGGGCGGTACATCTCGACGACGAGGTCTATCGCATCCTCCACCGTCTGGGCGTGGGGACGCAATTCGCTGGGCTCAGCCGACCTGCACACGGGCTACGTTTGCTCGCACCCAACCACCGGGTGCTCGCGGAGTTCCAGCGACCGGCCGATGGCGGCGCCCACGGCTATCCCCAAGCGAACATGTTTGACCAGCCGGACCTCGAGCAGCTCATGCGCAACAACCTCCGGATCATGCCTACGGTGACCCTGCGCGGAAATGTCGAGGTTCTCCGTGTGACCCAAGGCAACGCGGCAGTCCAGGTGGACTTCACGGATCGTGCCACAGGGGCACGCGAGTCGGTCCGTGCCAGCCATGTCCTCGGCTGCGACGGCGCCAGCAGCATGGTGAGGGGGGCCATCGGCGCGGAGATGGAGGATCTGGGCTTCGAACAGCGCTGGCTGGTTGTCGACGTCGACACTTCGGCGCAACTGAACCAGTGGGAAGGCATCCACCAGCTGTGCGACTCCCACCGCGCCGGTACCTACATGCGCGTCGGAGAGCTCCGCTATCGCTGGGAGTTCCGGCTGCTGCCTGACGAGACTGCCGCCGACTTCGCGACGATGGATACGCTCCATCCGCTGATCCGGCCCTGGACCGGCGACGTCCCGGTGGACGATCTGCGCGTGATCCGAGTCGCCGACTACACCTTCCGCGCCCTGGTCGCCAATAAGTGGCGCGACCGCCGGGTCTTCCTCCTCGGCGACGCCGCTCACCTGAGTCCTCCCTTCATAGGCCAGGGCATGGGGGCGGGACTCCGAGATGCGATGAACCTGGCCTGGAAGCTCGCCGGTGTTCTTGCCGGCGAGCTCCCCGCAAGCACGCTGGCCAGCTACCAGACCGAGCGCAAGCGGCACGCGAGAAGAACCATCACCGTCGCAAAGCTGTTCGGCCTCACCATGACCGCGGGTGGTCGCGTCGGTACGGCCCTGCGGAGGTTTTTCGCACCGGGCCTGCACCTCGTGGCAGGCCTTCCCGCACAGTCATGGACAGCTATACCCCTCGGCTCCCGGCTCTCGGCACTCGCCCGCACCTCCGCCGTCGGACGTCTATGCCCCAACGCCCGCACTTCGGTCATCCCGGACGGCAAGCGATTCGATGACGTCGCCGGAGACGGATTCGCGCTGCTAGCTCTCGCGATCACTCCCGAAGAGCGCGAACGGATCCTGCTCAGGGGCGCGGCGCCCGTCGTCCCGGACCCCGGATCTGAGCTCCAGCAGTGGCTCGTCCGACATCGGATCGCTGCTGCCGTTGTCCGCCCGGATCGTGCCGTGATGTTCACTTCCGACTCCGTCGCCGGGAGCCTCGCCCGCCTGCCGTCCTTTCACTCCGCGGCCGCGAAGACAGAGCGGACAGAGCGATGAAAGCGCATCGGCTCCCCATAACGTCCTCGGGCATGACCGCACTACCGGACCGGCCAAGGTGAGACGCAGCAGAAGTGGCCGCGACACCCCGCGGGATCAACCGCTCCCATACCCGAACACAAAGGAACATCATGAACCCCACGACAACCTACCCCACGATCCACGACAGTCTCGCCATCGACTCCGACAGCACTCAACGGCTCTTCCTCGAAGCGCGGACCGCCAATAGCTTCTCCTCCAAACCGGTCTCAGCCGACACATTGGCCGCGATCTACGAGCTGACGAAGATGAGCCCCACGATGATGAACAACCAGCCGCTGCGCATCACCTGGGTCCAGTCACCCGAAGCCCGCGAACGCCTTGCCTCGCACCTGGCCGACGCTAACCAGGAGAAGACCCGCACCGCCCCCGCAGTCGCGGTGCTGTCCTATGACAGCGACTGGCACGAACACTTCCCAACGTTCTTCCCGCCCGCCCCCGAACGCAAGGCCATGTTCGACGGCGACAGAATCAAACGCGCCGAAATCGGCAAGAACAACGCCTGGCTCCAATCCGGGATTTTCATCATGGCGGTACGTGCAGTCGGGCTCCATGCAGGCCCCATGGGTGGATTCGACGCCGCCGGCGTCGACGCTGACTTCAACGCCGGCACCACACACCGGGCGTTCATGGTGGTCAACGTCGGGGAACCAGGCGAGGACGCCTGGTTCCCACGCCTGCCCCGCCTCTCCGCCGACATCGCCGTACGAACCATCTAACTGACTACAATCCACAACCGGCAGGGTTTTCTCCTTCGACGCAGCGAAGAAGAAAACCCTGCCTTTTGTGGTGCATGGGCCCCCTCGGGGAGCACGTGCTTTGCCGCAGGACGTGTGCCTCTCGCCATAAACCGGTGGCTCCTCACAGACGTCCTGCGAACAGAATGGGGCTTGCGCGAAGCCGCCATCTCGGGATGGGGCGCCGTCAGCAACCGCATTGCCGCCTTGAAGGCGGGACTTGACCTGGAAATGCCCGGCACCGACGGCCCAGCGCTTACCTGGCGGCTCCCCCGCCAGCCAAGCGATACGACTCCTGCAGCAGCTCGTCCAGTTCCTCGACGTCGATCCTCTCCAAGCGGACCAGCACCAGTTTCGGGGACCGCTCGTGGTGGGGCGTCCAGAAGAAGGTGTCGGGGCCGGTCCCTGCGAGTGCTTCCCGTTCCTCGGTTTTCACGGTGAGGACGCCGTCTTCCCAGATACGTGCCATCAGGGTTTTTCCGAACCATGCCGGCTGGCCCCAACTGGGCCGCTCGCTAACCCCCGGCAGTCCATGGCAGATCTGGCGGACATCTTCCTCTGTGGCCATGGTTCACTGTGGCACCGGAGCCCCTGACCAGGCAACGCCTGCCCTCCCTAGGGAGACTTCCAAAAATTGCTTCGACCACAGGCGGTCAGTATTGCGGCCTACCTTCCATACGCTGTATGGTTAAACTTCCATACAACGTATGTTTCTGCGGTGCATCCCGCATCGTCGGCGCCGTTGCCAATACCGCCCTGTACAGAGGAGCAACCCATGACCGTCCACTCCACGGACGACCTGCCATCCAGCCCGGAAGACATCGACGCAGTCAAACCCCAAAGACACGGCGCCGGTGGGCGTTCGCGCTGGAATCTCAGCACTCTGCGCGAGCTGTGGCGGTTCAAGGAATACGGCCGGCCCGAGCGAAAGTCGCTGGTCCTGGGCGTGCTGATGAACGGCGGGCAAATGGCCGCCAATCTTGCCGCCCCCTGGCCGCTGGCGCTGGTCATCAACGACCTGCTCCAGGACAAGGGCCAAGGCAACAGCCAGGGCAAGAGCGGGATCCTGCACGCCGTCGCCGGGTGGTTCGGCGGTTCGTCGATGGCGATGCTGCTGGTCGCGGCGAGCGCCGTGGTGGCGATCACCGCTGCCGCGGGGATGTTCTCCTACTTGGGCGACATGTACATGAACGGGTCCGGCCAGCGGATCACCTCGCGCATCCGCGCGGATGTATTCGCCTACACCCAGCGGCTGCCGATGGCCTTCCACGACCGGCAGAACGTCGGCGAGCTGACCAGCCGGGTCGTCTCCGACACGTCAACGGTGGAATCGACCCTGCGGGATGTGGGCACCGACCTCGTCCCGTCCGTGCTCACCCTGGCCGGTACCGCCGCCGTGATGGTCGCGGTGGACTGGCGCCTCGGGCTGATCGGGCTCGTCGTCGCCCCGCTGGTATTCCTGACCGCTAACCACTTCGCCGGCCTGACCCGGCAGTACGCCCGTCGCAAGCGCGCCGCCACCGGCGACCTGACCGGGCTCGTCACCGAGTCCCTGATGGGCATCCGCACCGTGCACGCGTTCGGCAGCCAGCGGGTGCAGGACCAGCGGTTCGCCACGCAGAACGACAACGTGCTCGGCCTGTCGCTGCGCTCGGTCAAGGTCAGCGCCAGGTTCTCCCCCACCCTGCAGTTGGTCGCCTCCGTGGGCACCGCGCTGGTGTTGTTCGTCGGCGGTTACGGAGCGCTGAAGGGCTGGTGGCAGGTCGGGGTGCTGGTGGTCGTCACCAGCTACCTCAAGACCATGCTCTCGCCGATGAAGTCCCTGGCCAAGCTGGCACCCAGCTTCACCCAGGGCGCCGCCTCCGCCCAACGGATCGCCGACATCCTCGACCAGCCCACCGACCACCAGGGCACCGAGGAGCCGCTGCCGGCCCGCGTCGACGGCCGCATCGAGCTGCGCAAGGTCGTGCTGGACTACGGCACCGGCCGCGGCCCGGTCTTCACTGACGTCGACCTGACCGTCACCCCGGGCGAGCGGATCGCCCTGCTCGGTGACAACGGCGCCGGCAAGTCGACCCTCCTGTCTGTGATCGGCGGCCTCTACCGTCCCACCTCCGGCCAGGTCCTGCTCGACGGGCACTCGGTCCCCGACGTCCCGGAGCGCTGGCTGCACCAGCAGGTGGCCATGGTCCTGCAGGACACCTTCCTGTTCTCCGGCACACTGATCGACAACATCCGTTACGGCCGCCCCGACGCCACGGACGCCGAGGTGGCTGCCGCCGCAGAGGCGGCCCTGGTCAGCGAGTTCGCCGATGACCTCCCCGACGGGCTCGACACCACCGTCGGTACCGGCGGGACCGGGCTGTCCGGCGGGCAGCGCCAGCGCGTCGGCATCGCCCGCGCACTGCTCGTCGACGCCCCCGTCGTGCTCCTCGACGAACCCACCACCGGCCTGGACGTTCACGCCGAGGAACTCGTTGTCCAGGCGCTGGGCCGGCTCGTCAAAGGTCGCACGATCATCGCGACGACGCATCGGCCCGCGGTCACTGCGCTGGCCACCCGCACCGTGTACCTGCGCCGGGGTGGCGTTCTGGACACCGAGCTGCCCGAGACCGCTCCGGCAGACCCTTCCGCCGACCGCACCCACCTCACAACCATCGGAGCCCTCTAATGACCATCACCGCGACGAACACCCGAGAGCCGTCCACCCGCCGCACCAAGCCATCGAAGAACCAGACGGCGACCGCGTCCCCGCCCACGGCCGGCGAGGTGGTGCTGCATGCCCTCCTCGCCCAGACCAGGGCACTTCGGGAGGCCGAGCGCAAGGTGCGCGACGACGACCCGAAGGGGGTCACCAGGATGCGCGTCGCGATCCGCCAGCTGCGTTCCACACTTCGCGGCTTCTCCCGCATCCTCGATCGGCAGGTCACTCGACCGGTGTGCGCCGAGCTGGCGTGGCTGGGCCGCCAGCTCGGCGAGGAGAACGACACCCAGAGGACACTCATCGAGCTGAAACGACAGCACGACGCCCTGCCGTCGGAGTTGATCGTTGGCCCGGTGTTCGACCACGCCCGGACCCAGCTGGACCAGCTCGCCGTCAGTAGCAGCAAGACCACCCATGCCACGCTCGACAGCGATCGCTACGCCGCGCTCCGTCAGGTGCTGGACTGGCCGCCGGCCGACCCGCCCTTCACCGAGCGCGCGGCGCGGCCCGCGGCGGAGGAGCTGCCAAAGAGCATCGCCAAGGCGCTGCGCACGCTCGACCGTCACCTCGTGGCCGCCCAGGCGCTGCCGGCGGGGACAGAGCGGGATGAGGCGCTGCACGACGCCCGCAAGGCCGACAAGCAACTCCGCTACGTGATCCACGTCGCCACCCCCGTCGTCGGCAAACCCGCCCGGCGGCTGGGCCGGCAGGCCAAGAAGCTCCAGGACCTGCTCGGCGACTACCAGGACGCGGTCGTGACCCGCCCAGTGGTGCAAGGGCTCGGTTCCGCCGCGTCGGCCAAAGGTCATCCGACCGGCACGTACTACCTGGTGGACGCCCTGGAGCAGGTCCGCACCGACCGTGTCCTGGAGAAGCTTCCGCGCCGGTTAAGCAGCCTCTACAACGAGGCGGCCTGGCTGCCCAACGCCGCCTCCCTCCAGTACGACCCGGGGACGTCAGCCGCGCGGACCGGGAGCGGGATCTGAACGCACCACAGCTGCCAAATCGAGCGTTACCGGCGGTCGAGGGGCCGCCGCAGCCGAGCGTCGGCTCGGTCTCAACCGACCACCAAGGCCAGACAGCTCCGGCCGCGTCGCGGGCCTGACCCCGCGACGCGGCCGGAACCGGGGCGCACTCTCCGTGGCTCAGAAGTCGTCGCCGAACGAGACGGGACCGCTTCGCGAAGGACTTCGGGTGATCCTTCACACCGTCGGGGCCCAGCTCACCCCGTTGTGGGCCTTCTAGCCGAAATTCACCGCCGCCGCGCTGATCGACTGGTGCGACACCGCTGGAGTCGACACCGCCTTCATCGACCCGAGATCACCCGACAGAACGCCTTCATCGAATCCTTCAACGCCCAGTCCAGAAGGGAACAACTTTCTGGTGAAATCATCCACACCATGGCCGGAGCCAACTATTTGGCCGAGGAATGGAAATCTATCTACAGTCATGAATGGCCCCACGAGTAGCTGGACGGCATGAGGCCGAAACGCTTCTAGGAAACATGGACCGAAACAGGCCAAATTAGCTATCGCGTAGACGCTGGACTGCTAATTGGGGTCCGACCAATCACGCTGACCGGGCTGAGAACGAAACAATGAGACCTAGACGTGTGTTCGGCTCAATGTCACACTGCCTCAATGGCACTACTGAAGTTTAGCCTTGCGCAAGTCTGGCTTGTTGGGATCATGCGTCCAACGGGTCGCGGCGAGGGTGTGGAGTGTGCAGCGCTCCGACATCTCGCATCTCATCGAGGGTCACAGGTAGGAGACCAACACGCAGCGGTTCGCTTCGCTCGGACTACCCAAGTTGCTTCCGCTGCCGCAACGACAGGTCGCACTTTTTAGAATCACGCCCGGTAGGCCGGATGGGGAGGAAGCGAAGTAAATGAGCGCTGATCGGGCATTTTGGCTCCGGATCGCCCGAGTGATTGGCATCAGCGCCCTCGCTGCGTCCATTCTCCTCTCCGGCTTCGGGCCCGTGGCCACATCGGCGGCAGCGGAGTCGATGGCCGTTGCGGCGGCGTACACGCCTGACGAACTTGCGATGCTTCCTGGCGAGACGCGTGCGACAGGGCTCCGCATCCAGAACCCCACGAGCGCCCCTGTGGTGGTCAACCCGAAGATCAGGCAGGAAAGCGGCGCAGTTAGTCCACTCGTCATAACCCTTGACGAGACACCCGTGTCGATTCCGGCGGGCGGCTCGCTGACTGTGCCAGCAATCGTCACTCTCCCCGCCCGGCTGTTGTCGTCCGTCACAGTGGTCACGACGATCGGTTACACCGGAGTGGACTCGGCGGGGTCAATCCTGGCTACGCTGAAGGTCTTGCCCGGGACGATTCCGGCGCTGGCGTCGAATGCGCTCACGATCTCCCAATCTGGCGACACGGCGATGGTCGATACCCAAGCCGCAGACCTCTATTTCGGCGTCCAGAACACTAGCGCTCTGACGCAGCGCATCACAGGGGCAACGCTCACTTTCCCGACCTTTCTCAAAGTCGAATTGACTAAGGCCTCGCGCCCTGCTGACGCCCCCACAGGTTCCCTTACGCTGGATCTGCCGGACACCCTCGCCCCCGGAGACGGCGCCACCGTGCACCTACACGTAAGCGCGCCGAACGGCGTTCAGCCTGGAAGTGCCCTAGTCGTTCTATCAATAAACTACGAGGACTCGGTCGGCCAGAACGCCGGATTCGCCACGGACAGTCACAAGATTTCCCTGAGCGTGTTTGGGGAGGACGCGTTGACCGGCGCCTTCGGCGCGGCGATCGCGCCCGCGCTCTTCGTCGTTCCTGGTCTGCTGTTCGTGCTCGTCGTCTGGTTCCTGTGGTGGCGTGTGTATCCCCGCGAGTTGCCTATCGAGATCACGCCGCCGCAGACGATAACCGGCACGGTGGCCTTGGCGATCCTCGGTGTTCTTTTCGCGATGCCGTTTCCTTTTCTTTATACGGAGATTTTCGGCCGGAACTACAGCGCTGTCTACGGATTCGTCGATATCGTCCGGATCTGTGTACTAGGCATCGCAACCGGGGCAGCAGTCTGGGCGGTCGCGATAGCAGTCCGATGGGTAATCCGCCGAAATCGTTTTCAGCCGAATGACAGTGCCCGAACAGTCCTCCGCAAAATCACGCGCTTCAAGGGCAAGGCTAAGACCAAGGACAAGCTGGATCAGGTAGCTAACGCGAACTACACGAACCAGAACACAGGCAGGGTGTTTGTGCTCCGCTTCGGCCCGACTACAGCCTTAGTATGCCCCCGGATCGTGTCAAAGCCTTCAAAAGAAGGCGAGAATGCAGCAAGGTTCGATGCTCTCCTCACGGAAGGAAAGAATCGAGAGCTCTACGAACTCGTGACGGGCCCGGACTTCAGCTCCCCCGAATACCAGCCAACCAAGGATGTCGCGACTGTTACTAAGGTCAAACTGACTGACCTGACGGACTTCGGTCACGGCAGGATTGTCAGCACGGAGTCGTAATGGGTGATCGAGTCGAAGGTAAAAATGAAGGGCCGGGTGCGAGCACCCGGCCACGGCCCGCCATCGGGCGGCCCAATTTACTTAAAAGTAAATTCTATCTACTCAAAGATAGTTATTCAGTCAATTCGTTTATATCAAGTGGCCGCAAGGATAGCAATAGGGGCAGATGTCATGGCTAGTATCACTCGTTTTCATATCAGCTGGCTGCTGACATCTGCGCTTCGGGAGGTTGTCATTGATGGACTCGGTAAGCCGTCACTTAGCAGTCTGACCTCCTACACGACCGCCTTCATGGCGGCACCCACGACGGGAGCAGAATGGCTGAAGCCGTGGGGCTCCTACGAGACGGGGCACAAGTACTGGGCGGCTCTGCTCGGCTCTGGGTATTCGACGGCCCAGGCGTACTCGGGGTGGATCAAGCAGGTACCACTGTTGCGGTCTAGGGGGTTCGTGCCGACAACAAATCGCCTGAATGTCATCGTGACCTGTGAGCGCTACCTCTACCCATCCGGAGTCGGCATCGCGGTCACCGCGACGTTTGAAGGGGATTTGACGCTCGAAGCCGCGGCATCCCTCCAACAGCAATTAACTCAACTCGCGGTGTTCAAAGCATCCGACGACAAAATCCGAACGATCGATATGATTCTCCTTCACGAGGTGCAGCAACTAGAGAAAGACGTTCTCGGCAGTCCGAGTAGTAGCCCTGTGCGCGGCCTCGAGCTGACTACAGTGACAACCATTTCAGGAGCCACGGGAACAACTTCAACTGAGGAAGCGACGGCTCTGTTGAGGCAGATGTGCTATCCGGGGCAGCCTCCTGGAAATACTCTCATCATCGCTAATAAGCACGGCAAGTTTGCCGAGACGATCCGCCTTGCAGGACAGAACACGCAGGCGTCATGGTCGCCGAAACGCAGCACTACGCCCAAAGAAAGTGATGGACTAACCTGCTATCACCACAACACAGTGTTGTCCGCGCTCCACATCGCACAGTTGCTCAACCTGGCCGAACTAGCCGGCCCACAACCTGCTAAAGAGCCTGCCCACGCACAGCAGCTGTATACGCGGGCAGGCGCTGTCCTCGGCTGGGCGTACGGTGGAGAGTCTGTTTACTCGACGTATTTCGCACCGGCAGCCATCGATGATTCGCACCTCGTCGACGGCATCAACTTGATACGCAAAGACCTAGCCGGTCACGGGCCGATCCATCTCCGGAACGCCCCGACCGGACCTCAACCCACCGGTGAGCCTAGCTAGGCCTCGATCCATCGGTCAACTTGGTCGATTAGGGTAGCCAGTGCGTGATCACCTTCTACCGACGTTCGCGCCCAAGTAGCCGGGCAGCGTCAGCCACCGGTTGGCCAACTCCCGCAGTTTGAGAGCCGATCGGCATGTGGGGACGAGTAGGAGCGGACAGACCGCCACCGAATCCCGCGCGGGCAGCTCCCGAGGGCTTCGGCTCGACGCCCAGATCTGACGATCATGCCATTTGAAGCCACCGCCCGGAGGCCCTGAATGTCTCGTCGGATGCTGCTCTTCCCGGGCACGACCTGCACAGTGGGCGTCTACGCCTCGGCGAGCGGTGGAACCTTTCGCACATCCTCGTGTCATGGCCGGACGACGAGCACCTCGCGCACTGGACATGGATTCCCGCCGGGAACGTCCGCCGCTTCAGCGACTCCGAATGGGACATCGAGGAGGACCGGCGGTGCCCGGTGAAGCTGCGAGGGATGCGGTGGGTAAGCCGTCTGCCGGGGTTCCTGCCGGCATGAGGGGATCATGTGAATGGCAAGAGTTTCTTCACCACCGAGTTCTTGACGTTGCGAGGCCCGCAGCAACTCCCGCAACGGGTACCGGCACCGGGGCTTCGACACCCGCACCGGCACCCTGGACGTCGCCATCCCCTAGCTCCGGCAGGGATAGTGCTTCCCGGACTGGCTGCTGGAACGCCGCCGCCGGGCCGAGGTCGCCCTGACCACCGTGGTCGCGACCAGCTACCTGCTCGGGGTCTCCACCCGGCGGATGGAAAAGCTCCGCGCTGCTGCGTATCTGGCACGGGACGTCAACCCAAAATGATCTAGCCGCTGGTCACGGATCTTGCCGCCGACGGTGTTCCCGTGGCGGTGGACTGCAGGGTGTCGGGATTCAGCCAGCAAGGCTATTACCGGTGGAGAGCCAGCCCGGTCACGGAACGCGACTGGGTCGACGCACACCTGGTGAACGCCGCCCTGGACATCCATGCCGACGATTCTGCGTTCGGGTACCGGTTCATCGCCGACGAACTCCCCGAGAAGGGCATCATGGCCGGTGAGAACAGGGTTCAGCGCTTGTGCAGGGACCACGGCATTTGGTCTGTATTTTCCAAGAAGCGCGGACTGAACCGGAAACCGGGCCCACCGGTCCACGACGACCTGGTGGAGCGGGACTTCACCGCCGCTGCGCCGAACGAGCTGTGGCTGACCGACATCACCGAACACTCCACCGCCGAGGGCAAGCTCTACCTCTGCGCGGTGAAGGACGTCTATTCCGGAAGGATCGTTGGCTACTCGATGGACTCGCGGATGAAGTCTTCGCTGGCCGTCGCCGCGCTGGAGAACGCGGTGCGGACACGCCGCCCGGCGGGGACCGTGGTGCACTCGGACCGCGGCTCCCAGTTCAGGTCTCGCCGCTTCGTTGAATCGCTCCGACACCACGGGCTCACAGGCTCGATGGGCAGGGTCGGCGCGTGCGCGGACAACGCCGCGATGGAATCGTTCTTCTCCCTGCTGCAGAAGAACGTCCTGGATAGGCAGCGGTGGACCACCAGGCAGGAACTCCTTTTAGCCATCACGACCTGGATCGAACGGACCTACCACCGCCGGCGACGGCAAAGACGGCTGGGAAAACTCACACCAATCGAATATGAAACAATCAACCGGACCGCGCTCAGAGCGGCCTAAGACCCCGAGCCAACAAAAGCCGGGGCAGTCCCGAGCAGCTTTTCGTGGTCCTGGATAAGCGGCCCGTATGCTGCAGTTAGCACTATTTGGTGATCCTCTTGTACGAGAGCTGGATGGCTTGTGGAGTCCTGGCTTGCATCCGAGCACGGACCATTAGTCCGCCAACGACTAAGCGTTTTACGTTCCTCCCGTCAGTCGTCTGCTGCTGCCGGTCGTATCCTAGCGGCCCCGCCCCATACCGGAGCTTGATCTGAACGCCGGCCGGAACCTCAAATTCCGCAACCGTGTTTGGAGCCTTGATCGTAAATACCTCCAGATCGTGCCAACGCCCGGCGGATAGATGCGTGTGTACGCGGACTTCAGCCATGATTTCTCCAGCCCTCAATTAAAGTCGCCATGAATTCCAATTCCGTTGCTGGCGCTAACATGATTGTTTTGCCTCATCCCGGTGCCAAGGGTGGGACGTTGCCATTTGTGGCCGTCGACTCGAAACCCTTGAGAGGGTCGCCCGATCCGCCGGCGCCGTCCCATTCGTTGCCGACGCTGCATCGGAGAACGGTGTACGCGAACTTGTTGCAACTACCGTTGAGCGATTCGGATCGATCAACGGTCTCGTGCTGAATGCGGGCATTGTCAGCCCCGGGGCAGTCGGTGAGTCGGCGAACGAAGACTCGGACGCAACGATCCGTACCAACTGACGGGTCCCTTCCTTCTGGCCAAGGCAATCGTGCCGCACCTCATAGCGGCTGGCGGCGCCATTGTGGGAGTCGCCTCAGCCGCGGCGCTCAGGGCAACCGCAGGTATCCCCGGGTATAACGCCTCAAAGGCGGCGCTAACAATGCCGATGCAGTCGATTGCCGTGGACTACGGCCCACTTGGGGTCCGAGCGAACGCCGTCTGCCCGGGGTGGACCCGCACCGAAATGGCAGACCAGGAAATGGATGAATTCGGCGCAGAACTCGAGCTGAAACGTCAACACGCTTACTCCGTGGCCACATCATTCGTGCCTACCCGACGGCCAGCAGAGGCGCTCGAAACCGGAAACGTGGTGGCGTGGCTGCTCTCTGACCAAGCCTCGTATGCCAACGCAGCCGTGATACCGGTGGACGGCGGAATGATTGCCATCGATCCAGGTTCGCTGGCCGTGATCCGCGTGTAAGGATTTCAGGCGCCCAGTCGGCTGTGATGCAAGAACGAAGGTGAGCCTCTCCGCAGACAGCCATGTCACGAGCCTCGGGCACCCGGCCAGACAACGGTCTGTTCATCCAGCAGACCACGCAGACACAGCCGTCACGCCTTCTGTTCCGGCCGATCATTCGAAACATGCAGCCGGGGTATCCAGCCCCGTCACGACCGCACTATCCTGGAAACACGGACCTGAGCTATCGCTTTCGCTCCTGTATTGCACCCGCCGCTGACCCGAACGGTTCAATGCGGCAATGGCCCGCCGCGCAGCCCATCTGACCCTGCCCCGGCGCCCGAAAAAACCGAAGAACTGCCCGACTCCCTGATGGTTAACGGAAGCTCCCAAATAGGGGAGGAACCGCCGTCGACATCGGCGCTGGCCCGGGCGTAGGCTAGCAGCATCGGCGCATGTGCCCGGTGACTCTGCGTCGATACCTCAATCGATGAAGGAGGACCAATGAGTGCCGTACGTGAATTCATGAGTACGGATGCACAGTGTATTAAGGAGAACCAGTCCCTCGTAGATGCCGCACGGATGATGCTGGATCTGGACTGCGGATCGTTGCCGATCTGCGGTGATGACGGCAAGTTGAAGGGCATGATCACTGACCGGGACATCGTGCTCAAGTGCGTTGCCGTGGGCCGTGATCCACGCGAGATGATGGCCCGCGACCTCGCCACCGGTGCGCCCCACTGGATTGACGCCGATGCGAACGTTGACGCCGCCATCGAAATGATGGAGAAGTACCAGGTCCGGCGGCTCCCGGTCATTGCTGACCACAAGTTGGTCGGCATCATCAGCCAGGGTGACATCGCGCGCAACTACTCGGAGGAGCGTGTGGGCGAACTGGTGGAGCACATTTCGGAACGCAAACATATGCAGTCGAGCAGTTCATAAAGTCAAGCAATTCATGAGCAAACAAGCGCCACGGAGTACACTCCGTGGCGCGATTTTGTGCCCGCATGGCCTTGTCCGAGGCAGCCTCACCATCGCTCCCCGCCGCGCCCAGCCCCGCGGAGGCCTTCACCGACGGCGCCCGGCGCTTCGCTTCCGGCGACTCACGCCCGGCCGCTCATCGCCCTCGATGCCGCTGCCTGATGACACACCAGAGAAATAGAGACCATCCGCGCATCGGGCCGGACACCGAGCACGGTGCAGCCGGCTGCTTGGAACTGGCGTCCGGCGATACCGGCGCGGTGGGTGTCAGGCCGCCGGGTCTTCGACTTTCACGGCGGAGATTTCGAATTCAAGGGTGATCTTGTCCGAGATAAGGACCCCGCCGGAGTCAAGAGCCGCATTCCATGTGAGACCGAAGTCCTGCCGGTCAATCCGGCGTGAGCCTTCAAAGCCCGCCCGGAGATTACCCATGGGGTCACGTTCGACGCCGATGAAGTCCAGCGGGATGGCGATGTCCTTGGTGACCCCGCGGATGGTGACGTCACCGCCAACGATGAAGTGGCCGTCGTCGACCTGGTCCACCCGGTTGCTGGAGAACGTGATCTCCGGAAACTGCGGTGCGTCAAAGAATTCGTTAGTACGCAGGTGCTGGTCGCGGTCCGCATTCCGAGTGTCGATGCTGGCCACCTTGATGGTCATCCGTGCCGACGACTGCTCAGGGTTTTCGGCATTGACGTGGATGGCGCCCTCAACGTCGTTGAACGCCCCGCGCACTTTGGTCACCATTGCGTGGCGCGTAGAGAAACCGATGCGGGTGTGGGTGGGGTCAAAGCGCCACTCACCCGAAAAGTCCGTCAAGATTTCAGCCATGGAATGCCTCCTGTGCAGGCGTGCCGGCACAGGGACTGTGCTACGGAAAGGTGTAGCAACAGTATCAGACCGGCACCCTGGGACATTAACTTCCGCGACGCGAGGTCTCCGGAAACTCATCAGGCTGAGCTCCGGGTCGGGCGAATCCTCGCCGTTCAGGAATCGTCGTCCTTTTCCGCACCGGCGTCCCTCCGGTTCCATGCGCCGAAAGGTGCCGGGCGGGAGGGCCCTCCAGGTGACCGCACCCTACGGACGGCAACCATGGCCCACGCCCCGATCAGCACGCCGATAACCACGACGAAAACACCGACGGTGAACCAGCCCTCCCGACCGAAGATCATCAGCGCAACACCCGCCAGAGACAGGCCCTTCGCCGCGATGTCCAGATATAAAGGACCTCTCAGGTGCCCCATGGATCTAAGGTAACCCTGGAGACAGTCCGCTGGTGCCCTGACTGATTCCGGTCGTGGTGGTTGCGCCAAGTAATTCCGGCCCGGAAGAACAGTTGAAACTGGCCCCACCCTGTGACGATGGTGAACGTCGAAAGCCGAGCCAAAGTGACCCTGAGCGCCTTCTCTTATTAGAGCTGGGGCAAAACTGCACCGGTATCTATTCCGCACGATTCCTGTGGGACGTCGCAGGGAGGATAGTTGTGGAACGAAAATCACGGCGTGAGTCGCCACATTTCGAGGGACTATCATGGGTTCCGCTTCCTAGGAACTGGGACGGCCACGCCTGGAATGATTCGGCGGCTCTTCCGATCTCGCTGAGGCGGCGCGATTGCCGCTCACGTCGGCGCCGCCACGACTCTTTTCTATACAGGCCCAGACCAGGTTGACCGCATTGCCCGGAACACCGCCGAGCTGATCGGCCTGGGCCGGGAGCTCCGTGATGACGAAATCAACGTCATGGAGGGTTGGGCCGGAGACCTGTACGGAGTCGATTCCACTCTGGAAGTCATCCGCCTTGGCGCCTCGCTCGAGGCCATGATCACCGACCCGGTCTACGACGGAAAGTCCCTCGCCGGGCTGATCGACCTCGTGACAAGCCTGGAGATTCCGGCCGGTCGCAATGTCCTCTATGCCCATCTGTCCGGCCAGATCGCCCCCAACGCCTACAGCGGGCTCTTCCGGTCCGGACCAGGGCAATGGCCTCCCTGCGCCGGTGCCCCGGCCGGCAGCTGACGGCAGTCCGACGGCGGCGGGTCCCCGGCGACGGGTCCCGCCGCCCGTTGAGCCACCGGATATCGGCCCACCCCGGCGGTATTCCGATCAGCCTGCGGCGGGCAGTGCGTCCGGGATGCGCGGCTTGGCGTTGCCGGCGAAAGTGAACTTCGCGTCGTCGCCTTCGCCTTCGACATCCACCACCACCATGTCGCCGGAGTGCAGCTCGCCGAAGAGGATCTTCTCGGAGAGCTGGTCCTCGATCTCGCGCTGGATGGTGCGGCGCAGCGGCCGGGCACCCATGGCGGGGTCGTAGCCGCGGGCCGCGAGGAGCACCTTGGCCGCGGACGTGAGCTCGATGCCCATGTCCTTGTCCTTCAGGCGCTTCTTGAGCCGGCTGACGAACATGTCCACGATCTCGATGATCTCGTCCTGGGTCAGCTGCGGGAAGACCACAACATCGTCAACACGGTTCAGGAACTCGGGGCGGAAGTGCTGCTTGAGCTCCTCGGTGACCCGGGCGCGCATCCGGGTGTAGCCGGTCTGGGTGTCCGTGCCGGACTGGAAGCCGGTGGCAACACTCTTGGAGATGTCCCTGGTGCCGAGGTTGGTGGTCATGATGATCACGGTGTTCTTGAAGTCGACCACGCGGCCATGGGAGTCGGTCAGGCGGCCGTCTTCCATGATCTGCAGCAGCGAGTTGAAGAGATCGGCGTGCGCCTTCTCCACTTCATCGAACAGCACCACGGAGAACGGACGACGGCGGACCTTCTCGGTCAGCTGGCCGCCTTCGTCGTAGCCCACGTAGCCCGGAGGGGCACCGAAGAGCCGCGAGACCGTGTGCTTCTCCGAGTACTCGGACATGTCCAGCGTGATCAGCGCGTCTTCCTCGCCGAACAGGAACTCCGCGAGGGCCTTGGCGAGCTCGGTCTTGCCCACGCCGGTGGGGCCAGCGAAGATGAACGAACCGCCCGGACGCTTCGGGTCCTTCAGTCCTGCACGGGTGCGCCGGATCGCCCGCGAAACCGACTTAATCGCTTCCTCCTGGCCGACCACACGCTGGTGCAGCTCATCTTCCATCTTCAGCAGCCGCGAGGACTCTTCTTCGGTCAGCTTGAAGACCGGGATGCCGGTGGAGTTCGCCAGCACCTCGGCGATCAGGTCCTCATCAACCTCGGAAATGTCGTCCAGCCCGCCGGTCTTCCACTGGCGCTCCTTCTCTTTACGCTCGGCAATCAGTTTCTGCTCCTCATCGCGCAGTGACGCGGCACCCTCGTAGTCGGAGGCGTCGATCGCGACGTCTTTGGCCTTCCTGACGGCAATGATCCTTTCGGCAATAGCCTTAAGCTCCGGCGGGGCGGTCATGCGGCGGATGCGCAGCCGTGCCCCGGCCTCGTCGATCAGGTCGATCGCCTTGTCCGGCAGGAACCGGTCCGAGATGTAGCGCTCGGAGAGGTTCGCGGCGGCGACCAGGGCGCCGTCGGTGATGGTGACCCGGTGGTGTGCCTCGTACCGGTCGCGGAGGCCCTTGAGGATCTCGATCGCGTCGGCCACGGAGGGTTCCTTGACCTGGATCGGCTGGAAACGGCGCTCCAGCGCGGCATCCTTCTCGATGTGCTTGCGGTACTCGTCCAGCGTGGTCGCACCGATGGTCTGCAGCTCGCCGCGGGCCAGCAACGGCTTCAGGATCGAGGCCGCATCGATGGCACCCTCGGCGGCACCGGCACCCACCAGTGTCTGGATCTCGTCGATGAACAAAAGAATGTCCCCGCGGGTGCGGATCTCCTTGAGGACCTTCTTCAGCCGCTCCTCAAAGTCACCACGGTACCGCGAGCCGGCCACCACGGAGCCCAGGTCCAGAGTGTACAGCTGCTTGTCCTTGAGGGTCTCCGGGACATCCCCACGGACAATAGCCTGGGCCAGGCCCTCAACGACGGCGGTCTTGCCGACGCCCGGCTCGCCGATCAGCACGGGGTTGTTCTTGGTGCGGCGGGACAGGACCTGCATGACGCGTTCCATTTCCTGCTCGCGGCCGATCACGGGGTCCAGTTTGTTCTCGCGCGCCGCCTGGGTCAGGTTGCGGCCGAACTGGTCCAAAACCACGGAACCGGAGGGAACCGCTTCAACGTGATCCTGACCGGGGCCTGTGGCCTCCTTGCCCTGGTAACCCGAGAGCAGCTGGATGACCTGCTGGCGGACCCGGCTCGAGTCGGCGCCGAGCTTGACGAGCACCTGGGCGGCAACGCCCTCGCCCTCCCGGATGAGGCCGAGGAGGATGTGCTCGGTCCCGATGTAGTTGTGGCCCAGCTGCAGGGCCTCACGCAGCGAGAGCTCCAGGACCTTCTTGGCACGAGGGGTAAAGGGGATGTGTCCGGACGGGGACTGCTGGCCCGGGCCGATGATCTCCTGGACCTGCTCGCGGACACCGTCGAGGGAAATGCCCAAGGATTCAAGGGCTTTGGCGGCAACACCCTCACCCTCATGGATCAGACCCAAGAGGATGTGTTCGGTACCAATATAACCGTGGTTCAGCATGCGTGCCTCTTCTTGGGCAAGCACAACTACGCGACGGGCACGGTCCGTAAATCGCTCAAACATTTCGCCACACTCCTGGCTGCCCCCATACCTTGATGCTACGTCGCCTCAGGCACGCTTGGGGCGTTCGCCGGAGGCAGATATTAGAGAGCCGGATTCAGCTGACGTCCCCCGGGTGAGTGGTGATGATCAAGGACTTGTCCGTTGTGCCCATGGCGTTGCCTGTCGGCTGGGCGCGCAAATGTGAGTCGCCGCGTATCCACTGAAACCGACCGTTGGGTGGAACCCAGGATCTGGATCCGGTGCCGACACACCGGGAAAGCCTCCGCCGTGCAGGACCGCTGCACCTCAGGGACGTCGTGGCGGTCCGCAATTGTGCAGCTTGGAGCCACTGCCGCGTCCGCCGGTGTCTTCGCCGGACATCCTCCACCTGGAGACGGCTGAACTCGCCCCTGGACCTCGACCTGGACTTCGACCTCATGGACTGAGACCCGAAACGATGCCCCGGCGGAACTATCAAAGAAATGGGCAACCGGGCACAAGGTCCTGTCTGACCTGCGGGATGGACCGGACAGGAGCGTCGGCGCTTTCTAATTTCAGCGCCCAGTAGCACCTTCCCGCATGGTCCGGGCCCATCAGCACGTGCCCGAACCGGACCGCAAGAACAATATGAGCGATGCCCACGACGCGGCCGCGCCAGAGGCTGCCCGCCGGCGGAGCGACGCTACCGGCCGGTGCGTTTGTCCCGGCGGGGCTGCCGGTGGCTGGCGCCTGTGCGGCAATATAGTTCGTGCTCATTAGACTGCGGCTTTGGAGTCGGCGTCGATGGGGAACATCTGGCCGGAGATGGTGCGGGCGTGCGGGCCGGCGAGGAACAGGATCAGGGCGGCGATGTCGTCCGGGTTGATGAATTTCTTCACGGACTGGTTGGCCATCGCGGAGTCGATTTCCTCCTGAACGGTGCGGCCGGACACGGACGCACGGCCCTCGAAGACGCTCATGATGCGCGGGCCGTCCACGGCGCCCGGGTGGATGGTGTTCGAGGTAATGCCAAACGGGCCCAGTTCCATGGCGAGCGTCTTGGCGAAGCCGACCAGGCCCCACTTGGTGGTGGAGTAAGCAACACGGTTCGGGTAGCCGAACCGGCCGGCCAGGGAAGACATGGTCACGATGGACGCGGCGTCGGATTCCTTAAGCAGCGGGATAGCCCGCTGCGTGACGTTGAAGGTCCCCTGCAGGTTCACGCCGACGACGGCGGCGAAAGCGCCGGCGTCGTATTCTTCCACCGGGGCGGTGGGGCCGGCGATGCCGGCGTTGTTGACCAGCACATCCAGACCGCCAAGCTCCTTCTTGACGTCCTCGAACAGGGCGGCGACGGCGTCGGGGTTGCTGACGTCCGTCACGGATCCGGTGATGTCCGGGTTACCGGCGCTGGCTGCGGCCACGGCGTCGGCATTGATGTCGGCGATGTGAACCCGGGCGCCGGCCGCTGCGAAGGCCTTGGCGGTGGCCAGGCCGATCCCGCTGGCTCCGGCGGTGATGAGTACGCGTTGTCACATTGTCTTCTCCATGTGTTCAGGCGGAGGGACAGAGGCGGGTGGGCTGTTGCCCGCTCGTCGGTGTTCCCAAATTTACGCATTTTTCTCTCGAGCCATGAGCATGTGCTGTGCGCTCAGGCCCGTCATCATTCCGCGGCGGTCGCTGTGGCGTTCTGCAGCCCGAGCAGCCGGATCGCATTCTCGCGCATGATCAGCGGGCGCACCTCCGGTTTGATGGCCAGTTTCTCAAAGTCGGCGATCCAGCGGTCCGGCGGGATCATCGGGTAGTCGGAGCCGAACAGGACCTTGGTCCGCAGGAGTGAGTTCGCGTACTGCACCAGCTGCGGCGGGAAGTACTTCGGGGACCAGCATGTACGCCGCGAAGAAGAATTCGGCCACCTCAACGCTGCAGAGGTTGCTCGCTGCAGTGAATGACCGGCCCTCCACCTCGGTGTCCATCAGCGACGGCACCACAAAATTTTCCATTCAACGCGGGACGTCCAACGAAGTTGGTCCAACAGTCGGCAGCGCCGCACAGGAGGTCACGGCATGAGCGACGCCATTGAAAATTCCCACGGCTGGGTACTGGATGTCGACGGTTGCCTGATGCGGACAAAGCGCGCCGGCGGTGCCGGCGGGGAAGCCATGCCGGGCGCCGCGGAGCTGGTGGCAGCGCTCTACGCTGCCGGACACGCCGTCGTAGTCTGCACCAACGCCTCGGAGAAGACCCCGGCCGAGTACGCGGCGCACCTCCGCTCCCAGGGAATCGGAATCCGCGACGAGGATTTTGTTACCGCCGGCAGCGCAGCCGCCGAGTACATTGCCCACCGCCACCCCGGGGCCCGGGTGCTGGCGCTCGGAGCGGAGGGTCTGGCCGCCCCATTGCGCAGTCTGGGCGTCAACCTGGCCGATCCCGCACAACCGGAACTGGCCGACGTCGTGGTTGTCGGGGCTGCAAACGGGTACAGCACTGAACAGATCAACGCGGCCAGTTTGGCCGTCGACGCCGGCGCCCAGCTCTACACCACCCAAGACCATCGTCATGACAGGCCGGCACAAGGCCGCACTCATCATCTTCGGGCTCGGCATTGCGTTCATGATCTTCGCGATGCTCATGTGGAAGTGGGGCATCCCCCAGCTCACCGGATACTTCGTGTTGATCGCCATCCTGATCGGCATCGCCAGCCGGCTGAGGCCAGGGCAGATCGCTGACGGCTTCGTGGACGGTGCACGCCAACTGCTGTTCGCCGCACTTCTGGTCGGGTTCGCCCGGACTGCCCAGATCGTGCTTGAGCAGGGGCAGGTCATCGATTCCGTGATCAACGGCCTCGTCCAGCCACTTGCCGCACTGCCGGCAGTGCTGGTTCCGGGCCTGATGGTGGTGGTCCAGAGCCTGATCAACCTGGTCATCCCCAGCTCGTCGGCAATGGCCGTTGTCACCATGCCCATCATGACCCCGCTGGCGGATCTGCTCGAGATGCAGCGGCAGACCGCCGTGCTGGCCTACCAGTACGGTGACGGCATTACGAACCTTATCCTGCCCAGCTACGCAGTACTTATCGGTGCCCTGGGCCTGGCCCGGGTTCCGTTCAACAAGTGGTTCCGGTTCATTTGGCCGCTGACCCTGATCCTGCTCGCCACCGTATTCGCCTTGGCCATAGTCGCTCAGCTCATCGGTGTTGGTCCGTTCTAACCCGTTGAAAAGCACGTAACCCCTGAAAAGGACTACGCGGCGCCCCTGAAAAGAGGCGCCGCGCAGAGCTGCTTTGGTCGCCGATACTTGCGCCCCATTGGATCGACAATTCGATAGAACTGCGCCGGTGACAACAACTGTCCCGGTGAAGCTGGCCCACAACGCACCAACCACTGCCGGTCCGGGGAAAACCATGACACTGAACCCAGCGACCGCCCGCAGGCATGATGATTGGCACCTGCTGATCAACGCCCGGCCGACCCGAGGAACTCGACGTTCACCCAAGAACCCGGAAGCGGTAGAGCCAATTGCGGCGCCGTTGTCCCACACCCCCCGCTCAAGCACCGAAGGGCGCACACGGTCACCGCGGCCCAGTTTTCGACGGTCCCCATCATCGCAGGGTGGGGCCAGTTTTAACCGCCCCTTCCGTGGCCAGAAATACTTGACACAGTCATTGTGTCCTGATCGCTGTTGCTGGCCCAATGAAGGTTCCCAGGACGTAGCGCGCGCTCTTGAAATCTGAAGGGGGCTGGACGTCAGATGGTGTCAGACAACCACACCCAAGGAGGCCACCATGACGGTCACTTTCAACCACACCATCGTCTACGCAACGGACAAGCGCCGTTCGGCGAAGTTCCTGGCCAACGTGCTCGGGCTGCCGGAACCCCAACCTATGTGGTCTTTCATGACCGTGCCCCTTGACCATGGAGTGGCCCTCGATTTCGCCACGGCGAACCGGCCCATCTCCCCGCAGCACTACGCCTTCCTGGTCAGCGAGGAAGACTTCGACGGAATCTTCGCAAGGATCCAGGCCGAGGGCATCCCCTACTGGGCAGACCCGGGACGGTCCCGCCCACAGCAGATCAACCACAACGACGGCGGACGCGGCGTCTACTTCGCGGATCCTGACGGACATTTCCTCGAGGCGATCACGCGCCCGTATGGATCGGGTGCTGCATGATTCCCAGTTGCCGGGTTTGATGTAGTTGGCGCGAGGCCAGGGTCCTGGATGAGCGGGACAAAGGCCGGGGAAATTTTCGACGTCGGATAAGTCGGCTACTTCTTAGCCTGCTTCGTACGCCGCGGTTTACCCTCTTCGTTGGCAATGGGGTTCACCGTGGGAACGGGTTTTTTCGCGAAGACCTTCGCGCACTTGGCCTCAGTCTCCTTGTCCCCCACCAAGGCGTCGCCCTGGAGCACTAGACCTTGCGGACCTTTTCCGTTGTGAACAACACCTGAGTCCCCGGGGGGGCACTCCCTCACCGGGCGAGCCCCGGCCCGGCCATGACGCGCTAGAAAAGGGACGTAGAAACCCGCCGGAAAGTCATGTCACACAGACTTCCAGGGTGCATGAACTCGTGTCAGCAGAATAGGCAACGAGAGCATCACCGATGAGCAACGGCATCACGTGGACACGGGTGTGGACGGTAATGATGGACCCCACATCCGCGGCAAACGTCTCGGACGGAGTGGGCGCGACCTTGCCCCTCACAAGGCTCATCCCACATGGCGCCATCATGAACCCAGCGTTCGCGTGCAAATGACAGCTACGCGTCGGCCCGCGACAAGGTTCAGACCTGCATACGCCGGTCCCTCAGGGCAGAAAGCCGGGACCCCTGTTGAGTAAGGAGTCCCGGCTTCCTCAAGCGTGGCCATCTGACCAGACTGCGTCAGCGCAATCTAGGATTGCCGGACAATCGGACCTTCTGATGGTCGGAATGACTGTCCCGCGGTGAGCAGATCCACGTACTCCCGTGCGAACTCCGAGTATGCTTCGCGTGCCTTCCTGACGATGGTTGCGGCGCCGGTTGCAAGTGTGGTCAGTATGCTCAATGGCTTCTCATTTCACTCCGCTGTGCGCCGCGGTGCGCCGCGGAGTTGGTTTGCCGATGGTATCGAGGTCAAGGTCCTTGGATTCCTTGGCTGCAGCGACTGCCGTCACGGCGATGAGGGTGGTCACGACGATGATCACGACCAGCGGCCAGGTGCCGCCGGACCAGAGGACAAGGGCGCTGGCGATCACCGGAGTGAACCCGGCCAGAAGGATGGCTGCGGTCTGGTAGCCGACCGAGATACCGGTGTACCGGACTTCCGTGGGGAACAGTTCGCAGTAGAAGGCCGGCAGCACGGAGTAGACCGCTGCGTGGCCCAGGGTGAGGAAGATCGCGACGCCGCCGATGATCGTGAACGGGTTTCCGGTCTGGATCATGGCGAAGATCGGCCAGGCGCTGACGATGATGACGGCTGCGCCGAAGAAGAAGGTGTTCTTGCGGCCGATGCGGTCAGAGATGGCGCCGAAGACCGGAATCATGGCGATGTTCAGTGCCGATCCGATCATGACGGCCACCAGGCCGTAGGATGCCGGGAGCTTCAACGTTGTGGCCACATAGGAGAGCAGGAAGACGGTGAAGAGGTAGTAGTTCCCGGCTTCCGCGAAGCGCGAGAACAGGGCAATGACCAGAGCCCTGCGGTGCTCCTTGAAAACCACGGGAATCGGAGCCTTTTGCTTTTCCTGTTTCCGCTCGGCCTCGGCTTTGGCGGCGAGAAAGGCAGGGCTTTCACTGGCGTTTAGCCTGATGTAAAGCCCGACGGCGGCGAGCAGCACGCTGAGGAGGAAGGGCAGACGCCAGCCCCAGACGATGAACTGGTCCCCCGAGATGGCTTGGGCAATGGCGACAGCCCCGGTGCCAAGGAGCAAGCCGCAGGAGACACCGATTTGCGGCCAGGATCCGAAGAATCCGCGTCGTCCCTTCGGCGCGTTCTCGACGGCGATGATCGCCGCTCCTCCCCATTCGCCGCCGACGGCGAACCCCTGGGAGAGGCGGAGGATGCACAACAGGACCGGAGCCCAGAACCCGACGCTCTGGTATGTGGGCAGCAGGCCGATGGCGGCCGTGGAGATGCTCATGATGAGGAAGGTCAGGATCAGGGTGGATTTGCGGCCGATCCGGTCACCGAGGTGGCCGGAGACGAAGGCGCCGACGGGGCGGGCGAGGAAGCCGACGCCGAAGCTGGCAAGGGCGGCGATTTGGGATACGCCGGGTTCGCTCGAGGGGAAGAACAGGGTGCCGAAGACGAGGGCTGCGGCGGTTCCGTAGACAGTGTATTCGTACCATTCGATGATCGCTCCGACGGTGCCGGAGATCAGGCTCTTGCGGCGGACCTGGTTAGGGGTCAAGGCGCGGTGTGTTGTTGTCATGGTGATATTCCATTCACTATGGCGTGGAGAGCTCGGGGCGGGGCTCAGCTGTGTCGTCCATAAGGATCGCGGCTCGGGTGACTTCGCGGGCCAGGGACTTTTCCAGGGCCTCTTCAACGTCGTCCAGAGTGAACGTCGCGTCGATCATGGCATCGAAGGGGTACTTGTCCCGGTGCTCCGCGAGGAAGGCCAGGGACTTGTAGAGGTAGCGGCCTTCGTAGCGGTCCACGTGCTTGATGGTGAGCGCTTTGCGAGTGACATAGCCGGGGTCGAACGGCACGGTCCGGCCAGGAGAAAGGTTGCCCATGACCAGGTAGCGTCCTCCTCGGCGGATCTGCCGCAGTCCTTCGGCAAAGGCGTCGGGGACGCCCGTCAGTTCAATTGCGACGTCGGGGCCCTGGCCTCCGGTGAGCCGCTGGATGGCGGTGATCCTTTCCTCAAGGTCCGGGATTTCGGCCATGTTGATCGTGTGGTCCGCTCCGAAGCGCTGCGCCTGGGCCAGGCGCGGCTCGGAAGGGTCGATGACGATGACGGTTGCGCCGCGTTCCTTGGCGACCGCGGCCGCGTTCAGCCCCAACCCTCCGGCGCCTTGGATGAGCAGGGTTTCCCCGTACTGCAGGCCGATCTGGTCAATGCCGAAGGTGACCTGGGAGAGGGCACAGTTGGCGCTGGCGGCCACGGAGTCGGGGATTTCGTCCGGGACTTTGTAGACGTGCTGGCGTGGGTGGATGTAGTAGTGGGTGCCGAAGGCGGCGTGGAAGTGGGGGGCTTCCTCCGGCTGCTTGCCGAAGAACTCGTAGGCGTTGTCGCAGAGGTTCGGCTGCCCGCCCAGGCACCGGGCGCAGCGATCGCAGGTCTGGAAGTAGGTGGCGACGATGCGGTCTCCCGGGTTGAGCGGCTGGCCGGCGTTGTCGGTGGGGCGGCCGTCCCCGATGGCGGCGACGGTTCCGACCATTTCGTGGCCGAGGCCTCCGCTCTTCTTCACGGGGTGCTTGCCGTTCCAGATGTGCAGCTCGGAGCCGCAGACGTTGGCCCGGGTCACTTTCATCAGGATCGCCCCGGGTCCCGGGGCAGGCAGGGGATACTCGGCGTAGTCGAGTTCCCCGGGGGCTGGTCATGACGGCCACGCGGCCGTAGGCGGGTTCAGACATCTAGGGTCTCTTTCGTCGAAGGCAGTTGCCAGCGGCTCGTCGGCGCCCCGCAACTGCCTGGTCGAGGGTTGTTAGTGGGCTGACTCGTCGGCCGGGGCTCCCCCGGCGACGGCCGGGATGTGCACGGGGTCGGCGACGTGCTGGTGCTTGCGGGAGAAGAGGACCGCGACGCCGGAGAGGACGCACGGGATCGCTCCGAAGAGGAATGCGGCGGTCGCCCAGTTGCCGCCGCCGGAGAGCAGGGTGGCCGCCAGTGCACTGGAGAGGATCGCGCCGATGGGGCCGACTGCTGCAACAAAGGTTGCGCCGCGGCCGCGGATGCGGGTGTCGTAGCTTTCCCCGACGAAGAAGAGCACGCAGGAGTACGGTCCGATGAGGAAGAACGTTCCGAGGCTGTAAAGCGCGACGACGGTCCAGAAGTCGCTGGGACCGAAGATCATGGCGGTGAAGACGATGCCGCCGGTGATCCAGCCGAAGGCGATGACGTTGCGGCGCCCGAACTTGTCGCCGAAGAACCCGTGCGTGAGGTAGCCGAGGTAGGCGATCACGTTGGACATCAGGAGAATGGCGAGGGAGTTGGTGAAGGACACGTTGTGGACGCTGACCAGGACGGTTGTGCCGAGCACGCTGAAGACCTGGACGGGAAAGTAGTTCAGGATGTGGCCCAGCCCCAGGGCCAGGGTGGTGCGCAGGCTCCGGCCGCGGAAGACGTCCGCGAGGGTGCTGCGGGTTTCGTGCTCTTCGATTCCGAGGGCGGCGGAGAGGTCTTCCGCGTCGGCATGGCGGCCTGTCTTTTGGAGTTTCCGGATTTTCTGGATGGATTCGAACTGCGGTGATTCTCGCAGTTTGCGGGCCAGTGCCGCGACAATCAGGGACGGGATGGCTGCGAAGACGAAGCATCCGGCCCATCCGATCACGGGAAGCAGGACAGCGGTCAGCGCGGCGGCGAGGATGGCGCCGATCGGCCAGCCGCCCTGGACGAGGGAGTAGATGAAGCCTTGGCGCTTCTTGATCCGGGGGTCATCGGACGCGCCGTAGAGCTCGCTGAGGTAGGCGCCGTTCACGCCTTGTTCGGACAAGCCCAGGCCGCTGAGGGACCGGATGGCCACGAGGACGGCGACCGGGACGATTCCGCCGAGTGCGGTCAACGCCGAGGCGATGCCTGCTCCAGCGGTGGTGAAGGCGAGTCCGGCCTTGCGGCCGAATTTGTCGACGACGGGCCCTGCGATGAGGCCCATGCCGACGGCGCCGACGGACATCCAGGTGACCATGGTGGCCTGTTCGGCTTCGTTCAGGCCGAGTTCTCTCCCGAGTTCGGGCAGCAGCGTGCCGAAGAGGATGAAGTCGTAGACCGCGAACGCCCAGGCCAGGAAGCAAAGGATGGTCGCGAATTTGATCTGCCGGTTGGTGACGTGCGCCGGCCGCCAGGCCGTGTTGCTGTTTGTGGACATGATCCACCTCCATTGGTGGGTTCAGGGGGCTGAGGTTGGGGTGTGCAAGCGGTTTTTGGGCGTGACTGCCTGGGGACGTGGCGGCAGCGGTGCCTGTCAGGATGTGATGCGCGCCGGTGATGCGGGCGCCGGGTGCGGCGGGCCGGGGTGTCCGGCCCGCCGGCGGTAGGTCCTTAGCGGGACTTGGCTTCGATCTCGGCGAGGATCGGCAGGAGGAACTTGCGGAATTCGGGGTAGTTCTCGGTGACCGGGAAGTGGCCGAGTTTGGGCATTTCCCAGAACTTGGAGCCCTTGACCAGGTTCGCGACTTCCTTGGTTTCGGCCGGGGAGGTGTTGGGGTCGTATTCGCCCGTGAGCAGGTACAGCATGCACTTGCTCGTGTCGATGGCGGCTGCCTCTTCCGGGGAGACGTTGTGGTCGTAGTAGTAGTAATACAGGTCGCCGGCGAAGACGCCGGGGCCGCCGGACTGGTACTCCCACTGGATCTCGCGGACGTTCTCCTCCGGGGAGTACGGCGAGATGTTCAGGAGCATGGCCGCCCCGATGGAGTTGCGTGAGACGTTGGGGTTGTCGAACTCGCGGCGGATGCCGTCCATGCCGACTTCCACGTACTCGGCCGCGGAGCGCAGGGCCCCTTCCACGGAGATCGTGGAACGGTAGCGGTCGTTGAAGTTGGAGGCCAAATCGATGGCGAGGTGCCCGCCCATGGAGCTGCCCAAATAGACGGGACGGTCCAGCTCGAGGGCTTCGGAGAGGGCGTTGGGGAAGGCCATCATCCGGGATTTGGTCATGTTGTATTCCTGGGTCCACCACTTCTCCCCGTGCGGGGGAAGGGACTTGCCGTGGAAGGGCAGGTCGAAGGCGATGACCCGGTAGCGGGACGTGACCTCGGCGTCGTTGAGCAGGTGCCGGTACTGGCGCCCGTCGGAGCCGGCGGTGTGCCCGACGAGGAGCGGGATGCCTTGCCCGGCCTCTTCGTAGTAGACCCGGTATTCGACGTCCTCGACGGTGAGGTAGACGTAACCGCCCTTGATAGGTTCAAACTTTGCCATGACTTACGCTCCTTCGACGTTGAGCTGGCGGAAGATTTGCATGAGCCGGTTCAGGGCCGGCAGGTAGGCATAGAGCTGGTGGGTGTTGCTGAGCAGGACTCCGTGCTTGGCGGAGGAGCTCTGCAGGGACTGGAAGAACGGGCGCGGGTATTCGGCGGTCATGTCCTTCCACTGCTCATCAGTGCCTTTGATCCAGATCGCGGCGTCCTTGGGGTCGGTGCCGGATGGCTCGACCGTGACAAGCTTGCCGTCGTCGTAGGAGGCCAGCCAGGCCTTGTCGCCGATGGCGACATGGAGTTTGCCGGTGTAGTAGCGCATTTCGCGGTTGAACTCGAAGTCCTTGGTGGCGCTCTGCAGCACCTGTGCGAAGTCATGCATGGATTTGCCTTTCATCGTTGAAAGCCGGAGTGGTGGTGGCGAGGTATTCGTACATCCTCGTGTGGTCCTCGGCGCCGTGGCCGGCATCGAGGGCGGACTGCCAGATGTTTTCGCAGTCGTGGCTGAACGGGGCATCGACGCCCAGGGAATCTGCCAGGGCCGTGGCGATCTTGATGTCTTTGGTCATCAGTCCGATCGGGAAACCGGATCCGAACGTTCCGCTGAGCATGAACTGCCGGACCTTGTTTTCGGAGGTGTTGCTCCGTCCGGAGGACGCGTTCAGGACCTCGGTCATCGTCGCCGGATCGATGCCGAAGCGCTCACCCACGCGGATCGCCTCGACGGTCGCGGCGACCGACGCGGCCGAGACGAGGTTGTTCAGTGCCTTGGCCGCGTGCCCGGTGCCGGCCTTGCCGACGTGTATGACGGATTTGCCCAGGACGTCGAAGATGTCCTTGGCCTGGTCCAGGTCGTGCCAGTTGCCGCCGACCATAATGGCGAGCTGCCCGTTCTGGGCACCGCGGACTCCGCCGGAGACAGGGGCGTCCAGATACCGCATCCCTTGCCGTTCCAGCCGCTGGCCCAGGTTCCGGGAGCGGATAGGTTCGGAGGATGACATGTCGATGAACAGGGTGTTCAGGGACGCGGCCGTGGCGACTCCGCCGTCGGTCAGCACCCCTTCGACGATGTCGGAGTTGGGAAGCATCGTGATGATGACATCGGCTTCCTGCCAGGCGCCCTCGTCGGCGGCGGTCCTGGCGTCCGGGTGTTCGTCCTGAAAGCGCTGGACGGCGCCCTCATCACGGTCGTTGACGATCAGCCGGTGGCCGGCGTCGGCAAGACGTGAGGCCATGGGGAAGCCCATGTTCCCGAGTCCGATGAAGCCGATGGCGCTCATGCCTCGGCCTCCATTTCCTTGAAGACCTCGCGGGCCAGGCGGAAGCTTTCCAGTGCGGCGGGGGCGCCGCAGTAAATGGCGACCTGGAGGAAGACCTCTTTGATTTGTTCCTTGGTCACGCCGTTGCGGATGGCGCCGCGGACGTGGACCTTCAGCTCGTGGGGCCGGTTCAGGGCGCTGATCATGGCCAGGTTGATCAGGCTGCGCTGGGCGCGTTCCAGGCCGGGCCGGTTCCAGACATCGCCCCAGCAGTATTGGGTGACGAGTTCCTGCATGGGCATGGAGAACTCGTCGGCGCTGTCCAGGCTGCGCTGGACGTACGCGTCGCCGAGGACTTCCCGGCGGGTGGCGAGGCCTTTGTCGAACAGTTCCTGGTTGATGGTGGTGGTGCTCATTGGGTTACTCCTTTTGCTGCCTCTTCGGCGGCGTTGAGTGGTGTCTGGTCCCAGACCGCCTGGATGTTGGTGAATTCGTGGACGCCGAGGTAGGACAGCTCCCGTCCAAAGCCGCTCTTCTTCACACCGCCGATGGGGATCCGGGGGTCCGAGACGGAGAGGCCGTTGATGAAGACGCCGCCGGCGTCGATCCTGCGGGCCATGGCCCGGGCTTTGGCGTTGTCGCCGGTCCAGATGGCGGCGCTGAGGCCGAATTCGGAGTTGTTGGCCTTGGCCAGGGCATCCTCGGCGTTCTCGGCGGCGATGACCGTCGCGACCGGGCCGAAGATCTCTTCCTTGAAGGCGGTCATGGACTCGGTAACACCGGCAAGGACGGTGGGGGCGTAGAACGAACCGGGACCGGGCAGCCGATGGCCGCCGGTAAGGAGCTCGGCCCCCTCCGCGACGGAGCGTTTGACCTGGTCATCGACATCACGCAGGGCATCCTCCTTGGCCATCGGGCCAACGAAGGTTTCCGGATCTGCGGGGTCCCCGACCTTGAAGCTTGCAACGCGGCGGGCCAGTTTCGCGGTGAACTCGGCGTAGACGGCGCGTTCGACAATGATCCGCTTCGCCGAGATGCACACCTGTCCGGCATTCACCATGCGCCCGGTCGCCGCAGCGTCCACCGCCTTGTCCAGGTCGGCGTCGGCAAGGACGATGAACGGGTCCGATCCCCCGAGTTCCAGGATGACCTTCTTCAGGGCCCGCCCGGCCTCCGCGGCCACGCTCTGCCCGGCCGCGGTGCCGCCGGTTACGGCCACGCCAGTGATTGCCGGGGTATGGATGATGGCCGGCACCTGATGGCGGTCGCAGTTCACGACGGCAAAGGTGCCTTTCGGAAGACCCGCTTCCTCCCACAGTGCCTCCAGGGCCAGTCCGCAGCCCACAACGTTCGAGGCGGGCTTGAGGAGGTAGCCGTTGCCGCCCAGAATGATCGGCGCGGCGCCCCGGAAGACCTGCCAGACAGGGAAGTTCCACGGCATGATCGCCAACACTGTGCCGGTGGGCAGGTAGGAGACGTAGGCTTCCGGACCGATCGTCGTCGCGGTGTCCTCGAGCATGGCCGGGCCGTTCTCGGCGTACCAGTCGAGCATGTTCGCGCACTTGATGACTTCGGCCTGGGCCTGGGTGACCGGCTTGCCCATCTCGGCGGTAATCACGCCGGCAAGCTTCGCGGTGTCGCGGCGCAGCAGTTCCGCCAGCCGGCGGAAGACCTCCGCGCGCCGTGCCGGAGACGTGTCCCGCCAGCTGGCGAAACCCTCCGCGGCGGACCGGACGACGTCCGAGACGGCCTGCTCATCCAGATACGGGTAGATCGCGACGTCTTCGCCGGTGGCCGGGTTCGTCGACTTCGCGACGGCAACTTCGATAGTGCCCATGATGTGTTCCTTCAAGTTCGTGTGATGGGGCTAACAACGACTCTAGAAGCACGGGACACTTTGATAAATATGAAGTTTCCGAAGTTTCACTTCTCGGAAAGAGAACGATTAGCCGGTATTTAGCTTGCCCACTCCCCTGTCGCCCTGCATCGGTTGAAAAGGAACCGGAGGGCTGTCATTCTTCTGTAAGCGTGATGTTTTGGTTACATCACTTCGCTTTTGGAGAACAGAGGACCATGGAGATCTCGCAGCTGGAAATCTTTATCGCCGTCGCGGAGACGGGCAGCATCACCAAGGCGGCCACCAAGTTGCTTCGTGCTCCCTCGAACGTGTCGACCCGTATTCAGCAGCTGGAGCGGGAATTGGGCGTTAAGCTCCTCGTGCGCGACAAGCGGCAAAGCTCCCTCTCGGCCGATGGCGAGCTCTTCCTGGACCATGCGCAAAGGATCATTGACCTGGTCAATGATGCCAAGGCGTTCTCCACCCAGGGCACACCGCGCGGCCGCTTCCGGCTGGGAGCCCTGGAGAGCACCGCAGCGGTGCGCATCCCGCCCATCCTCGCCGCCTTCCACCTCCACTACCCTGCCGTGGAACTGGAACTGGACGCCAATTCCTCCGGCCACCTCTTTGACCGGCTGCTCAACGGCCAACTCACGGCGGCCTTTTCCGACGGCAAGCCGGCTGTACCTGCCCTGACGGGAATCAAGGCCTTCAGCGAGAACCTGCGCATCATTACACCCCAGTCCGTGACCGAGATCAACGATGATTTCAGGGCTTCCCATCCGACAGCCTTTGTTTTTGGCCGTGTCTGTTCCTACCGGCAGCGGTTCGAGGACTGGCTCGAATCAGAAGGTATCGTGC
Organism: Arthrobacter sp. LAR12-1-1.1; assembly: GCF_040676555.1. NCBI lineage: Bacteria > Bacillati > Actinomycetota > Actinomycetes > Micrococcales > Micrococcaceae > Arthrobacter > Arthrobacter sp. LAR12-1-1.1. The sequence continues at coordinate 87,959 of NZ_JBEGIG010000001.1, read as the reverse complement.
CCGGGCGGATCGTTGAAATCTCGTCTTACTACAGCATGCTCGCCTGCGTCGCGGCGGGCGCCGGCATCAGCATGATCCCCGAATCCCTCCTCGAAACGCTGCCGGGCGCAACCAGGGTCCAGGCGCACGAAATGCCCGGCCGGCTCGGCAGCGCTGAGACGTGGCTCATGTGGCGCCGGGACTGCCGCTCGGCCAATCTCAAGGCCTTCATCGCCGAACTTAAGGATCACCTTAGCCCTGCCGACACGGACATCACCGTGGCCGCGTAGAGGACCGGCACACGTGGTTTGCGCCACGGCAGAAGGCCCCCGCTGTGTTGCGAGCAACAGCGGGGGCCGGCTTGTGCTCAGGCAAACGTCCCCGGCCCGGGCAAGGAGCACGTCATCGACAAGGGCGACGTAGAAGTTGAGCTTGCCGGCGTACTCGGGCTGAAACTTGCCCGTCTTGAGCTCGATAACCACATAGCCCGTTGACCGCACTAACGACCCATCCGGCGGTTGATGCCCGGCACGACTCCCCCGCCAGAACCGGGCCAGTTTGTGCAGACACTGTCTGCACAAACGCCCCGCTCAAGTGTTATCCCTGGATTTGCCGCTGCTGGGCATCCAAGTCTTGACGAGGTAAACGAGACATGTCCTGGGGAAAGACGCTGTTCCATGCGGATTCAAGTCATTTCTGAAGTGCCTGCTGGAGCGCAGGAGAACTGGGAGCGGACCGCCAAGGATTTCCCCTGACTTCGTGGTGCCCTCCCAGCCCGCGGCGGCGATCGGCTGCCTGACTTTCGTTCGTCGCGGTATTCGCCGTGGCCTCGTTCCGGTTCTTCGGCATTTCCCGCGGGGCTGAGCCTAGCTCGCATGAGGCGCCGTCCTGGGCTCTGCCCCGCTACCGCCGAATTTACGTCGCTGCTTCACTCTGGTGATCTGCCTGAAACATAGAAACTGTGTACTTATGGACGTTCGGTGCTGTAAAAATGAAATAAAGCGGCACCAGCAGTTCATGTAGCTCAATTTATAGACACTCGCACAAAGGAGTGTTCCCTTAGTTTCCAGAGGAGAAAAACGTGGTTGTCGCCGCTGTCGATCCCGGTTCCACAGATATCACCGCTTTGATCCACCACCCCGTCCTGTGGGCCTCCGCGGTGGGCGTTTTCGCCGTCGTCATCCTCCAGTCGGCCATATACTTCAAGGCCATCAGGAAGGCGGCTCCCGCAGCGGAGCTGACGCCGGCACAGGTCACCAGTTCGGTCCGCTCCGGCGCGGCCGCCGCCGTCGGTCCATCCCTTGCCGTGGCGCTCATCGCCATCTCGCTGCTCCCGCTGTTCGGAACGCCCGCAGTGCTCACGCGGATCGGCCTGGTTGGATCGGCGGCCTTCGACGTCGCGGCAGCCGGCATTTCAGCGGGCACGCAGGGCGCACAACTGGGAGGCCCCACGTACACGCAGAAGATCTTTGCGATCGCCTTCGCTGCCATGACCATCGGCGGCCTCGCCTGGATGCTGACCGCGCTGATCCTGACCCCCATTCTGAGCAAAGGCGACGCCAAGCTCCGCAGGGTGAACCCTGCAGTGATGGCCATCGTGCCGACGGCGGCGCTGCTGGGCGCCTTCTTCACCCTTGCTTTCCAGGAGGTGCTCAAGTCGCCCGTCCACCTTGTCACGATGCTCGCCTCCGCGGCGGCGATGGGCGCCTGCCTGCTGCTGGCGCACAAGCTCCGGCTTCCGTGGCTGCGCGAATGGGGGCTGGGAGTGTCCATCATCGTGGCCCTCACCGGCGCGTTTCTCATGACCGCAGCAGCCTGAAACAACCGACAGGAGCCCTTCTGATGTCCACCTCGACTTCCACAGACACAACTGCACAGTTTTCGGCGTTCGACCGCACCACAAACATCTGGGGCCCCATCACGCTGGGGCTCGGACTGCTGTTTTCCCTCGCTGCCGCGCTGTATGCCGCCTTCGGCACCGGGATGGGAGTGACGCCGCTGGAACTGGTCACCGCCGTCGGTGCCGTCTTGGCCACCTTCGGCATCATCGCCGTGATCGAGCCGGTGTCCTACTTCCCCATTCTGGGGCGTTCGGCCATGTACCAGGCGTTCCTGATCGGCAACATCGCCAATAAACTGCTGCCGGCGGCCATCGTGGCCCAAGCCAACCTCGGGGAAAAACCGGGCACCCGCCGCGCCGAACTCATCGCCGGCAGCGCCATTATCGGGGCGGTGCTGGTCCATATCACCACCCTCATCCTCTTCGTCGGCGTATTGGGCACCTGGCTCGTGGGAATGCTCCCCGCGCCGCTGATCGCCACTGCCCGCAGCTACATCCTGCCCGCGATTTTCGGGGCCGTGGTGCTGCAGAGCGTCATGGCCATGAAAAGCCGCCGGACCACCATCGCGGCGGTCATCGTTGCCGCCGTCATCGTTTTCGCTGTTGTGCCACTGGCACCGGGACTGACGTACTTTGCCACGGCGCTTGCCGTCATCATCACCATCGCTGCCTCCTGGTTTGCGCGGTCCAAGGATCCGCAGGTCCCGGCGGCTGAGTCGACCGAAACCAGCCAGGCCACCCGCATTTCCGAACCCACCCACTGATAGGGAAGCCAGCAATGACCATCATCACAGGCGTACGCCTGACCCCTGCCGTCGAAGTTCCTGAGTCGTTCATAGAGGACTATGTCGGCGTCTACAAGCACCTGCATGCTCACCCTGAGCTCTCCGCCCAGGAATTCCAGACCGCCGAATACATCGAGCGCCACCTCGCCGGGCTAGGCATTGAATCCTTCCGCTGCGGCGTGACCGGGGTTGTGGGCATCCTGCGGAACGGTGACGGCCCGGTCATCGGCTTCCGCGCCGACACCGATGGCCTGCCCATCGCAGAACAAACCGGCCTGGACTACTCCAGCCACGCCAACGGCCAGTTGCCTGACGGAAGCATTGCTCCCGTGATGCACGGCTGCGGCCATGACACCCACATCGCGTCCGCCCTGGCCTTGGCTGCGCTGCTCAAAGAACGCAGCCGCCTCTGGGGCGGAACGCTGGTACTCATCTTCCAGCCCGGCGAAGAGACCGCCTACGGCGCCAAGGCCATGATCGACGACAGCCTGTGGGACCGCGCTCCCAAACCGGAAGTGGTGCTTGCCCAGCACGTCATGCCCATCAGCGAGGGAAAGCTGCTTATCCGGGGCGGCCACATGGCGAGCCTCGCCGATTCGTGGAAGATCACCGTGCACGGCCAGCAGGCCCACGGCTCCCAACCGGAAAGGTCCATCGACCCGATCGTCGCCGCCTCCGCAATGGTGCTGCGCCTGCAGACCATCGTCTCCCGCGAACTGGCGCCCTCGACACCCGCCGTTGTCACCGTGGGGACATTCCACGCCGGCCTGAAGGAAAACATCATCCCGGAATCCGCCGAGTTCTCCCTCAACGTCCGGACACCGGATGAGGACACCCGGGCAACGGTCCTCGCTGCGATCCGGCGGATCATTTCGGCCGAAGCGGCTGCCTCGGCAGCGGCGGAGCCCACCATCACCGAACTCAACAGCTTTCCGCGCTGCTACAACGATCCTGCGTCGGCGGACCGGGTGATCGAGGCGTTCACGGCGGACTTCGGAGCCGACGCGCTGATCGATGCGCCGCTGGGCATGGGGTCGGAGGATGCAGGGTGGCTCAGCGACGCCATCGGTGTTCCGGGCGTTTTCTGGGCCTTTGGCGCTTTCGACCCGGAGCTTTTCGACGACGGCGACGCACCGGCCGGCAACCACTCACCGTTCTTCGCACCGGACGCCCGCGCCGCCGTCGTTGGCGGAACAAGTGCCGCGCTCTCCGGGGTGCTAGCCTATCTGGGCCGGAACTGAAATGCGCGGGGGCGGCGGCGAGCCCGCCGCCCCGTTCCCCTTCCGTGGGCGCCGCCTTTCGGTGTCGTAGCCTTCGCAGTAACAGGACAGGAGCCGGGACGTGGAGGAGCTTGATGGGCTCGACCGGCAGATCGTGGCTGCGCTGGTGCGCAACGGCCGCGCCTCTTGGCGCCTGATCGCTGACGTTTTGGGACAGCAGGAACGCACTGTGGCGCGTCGCGGCAACAAGCTGCTGGAATCCGGTGTGGTGCGCACCAATTCCTTCATTAACCCGGCATCGGTCAGCTCGCGCTCCGCTTTCCTGCTGCGCGTGACGGCCGCCCCCCGGGAGCTTCGCCAGGTCTGCTCGTGGCTGGCTGCGCAGGACGAGTCGTCGTGGGTCAGTGCGCTGTCCGGCGCGAACGAGGCTGTGGCTGAGATGTTCATTTCCGCCGATGAACTTGGCGGGCTGCTCTACCGCCGCCTTGCGGAAGTGGCGGGTGTGGAATCCTTCACCATGACGCCGTTGCTGGAGTATTTCCGGACCCCCAGCGGCTGGACTCCGGCGATTCTGGACAATGAGCAGTATGCGGCGCTGCATCGCGACGAGGACGGCCAGCTGGCGGGGATCCGCAGCGGGCACCCGGTGGCGTCACTCGATGAAACGGGTCGGTCGCTCGCTGAACTGCTCCACCGCAACGGACGCGCCACCGCGGAAGAACTGGCATCCGAATTGTCGGTGTCCAAGGCAACAGTCAGCCGCAGGCTGGAAGCAATGACCAGTTCCGGTGCGCTGTTCATCAGGGCGGTGGTGGACCCGGCGGCGCTGGGGTTCCCCGTGGAAGCGCTGGTCACCATGACCCGTTCCGGCGCGGCGTCGGGCGGGCCGGGAAAGCATCTGGCCGGCCTGCCGGTGACCCGGTGGGCCGCGGCATCCGGCGAGGATGTGCTGGCGCAGGTGGCTGTGGCCACCCTGGATGACCTGCGCGTGCTGCTCGACGATCTCCGCGGGATGGAAGAAGTGACCGCTGTCCGGTCCTCCATTTACGCGGAGATCTTCAAACGCAGCACCGTGATGTACCGGGACGGGGTACCGGAGAAGCCGTAGGCATTCCCGTGACGAACTCGATGCTCGCGGCTTGCACATTTCACCGGCAGCCGCCCAAAAATTCGACCCCACCGGGCCGGTGACCTTAACCTTCCACGGAGCTTGGTCGGTGGAATCGGATCACTTCATAAGATCCGTTATCGGCGTTCCAAAATCCCCGGAAACGCATGGGGTAAGAGACTATCTGGGGCCGTTTTTGGGGGGCTCGACGGCGCGTACTATCCGGAGCTGGTCACGGCTGAAGTTAAAGCACAGGGAAAACTTTGAGGTCATCTGCGGTGGTTCATCGGACCGATCACCCCGCCCTGGGAGGTAGTGGCCGGCCTTGTCCTGAACGGGCAAATGCGGATCGTCGGCCGGTCCACACCTCTGAAAACAGGGGGCCGCCCGCGAGCTGGCACGGTGGCTGCAATCTCCCAAGCCGTAAGCCCCAGGAGAACGTTCACCACGCGCCAAGCTCATGGTTGTCTGCAACCGAGGTGGACGGAGATCCGGAGCGCGCGCGAGCCAAAACTTGGAGAAGCCGGCTGCGCGGAACCTGCATCCGTCAGCAACGCTGGTGGCTGCAGACTGCTAGCAAGTGGGGACGTTCTGCCCTAGCGCCTAAGCCCCATAGACCCAACAGTGAGGTCATGACGACCAGGTGGGGTTGCAGGCTATGCCTGCTCCGCAAATTGTAGGTTGCAAGGGCAGGTGCCCCGCCTGCCAGCCTGTCTTGGCCTTGCCTCTGATGATGAGCGCCGCCTCCACCCTGCTCAGACCCGGCCGGCGCCTTGGTCGGGCAGGCTCCTGACGGGCATGCACACGTCCTTCACAGCGGCAAGGAATATGGGTCGTCGTTGCGGTATGTCAGGTGTCGGCGCGCCCCTCTGTTTTCTGCGCTCCAAGGAGTACAGGGAACCCCGAGACCCGTGTCCAGGAGACCGAAAATGACACCAAGACCACATGTCGACCGGGTGAGCGCCGAGGACATGATGTCTCTGGACGCGGACATCGGCTCAGCACCAATGCAAGTGGGGGCCATTCTCATGCTCAGCACGGAAGCCGGCGAAGACCCGGTTTCCCTTCTGGATACACTGGCGCTTCGGATCGGCGCTGTTCCCCGGCTGCGTCAACGACTGGTCACTGTCCCCTTCGGTTGCGGGCGTCCCATTTGGACAGATGATTCCGGCTTTGATCCGGCACATCATCTCGTCGTGATCGCCTGTCCGGCGCCCGGCGGCGAGGAAGCCGTGCTCAACATTGCAGCCGAAATGCTCGTCACCCCGTTGTCCCAAGACCGTCCGCTCTGGTCAGCCAAGCTCATTACCGGCGTAAGCCAGGACCGCACAGCGCTTGTTTTCATTTTTCATCATGTCCTCACCGATGGAATTGGAGGCCTCGCCGTCCTGGAGGCCCTGGCAGCCACGGAAGAAGACGGGTGGGGTGGCCGCCGGGAGCCAGAGATCCCAGGCTCGGCGCTGCACCTGGCCATTGACGCTGCAAGGAGCCGATTCAACGCACTGGCCCGACTGCCGGCCGCACTGCGGACCGCAGCCGCCGGAGCCTCCGAGCTGCGGCCGATGGGCAAGACCAGGGCTGCCCGCACTTCACTCAACCGCCCGACGGGTCCGCAACGGACGCTTGCCGTCCTCCACTGCGAGGTGGAAGAAGTCAAAACCGCCGCACACCTGCAGGGAGCGACAGTCAACAATCTCATCCTCGCCGCCGTCTCGACCGCCCTGCACCGCCTGATGCTGGGACGGGGCGAATATGTCGAAGAGTTCGTGATCTCCGTATTATTCTCGGCACGCCGCCACACATCAGTCACCTACCTGGGCAACCGTAGCGGAATAATCCCTGTACGCGTTCCCGCGGTCGGTCCGGCCAAGACACAGCTGGCGGCACTTGCCGCAACAATGAGGATTGCCAAGCAGCAGCCTCCCGGAGCCTCCGCTGCACTCATCGGCCCCATATCTCGGACCCTCGCCCGCCTTGGCGCCTACCGATTCTTCATAGACCACCAACACCTTGTCCATACCTTCGTCACGAATCTGCGGGGGCCCGAACATGCCTTGGTGATCGCGGGCAGGCCGGTAACCGGGATCATTCCGGTCGGAGCGATCAGCGGTAACGTAACGGTTGCGTTTGCAGTCCTCTCCTACGCCGGCGTGCTGACCATCACCACAATCGCCGACCCCGAGACATGCCCGGACCTGACAAGACTGCATGAGGAACTTGCCAGGGCCCTCCACGCTCTGACGGTGACTGGACCTCCATGAACTTCGACCCGAGAATTCCGCCCTCAATCAATTCGATTCAGGTCGATCCATTCTGCGAGAGCAGACGGTTTCCGTCGGCGTCGATCACGACGCAGTGGTGGTGGGCTTTGCCGGCGTCGATACCGGCCCACAATTTCGCCAAAACAGCCTCCAGTCTGTCGGATGGGTTAGGGCCCAGCAGATAACCGCGCCGTCGTGTCCTTATCCGGCGATCATGTCGCGTCTCTCAATCAGCGGTCGGGTCATCGCGGGGCGGCGGGCGGCCAATCCTACGGAGCCCTCACGACACGAGTCTTCCGGCCACAGCAACAAATTCATACCCGCCCCTCCCCCGGGCAGCACGACCCTACAACGGCCACGGAACCACCCGTCAACACCATAAGGACAGCAACCAAAAAACGTCGTAGACATAAAGGGCCAGGGATGGCCGGAGCCCTGCGACGGACAGCACTGGACCCAACAGCCGGCCGCGCCAGCGGACGCCCGAACGGGTGCGAGCCCTGTAAGCAGGCTCTGCCCAGCTCTTCCCAAGATCCACGCATACGACCCGGGGTGGCGGTTTTCAGTCTGTTCGTGTCCTCTGTCAGGACCCGCGGCCGGTGCGGAGGGACGCCCCTCCGGCAATCCCGCATCACTGCCCCGCCCGCGCTACGCGTCCCGTTCCCCGGAAGGTGTGGGCGATGGGGCACGTGTGTCTGGATGACCGTCTTATAGGCTTTTCCTTCCGGCAGGCTGTTGTCGGGGATATTCTGGGGGAATCAGCAGCGCGAGCGGGCCGGTGATCATGGCTCGTTGGGGGGTTGTATAGCTTCATTGGCAGCCGCCCTGCAGTGGCAGGGCTGGAGGCCTTCCGGTTAGGAGCTGCCTTGAATTCTTCAATGACGAGATCACCCAACCGTTCTGGCGGCGGGGTTCAAAGGACGTTCGGCGTCGAGGAGGAATTCCTGCTCGTCGATGCCACGACGGGCCAGCCCGTACCCGCCGCGGAAGCGTGCTTGGCCAAGGCCCCGCAGCGCCCTGAAACCAGTGGCGGCCCATTCTTGGCTTTGGAAGTCCAGCAAGAGCAGCTTGAGGCCGTTGGCCCTGTCTGTTCCACGCTGCAGGAAGTGATTGCGGGCGTCCGAGAGGGCCGGCGGCTTGCCGATGAGGCGGCCCGTTCGGTGGGCGCACGAGCGGTCGCCGTGGCCACCAGTCCCGTCCCGGCCACTCCTACCCTCGTACCGCAGCCCCGTTTCCTGAGCATGGCAACACGGTTCGGTTTGACGCTCCGGGAGCAACTCACCTGCGGCTTCCATATTCATGTCCGTATCACCGACGGTGAGGAAGGGGTGGCAGTCCTGGACCGAATCCGCGTCTGGTTGCCCGTGCTGCTGGCGCTCAGCGCGAACTCCCCTTTCTGGCAGGGTGCCGACACCGGATACGCAAGCTTCCGCTACCAGGCTTGGACCCGCTGGCCGACCGCCGGGCCCTGCGAAAGGTTCGGATCAGAACGGGAATACCTCCGGTACGTGCAATCCCTGCTGACAACGGGCGTACTCCTCGACGAAGGCATGGTGTACTTCGACGCGCGCCTCTCCCGGAACCATCCGACGGTGGAGGTGCGCATTGCCGACGTGTGCATGGAGGCCTCACATGCGGCCGCGATTGCCGCGATGGTGCGGGGACTCGTTGAACGGGCCGCCCAGGAATGGCGCGCCGGGATTTCTGCGCCCCGCCTGTCCGCCGGTCAACTGCGCCTGGCGGCGTGGAAGGCAAGCCAATCAGGAGTCGACGACACCCTCCTGCACCCCCTGTTGAACATTCCGTGCCCGGCCGGAGAAGCGGTCCAGGTCCTCCTCTCCCATATCCGGCCAGCCCTGGCCGACAGCGGGGACGAGGAGCAAGTGACCGCGGAAGTGGCCCGGATCCTGTCCTCCGGCACAGGTGCGCGCCGACAGCGCGAGATCATGATGAGCACCCAGAGCCTGCCCGCCGTGGTGCTCGAGGCCGTCGGACACACCCACGGGACCGCCCCGGCCCCGCATCGCCGGTCCCGGCGCCTGCAAACTAGCTGACTGACCCGACAGTACAGCCACGACAGCGTTCGGTGGACGCCCTATTGGGTGCGGGCCCTGCGAGCATGCACCACCCTGGGCTCTCCCCGGGGAGATGGCGGGCTCACCAGCTTTACTGAGCCGGGAACGCCGTTCCCGGGATCCGGGGTTCTTAAGTCCGGCCCGGCAGCAGGTGGGGTCCCATCCGGTCGGTCCGGGTCGCGGTGAGTGCGTCGGTAAGCCGCCGGACGTCCCTTGCCCGCACTTCGTCTGTGGGTGGCACAGTGTAGGACTCGCTTGTGCAGGTCAGCAGCGCTGCCGTGACCTCCGCGATCAGAGCCGGGGAGGGGCTAAACCGGTATCCGCCGTCGGCAGGGTCTTCAGAAGAATTCAGCGCCCTGGTGATGAACACGGCGGCCTGAGTCCTGCTCGCCATGCCGAGTTTCCTCAGAACGGTTGAGGTCAGATTCTTCACGGTCTTTTCCGCCAGCGACATCTCCTGGCTGATCTGGCGGTTGGTCAGCCCTCTCCCCAGTCGGATGGCGGTATTCATTTCCTGTCTCGTGAGGGTCAGGAGTCTCCTATCCAGGGACTGGGTTGCGGGCCCGACGAGCGGGGTCTGGAACCGGCCGCTGTATGCGGTGTGCCCGGCCAGGGCGCGGCGGATGAGCCTGAGCTGTTCGCTGCTGCCATCCTGTTTGGACAGGCACCCCCACGCGCCGGCCAGAATGGAGTTGATCAGCAAGGCTTCGTCGGCATCTCCGGTCATCAGCAGGCACCGGATGGTCGGGTCCGCCGCGGCGATGGCCCTGCACACGTCGGCACCGGAACCGTCGGGGAGGTCATCGTCAAGGATGACCAACTCCGGGCGGAGGGCAGGGATTCGCCGGAATGCTCGGTGCGCGGACCCTGATTCTCCGGCGATGCTGAGACCATCGGACTCCAGCAGATGGCGCAGGCCCCGTCTCACGACCTCGTGGTCGTCCAGCAGATATACGCCCCGGCCGGCCAAAGAGTGCTGCGGGTGGATTTTCGGTTCAGCCATCATCGCCATGAAGTTCCTTCGCATTTAAGGCACCGAAGGCGTGCTGGATGATGCCATCCGGTCCCCATCCAGCGCGCATTCATGCGCACGCTGCCCGACAGACCCCAGAGTAAACCGATAGTGTCCACCCAACAAGAGCCCGCGGGGATGCATCCGTGGCATCTCTGAAGGTGTCCCGCAGACAACCGGTGTCGCAACCTCAGGCCGCCGCTAAAGGCCCGTCGCGAAGCATGGCCCAGAACACGCTCAGGCGGCGTCGGGCGCTCTTGGACGCTGCGCGCTGCTCCGATGGCGCTCATGACCCCGTGGTTCGAAGGTGTCGGCCGAGGATTTCAGCGCGTTTCCTGACAGCGCTAACGTAATCGATGAAAGCCTGCTGCGTGTCGGACACGAACTCCCACAGCAGCAGCCCGCAAAGCGGGCCAGTGAACTCATCTTTTACGAGCAGGTGCGTCATGCCGCCCAGCGGTTCAAGCCTGAAGGTGCGCACCCCGGTGAGCAGGCCCAGAGGCAGGCCCTGGGTCCAGGTGCAGCGGGACCGGCCCGCCGCTGCGACCATTCAGGCTGCGGCCGGCCCTCATGACCGATGGCGCCGGCCAGGCGCAGCGCCGGGTTCTGGACGCCCCTGACGCTGCAGCCCTCCGCCGCCGACAGGTCGTGCATCACCGGCACGACGTTCCTTGCTGATTCTTCGGACAACAGGTTCTCCCTTTCAAAACGGAAGTACGAGCCGGACACCAGCCCGGCTCCCAGCACGCAGCCAGAGACCATTTGACGGTTCACGCCCCTCAGCCTCCGACCGCCGAATGGGACATCCAGCGACAGCCCGGGAGGTGTTGCGCTGAATGACACCGAACTCCAAGCGAGGACTAAAACAACGCTGCGTCCAGCGTCATTGCGTCTGCTGCCTCGCGGAACCGGGTCCCTGGCGCTCTCAGACCAGTGCTTTGCTCTTGATCCTTTCAAATTCGTCAGCGCTGATGGTTCCAGAGTCCCGAAGGGCCGTGGCTTTGGTGATCTCCTCACTTGGACTGGTTGTCGCGACGCTGCGGATATACGCATCCGAGGCCTCGCGGTGCGCCCGCGCCCGATCCATGGACCGCTCAGCCATGCCCTTACCCCGGGCAATGAGGTACACCAGCAGACCCAAGAAGGGCACGAAGGCCAGGAAGAGGATCCAGAGGGCTTTCCACCAGCCACTCAGCTTGTCATCGCGGAACAGGTCGCCGATGACGGCGAACAACACCCAGAGGAAGGCGACGAATGCATACACGAAGAAGAACCACCAAAAAATATCCCAAAAGTTTTCCCAGAAACTCATGTCAACTTCCCTGCTTTCGATAGGAGCGGTGTTGTAGGGGACTGCAGCCTGGGCAGACCGAGGCTGGCTGCAGGCCTGCCCGGAGGGGCCTTGAGGTCAGCATTTGGTCGCCGTCTGGAGGTCACTGACCGCGGCCTGGACGTTGGCGGCGTCGTCCCGCAGGGAGGCGGCCGCCTGGGTCAGGGTGGCGTCATTCGGGACGGCTCTGACGGCTGCGTCGAACTTATTTTCGGCCGTTTTTACGGCGTCCATCTCGTCTTTGGCTACGTCCTGGCTGGCCTTGACCAGGTCGTCGTAGGTCTTCGCGACCTGTTCCCGTGCCGATTTGATCTGTTCTATCGTGGCACCAGGTTTAAGTGTCTGTTTGAAATTTGTCAGGGCTCCGGCGAAGGCGCTGGCAGCAGCGCATGCTTGTGAAACGTTCTTCTCGGCTCTGGCGCTGCTGACGCTGGTGCCGGGGGTGGAGGGGCTGCAGCCCGTGAGCAGTGCGATGGCTGCCCCGGCTGCGATCGATCCTGCAAGGATCGGGTGTGGTCTGGACACTGGAGGCCCCTTTCCGAAATGGATTGCGGCAGGGAACCCTGCCACACGCAAGTCCGACCATTGTCTGCCCGTACCGCGGGTGTGGGCCTCATCCGGGGAAGGTGATGCGTAGTGCCAGCACCCGGAATCCCACGGCGCCCCGCCACGAAATGGCCGCCAACCGCGGGACCTCGTACCGACAGTTGGCTGCAGCAGCAGATCCCGGCCATTCTGGGCTGACCGTCCTTCAAACAGAACGGGGTGCTGGTCAGCCGGCCCGGCGCTACCCGGGGATCCGGCACTCCTCGGCCATGAGGTGCCAGGCCTTGCCGGTAGTGCTGACCGTGAGCGCGTACGTACCCGGATTCAGCGTGACGCCGGTCATCCCGGCACGCGCCTTGTCAGGGAAAGAACTGTAGGGCCGGGCCCCTTCGCCGGTTGAAGGTAGACGCCGGTAGGCCCGGTATCGGCGTACTCGATGTGGAGCTTGCCGGTGACGGTCACGACGGGGCCCGCGGGTTTGGTGCCGGCGGCGCCGGGTTCAGCAGTCATTCATGGCAGTGACGGTGGCGGTGAGGGTCCCGGTGACAGGAGCCGCGATGGCGCAGAACACCGCACCCCCGAGGGCGGAGGCCAAGACGGTCGAAGCCATACGCAGGCCGCGGCGCAGGGAGTCGGTGCCGGCGGCCAACGGCATGGAAGCACCGTCAGCGGCGTATTCCTTGGTGATCCGGAACAGGTCAGAGAGCCACCAGATCCCAAACCCGCCGGGCGTCAGCAGGCCGGCGGAGGAAGGACCGGTCCGCGCCGGTGACACCCAGGAGCAATGCCAGCAGCCAGGCGGTGCGCATGGAGCGCATCAGCAGCAGCCCACCTTCGAAGAATGCCTATACTGCCCGTCCGGGGGCACATTCCGATTCTCGAACAGCCACGCGGGGATGCCCACGGTCTTTCGGCGCAAGTGGAACGCCGCAAGCGCCCTGATTAGGCGGCCATGGATGGCGCCCCGGCGGACACGCGGATGAAGGTGTTGCCGTCACGGAGCACGGCCCAAAGGACGTTCAGGCGGCGCCGGGCCACGGCAAGCATCGCCTGGATGTGAGATTTGCCCTCGGTGCGTTTGCGATCGTAATGGGTCCGTGAGGCGGCGAGGACATGACGAGAGTTTCCCAGGAGTTCCGGCCGCCGACCGGGATGAACATGAGGATTTGATCCCCAAGTCGCAGCAAGTCATGCAGTTCCAAACGCTCCCAGCCATGAAGGTGTACCCAGCAACACCGCTGTCCACGTCAAAAGAAGGAGCCGCCAGACCGCAACGGCCACCAACAAAAATGGGCCCGCAGGGGCCCCTAAGAGGAGATTTGTACACATTCAGAGGCTCACAAGCCCCTGAACAGGGAAAACACGTGCCCGAGGTGGGACTCGAACTGCATTCCCTCCCCCGCAAACACTGGACTCCCGCGGAAGCATGCGGAATCCGGCCCGATCCGACCGACATACGACCCGATCCGAGGCCCAAAGTGCGCACAATGTACACACGCCAAATTGCCCAGTTCAAGGGATTGCGGCCCCGCTCCCCAATCCGGGGTGCAGCTGTTCTGTATTCTGCGCCAGGAGCCGTCCGGAACGGAATTACGGTCAGCCGCAGCATCAGGCGCCTCTGCCGCGGCGGACAGAAGATCCGTCATCGGCGTTCAGGAACGACGTATGGCGCGGGTCACCGTCACGGGCTGCCTGCCTTCTATTTGCAGCACCGTGACATGAAGGCGCCGCAGTCGCTGGGATGAATATGCCCAACTTCGCCGTTCACCAGGACGGCAGTGCCGGCACCGGGCCGTCCATTTCAACATGCTCGGCGTCCCCGCGCGCCAACCACTGGAGCAAGCCCTCACGATCAGACACAACCCGCAGGGCGCCGTTGCCAATGACCCACTCGTCACGCTCTTCGGTCACCAGCGTCATTCCCGGGGCGCCCTTAGCCCGCAAGGACCGCACCACAGCTTCGAGGGCATTCAAGAGCGAATCCGGGTCCGCTTCCTCGATGGTCCAAGCGGTGCCGAGGTCCTGGTGATGCACCACCACCTCGGCAATTCGAAGCGCCACGATGGATGTGGCGGGGAGGCCCTTGCCGTTCACCTGGACTTCCGGGGCCGCGAGGTCCCCGCCCAGCCGCTGGGCCTGTTCGGCAAAGTTTCGGGCAGACTCCCGGAGTTCCCCAATGAGCTCCTGACGGGGAAGGGCGGCGACGGCCGAGATCGCTTGCGAGCGGGCTTCGCGTGATGCATATAGGGGCCGCTCCTCGCCGGAGGCAGCCCATTCGATGAGGTTTACCAGTGCCCGGCCGCTCGAAGCAACGTGGGCGATGACATCGGCCCGTGTCCACCCCTCGCACAGTGAGGCGACGGTCATCTCATCGTCGGACAGGGAATCGACGGTGGCCAGGAACATCTCGGTTTCCCTGCCCAGGCGGGACAGGTCCGAGTGCAGGCGTGCGGCGTTGATCATCCTGCCAGCCTATCCGCGGGCCCGGGGCCGAACCACTCTTAGGTGCCTGCTGGTCGATATCCAGATCATATGGATTGAGACGGCACCTTCGCTGCCCGATGCTCCCCTGACGCCTTGCACCGCGGGGAACCACATAATGTGGCGCTTTGATACTTCAGGAATATGAATCCCACCCGGGCAGGAACCCGGGTATTTGCCGTATATGGCTCACGTCACACCTCTGTAAGGCTGGGAAGCAACTGGAGGACGGCCGCCTCGTCCTCCCGAGGCACAGCCCCTCCACATACTGTCCAGAGAGGACTTGGGACCATGACACAACCACAAACCGTTATCGCCGAAAATCCGCGAAAGGAGGCCCGCACGGCCAACTGGGTGGCATTGATCATCTGCACCGCCCTCGTGTTCGACGGTTACGATCTCGTCGTTTACGGCACAGTGCTACCCGGGTTGCTCGCGGACCCCAGCCAAATCGGGTCGTTTGATGCAGCCGCAGCCGGCCTTCTCGGTTCATGGGCCCTCATCGGAGTACTCGTGGGCTCGCTGACCTGCGGCGCCGTGGGCGACTTTTTCGGCCGGCGCCGGCTGATGCTCCTGGGCATCGCCTGGTTCTCCCTCGGAATGTTCGTTACGGCGCTGGCCACCACCGTCCCTGCCTTCGGTGCCATGCGCTTCGTCACCGGACTTGGCCTGGGAGTGGTCATTGCCACTGCCGGCGCCACCATGGCGGAGTTCGCACCCGCGGGACGGCGGCAGTTCTACAACGCAGTTGTGTACTCAGGCGTCCCAGCCGGCGGTGTGCTGGCTTCCGTCCTGGGCATCCTGTTCCTTGACAGCATCGGCTGGCGTGGACTCTTCATCATCGGCTCCCTGCCGCTCGTCATTCTCCTGCCTCTTGCCTGGCGCAAGCTGCCGGAATCACCGCGGTGGTTGCTCGCCCGGGGCCGTGAACAGGAAGCCGTGGCCGCTGCAAAGCGCACCGGCGTTCCGCTCATCGAAGAGCGGGAAATCCTGCAGGCCGGAGCG
This sequence comes from Arthrobacter sp. LAR12-1-1.1, assembly GCF_040676555.1. Taxonomy (NCBI): domain Bacteria; kingdom Bacillati; phylum Actinomycetota; class Actinomycetes; order Micrococcales; family Micrococcaceae; genus Arthrobacter; species Arthrobacter sp. LAR12-1-1.1. Next base: position 72,317 of record NZ_JBEGIG010000001.1, on the reverse strand, counting down.
GCGCCGCAGAAGTCAGGCTTTGCAGCCGTCTTCTCCCGTCAGTTCGCGGTGGCATCCATTCTGCTGGGCCTGATGTCCTTCTCAGGCCTCCTGCTGACGTATGGACTCAACACGTGGCTGCCGAAAATCATGGAGGGATACGGCTACGGACGGACGTACGCCCTGTTTTTCCCGCTGGCACTGAATCTCGGAGCCGTGGCGGGCGGATTGCTCGCCTCCCGCCTGGCGGACAGGAGCGGTCCCCAGCGCATCATCGCCGCCACATTCGGGCTAGCCACCATCTCCCTGGCGCTCATGACCTTCAGCTTTCCGCTGCCGCTGCTTTTTGCCTTCATCGCTTTGGCAGGCGTAGGCACCCTGGGCACCCAGGTACTGGTGTACGGGTTCCAGTCCAACTATTTCACCACCAATGCCCGGGCAGCCGGTGTCGCGTGGTGTGCCAGCGTGGGGCGGTTGGGCGGGGTGCTCGGGCCGATCATCGGCGGCTGGCTGGCTGCTGCCGGAATCGGCGGATCCACTGCTTTTTACATCTACGGGGCTGTTGCACTGGTCGGCGCCGTAGTCACTGTCCTGGTCCCCCGTCAGCGCAAGCTGGAGGAGGCGGAGCACAAAGTCGAGCAGATCGCGGAAGGCCTTACCGAGAAAGCCCTTTCCGCTGCCCGGCTTGAGTAGCCGGCGCGGATTTGCCCGGCCCAATTCTGTCAGCAAAATGTACTAGTGGAGCCATTTGTGGTTATTCTATGAATAAATCATTGGCTCTGGGCAGCACGCACGGACCTGACCGGGCGAAGGGCGGCACCGTATGGAAATCCGGCAGTTGAACTACTTCATTGCGGTCGCGGAGGAGCGTCACTTCGGCCGGGCGGCAAAGCGGTTGCACATGGCCCAGCCGCCTCTGTCCCAGCAGATCCGCCAGTTGGAAGAGCAGTTGGGAGCACGATTGCTTAACCGCACCACCCGCCGGGTTGACCTCACAGCGGCGGGCCAACTCCTGCTGGACCGCGGACGGCAGATCGTCAACGACGTCGAAACGCTCCGGGCCGACGTCTACCAGGTGGGCAAAGGCGCAACCGGAGTGCTTCGCGTGGGTTTCTCGGGCTCAGCCACGTACGGCCTCATGCCCCAGATCGCCCGCCTTGCCAAACAAGTCATGCCGGGCCTGTCCCTTGCCCTGAACGGCGAAATGCTCACGCCCTCCATGGAGGCGGGGCTGCGGGACGGAACCCTGGACGCCGCGTTGCTGCGCCCGCCCGTGGCATCACAGGAGATCGACTACCGCGTCGTGACCCAGGAACCGCTCGTCGTCGCGATCCCGTCGTTCAGCGCCCTTGCCGTGGATCGGACCGTGGCAATGCACGAACTACAGGACCAGGACTTTATCGCCTACGCGCCCGAATCCGTGCTCTACCGCACCACCTCAGACCTCTGCCGTCAGGCGGGCTTCCAACCCCGCATCACCCAAGTGGTCGGCGAGACGTCCACCATGCTCGCGTTCGTGGCCGCCGGGGGCGGTGTGGCAGTCATGCCGGCCAGCGTGCGGGCCTTCCAGCTCGAAGGCGTCGCTTACCGCGAGATCGAAAACGTCCCACCGGTGGAACTCGCTGTGGCCTGGATGCGCGGACACCCCTCGGCCCTCTTACAGAACTTCCTGGACGTTGTAGATACGGCAACTGCCGTACCCCCGGCGCCTGCCCCCGGCCGCTAGCCCGTTTCCCCTTGATGAAAGGCTTCCCCAGTCATGAAGATCGCAGCCATTGAGGCCATTCCCTATTCGATCCCGTATCTCCATCCACTGCACTTCGCCTCCGGTTCCGTGCATGAGGCGGACCATGTACTCATCAGGCTTCGCACGGACGATGGCGTGGTGGGCACCGCCGACACCCCGCCGCGTCCCTACACCTACGGTGAAACGCAGAAGTCCATCGTTGCGGTTGTGGAGGATATTTTTACTCCCCAGCTGATCGGCGTGGACATTTTTGATCGCGAGAAGATCCAGATGATCCTGCACCGGACCGTCCACAACCAGACAGCCAAGGGTGCTGTGGACATAGCGGTGTGGGACGTGATCGGCAAGACGCTCGGACAGCCTGTGACTAAGCTGCTGGGCGGGTATTCCGACTCGCTGCGGGTCTCCCACATGCTCGGCTTCAAGCCCGCACAGGAGTTGCTGGCCTTGGCCCTGGAATTCCGTGAGACCCATGGCATCAACACGTTTAAGCTCAAGACCGGCCGCCGTCCGCTTCACCTCGACATCGAAGCCGCCCGGGTCCTGCGGGAGGGCCTTGGCGACGACGCCGAACTCTACATGGACGCAAACCGCGGCTGGTCCGCCAACGAGGCCGCCGAGGTACTGCGGCGGACCGCGGATCTGGGCCTGCAGTTCCTTGAGGAACCCGACGATGCCCGCGAAGTCCTGGGCAGGCGCCGCCTGGTGGAAAACTCCCCCATCCCCATCGCCGCGGACGAATCCGCCGCCAACCTTGGTGAGGCCGCACGGGAAATCCTGACCGGCGGCGCGAACCTCCTGGCGGTGAAAACGGCCCGATCCGGTTTTACGGAGGCCGCCAAGATCGTCGGGATGGCGGAGGGTATGGGCATCGACGTCTACATTGGCAACCAGATCGACACCCAGGTCGGCACGGTCGCCTCAGTGGTCTTCGGTGCCGCATTTGCCCACACAGCCAAGCGCGCAGCGGAACTATCCAACTACCTGGACATGACCGACGACCTGTTGGCCGAACCGCTGGAGATCACCGGCGGGCGCATCCATGTGCCTGAAGGCCCGGGCGTGGGGACCGCCGTTGACGAGGACAAGCTCGCGCACTACCGCACTGACCGCTAGCCATACCTTCCACCGAGAGGACACCATGAAGTACCTGGTCCACATGGACGTCAAACTTCCCGCCGATCTGCCCGCCGCTGAGGCCGCCGAGGTCAAGTCCAAGGAGAAGGCCTACTCGCAGCAGCTGCAGCGCTCCGGCAAGTGGCCGGAAATCTGGCGCGTCGTGGGGGAATATGCCAACTACTCGATTTTCGACGTTGATTCGAACGACGAGCTCCATGAGATCCTGCAGAACCTGCCGCTGTTCTCCTACATGGACATCTCGGTAGTTCCCCTCGCCAAGCATCCTTCCGACGTCAAGTAGCACCGGCGGCAGCGGCCTAAGCGCCGGCCGTGTTCCGGGTCAGTCCTTGGCCCGGAACACGGCCGCGAGTTCGCTGCGGGAGCGGATCCCCATTTTCCGGTAAAGCCGAGTCAGGTGGTACTGCACCGTCTTCTCCGCAAGGAACAGGGCCCGGGCCGCCTCCTTGTTGGTGGCCCCACCCGCCACCAGCTCGGCTACTGCCCGCTCTTGGGCGGTGAGCTGGGCGTGGTGGTCGCTGACGGCAGTCAGCACGGGGTCGGCCGGGTCGGGCAGGTTGCCGACGTCGAGGCCCGTCGCCTTGAGCTCCCGGTCGCACCGCTCCACATAGGTGGCTGCCCCCAGGGAGTCGTACAGGTCACGGGCCACACGCAGCACCGAAGATGCGAGGCGCCGTTTGCCGGCCCGGCGCATGCTTTGCCCGAATGCAAAACTGATCCGCGCGCGCAGATACGGCCGGTTGAGCCCCCGGAGGTGTCCCAGGGCCGCCTCGAAGTGTTCCCTGGCCGTCTCAGGATCCCCCTGTGCAGCCAGGAGCCGGCCCCTCGCCCACGCCATCCGCGCCGAGTCGGAGGGAACGTCCCGCTGGCGCGGCACGCGCTCGAAAGCCGTGAGGAACGACTCGGCGGCGTCGAGCTGGTCGGTCATGACCAAGGCGTTGACGTACGAATCCTGCCACGGCCAGAAAGACACGCGGTCCTCGGTCCACGGGTCCAGCTCCGTCAGTGGCTGCAGCACAGCCAGGGCGCTTTCGTAGTCCGCCCTCGCCTCATGGAACCGGGCCCGGGCGAGGCTCGCCGGAACCTGCATGGCACGGTAAGTGCCCGGTTGCACCGCGGCCTGGGAGACGTAGTAGCGGGCACGGTCCCAGTCGCCCCGCATGGACCAGAGCTCGGCCGCGGTCCAGTACAGCAGCGGGCGTATCAGTGGCATCCGAGATGTCTCGAGGCGCACGGAAGCACGCGTGATGGTGGCTGCGGCCGCATCCCAGTTGCCGAGGACGAGGTGGGTACGGGCTAGCCAGGCCTCCGCCCACAGGGAAATCCGCAGCGATCCGCCGCGATACTCGGTGGGAGCGGCGGACTCGAAATTCACTAGTGCCGATTCAGCGTTGTCGAGCCGCAGCGCCAGCCAGCCAGCACCCATCTGGACTCGCTGCTTCTGGGCGTTCTCGGCAGCATGGGCAAACGCCCGCTGGTAGGAGGCCTCCGCTTCTGCCGGCCTTCCCTGGGCATACAGGCCCAGGCCGTAGATCGCTTCTGATTCAACATGGGCGGGGGTTCCCGGCGCCGTGAGGGCCATGGCGCGCTCCGCCCACCCGGTAATCAGCGGACCGTCCCAGGAAGCCACCCCGTGCAGGACGAAACGCTGCGCCACCTGCGCTGCGGCGGTAGGTTCGCGCTCCGGGTTGCTGGTACGCCATGCCATCTCCAGCTGGGTTTGCGCGCTGTCGTTCTGGCCGGACACCGTAGACAGGTAGCCCAGCACCGAGGAGCGCAGCGGCGAGGAGGGCAGGGCGTCCACCGCACCGGCCCACATCTGCGCCCGTGCGATGTCGCCCGACCCTACGAGGGCATCGACGGCCCTCAGGAGCCTGTCGTTGCGGGAGCGGATGTCCAAGGAGAGCCGGGACGCGGAGAACAGCGCCGTTGAGGCGTCCTGCCATGCGCCCACCGTGGCCTGGCGGCGCGCAAACTCCTCCAGCTCTTCGGCCAGGGCCTCGTCTGGACCGGGTGTGGCCGAGACGCGGTGGCCCAACTGTTCACCCTCAGGCTGAACAGCCTCGGCGGCCAGCCGGTGAAGCGCGATGCGCCGGCTGGGAAGGATCTGTTCGTAGATGGCCTCAGCCGTGCCGGGGTCATGGAATACGACGGCGGAACTCGCCTGGTCAACGGACAGCCGCAGCAGCCCGGCGCGGTGTCCTTCGTCGAGGACCTCCATGAGGGAATCCACCCCGCTGACCCGGGAGAGCTCGGCCAGGCCGGCGCTGCGCCCAAGCACGGACGCAGCCTCCGCAATGGAGATCAGCCCGGGGGACGCGGCGTCCAGGATACTGCGCACCCTGGCCCTGATGCGGGAGGTCGGAGGCAGGGTCGGAAACCACGCCTGCCAGGTCTCCGCCGGCAGTTCCTGCAGCAGCTCCACGATCAGTTGCGGAAGCCCTTCCGTGTGCCGGACCAGCCCATGGGCCGCAGTCGCGCTGAGGTCTATACCGAACAGGCGCCGGGCGAGGTCCTGGACCTGCTGCGGGGAAAGCGGCTCCAGCGGAATCCGCACCACTTGGTGGCCGGTGAGGAAGTCGAGCACGCCTGCGGGGACACGCGCAGCGTCAACCAGGTTGAGTGTCAGCAGGAACAGGACCCTTTTTCCGTGCAGCCGGCGCATGACGAACGTGAGGATGCGCAAGCTCTCCACGTCAAGTTTATTGACGTCGTCGACGGCGACAACCACACTGCCGTGGGACTGCAGTCCTTCAAGGTGGGTGCTGAGGGTCGCGGCATAGTTGACCACTTGGGCCGCCGTGAGCGCTGCGACAGGGGCAGCGGCCAGGGCCGGGTGGCCGTCGTAATCCTTTGCCGAGCGCAGCGGCAAGGTGAGCATGAGCTGGGAGTAACCGGCGAGGGCAAACTGCGCCTCCCATTCATCCCCCATGGCGGACAGCACCCGGACTCCACGGGCCACAGTGCGGCAGTGCTCCAGGAAGTACTCCAGCACGGCAGTTTTCCCGGACCCGGAAGGGCCGGTAAGAACAACGGTGCCCACTTTGCCCTTGCGGACCGTGCGGAGGATTTCCAACAGCTCCGCGACGACCTCGGCGCGCCCCACCAGCGGCAGGTCCTCTGCCATATTCCCCTGGCTGGAGCCTGCCGTCATAGCCGCAAGTCTACCGCGGCGGGCGGCGTGGCTTTGGCGGCGGGCATCCAGCCAGACACTTAGCCCAGGTCCCCGCCGGCGACTGGAAGGATGCTCCCGGTCAAGTAGGACGCTTCATCCGATCCAAGGAACACAATGGGCGCGGCCTGTTCATCCAGGGTGCCGTAGCGCTTCATGAAGGAGGACTCCATGGTTTGGTCGACGATCACCTGGTACCAGGCCTTCTCCGTAGCGGATTCGGCCTGCGGCCCCCGCATGACCTTGCGGGGCGGAGCCTCGGTGCCGCCTGGAGCGGTGGCGACTACGCGGATGCCGCGCCCGGCGACTTCCATCGCCAATGACTGGGTCAGGGCATTGACCCCGCCCTTCGCCGCCGCATACGGGACGCGGTGCAGCCCGCGGGTGGCCACGGAGGAAACGTTGACAATGGTACCCGAGCCCTGTTGCAGCATGGACGGAAGCACGGCCCGGCAGGTCCAAAGGGTAGGGAACAGCGAACGCCGGACCTCCTTCTCGATCTTGTCCTCGTCGTACTCTTCGTAGGGGCGGGCCCAGATGGTGCCGCCGACGTTGTTCACTAGCACGTCAACCCGGCCGTGGGCGGCAAGCGCCGCCTCGACGGCCTGCTGCGCTCCAGAGAAGGTCTCGAGATCAACGGTCACCGAGGTGGCCGAGCCTCCGGAACCGGAATCTTGGGCCGCTGCCACGATCCCCCGCGCCACGTCGTGGACCACGTCGGCCCGATCTACCAGGACGACGTTGCCGCCCTCGGCAGCAATGCGATGGGCGACCTTCTGGCCGATGCCCTGGCCGGCTCCTGTCACCATGGCCACCTTGCCAGCGTACCGGCCCGGGGTAAGGAACTGTCCCGCGTACGGTGCTGCCATTAGTGGGCCACTTTGGCGTCGATGGCCCCGGCCATGGTTTCCTTGGCGTCACGCGCATGGGCCGTGATGACTTCCCGCACCCGCTCCCTGTCCTGGCGCTCGAAGGCCTCGACAATCTCGAGGTGATCCTGCGTAACCCGCTCGAAGATCGGGGTTCCCGCCTCGAACGCAGCCGCCATCTGCGCGTGGACGTCAAGCCGGCGGTAGGACTCCAGCAGCATCGGGTTGTCGCAGATCATAAAGAGGTATTCGTGGAACTCCTCATTGGTCCGCGCGAACTCCTCCGGCTCCTGGATGGTGCCCCCGGCGACGGAGCGTTTGGTGGCCTCGGCGAGGCGCCGGAACTGTCGCAGCTGCTCTTCGCTGAGGCGGCCCAGCAGCAGCTCGCTCACGGCCAGCTCCAGGCCCATGCGGGCGTCCAGCTGTGCGAAGCTGTCCTCCTTGCGGAAATCCAGCCGGCCCGTCTCAAGCGACGAGACTGCCTCGCCACGGCTCATCCTGTCGCCTTCTGCCGCGATCTTTGCGGCGTCCGCAGGCGCCCCTGTCTCAGCGTCGCCGCCGGTGGTTTCCTTCGGGGCGAACCGCTCGAAGTAGAAGTTGGCGGGCTTGATGCCCTCGGCGTCCAGCCACTTCGAAACAGCATTGACCATCGGAGGCGGACCGCATAGGTAGATGTCAACATCACCGTCGTTGAGGTGGGCGGGCGCGATGATCTGTGTGACGTATCCCGTGTGCGGTGCAGACGTCCCCGGCTCGGAGGCAATGTAGTCCCAAGTAAAGCCGGGGAGCTTCGCCTCGTATTCCCGCAGCCAATCCAGGCCCACAATGTCTGCCTCGCGGGTCAGGCCGTAAATCAGATGGACAGGGGTGGACGGTGGGTTCTCGGAGAGTTTCTCAAGGATTGACAGCAACGGGGCCAGGCCGGTGCCGCCTGCCAGGAGCAGCAAGGGCCGTTTGGGCTCGCGCAGGAAGAACGAGCCGTAGGGACCCGAAAATTCGATGGTGTCACCCACGGCTGCCCTGTCCCGCAGGTATTCCGACATGGCACCTTGCGGCGTCACCCGCACCATGAACGCAGCGTCCTGCACCTCTGGGCCGCTACTGAAGGAATAGGAGCGCTCCGCATCGGTTCCGGGGACCTTGAGGTTGACGTACTGGCCCGGGAGGAAGGCCAGGGCGTCCCGGTTTTCGACCTCCAGGGTGAAGGAAACAGTGGTTTCCGAGTGCCTGTTCAGTTCCTTCACGGTGGAAGTGAAGGTGCTGGCGGCCGTTTTGGCGGATTCCGAGGTGGCGGGGATCTGGATGGCCAGGTCGGATTCCGGCACCGCCTGGCATGTGAGCATGTACCCCTTGTCGAGCTCTTCCTCCGTCATGGCGTCGTCAATGTAGTCTCCCGGATCAAAGGAGCCGGAATCGCAAAAGGCCTTGCAGGTGCCGCAGGCACCGTCCCGACAGTCTGATGGAATGTTGATGCGTGCCTTGTATGCTGCATCCATCACCGTCTCGTAGTCGCCGACCTTGATGACTTTGGTGACGCCGTCCTCGAAGCTGAGGGCTACCTTGTGGCCCATGATTTCCTCCTGGCTGTGGGTCGCGTCGTCGCGGCCCGGGAATGTGCGGATCTGCCCGGTGGGCACGGATTTCTCAACGGCCGGGGCCGTCAGATCATGTAAACGTCCACCACGTGGTGGATGTAGTCGTTCTTCAGGACGACCTTCTTTTTGAGGATCACCGGCTCCCCGCCGGCCAGATCGATGGTGTAGAAGCTGGTCCCGAAGTATGTGTCCGTGGTGTTGTAGCGGAAGTACAGGGTGAACCAGTTGAAACGGACCTTCACCTGATCGCCGTCGTGCTCCTCGATCTCGATGTCGGTGATGTTGTGCCCGGTACGGGGCTCCGGGAGGGATGTGGCTGAGGACCGGTCCGTCTTGATTCGGAACACGCGGTCCTCGATGCCACCGCGGTTGTCGTAGTAGATGAGTGATATCTCGTTCTGCGGGTCCTCGGTGAGCCGGTCATCCACGTCCCACGCAGGCATCCAGAATTCGGAGTCCGGGTGGTAGCACTGGAGCCACTCGTCGAACTGGCGGTCATCCAGCAGGCGGGCCTCCTTGTATAGGAAGGCACGGACAGTTTCGAGGGTGGCGATCTCCTCGGAGGTCTTGAGTGACGGGGCCGGTTTGGTCAGGTTGGTCATGGCGTTTTGCACTCTCTTTGTTCCAGGTGGTTTCGGTCAGGCAGTGACGGGAACGGCATCCAGTGCGGAGCGTTCCTCCACCACCAGGGCCCGGTCCATGACTTCCTTCCAGTACCCGTGCTGGATCGGGTAAAGCCCCTCGTCTTCCGTGCGCACGCCGGAAGCGATCACCCTGGACATGCCCAGCGCCTTGGCCTGTTCGTCCGGGCCGGCTATCTCATGGGTGGATCCGCGGGTCATGTCGTTCCAGGGCGCCGCTGTGGCCCAGTAGGTCTTGTTGCAGGACCGGAACTCCTCGAGGTCGTCAGGAGTTGCCATACCGGTGGCGTTGAAGAAGTCTTCGTACTGGCGAATGCGCTTGGAACGGTTCTCCGGCGACTCGCCCTTGGGAGCGATGCAGTAGATGGTGACCTCCGTCTGGTCCGCCGAGATGGGGCGGAAGTGGCGGATCTGCGAAGAGAACTGGTCCATGATGTACACATTCGGGTACAGGCAAAGGTTCCGCGAGATGTTGATCATGAAGTTGGCCTGCTCCTCGCCATACTTGGCCACAAGCTCATCGCGGCGGTCCCACAGAGGGCGATCCTCCGGGTTGGTCCATTCCTGCCACAGGAGCAGGTGTCCGTGGTCGTAGGAATAGAATCCGCCCTTGACCTTGCCCCACTTACCGGCATCCATGGCTTTCGTCGTGTTTGCGGAGTCGCCGGCGCTGCGGCGGGCTGTGGTGGCAGCATAGTTCCAGTGCACGGCCGTGACGTGGTAGCCATCGGCGCCGTTCTCGGCCTGCACCTTCCAGTTGCCGTCATAGGTGTAGGTGGACGAACCCCGCAGCACTTCGAGTCCCTCCGAGGACTGGTCCACGATGGAGTCGATCACCTTGGTGGCGTCACCCAGATGCTCTTCGAGCGGGAGCACATCGGCCTTGAGGGAACCGAAGAGGAAGCCGCGGTAGGAGTCGAAGCGGGCAACCTTGGTGAGGTCGTGGGAGCCTTCTTTGTTGAACGACTCCGGATAGCCGGCGTTACGGGAGTCTTTAACCTTCAGTAGTTCACCGGAGTTCTTGAAGGTCCAGCCGTGGAACGGGCAGGTGAAAGTGGTGCGGTTGTCCGTCTTGCGGCGGCACAGCATTGCGCCGCGGTGGGAGCAGGCGTTGACGATGCAGTTAAGGTTTTCGTCCTTGTCCCGGGTGATCACCACGGGTGTGCGGCCGATGTTGGTGGTGAAGTAGTCCCCCACGTTGGGGATCTGGGACTCGTGGGCCAGGTATACCCAGTTGCCCTCGAAGATGTGCTTCATCTCCAGTTCGAAGATTTCCTCGTCGGTGAAAATTTCGCGTTTGGCCCGGATCACGCCGTTCTCACGGTCGTCGATCACGGCGTCGGCAAGGACCTCGCGGACATGGGTCAGGTTCTCGGTCATGCGTGCTCCTTCATTGGAGAGTGCTAGACGAATGGGCGGCGGGTCCGGCTGGCGGGGTGCCCGTAGCGGACGTTAGGAGACCAGTCTTGCCGCTCGTGACCCCTCTCACATCAGGTAAATGCCTAGGTTCAACCAAGGGTGGTTTTATGTACGCATCATGACTAAAAAGCGGCCAAATCGATATTTGTAGCGTCCTTATTCGGGACCTACGATGAGACAGACATCACGCGATTACTGCGCCGCAGACGAGAAATACTGCCCCAGTGCTTCGCAGCGGGCGCGGGAGAACTTCCTGGCCCTATTCAATGAGGAATGTGGAGATCACCATGACTGAGACCCAAACGGACGCCCGCAAAGAGAATGAGGGCACTGCCATCGAGGCCGGCTCGAAGGCCACGGAGCGCTTCACCGCCTCGGGAAAGCTCTCGCGGCTGGATGTGCCGAAGGAAAGGGTGAGCCTGCTGGCGGGGGCACTCATTAAGGCCGCTAATGACATCGTCGTCGAACACCAGGTCACTTACGAGGAATACAACGCACTCAAAGCCTGGCTCATCAAGGTGGGAACTGACGGGGAGTGGCCGCTGTTCCTCGACGTGTGGCTGGAGCACACCGTGGAGGACGTCAACTCCCAGGATCGTCCCGGCACCGTGGGTACCATCGAGGGGCCTTACTACGTGCCCGGGTCCCCCGTACTCCCGACCCCGGCCACCGTAGAGATGCGTGAGGACGAGGAGGGAACGCCGCTGAACTTCAGTGGCCACTTCACCGATACGGAAGGTAACCCGATCCACGACGCCCAGGTGGAGATCTGGCATGCGGACAGCGCCGGGTTCTACTCCCAGTACGCCCCGGGCCTCCCCGAGTGGCTCTTCCGTGCCACGGTCAAGGCAGACGACGACGGCCGCTTCGAAATCAACACGATGCGCCCGGCTCCCTACCAGATTCCCACGGACGGGGCCTGCGGGCAGCTGATCAGCGCGGCAGGCTGGCACGCCTGGCGCCCGGCGCACATCCACATCAAGGTTTCCGCGCCTGGCTTCCAGCCTGTAACTCAGCAGCTGTACTTCCCCGGTGACCCGCACAACGCGGACGACATCGCCTCGGCAGTCAAGCCTGAACTGATGCTGGACCCCAAGACGCGCATGGATGGCGGGGCTGGCGAAGAAGTGGTCTATGACTACGTGCTCGCCAAGGAAGGCCAGCACAAGTAAGAAGCGACCGCTGACCGATCGGTGCCGGCGCCTCGGCCCGGTACCGGAGGCGCTCTGGAGTGCAAGCTCCAGGGCGCCTGCCTTTTGCCGCCGTTGTCAGGAGCCCGAATGCCGTCATCCCGTCAGGACCTACCCGCCGCCGCCCATGTGGAGGCCGTTGAGGCTCCGATGCCTCAACCGCTGCTGGAACGTCCGGGCGTTCGCCCCGCCGGCGTACGCCGGGTTCTCCGTGACCTCGGCCTGCCCTATGTTTCCAACGGGGTGATCGGCCTCATCTTCTCCGCATCCGGCCCGATGGCCGTTACCTTGGCCGTCGGAACGGCGGGAGGACTTACCGAAGGTCAACTCGCTTCTTGGGTGTTTGGCATCCTTTTTTCGGGTGGGGCGGCGACTCTGGTCATGTCTCTCCTCTATCGGCAACCCTTGGGCTTTGCCTGGTCCATTCCCGGGACGGTGCTGCTGGGTCCGTCCCTGCAGCACTTGTCCTTTCCGGAGGTGGTGGGGGCCTTCTTCACGTCCGGATTGCTCATCCTCGCGCTGGGTGCCACCGGCTTGGTCCGCAGGATCATGGCAATGGTTCCCATGCCGATCGTCATGGCCATGGTGGCCGCGGTGTTCCTGAAATTCGGCACAGACATTGTTGGTTCAACCCAGGCTAACCCTGTGGTGGCTGCCCCGATGGTGGTCGCATTCCTGGTCCTCACGGCCGTGCCCGCCCTGGGCAGGTTTCTTCCGCCGGTGCTCGGTACTCTTGTGGTTGGTTGTGTCGCTGTGGCGGCAAGTGGCCAATTTTCCATCCAAAAAGGCGGACCGGTTCTGGCCACCCCGGTCTTCACCCTTCCTGAGTTCACCTGGGCCGCCCAGCTCGAGCTGGTTGTTCCCCTGGCACTGACTGTGTTGTTCGTTCAGAATGGCCAGGGCATCGCGGTTCTCCGTGCTGCAGGCCACAATCCGCCGGTCAACGTCTTCGCCATCGTTTCGGGCGCGTTTTCGTTGATCAATGCCGGCTGCGGTGCTGTCTCAGCCTGCGTGACCGGTCCGACGAACGCCCTCATGACGTCCTCAGGAAGCAGGCAGCGTCAGTACACAGCGGCCGTGGTGTTCGGCGTCCTGGCCATGGCCTGCGCCGTCTTGGCTCCCACCGTCACCCGGCTTATGCTCGCCACGCCCAGAGAGTTCATCCTTGCCCTCGGCGGCATTGCCATGCTGCGCGCTCTCCAGCAAGCGTTTGTGAGCGCCTTCGCCACGACGTTCACACTGGGGTCCTTGGTGACATTCGTGGTGACCATGTCCGGGACGAACCTCGCCAACATTCACTCGGCGTTCTGGGGCCTGGTCATCGGCTACACGGTGTCCCGGGTGCTGGAGCGCCCGGACCATCAGGCAAGATCCTAGCCCGGCGTTTTCATGACCCTTCCGCCCCGGAATTCTTCAAGTTGAACGGTCCCAACGGGCGTTAGGCGCCTGACTGGTCGGTGGTTTACTTGGGTGGACGCCGATTCCTGAGTGTTGGTGGTGAGGGTGAGTTGCCGAAGCGTTGCGTTCGACCGGCGATTTGCGTCAGGCCACGGGGTCTTCTTCGTACCAGCCCACCCAGGCCGATGACGTCAGCTTGATAGCGGGCGTCGCCAGGTCCTCCTCCCAGAGGACCAGATCCTGTTTGCGGTTGAGATGGAACAGCAGTGCCAGGTGGTGTACCAGTGAAATCATGGGGTGTTTTCCTTCCAAGCAGCGTGCAGCAGCCGCTCCAGATCCGCAGCGTCGATGCTGCGGGGATTCGACGGCGGCACATGGGGCAGTATGAGGTCCACAGCTTCGGTGATGTGGTTTTCGCGAAGTCCGAGTTCCCGCAGGGTGCGCGGGGCGTCGAGTGATTTGTAAAGGCGTTGCAGCCCGTGACGGCGTCCGCGCTCTCCAGCGCGGCGGCGATGCGTGCTGCCGCTTCCGGCGCTGCGGCCACGTTGAGAGCAGTAACGTGCGGGAGTATCACGGCGTGCGTCTGGGCGTGCGGAAGATCGAAGGTTCCGCCCAGGACGTGGCAGATCTTGTGGTGCAGCCCCGATCCGGCCGAGGCGAATGCCGTCGCGGCCAGGAACGCTCCGCTCAGGGTCTGTTCCCTGCCAGCCGCGCCGAAGGGGTCTGCCTTGATAGCCGGCAGTCCGCGGGCGAGCAGGCGCATGGCCTCACCGGCGAGCGCCGCGTTCACGGGATCGGCGCGGGGTGCCCAGAGCGCATCGATGCAGTGCGCCAGGGCGTTCAAACCGGAGTCCACTGACAGTGCCACTGGCAGCGAAAGCGTCAGCCCGACGTCGTAAATCACCGACGCCGGCAGGACGCGGTCGTCGACGCCGGTGGTCTGGCGACGAGGAAGAAGACGTCTTTTCCGGCAGCATCGTGGTGGACCACGGCAATACCTCGGGATTCGGCACAGTGGAAGATCCGGCCTTGGTGGCCATCTACACGAGCGCCTTCAAGGAAGGCTCGGTGCACCAAGGGACACAAGCCCAGTCTCTCGCGTTCTCCACGGACGCCGGCATGACGTGGAGCAAATACGCAGGCAACCCGGTGCTTGGCCGCGGCTCGGCCCATTTCCGGGACCCCAAGGTGTTCCGCTACGAGGGACCAGCCGGTTCCTGCTGGGTCATGGTGGCGGTGGAGGCCCAGCACCAGCAGGTTGTGCTGTACCGCTCGGCCAACCTCAAGGACTGGGAATACCTGAGCACCTTCGGCCCTGCAAACGCCACAGGAGGCGAATGGGAATGCCCCGACCTGTTCCCGCTCCCCGTCGACGGCGACCCGGACAACGTCAAGTGGGTCCTGGTGGTCAACATCAACCCGGGTGCCGTGGCCGGCGGCTCCGGAGGGCAGTACTTCGTCGGCGACTTCGATGGGGTGCAGTTCACCGCCGACTCTGATTCACTCGTTCCAGCGGATGCCGACGGGACCACGGATCTCAGACACTGCCTGTGGCTCGACTGGGGACGTGACTACTACGCCGCCGTCTCCTTCAGCAACGCCCCGGAGAACCGCCGCATCATGATCGGCTGGATGAACAACTGGGACTATGCCAACACCTTGCCCACGTCTCCGTGGCGCTCCGGGATGTCGCTTGCCCGCGAGGTCGAGCTCGCGACGGTGGACGGTTCGCCGCGCCTGGTGCAGCGCCCGGTGCTGCCGTTGGACTGTGGGGAGCCGACCCGCACCATCCAGGACGTGGAACTTCACCACTCCCTGTTGCAACTGCCCGACGCGGCGCCCGGATCAGCCCAGCTGATCGAGGCCGAAATCCTGCCCGGCACGGCCCGGACCGTTGCTTTCAGGCTTCTCGGCGCATCGGGCGGGAGCGCCGCAACGGTTCTCAGCTTCGATGCCGTTACGAGCCGGATCACCCTGGATCGCCGCAACTCCGGAAACACCGCCTTCCACGATAAGTTCGCGTCGGCTGAGTCGGCGCCAGTAAAGCTCGACGACGGCGTGCTAAGGCTCCGTGTAATCGTCGACCAGTGCTCCGTGGAGGTCTTCGCCCAAGACGGCAGGGTGGTCCTGAGCGATCTGGTGTTCCCCCTGTCCGCGCACCTGGGCACCGAAGTCCATGTGGAGGGCGGCACGGCCACTGTGCGGAAACTGGCCGTCACGGCCTTGTCCTAAACACAGCACCGCAGTGCCCACCTAAGGCCTGCCTGAACCAGGGCCAGCCACCGGCAGGGCCAAGACCGCGCAGCACGCGACGCTGTTTAGCCCGGCGGCTTTGTGCCGTATTTCCCTTACAGCTGATCGTCTTTTTTCATGCGCGTGCTGATACTGGCCACAGCAAAATGCTACGCCGTAGTTTTGTACACGGTCAGCGGCCCATAGGTTGCTGACCTGCGCAAACAATGTGCCCTTCGGCCTCATCACCTGGTTCGGGTTCCTCTCCTGGGCATGCTTCTTCGCCGCCGGCGGCCAACGCGCCGGGCTGCTCAAGACCGTCCCCGCCAACCTCTCCGGCGTGCTGTGGGGCGCGCCGTCACGGCGGCAATATCCTGTGGGGTCGTTCGACAGCACCCGCCAACGAGCCGGGCACCAAGTTCACGCCAGATTGGCGTTCCCTCCGCAAGGCTTGCGGGTTGTTTGCTATCGGGGCTCGCCGCGGCCGGCCCCCACGTTTTGGTGACTGCGTCATAGCTTTCGCCCGAATTCGGATATGCGATCAGGGGCGTATCAGTGGCTCTGCCCAGGGCCTCCAGCGATGGGGAGACCAGCTCCAGCGGCACGCAGTTCACGCCGATAGCCGCCACGAGCGGCTCCGCCGTAAAGAGCTTTGCCGCCTGAGCCAGCGGCGTACCGTCGCTGATGTGGCCGCCATCCCGTAGCGTGAAGGAGAGCCAGGCTTCGACGTCGAACTCTTTCATGAGTGCCAACAGGGCCTCGGCCTCCGGCAATGAAGGTAGCGTCTCACAGGCAAGAAAGTCCGCTCCGGCCTCCACCAGCGCTGCGATTCGAGGCCGGTGGAACTCCAAAAACTCGTTTCGGCCGAGGACATAGTCGCCCCGGTATTCCGATCCATCGGCAAGGTACGCGCCGTAGGGCCCGACTGATCCTGCAACCAGCAGGGGTCCCGCATCCGGGTTTTCGGCCAGGTACTCGCGGCGTGCCTCGTCAGCCAGGCGCACACTCAATGCCACCCGTTCCAAGGCCACTTCCTCGCCGATGCCGCGGCGCGCAAATCCCAGGGGTGTGGCTTGATAGCTCGCCGTGATGGCGACAGTGGCTCCGGCGCGGAAGTAATCGTGGTGTACGCGCTTGACCAGTTCCGGTTGTTCCAGAAGGACTTTAGCCGACCACAAAGGGTCTTCCAGATCGCAGCCGTGCGCTTCAAGCTCGGTGGCGAGTGCACCGTCCACGGTCAGGTTCGCTCCGGCGTCGAGCATGCGGGAAAGCATCGTGTTACTGGGCATCGTTCAGGGCTCCAAGCATTTCGGTTTGTTCTTTCCTGCGGGCAGTTGCGGCGCCTCGTGGCCCGGCAATGCAAGGTAGCACAACGTGCAGTGCCAAAAGCGCAGTGCAGCCCCGGGCTTGCAGATGACGGTCAGCAGCCGCTTGCAGCGACCGGTGTTCCGCGGCACAGTGACGCCCAAAGTCCGGCGGATGTGCCGAGTGAACGCGAATGCCTCCTCTAATTTTGTGCGTAATAAGCATTTCTTCATGCTTGTAATGCACATCACTCTATGCCACCATGGCATTCAGACACCATTTGCGAGCTGCCCAGGAAGAGGCTTCCCTTGAAAATTGCAATGAAATCAGTCCGCAAGCTGCGCGTGCATTGGCCCATAGCTTCGGAAACTTTCTCCCGGCTCGCCAGGGGCGACGCAGAAGCATTCAAAGATGAGGCCGGCATCGCGGCCCTGCTCCAGGCCTCGTCGGAGTCCCCTGACTTAGGGGATTTTGGCAACTACAGGCATGTATTCGAATCCGGCCTGGGTTTCGAGGGGTTCACATGCACTGAAGGCGCTAACCCTACGCTGGGGCAGGTGGGCCAGCGGACAATTTCACATACCTTGGTCTTCACGACGTATTTCGATGTGGCGACCCCTGACGCCGCCGTGGAACGCTTCCTGCAGCACATCGTGGATATCCATCCGTGGGAGGTACCGGTCATCGAACTGACAGGGCCAGTCAGCGTCTCCAGCACAGCCCTTCCGGCAGTCTTTGAGAGCGAGGCCGCATCATGATTGAAACCACCACGACCCGGCTTTGGGACGATCTGCAGCCGTTGCTGGCGGGCAGGTCATTCACCGACCTGACGCACGCCTTCCACCCTGGCCAGCCTCATTTCCCGGCATTCCCGGACGAAATCAGGGAGGCGGTGTTCGATCTGGAGAAAGGCGACGGTTTCACGGCTCACCGTTATTCGATCATCGGCCAATGGGGGACGCACGTTGACCCTCCCTCGCATTTCATCCGCGGGGGACGGACCTTGGACCAGATTCCTGTGGAGGATATGGTCCTTCCGCTGGCCATCCTCGACATCACCGCGCGGGTCACCGCAAATACGGACGCCACTCCCACGATGGAGGACGTCCAGGCATGGGAGAGCCGCAACGGTGCCATCGCCCCCGGGGCCTTTGTGGCGTTGCGGACAGGGTGGAGCCATCGCTGGCCCGACGCCGACGCCATGGCGAACAGGGACGATGAGGGTGTCAGCCACACGCCTGGCTGGTCGCAGGAAGTCCTCTCCTTCCTGGTTGAGGAGCGGTCGGTTACTGCCGTCGGCCATGAGCAGACAGACACCGACCCGGGACTGGCTACGTCCCGCCAGGATTTCAGCTTGGAGACCTATGTTTTGGCGCGGAACCGGTGGCAGATCGAGCTGATGGCGAACCTGGACGGGCTTCCAGAAGCCGGCGCCATCCTCATTGCAAGCTGGCCGAAGCCCCTGCACGGCAGCGGTTTTCCAGCCCGGGTCTTCGCCATCCACTAAGACACGTTCTCCAGTGACTAGAATCGGATCCATGTCTAAGACGTCCAGCATGGGCCGGGGAATCATAGCTGTCCTCGCGGTGGGCTCCCGCAACGCAGAAGGCCTGTCTGGCGGAACGGTCGCTGATGTAGCAGCCGATCTGGGCAGGGACCGCAGCCAGGTTTCGCGCAGCCTCCGGACCGCCGTGCAGGAGGGGTTTCTGGCACGCGGAGACCATCGGTCCTACACCCTGAACTGGTCGCTCCTGACAGACGCACAGCTGTTGACAGAGCAACGGCTGCAGACCGACGGCGTAACCGCCTTGGAAGGCTTGGCCGGTGAAACTGACGAAGGATGCTTCCTCGGAGTTATGAGCGGAAACAGTACTGTCACCATCGGTGAGCGTGTTCCGGCAAGTAGCAACATGGTCGGTTCGTGGCTGGGCCGGCCCTACCCGGCGTTTTGTAGTGATGCCGGCCAGGCCTTGCTGTGGGAAGCCTCGGACGCCGAGGTCCGAACCATTTTCTCCGGCGTTCCCTTCGTGCGCCATGGCCCCAATACACCGCTTGACGTCGAGGACTTCCTGTCACGACTGCGCGGGGCGCGGGCACGGGGGTACTCCATTGTCGATGAGGAAGCCGAACCAGGACTTTACTCCCTGGCCGTTCCGATTCGCGACTTTAAGGGCGATGTGGTGGCAGCGCTTCAGGTCGTAGGCGCCAAGACACGTTTGGAGCCGCGGCTGGGGCTATGCGCCACGGCTCTCGTGTCCTGGGGCAAGTGGCTTGAGTCAACGTTGGGTCACGCGTCGCCGCAGAACCGGCTCTAGCTGGCAAGGCCCTTCCGGCCCGCGTCGCCCCGGGGACGGCTCTCAAAGGACCCCAGCCGTTCGGCTGCTGCCGTAAGGGCCTTTGCAATGTCATTGGTGCTGGGTTTGATCTCGGCCCGGCTGCCGAGGACGCTGAGCGCGGCAAGAATTGATCCATCAGCGTTGCGGACGGGAACGGCCAGTTCGTAGATTCCGTGCTCGAATTCTTCCTCCGCGACAATGAAGCCCCGCGCCCTGTCCCGGTCCATCAGTTCGGCGACTTCTTGCGGCGAATGGGCCGCCCCCGGACCGCCTACGCCGATAAAGTTGACTTCCTGGAGAAGGACTTCAACGGCTGGATGCTGGTGGTCCCACAGCAAGGCCCGTCCGGAGCCGGTACACCACACGGGCGTCACCATGCCGGGTTTCACGAAGCTGCCGGGAACCGCATCGTTACTGGAGGCCCGCAGGAGAACGACCCGGAAGCCATCACGGACGGAAACTCTGGATCTAAGGCCGAAAGAAGCCACCAAAGCCTCAAGTTCGGCTCTTGATTCGCGGACCCAGCCGGTATTCAGCGCTGCGGCCAGGCTGAAAAAACTTGGACCGGTTCGGAAGGGACCGCGTTCGACTCGCTCCAGCAGTCCCAACTCACACAATTCCTGCGTCAGCCTTGAGACGCGGCTTTGTTCCATATCCAACTCGGACGCGAGCTGGGAAACGCCGAGAAGCCGCCTGCCCCGCTTCTCCCGGTCTGCGACCAGGCGAACAATTCGAAGTCCTTGGGCCATAGACGACGCTTCCGAGGAAGAATCCATGCTCCGTGCTCCTTCCGCCTGATGATTACGCCTATTCTCACATGTCTTCATTGTTGACCAGGACGCGATTTCCTTGCGCCCACACAGTGTAGAGGTCAGCGAGTATCGCTGAATTCGCTGCTTCCAGTTCTGCGGGAGCGATTTCTGCGCGTCCCTGCCGCCCGAACAACACGACTTCGTCTCCAGGGGAAACTCCCGCCACGTCGGTGACGTCGACAACCATGGAATTCATCGAAACGATGTCGACTATGGCAGCGCGACGGCCGCGGACAAGTACGCTGCCTTGGCTGGCCAGTGCCCTCCGGTAGCCATCTCCGTAACCTGCTGTCACTGACGCCAGCCTGGAGTCCCGGTCCAAGGTATGGGTGAGCCCGTAGCCGACCTTTGTGCCTGCTGCATAGCTATTAATGGACGCAATCCGGGCTTTGAAGGCCAAACACCGTTGGAAGTGCCCGGTTGCAGGTTCCGAATCGCCGTAGAGGACTGCCCGGCACGGACCATGTCCAGCCACGAGCCGCGTACGTGCAGCGCGGCGTAGGAGTTGGCACAGTGGAGCAGCACGTCTTCCCGGCGCGTTCCAGTCAGTTGGAGCAGCGTCAACGCCTGACTGCGGAAACGCAGTAGAGCCGTTTCGATATGGCCGGTATCGTCCTTGGGAAAATGCGTCATGATCCCGGCCAGTAGAAGCCCAGGGTGGCTAACGATCCCTACCGCGGATGCCCGCCCAAGCGTGGATGAGACGTCGAGGCTGTGCCTGCTGATCCCGGAAGCGTTGATATCGAGGTGGATGCGGATGGCCGTCCCGGCCTCGGCAGCGATCTTGTGCATCTCCCAGGCGCTCTGCGGGTCGGCAACAAGTTCTTCGATGTCGTGACGCATGCCAGCCTTGATCTCCTGCGGCGCCGCGGCACGGACACGCAGAATCCGGCCCGCAAAACCGCAGCGGCGTGCAATTGCTGCCTCCTCGTTGCTTCCTACGCCGACGAAGGGAACGCCTAGGCGAACAAGGGAAGGGAGCAAAAGGTCAGCTCCGTGTCCGTAGGCATGGGACTTGACCACTGCGCACAGGAGCGCCCGGTTATCGATCATGGACAGGAGGTTCCGGACGTTTGACTCGAAAGCTGCGGCGTCAATCTCCAGCCAGCTGCCGGCGTCGAGGGCCGAACTGCGCATGCGTTGCATCAGGTCTTGTGAATTCATGGATTATCCGTTGGACAGCTTCTCGGCCGGGGACGAAAGTCCCCGGCCGAGAACCTGGGTCGGGGATAGTTGATGACGGCGTTAGGACAGTTGGTTTGCGCGCGCCTTGCGTCCGTACTTGAAGTAGAAGAAGGCGTAGCAGGCGCCAACAAAACTAACTCCGAAATAGAGGGCTGCTACCTGGTTCGGGTCATAAGCGATGCCGATCAGCGAAATAAGGCAGAGCGAAAAGGCCAGGATCGGCACAAGCGGGAACAGCGGTGCCTTGTAGGGAAGGGCGGCGACATCGCCGCCGTTCCTGACGAAGGACCTCCTGTGGAAGAAGTGCGAGGCGGTGATGGACATCCAGACCCCGACGACGGCGAAACCTGCCACTGAAACAAGAGCCAGGTAGACCGTTTCGGGCGCAACGACGCTGCTGATGAGCGACGCAAGGCCTCCGAGCATGCTGACTGAAAGCGCGACTATGGGGATACCGCCTCGGGTCAGTTTCTTCAGCGCCCGGGGGGCGTGCCCCTCGTCGGCAAGGGAGTAGAGCATCCGTGCGCAGGAGAAGAGGCCGCTGTTTCCAGCGGAGAGGAGTGCGGTGATGATGACGAAGTTCATGATGTCGGCGGCAAAGGGAATGCCTATGGATGAGAAGACAGTCACGAACGGGCTTTCATCCAGGCCGACCTGATCGAACGGGATGGTAGCCGCGATGACAGCGATTGCCCCGACGAAGAAGATCAGCAGGCGGATGACTGTGCTGCGCATCGCCTTGGGGATGCTGGTGGCGGGGTCAGCTGTTTCGCCCGCTGCCACACCGATGAGTTCCGAGCCGGAGAAGGCGTAGAACACTGCAAGTGCAGTGACGAGAACGCCGCTGAAACCGTTGGGGAAGAGACCGCTGGAGGTGTTGAAGTTCTCAAACATGAACGGGTGGCTGCCCGCCTCGCTGAGCGGGTGGATGCCGAACAGCGCCGCGCCACCAAGAACGATGAGGACCACGATGGCACCGACTTTGACGATGGCAAACCAGAACTCGGACTCGCCGAAGAACTTCGAGGAAACTGCATTGAAGCCGAAGAGGACCGAGGCGAAGATGACGCACCAGACCCAGACGTCAACATCCGGGAACCAGCGCTGCATGAGGAGACCGGAGGCAGTGAACTCCGATCCGATGGCCACTGCCCAGCAGAGCCAGTAGAGCCAGGCCGTGGCGAACCCGGTGGCCGGCCCGATCGACCTCGCCGCGTAAATATGGAAGGCGCCTGAGACCGGATAAGCGATGGCAAGCTCGCCGAGGCAGGCCATCACCAGGTACACAACAAAGGCGCCGATCAGATAGGCGATGACCGCCCCGAGCGGTCCGGCTTGGGAAATGGTGTAGCCCGAGCTCAGGAACAGCCCTGAGCCGATCACCCCGCCCATGGCGATCATGACCAGATGGCGTGCCCCCATGGACCGCCGGAGCCCGGAGTCGGTCGACGGGGGAATCGTGGGCTGTGGGTCTAGCTGGACAGGTGATGAGGGTTCCATGGTTTCTCCCAGGTGAGTGGATAGGTCTGATGCGAAAGATGCGCACATCGCCCCGGCATGGGGGACAGGGCGCCTCGGGCTGTGCAGTGGCGGTAGTGATGAAAGTAACACGAAAACGGCGTTTGGGTCATTAAAAACATTTCAACATGCTTATGTTGCACCTAAGTTACCTCGAGGCGCTGCTGTCGAATCGGCAGACAGATGGTCAGTTCGCCCTGTTTTTCGGTCACAATGACATGCACTGACGGACATGGAATGCGGTGAGCATTGGAGGACCGATGTAACTGACTGAAGGAGCACCATGACCACCTATGACATTGCGCTGATCGGCTTCGGCGGCGTCAACAGGACGCTGGCCGAACTGGTCGCAACACGCGGTGACACACTTCGTTCCGAGCTGGGCTTCGGCCTGCGTGTCGTGGCCATCACCGACCTGCGCCTCGGCTCGCTGGTCCAGCCCGAGGGGATCGACCTGGGCATCGCACTCAACTTGGACGGTGGAAGCGAAACCTTCGCCGCCCATGGCGGGTCCGCGGACACCAATAACGAATCAGTTATCCGTGACTGCACCGCCGACATCATCTGCGAGGCCACTTTCACGAATCCCGACGACGGCGAGCCAGCAGTTTCGCACGTACGCTGGGCCCTCGAATCCGGCAAGAGCGTCTGCACGACGAACAAGGGCCCGGTTGCCCTCCGCGGCGCCGAACTGACTGCCCTGGCCGAACAGAACGGCGTGCACTTCGAGTTCGAGGGTGCCGTCATGAGCGGCACTCCCGTCATCCGCCTGGCCAAGAAAATGTTCGCGGGGCTGAAGCTGAACGGGTTCGAAGGCATCCTCAACGGCACCAGCAACTATGTGCTCGGGCGGATGGAATCCGGACTGGACTTCGAAGAGGCCATCAGCGAGGCACAGGAACGCGGCTACGCCGAAGCCAATCCCGCAGCAGACATCGAGGGATACGACGTTCAGCTCAAGGTACTTATCCTCGCCAACGAGCTGCTCGACGCAGGCATCGAACTAAAGGACGTTCAGCGGGAGGGGATTTCGACTGTGACGCCGGAGAATATCCAGAAGGCAACCCGCGAGGGACGCCGCTGGAAGCTCGTGGGTTCAGCGCGGCGGAACCCGGACGGGTCAGTGACCGCAGGCGTCTCCCCCGTAGCGCTCCCCCTCGGCCATGGGCTGGCCGGGGTTTCCGGCGCAACCAATGCCGTGTCCTTCGACACCGACCTTCTGGGCCCGGTAACCGTCTCCGGGCCGGGAGCCGGCCGTGTGGAGACCGCCTATGCCCTGCTCTCCGACATCATCGCAATGCACGCAGCCAGGACGGAAGTAGCCGCAAATGTCTGAATCCACGCTGTGCTCGACGGAAACGGCGCTGCCGCAGTTCCGCGACGTGTTGAGCCCCTACGACGGCAGAGTGGTCGGCGCGGTTTCGCTGACCGAGGCCACCGCCGGCAAAGCCGTGATCGAAACGGCCCGCGTCGGCGCCCGGAAGGCACGGGCACTGTCCCGCAACGCACGCGGGAAGATACTGGACGGCGCCGCAACGGAGATCGAGCAGCGCAACGAGGAGTTCGCGCAAACGATTGTGTCCGAGGCCGGGAAAACGATCCGCCAGGCACGGAAGGAAGTACTGCGCGCGGTCAACACGCTCCGCCTCTCGGCTGCCGAAGCACGCCGGAACGCCGGCGAAGTCATACCCTTTGACTCGTACGAGGGCTCAGAGGACCGCACCGGATGGTACTCCCGCGAACCACTGGGAATCATTGCCGCGATCACTCCTTTCAACGATCCCCTGAACCTGGTGGCACACAAGATCGGCCCGGCAATCGCCGGAGGAAACGCCGTGATTCTCAAACCCTCTGCACTGACTCCCCTATCAGCCCAGCTGCTCACGGACGCCCTCGTGAGCTCCGGGCTCCCGGAAGAGGCCCTCACGATTGTTCATGGCGACCGGGATGTGGCCGAAACTCTTATTCGGTCCCGGGACGTACGAATGGTGTCCTTCACCGGGGGGTTCTCCACTGGTGAGAGTATCGCCCGCACCGCGGGCCTGAAGAAGCTCTCCATGGATCTTGGCGGCAATGCAGCCGTGATAGTCCTGGACGACGCCCACATCGAGAACGCCGTGGAATCCTGCGTCTCCGGAGCGTTTTGGGCCGCAGGCCAGAATTGCGTGGGGGTGCAGCGGATCCTGGTAGCCGCCCCAGTGTACGGCGCTTTCCGACAGCGTTTCCTGGCGGCAACGGCACAGTTGGTTACCGGAGATCCATCGGATGAACGGACGGACGTCGGACCCATGATCAGCCCCACAGCATTACAGGAGCTCCAGACCAAGCTGGACGGGGCCCTCGACGACGGCGCTGTCCTGCTCTCAGGCAATATCACGGACGGCAATGTGCTTCAGCCGACCGTCCTGGAAGCCGTCCCGGCGGAAAGCAGCCTGTGGAGGGAGGAGGTCTTCGGCCCTGTGGTCATGCTTCGTAAATTCAACACCTTCGAAGAGGCCATCGACGTCGCCAATGCCATCGAGTTCAGCCTTCATGCAGGTATATTCACCGACTCCCTGGCCAAGGCCATGGACGCAGCCCGCCAGCTCGAGGCAGGCGGCGTCATGATCAATGATTCCTCTGACTACCGCTTCGACGGCATGCCGTTCGGCGGGGCCAAGTACGGGAGCATGGGCAGGGAAGGCGTCCATTTCGCGTATGAGGAGATGACCCAGCCCAAAGTCATCTGCATCAAGAACTGATCGAAATGGAGGGGCGCCGCCGGGTCCTGCGCCCCTCCAGCTCCCTCGGAGCGGCCCGCTGCTACGCCACACCCAAACTTCCACTCAGAGAACGGAAAACCATGACCACCCGCATCGAGACGGATTCGCTAGGGGACGTACCTGTACCGGCCACAGCCTACTGGGGAGCACACACCGCCCGGGCCTTGGAAAACTTCACCATCAGCGGGACACCTGTCTCCCGCCACCCGCATCTGGTGCGTTCCCTGGCCATGATCAAGAACGCTGCGGCGCAGGCCAACTGCGAACTGGGCATCCTCAACCCGCGGGAAGCCACGGCGATCAATCATGCCGGGAAAGGTCAACCCGGTCATTCCGGAGGCCATGAATCAGATTGCCTTCGCTGTCGCCGGAGCTGACACTACGGTGACGATGGCTGCAGACAGACCGGGACACAGCTCAGTTACTGCTTGAATCCGCAGTGCTGCCCGTCAGAAGTGCGGACATGTCCGGGGCCTGATCACATTTACTCCGTGGCGCGGGCCCCTCCGGTTCCCCGCCTGATGTAACTGGACAGCGTCATGGCCGTCACCGTGTCCGTGACTCCGGGAATGGCCGCGATCTGCTCCCAGATCTCCTGAACCCTCTCCAGCGACCGTGCCTCGACCCTCACCAGAAGATCAAAGTCACCGCTCACTACATCGCACAGAACCACTTCCGGAATCGACCGCAACACGGAGATGACGTCCGCCCCCCGCACCCGGTCCTTCCGGTAAACCATCAGGAAGGCGGACACCGGGCCCTGGCCTGGAGGGCCGGCAACAATTGTGTACCCCTGGATGTACCCCTGCCGCTCCATCCGTTCGATCCGCTGGCGCACAGCATTCCTCGACAGGAGGACTTTGGTCGCCAGCTCTGCATGGCTCATGCGAGCGTTCTTCGTGAGCTCCGCAAGAATCCTCTGATCTATCTGATCAAGACTCACCCGATCCATGCCTACCCTTCACAGCAATAATCCTCCGGACCCAACCGGAACGGAACCAACTTCAAGACCGAAAGCCCTTGAAAAAAATGACACTTCTGCACCAGGTCCGGCCCTCTCTCACTGGCATTAGCTGCATCTTGTTCGACATGGACGGGACGCTCCTGGATTCAGCACCCGGCGTTACAGCAAGTGCTGCCCAAGCCTTGGCAGCGGTGGGCGCGCCAGTGCCCGCGATGGAAAAACTGCGCCGATTCGTCGGCCCGCCGATGATCGAATCCTTCAGAACAGTCTCACGACTGGACGAAAAAACCGCCCAAAAGGCCCTCCAACACTACCGCAATGCATACGCCGATCACGGGGCTGAACAGTCCAGCCCATACGACGGGATTATGGACCTGCTCAAACACCTACACTTGGCCGGAATTCCAATGGCTGTCGCCACTTCCAAGGTGGAAGACCAGGCAAAAAGGCTCGCACGAAGGTTTGGAATGAAAGGCTACTTCATCAACGTATGCGGTGCGTCGGACTCCGAAGGAAGAGCGAGCAAGGCTGAGGTCATCGCCGAATTGTTGCACCGGCTCCAGTCCGAAGGCGTGGACATCTCCAACCCCGCAATGGTCGGAGACCGAAGCTACGACGTTGCGGGAGCAGCCGAACACGGAATCCCTACGATATTCGCACTCTGGGGCTACGGGGAGGTCGAAGAAGGGTCGCATGCGGCCGCCGTTGCCCCCTCCCCCGCGGCCCTGCTGCCGTTGATCCTGAACAACAGCCTTCGGTCAGCCGCCCAGCATGACAGTCCCCCCGTGCGATGAGTCCACGAATGCGACCAGCAGGCATTCACAACCCGCCCTTTGCTAGAGACTGCGGTCGGCCCCAGATCTAATCCATTGCCTGAGGTTTGCCGCTTAAGCCGGCCCCCACCGCGACACCGTCAGCCCGCTCCCGCGGCGCGAGATATTCCATACATGTGAATCGCAGCGAAAAATGGCGGCGTTTCAGTAAATGTCACCCGGCAGCCCTTGATCCTCCACCGGGCTGGGCGTGCTCATGTTCGACGGGACGTCGCGGCGGGAGGCTGTCGAGTATGCCACGCTGGGCCCCGAGCACGAGGACTACCTGCGAGTCAGATCGCGCACCGATGAGTTTCCCGCGCCGCGCCCGATCTATACCCTGGAGACCGACTGACGGAAGGCTGGCGCCATGCGGAAACTGATCTACGGCATGAACCTGACCCTGGACGGCTACATCGCCGCGGCCGGCGACGACATTGGCTGGGGCGGGCCGAGCGACGAATTGTTCCAGTGGTGGCTCGACCAGGAGCGGGCGAGCGGACTGTCGCTGTACGGGCGCAAGCTCTGGGAGACCATGAGCTCCCACTGGCCCACTGGCGACCAGCAGCCCAACGCCACCCCGGCGGAGATCGAGTTCGCGCGGAACTGGCGGGACACGCCGAAGGTGGTGTTCTCCTCGACGATCGACACGGTCGACTGGAACACCCGCCTGGTCAGCGGCGACGCGATCGCCGAGATCACCCGGCTCAAGGCCGAGGACGGCGGCCCGACGAGCGTCGGCGGCGCAACGCTCGCCGGGGCGGCCATGCGGGCCGGGCTGATCGACGAGTACGCGCTGGCCACCCATCCGGTCCTGGTGGGCGGCGGCACGCCGTTCTTCACCGCGCTGGACAGCCGGGTGAACCTGGACCTGGTGGAGACGCGGACGTTTCCCGGCGGCGTGGTCCTGACCAGGTACGAGACGAGGCGCTGAGCGCAATTCCTCCGGGCGGTGGGGGTAATAGATCCACCACCCGCGGCCCCACGTCGGTGGCCAGCAGATGACCACATTCGCCGAGAGCTACGATTCCGCCGGGAAAACCATCCATCCGGTCACGACCTACGCCATGAGCGGCCTGGGCAGCACTGAACAGGACTACGCACCTGCCGATCAGCGGTTATCGGTGAAGGACCCGCTGTCCGCGGAGAGGAAGTCAGAGACGCAATGCCAGCCGCCGAATCTTGGCTGCACCGGATAGGACTCCTCGAAAACTATGTCTCGTAAATCAAAAGCTTTTCAAGACACTGTTCCGGGCCCGGGAAGGTGTTAGGTGTGAATCGCAGAGCCAATTGGCAGTGAACTCGCAGCCCTTAGTGGCCGATGAGGAGGGTTTCCCTTACGGCGTCGATGATCTGGGGCGTGAGGTATCGAGGTGGTAGAGCGATTGGATGCAGCGGACGAGGGTGCCAAGCTGTCGCCGAGACGGAAGATTTCGCCGGTGATTCGGATGATGGTCGCCGCCCGCGGGCGACCGAACGCCCCGTGCGGGACGCCATCGGTGTCGGTTACCGGTCCGTCGACACCCCTCACTTCCGCGGCGGCCAAGGGTCCCCGGTACCGGAAATGGGAAAGCCCCTCAGGTGAGGGGCTTTCCAGGAATTTGACAGTAGGTTGGCGGTCTTGGTCAGCGGTGATGCGCGCCTCCTCCCGGGGCGTTGTGTGCCCCCGCCAGAATTCGATACTGCAAGACATTAATAGCTGATCAGCGGATCGTCCAGCCGCAGGCCGGGGTGTCTTAAGGGCCGGTCCTTCTGGCCGGGAGCATGCTTCGCCAATCGAACAGCGTATGGTGCGGGACTCCTCGAGGCCCGACCCTGTATTACCGGGCGGCCATCTGAGGGCTCGCGCGCTTGGGGTCGGATTTCGGCAGTGCACCAACCGTGTTGGTTGGCGCGATCGCCAGAACCGCGAGAGCCACGGCAATGATGCCAAGCCCTACCCAGCCAACAGTGCTGAGGCGTTCACCGACGATGGCCACGGCCAGGACCGCGGCAATGGCCGGCTCACTCAGGGTGATCGTGGTTGCGGTGCTGGCAGTGACGCGCTCCAGACCATATCCGAAGAGCAAGTAGCCCAGAAACATCGGGATTAGAGCCATGTAGGTTGCGACGGCGAACGCCTGCGAGCTCGCGATCAGCGGCGCGCCGGTCAGAAGCAGGACCGGCACAAGCAGAATGCCGCCGGCCCCGAACACTGCCCCCATCGAGGCGGCGCGACTAATGCCGCGGCTCATGAGGCGTTGGGCGCACCACGAATATGTTGCGTACGTGGCGCCAGCGACCAGACCGAGCCCGATGCCGGCAAGCGTCGAACCGACATCGCCGGGGTCGTGGGCCATCTTTGAAAGACACAGCAAGGTGCTGCCAGTTACGCCAAACCCCGCGGCCAGCATCCACCACCGGCTGAGCGGGGTGCGTTGGACGAACCATTCCAGCACACCGGAAGCCAGCGGTGCCGAGGCCAGGGACACGACGGTGCCGAGCGCCACCCCGGCCAGGTGCATCGAGCTGTAGAACGCCAATGGGTAGATCGCCACCGCCACCGCGCCCAGAGCGGTCAAGGGCAGGTTGGCGCGTAGTTGCCTGCGGCTGGCGCGTAGCGCAGGGATCGCGATGAGAGCCTGTAAGACGCCGCCGATCCCCAGGGCGGCGGCTCCGATCGCCAGCGGGCCGGCACCGGGCGCGAATGTTGCGGCGGTACCCGTGGTGCCCCACAGCATTGAGGTGATGGTGATCGCCGCGATGGCGATCAACCTCTCGCGCCTCACGGCGTATCCACCAGCGAGGCGGCGATCGCGCGGGCATGGACCAAGCGCTCCACAGAGCCCTCCAGGCCGGCGCGGGCTACTGCACCTTCGAGCACGAACGCCAACTGCTCGGCGAGTTCTACGGCCCGATCGGCGTCGACGATCCCGGCCAGACCAGCGGCAAGGATCGCCTCGACCTGTTCCTTGTGCTCGCGGACCGCCACCCGCCCGGGCGCGCCCGCAGGCAGCTCGGCGGCTGCGTTGAGCAGCCCGCACCCGCGAAACCCGTGGACGTAGGCGGCGCCGGCATGGTCGATATACGCATCGAACACCGCCAACACCCGATCGCGCGAAGTCTGTGCATTGACGACGCGCAGCTCGTACAGCCCCAGCCACTCCTGGTGGCGTTCCCGGATATAAGCGAGCACCAGATCGTCCTTGGACGCGAAGTTGTTGTACAGGCTCTTCCGCGCCACACCCGCCCTCTCGGTGATCGCATCAATCCCGGTAGCGGCCATCCCATGCGCATAGAACAACTCAGCGGCGGCCGTCATCAACCGATCACGCGCCGGCCGCTCCCGGCCCACACCATCACCCACAGCATCACGCCCTTAAGTAGGTAGCCCAGTCTACCTACTTAAGACGAAGAACACCATCCTGATCCGCCACGAAAGGGGAATGCCCGTTCTCGACAGATCGAAACTGGTGTGCGCCGCGCCGCCGGCGCACCCCGAACAATTCACCAGGACTCATTTGCGCGCTTCGCAAACGACCGGTCACAAGACAGTGTCGCGCCGGCATCCTGACTCGCCGCGCCGTTTCTCATGAGTCGTGTCAGCGAACTGTGTATAGGAATCGGCGTTTGCGCGGCTGGCCAAGTGTGACTTTTCGGTGGGAATGGCGGTTTTTTCACAGCCCGGTTTGGCGGTTTGGCTGAGGCCGAACGGTGTGCGGGAAACGACCCTTATCGGGCAGGCCGTGGAACGGGCAAACGGACTAAGCGGAGCGAAGGGAACTCTAAGCGGGCAGGAGGGCGGTCCGGGCGCTATCGATATACTCGCTGGATGCGGATCCGCCCAATAGATCTCGTCGACGTGCTGGTCTATCTCGTGGTGCTGGGAGCGTTCATCCAGCTGTTTCCCGACGTCATATCCGAAACATTCCTGTTGGCGCTCTTGACGGCGATCCTACTGAAGGTCGTCCTTGAAGTCGTGCTGTGGGCGAAGAAGAAAATCGTTGCGCGGATCCGGTCGGCTGATACTCGGCGGGTTCGTATCGTCAGCGCGATCACCCTGTTGCTGGTGCTGCCGGGGAGCAAGTTCATGGTGCTCGGACTGGTTGACCTGGTATTCGGCGACGCTGTCCGTCTCGGCGGCTTCTTTCAAGTGACTGCACTGATCATCGTTCTGATGCTCGCGCGAGGCGGCGTGCGGTGGGTGTTCAGGCGGCCGTTGGGCAATCCGTAAGGACGTCCTGTCCTCGACTTCTGCAACTGCACCGCCTGACCGCCCGCTGCACGATCGGCTAACGGGGCGGCCGGGGTGACATTTAGCGCTGTGAAAACGCCGCCACTTACCGCTGCGGTTCACAGTCGTTTTTCGGAGGCTTGCCATGGGCGGGTCAGAAACGGTCGTTATTGACTTGGGGGGGAAGAGCGAAGCCGGGTGCAGTTCTCACCCGGCTTCCCTCTTTCTGGTCTTGATCCCGCGTTCTAGCCCTCGGCTACCGCGGGGCCCCGCAATGCGTGGGGTAGCCCGCGCAGCATGGTTACTGGGTGCCGCCCCAAGGTTCGTCCTCGAGGTCCTTAGGTGCCGTGAGATCCATCTCGAGCAGCGGCACCACTTTGGACTTGGTGATGAAGCGGTGAGCCAGCCACAGGATGATGAAGACTGGCAACCCGATGTAGGAGGAAAGCACCTCCATGCCCCGCCCGGCAAGCACAGCCTCGTAGTTCTGTCCCGCGATTACCAGTATCAGCAGGGCGAAGGCCAGCAGTGGGCCAATGGGGAACAGGGACGCCTTGTACGGCAGGTCACTGACTTTGTTCCCCTGGGCCAGGAAGCCGCGCCTGAAGCGATAGTGGGAGACCGCGATTCCCGCCCAGACGATGAAGCCGCATAGGCCTGACATGTTCAGCAGCCAGGAGTAAGCTGCGCCCTGACCGACGATCGCGGAGAGGAACCCGAAGAGTCCCACGGCCGCGGTGGCCAGCAACGCCGGAATCGGCACGCCACGCGCATTGGTTCGGCCGAAGATCTTCGGTGCCATGCCGTCATGGGCCATGGCGTAAAGCATCCGGGTGGAGGCATATAGTCCCGAGTTGCCCGCAGACAGGATTGCGGTCAAGATCACGGCGTTCATCAAGGCCGCTGCGAAGGCAATTCCGGCGCGCGAGAAGACGAGGGTAAACGGCGATGTTGCAATATCGGACTCGCCGGAAGCCAGCAGGCTCGGATCGGTGAACGGGATCAGGCAGCCGATGATGAAGATGGCACCGATGTAGAAGAGCATGATGCGCCAGAAGACAGTGCGGATAGCCTTCGGCACTTCGCGGCTCGGGTTCTTGGCTTCGCCTGCGGCGACTCCCACGAGTTCGGTGCCCTGGAACGAGAACCCGGCAACCATGAAGACCGAGATGATCGAGACCCATCCCCCGTGGAACACGTCATCGCGGTTTTCCCAGTTGCTCAGTCCCGGAGAGTTATCCCCGAGGATGCCGAAAATCATCAGCACGCCTGCGATCAGGAAGAGCACCACTGCACTGACCTTGATCAGGGAGAGCCAAAACTCCGACTCTCCGAAGGACTTCGCCGAGAGGGCATTGAGCCCGGTCAGCACCAGCAGGAATAACCCAGCCCACATCCATCCTGGGACCCCCGGGAACCAGAAGTCCATGATGATTCCGGCCGCGACCAGCTCGGCGGCCACGGTGATGGCCCAGTTGAACCAATAGTTCCAGCCGATCGCGAACCCAAAGGACGGGGACACGAAACGGGTGGCAAAGGACTGGAAGGATCCGGCGACCGGAATTTTGGCCGCCATCTCGCCCAGTGACTGCATCAACAGGAATACCATCAGCCCGACCAGCGCGTAGGCGACCAGCGCACCGCCGGGACCCGCCTGGGAAATGGTGGCGCCCGAGGCCACGAACAGCCCGGTACCGATCGCACCGCCGATAGCGATCATCTGCAGATGGCGGCTGCTTAGCCCGCGTTTGAGTTCGTTGCCGGTTTCGCCCGAGGCGCGGACTGCCGCTGTCTCGGGGGATGAACCGCGTTGTGCCACTGCATCGGGTGTGATTTCTACGGATGTTTCACTGACTGGCGTCATGCAACACCACCAAGGTGCATCGCTGCGATCCGGCTTGAGTTCTTGGTGCCGGTGACGGCTCGACCGGTGCAGGCGTCTACGACTGCCGTGGCGAGCTGGTAGGAAAAAATGGTCCCGACAGGTCTCGCCTCGGCGGTGCTGTCTCCCGAGCTGAGGAAGAGTCCCGCACCGAAACACAGATCGGTTTCAGGGATGCGGGGAGCGATAGCCCGATCGTTTTTTTGCGTGTGGGAGCTAAGTCCCATGGTGCCTCCGAAAAGGTAGCTGCGGTGGATTTAAGCCTTCCGGAGCCCCCGGGCCGGGAAGGATGGTGATCAAGCTAACACACGTGAAGGAAGCGACCTTTGGCGTGGCGAATGTTGCACGTCCGACGGGTCAAGTACTTACGCATAGGCATGGGTTACCCGATTTGAGCGTAAGAGTTGCTGATTTGATTTCGCCGGGCGAGTAAGCAGCTCTGACGATCTGCTATGGCAGGCGGCCGGCGTTAGGCGAACGATGCCAGGGGTAAAGATGCACAAGAGATGTCGGAGCATCTCGTCAAGCGGGGCGTGCACCTCGATGAACTTACCGGTTCGACCAGCAAGCGCCTCACAAACTCGCCCCAGAGGATGCCCTTTCTGCTTTGCAACGACCTGCCGCGTCGATAGGCGGCGAGTAAGGCCATCACACCCAACTTGTCGAGTTGGATATCCAGGGGCGGCCGCACGGGCCCCGCTGATCAGCAAACACTCTGGCCGTGCCGGGCGCAGAAGGAGCCGTCATCACGTAAACCAGGAAGATCGCCAGGAACCCGGGGCTGCCGCACTTCGTCCGCGAGCCGCCCGAACAACGCCGGAGCCCCCGACAGATGAGCAACCGGTCAACGCCGTTGTCCCACTGGGAGTATCAGCGGGAATTTGAACCAGAGACAGACGCAGCAGCGCCGGTGCGGTCCTACTGCCAAGGCATCCACTGATCGACACGAGTGGCAGGAGCTGAACCTCGGATCATCCCGATAGTGCGGCTTCTTCAATCGTGATGCGCCGTTTATGGGATGTCCTAATGACACCCGACCTTAAGGTCAGGCGCAGGCATAGCAGTGAAGAGACGGCATCGAGCAAAAGAATTTCTTATGCATGATGGAATAACCCTTCACGTATGCTTACGCAGTGCTAGCTTCTTCAGGGATCCCCTCAACGGAAGGAACGAGCATGTCCGTAATCGCAAACCCGGAAGTGACAACCACCCGGGCAGAAGACCTCAAGTCGCTCCCGGCATGGCAGGCTCTGAAGGCAGCCGTCATCGGACTGCAGCAGGTTCAAGTGCAGGACGGTTCCGTTCCGGAACCCGCTGACCATGACCAGGCCCGCCAGAATGTCGGCATCATTACTGACTCAATCAACGACCTGCGCCCCCACCTCCCCCACGACACGGACTACCTTGAACTGCTCGTGCA
The DNA here is from genome assembly GCF_040676555.1 of Arthrobacter sp. LAR12-1-1.1. Lineage (NCBI taxonomy): Bacteria > Bacillati > Actinomycetota > Actinomycetes > Micrococcales > Micrococcaceae > Arthrobacter > Arthrobacter sp. LAR12-1-1.1. The sequence continues at coordinate 37,729 of NZ_JBEGIG010000001.1, read as the reverse complement.
GGACTTCCAGCGGTGGGCGTCCGAGGGCTTCGTCGTACCGGATTTCCTCGACTCATTGGTGGCCTTCCACCCCGAGCAGTGGCGCATCGATGGGTTGGCGCACTTGGTTGTGTTCCCTATGTACACGCAGAACGGCAGCACCAACCGCTACTTCGAGGCCGTCCTCATCGAGGTCATTTGGCCTTCTTTCGTCGCTGAACTGGAGGCAGCAAACTACTCCAACAAGCTGTTCGTCCCCATCAGCTTCGTCGATTTCACGCCCGGCTATGACACGAACTCCGCGGTTCTCTTCCCCGAGAGCGTAGCGGTCCGGAGCACCCCCTCCTTCACTTGGGGAGGCATTTTCGCGGACCGCGAAGCTGCCCGGTTCCGTCGCGTCCTAAAAGCTGCTGCCGACATCACTTCCCTGGACCTGCCGGCTGACGCCGCGGAATTCATCGAAGACCAGCACCTCACGGAGAAGACCTTCGTGATGTGGGATCTGATCCATGATCGGACCCACATGCGCGGTGACCTGCCCTTTGACCCGTTCATGATCAAGCAGCGGATGCCGTATTTCCTGTACTCCCTGGAGGAGCTCCGCTGCGACCTGACCGCCTTCCGCGAATCAGTCCTCATCGAGCGGGACGAAACGGCTTCCGAGGACGCCCGCAAGCACGCCAAGCTGGTCCAGTACGCCGTGATCTTCGACCGCATTTTCCGCTTCGCGATTACCGGGAACCGGGTCCGTAACTACGACGCCGTGGGCGGCCAATTGCTGTTCGCCTGGATGCACCAGCACCGGGTCCTGCACTGGACCGATGGAAAGTTGAGCATCGACTGGAAGGACGTCGCCGGCGTGGTTGTCGAGCTGGGTCTCCGCATCGAGGAACTCTACTGGCGTTCAATCGACCGGCCGAAGACCGCACACTGGCTGGCTGCCTACGAGCTCGTCTCGGAAACCCTCACCCCCCACCCGGCCTCCGTGTGGGCCAAGGGACCGGAGGCCCTTCCGCTCGACGGCCCTCCCCGGGGTCTGACGGACCAGATCCTTGATGACGAATTCCCCCTGTCGATGTTCTACGAGGCACTGGAGAAGAAGATGTCCTCGGTCATTGAATCAACTGCCGGGATCACCGGTAAGAGGCCTGTGAAGACTGAGGGCGAGGCGGGCGCATGAGCCAGGACCTCTCGGGGCGTACGGTCGTCGTCGCCGGTTCGACAAGCGCTGCCGGCGTCGCGGTAGTCCGCACCCTCTCGCAAGCAGGGGCACGCGTGGCCGCCGTGGACATTCTTGAGGACCGAGTGCAGGAGCTCTCGGTAGCGTACGACAACGTCACGGGCTATGTCTGCAACCTCGCGGACCTGCAAGCCGTTGAGGACTTGGCGACGTCTGTCCGGAACGATCTGGGCCCCGTGGACGGCCTTATCCATCTTGTAGGAGGGTGGCGAGGCGGTACCGGCATTAAAGGCCAGACGGATGAAGACTGGGACTTCCTGCACACCAGCGTCCTCACCACCCTGAGGAACACCAGCCGCGCGTTTTACCATGACTTGGCTACCTCCCCTGTGGGTCGCCTGGCCATCGTTTCCGCACAGTCCGCTTCCTCGCCGACAGCGGACGGCGCCGCCTATGCCGCCGTCAAGTCCGCCGCCGAGGCATGGACCCTGGCCGTGGCCGACGGATTCCGGCACCTGCAGGGAGGACCCGAAAGCCCCCTCTCCGCTCAGCACTCCGCCGCCCTGGTCTTCGTCGTCAAGGCTCTGGTCGATGACCGGATGCGCGCAGCCCAGCCGGAACGGAAATTTCCGGGCTTCACCGATGTCAGTGTCCTTGCCGACGCTGTACAGCGGATCTTCGACCTGGAGGCAGAACAGATCAACGGGCAGCGCTTGCCCCTCACGGCCGGCCACCTCGTGGGCGCACCGGCATAAGCGTCAGCGTTGATACCAGAGCAGGCGTCCCGCAGGTACTGGCGGGGCGCCTGCACGACCCGTCGCCACCATGCGCGCCTTCGTGCCCGGGATGGTCGAACGCCGGTGGGGACGCGTCGTGAATTTCGCGAGCATGGCCGGAAAAGACGGAAGCCCCAACCTGTCCATCTACTCCGCATCAAAAGCCGCCGTCATTGCCCTCACGAAATCGTCCGGCAAAGAACTCGCGACCACCGGCGTCCTAGTCAACGCCATCGCACCCGCCGTGATCGCGACGCCAATGAACGACAACACATCATCAGAAGTGCTCGCCCACATCACCAGCCTCATCCCCATGAAACGAGTGGGCAAAGCGGAGGAAGTCGCCGAACTGGTCGCCTGGCTCTCATCGGAAAAGGTCAGCTTCTCGACGGGAGCGGTCTACGACATCAGCGGCGGACGGGCCACATATTGATGGTGTAGAGCCCTGTTTAGCGCGGGCCTTGCCTGAGCTGGTCTTTTGCTAGCCCAGACGACAATTTCCTTATTTGTTCTGCCCGCTCAAGCACGGCAAAGGTCTGCCCAGTTCGGTAGTGCCCCCTGTTCCGCTGCGGGAGTTTGCCCTGGTGTAGGCATCACCGGTCCAGCGCAGGGTTTCCTGATAAGGCTGCGTAGGGCTGGCGCACCATAGGTCCCAGTCACGACTCGGCGAGGCACTCCCTAGCAGGGTGTGCCTCGCCCCTGGCAATAGCGGTACGTACGCCCGGCGGCCCGCCAACCGCCTTGCTAGCGACGCCGATGCGCCAGCATCAGTGGAGATTGCATGCGCCCTCAAGATCCATCGCGGGAACGTGGCCCCGGCGATGGACACCCGAAACTCCCTATCTCACGTCTTCGGGAACATTCAAATGAACGCGCGCATCTCACGGTCCGACTTGACAATGTTACTGAGTGCACTCAATATTGAGTAGTCTCATTTTTAGGCTACCGCACGTCATAGAGGAGCAGCACGCCATGAGGGCATTCGTCGTCACCAAGTACAAGGAGCCGCTGCGCGCAGCAGACGTCCCTGAGCCGACCGTCGGCGACCGCGATGTGCTGGTCCAGGTCCAGGCAGCTGGCCTCAACCAATTGGACGAAAAGATCCGCCTGGGTGAGTTCAAGCAGATCCTCCCGTACAAGCTCCAGCTGATCCTCGGCAACGATGTCGCCGGCACAGTCATCCGTGTCGGGGAGAGCGTGCGCGGCTTCAAGCCCGGTGACGAGGTCTACGCCCGCCCCGACAAGGACCGCATCGGCACGTTCGCCGAGCGCATCGCCGTCACCGAGGCCGACCTGGCACTGAAACCCGCATCGATCAGCATGGAGGAGGCCGGCTCGCTGCCGCTGGTTGCGCTTACGGCGTGGCAGGCCCTCGTTGAGCAAGGCCACCTACGGCCGGGGCAGAAAGTTCTCATTCACGCCGGGGCGGGCGGGGTCGGGTCGATCGCGATCCAACTCGCCAAGCACCTCGGCGCCACCGTCGCGACCACCGCCAGTGCCTCCAACGCCGACTTCGTGCGCGACCTCGGCGCGGACACTGTGATCGACTACCGTACGCAGGACTTCGAGCAGCTCCTCGCCGGGTACGATCTGGTGCTCGACAGCCTCGGCGGGGAGAACCTCGTGAAGTCTCTGCGCATCCTCAAGCCCGGCGGGAAGGCGATCGGAATCGCCGGTCCGCCGGACCCGGCGTTCGCGCGCAAAGCCGGTCTGAACCCTGTGCTGCGCCTGGCCATCGCGGGGCTCAGCAGCGGGATCCGGCGGCAGGCGAAGAAGCTCGGCGTCAGCTACGAGTTCCTCTTCATGCGTGCCAGCGGCGACCAGTTGCGCCAGATCACCGCCCTGGTTGAGGACGGCGTGCTGCGCCCGGTCGTTGGGGAGGTCTTCGACTTCGCCCAGACCCCACAGGCGCTCGAGTCGCTGGCCAAGGGCGGCCTCCGCGGCAAAGCCGTCGTCACCCTTCCCTCCTGAGCCGCCGGCAGCCATTCACCTCACAGACCACCCAGGAGGACTACCAGCATGAGCAGCACCGACACCCCGAACGGCTCTGTCGTCACCTCGTACGCGAAGGCGGCCACACGCTCGATCACTTCAGGTGGCGTCACCTACGCTTACCGGCAGCTGGGGCCCAAGGCCGGCATTCCCGTCGTATTCTTCGTGCACCTTGCCGCGACCCTGGACAACTGGGACCCCCGCATCATCGAGCCCATCGCGGAGAACCGCCACGTCATCACCTTCGACCAGCGCGGTGTCGGCGCCTCCACCGGGCAGGTTCCCGACAGCATCGAGGCGATGGCCGACGACGCCTACACCTTCATCAAGTCCCTCGGGTTCGACCAGGTCGACGTCTTCTCCTTCTCAATGGGCGGCATGATCGCCCAGGACCTGCTCCTCAAACATCCCGACCTTGTCCGCAAGCTCGTGCTGGCCGGTACCGGGCCGCGCGGCGGCAAGGACATGGACAAGGTCGTCAGCACGACCTACTGGGACATCCTCCGCGCGACCCTGACGCGCGCGGACCCGAAGGAGTTCCTGTTCTTTAACCGCAACGCGACCGGCAAGCCGGCCGCGAAGGCGTTCATCAAGCGCCTGCAGGAGCGCACTGTCGGCCGCGACAAGCCGATCAGCACCAAAGCCTTCCAGACGCAGCTGAAGGCAATCCGGAAGTTCGGCCGCTCCGCGCCGTCGGACCTGTCAAGGCTCACCCACCCCACCCTCATCGCCAACGGCGACAACGACCGCATGGTGCCGTCTGTCCTGTCCGGGGACTTGCACCGGCGCATCAAGGGATCCGAGCTGATCATCTACCCCGACTCGGGCCACGGGGGAATCTTCCAGTTCCACGACCGGTTCTCCCCCGTCGCCGTAGAATTCCTCGCCCACTGACCAGCACGTACCTGACAAGATCCCGCCAACAGAGCAGAGAGGTACTGTGGCTCTGCCCGCCCGTGAATACGGGCGGGCACAGCCATTGGCGTGGGGCCTCGTCGCGCTGGCCAGCTCGAAAAGGGCCCGCACAAACGCGTCAGCAGGGTGATCAAACGTATCGCCACCCCTGACGCGGCCCCTGGCTCGTGACTACCCCGGCGTGTCAGGCCACCCCCGGATCCACCGTTGTTCAGACACTCCCCACGGCAGGGGTGGTGCCACCGCGCTCACTTTTGGTGAACGCGGTGGCACCGGTTGTTCGCTTACGCGTTCGTCGCCGCCAACTGCGGGTAGACCGCTTCGAGGGGGGCGCTGAGTCCGGCCTTGAGCTGGACTGACGTGTCGTCGGCGAGGACTTCGTACTCCCCCGCCTCGGTGGCGTCGAACACGGTGCGCACCAGCACGGCCGGGTCGAGCTTCGGGTCGGTGGCGTGCGCGGCCATCGCGGTGTCGACGTATGCGACGTGGACGCCGACGACGTGCACGCCGGCGGGAGCGAGTTCGAGGCGGAGGGAGTTGGTCGCGGACCAGAGGGCGGCTTTGGTGGCGCTGTAGATGCCGGCGACGGCGTACCAGCTCAGGGCGGAGTGGATGTCGATGATCATCGCTTCGTCCTTCGCCGACAGGACCGGAGCGAACGCGCGGGCGACGAAGAGAGGCCCGAGGAAGTTCGTCTCGACGTTCCGGCGGATCTCCTCGTCCGTGTGGGTGAGGATCCCGGGGCTGGGAACCGACGCGCCGGCGTTGTTGATCAACACGGTCACATCCGGTGCCGCCTCGACCGCTGCCTGGATGGAGGCGGAGTCGGTGATGTCCAAGGCGAGCGGAACGATGCGTTCGTCGTTCCAGGTGCGGGGGGTGCGGGCGGAGGCATAAACCTTTGCAGCTCCCCGGGCGAGGGCTTCGTGCACGAACTGGGTGCCGATTCCGCCGTTGGCTCCGGTGATGAGGACGACTGCTCCGTTGAGTGAGGGCATGGCTGTTTCTTCTTTCTGAGGGGTGGGGGTTGTGTGAGGTCGGTGGCGTGCGACCTGCGGCAGACGATTAGGCGTGCGCCAGGGCGGGGTAGTCGGTGTACCCGGCCGCGCCGCCGCCGTACAGGGTTGCCGGGTCCAACTCGTTCAGCGGCGCGCCGGCGCGCAGGCGCTGAACAATGTCGGGGTTTGCCAGGGCGAATCGGCCCAGCGGCGCGATGTCCGCGAGCCCGGCGTCGATGTCGTCGGCGATCTGCTCGCGGTCGCGCCCGTACCGGACGACGAGGATGGCAGCAGGCCACGTGTCGCGGAAAGACCGAAGCAGATCGTCGTCACCGAGGTGGTGCACGTGCAGGTACGCAAGGTTCAGGGTGGCGAGTTCGCCGACCAGGTGGCGGTACTGTGTCCGGACATCCGCGGGGTCTCCTTCGTTGATTCCGCCCAGCGGGAACGCCGGTGAGATGCGGATGCCGGTCCGGTCTGCCCCGATCTCCTCGGCCACCGCGCGGGCGACCGCGACGACGAACCGGGACCGATTCTCCACGGATCCGCCGTATTCGTCCGTGCGGTGGTTCGAGTTTGGCGAGAGGAACTGGTGGAGCAGGTACCCGTTCGCGCTGTGGATCTCCACGCCGTCCGCTCCCGCTGCGATAGCGGAGGCTGCGGCGTGGCGGAACCCGGCGATGGTGGCCTGGATGTCTTCGGCAGTCAGTTCACGCGGCACCGGCGTCTTCTGCGGCCCCGCTGGAGTGAACATGTCCTGCTCGGCCGAGATCGCCGATGGGCCAACGGGCTGACGGTGGTGCGGGGTGTTATCCGGGTGCGACATCCGGCCGACGTGCATCAGTTGGATGAACAGGGCTCCGCCGCCTGAGTGCACCGTGTCGGCGATCTTTCGCCATCCCTCGATGTGTTCGGGAGTGTAGATGCCGGGGGTGTTCAGGTAGCCCTGGCCATCCTCGGACGGCTGTGTGCCCTCGGTGATGATCAGCCCGAGCGAGGCGCGTTGGCAGTAGTACTCCGCGGCCAGTTCCCCGGGGGTGCCGTCAGGGTTTGCGCGGCTCCGGGTCAGCGGTGCCAGCGCGAGCCGGTGCGGCAGCTCCACATTGCCGAGGGTGAAGGGTTGCCAGAGGGAGGAAGTCATGTGTGCGGTCCTTTGCGTCGTGGGGTAATAGCGCCACCACTGTGCCGGGCGGAACACTGGGGTTCGGCCCTTGCGTGGGAGAATGAACGAAGGAACATTCGAGCCCACACAGTAGTGACTACACTCATAACTGAGTGCAGTCAGAATATATTCCGGAGGATCCATCATCATGTCTCTCGCCTCCCAGCCGGTCGGACGGCGCGAGCGGAACAAGCAGCAGAAGATGGACCGCATCACGGCCGCGGCCAGCGAACTGTTGGCCGAACACGGCATCGAGGACGTCACGACCCAGCAGATCGCCGACAAGGCGGACATCGGCACCGGGACCCTTTTCCTTTACGCGAAGACCAAAGGCGAACTCCTCCTCCTCGTGCAGAACGCCCACTACGCCGAAGCGCTTCAGCAAGGTCGGGCTGATGCCGAAACCACCCCGGATATCCTCGATGCGGTGCTGGCAATCGTACGGCCGATCGTGGAATGCAACCGCGTCCAGGTCGACAACGGACGCACGTACCTGCGGGAAATGGTCTTCGGTGATCCCGCGGAGCCCCGTCACGCTGAGGCCCTCTCCATCGTCGCGCAGACCGAGGAGGCCATCGCTGCCGTCCTGGGCAGGCACGAGCTGGTCAGCGCTGGTGATGCCGCTACGACGGCACACATCGTCACCGCCATCATGTTCCTCAGCATGGCAGCGACCGTGAACGCCGCATTGAGCATCGACGAGATTGTTCAGGACATCCGGACCCAGGTCGGTGTACTGCTGCCTCACTGACCTGGGCCCAGATTTGAGGCGGCCGCCGGCATTCGTGGATCGGCAGGCGCAAATCGTCAACGACCTTGTCGCCGGACCATTATCCGACCAGTGCTATCCCCTATGCCGTTGCCCCCGGCCCGACGGTGACTAACATCGAGGCCCGGTTCGGTTCCGAACTCGGCGCGCAGCGCGTGCGGACCGCGATGGCGGTGATGCCGGAGGCTGCGGAAGCCGACGCGCTGGCCGCATCCATCACGTTCCTACTCAGCGACGACGGCGTGAACCTAAACGTGGTTCTGGTGGTCTGCTTGCTAGTGATGGGCCGCTCACAGAGTGCGCCAAGGCAGCGAGCGTGTGGGAAATTTCGTTGTTCGACAACGCCGGTTGGCGAGCGGATACTGAAGAACCATGAAGCCCACCCAAAGCGGGTTGCGCATCCAGCTTCTCGGCTCGTTCATCGTGTACGTCAACGGGAACGCCGTCGAGAACAGCCACTGGCGGCTGCAGAAGGCAAAGTCCGTGGTGGCGATGCTGGCGTTGGCGCGTGGTCAGCGTAACCGTCGCGAGCAGGTACTGGACCGCCTGTGGCCCGACATGGAGCCGGTGGCCGCCGCACGGAATCTGCATCAGACCCTGTACGTCGCTCGCCGTACGCTCGCTAGCGCTGGAGCCGGCAGCGACGGGCTGCTCGTCATCCGCGGTGAAGTGGTCGTGCTGGATGACACTGGCCCGGTCGATGTCGATGTCCTGCAGTTCGAGCGTTCGGCCGTGGCAGCGTTGGCTGCAGGTGTCGAGGCAAGCCTGCGCGATGCGGCCGACTTGTACAGGGGTGATCTTATGCCGGAGCTGCCGGATGCGGATTGGCTGACGACACGCCGCGATGAGCTCCGGGAAATCCATCGCGAGGTACTGGTGAAACTGGCGTCCACGGTGGCGCAGCGTGCACCGGAGGAAGCGTTGGTCATCCTCACCCATGCGCTCGAATCCGATCCCATCCACGAGGGGGCCGTGCGCGCGCAGATGGTGGTGCTGGCTGGGATGGGCCGGCGGTCGGAAGCATTGGCACGATATGAGCGGCTGGTCGACGAACTCCTCGACGCGTTCGGGACCGACCCGGACACCCGGACGATGGGACTGTTTCGCGAGTTGTTGACCGGTTCGCCGCCCGAGGAGCGCCTCCACCAGCCCGCCGGCGTGACCGGCAAAGACGATGCCATCGGTTATCTGCCATCCCCGTTGACAAGCTTCATCGGGCGCGAGCGTGAGCTCGTGGACGTCGAGCGGCTGATGGGCCATGCTCGCCTGCTCACCCTCACCGGGGCTGGCGGCAGCGGCAAAACCAGACTGGCATTGGAGGCCGCGAAGACAGTTCGTCCTGAGTACGTGGACGGAGTCTGGTTCGTCGACCTCGCGGCCGTTGGGGAGTCGCTGCTGGTGGCCGATGCCGTAGCCGAGGTCCTCGGGTTGGATTCCGGCGCGGCATCAAGCCGCGTGCAAGCGCTGGTCGACCAACTGCGGCGACGCTCGCTGCTCCTCGTGCTGGACAACTGCGAACACCTGCTCGCGGCCTGTGCGCAACTCGTCGTCGCGTTACTCGACGGATCCCCTGGGGTTAAAGTGCTGGCCACCAGCCGGGAGCCACTCCATGCCGACGGCGAGTACACCTACCGGGTGCCGTCATTGCCCCTGCCCTCGCCCCTGCGGACCGACGCTCTCGACCTGGCCGTGCTGGGCCGTCTGCCCTCTGTCCGGCTTTTCGTTGAGCGGGCAGCGCAGGTCCGGCCGGGTTTCGCGCTCGACGCCGACAACGCGCAGGGGGTCACAGAGTTGTGCCGGCGGCTCGACGGGATGCCGCTGGCCCTGGAATTGGCCGCGGCCAGAACCGCCGTACTCGAACCCGCCGAGATCGTCCAGAGATTGGGCGATGCTTTGTCCATGCTCGGCGGGGGAACCAGCGGCGTCACACGGCACCAGACGCTGCGTGGCACCTTGGAATGGAGCCACGCACTGCTCACCAAACCGGAGCAGGTTCTGCTGCGCCGGCTGTCTGTGTTCGCTGGTGGTTTCACGCTCGACGCTGTGGTGGCAGTCTGCGCTGACGCGCCCCTCCAGCAGATCGAGCTGCTCGACCTGTTGGCCAAGCTGGTGGACAAGTCTTTGGTGGTCACCGAAAGGAGAGGCGCCGGGACCCGATACCGGCAATTGGAGACGGTCCGCCAGTTTGGCCACGAGAATCTCGATCATGCAGGTGAGGCGGCTCAACTGGCGGCTGCGCATTGCGCCTACTTCCTTGCCGTCGCCGAATCCCACAATCCCGAACGCGCCACCGGGGTGGTCATCGAACAGCCGAAGGTGCTCGACCGCGAGCACGACAACCTGCGCGCTGCGCTGCGCTGGTCGTGCGCCCACGAGCCCGAGACCGCGCTCCGGCTCGCCGCCAGCCTGTGGCGGTTCTGGTTCGTCCGCGGTCACGCGGTCGAGGGAGCACGTTGGGTCGAGCGTGCATTGGCGGTGGCTCCCGACTCGACCCGGCCTCGCGCGGCCGCTCTGATCGGCCTGACCGGGCTGGACAGCCGGCAGGGCCGCGGCGATCGGCATCGGGCGCTCGGCGCGGAGGCCCTGGCAATTATGCGGGAGATCGGCAACCCCGACGAGGTGGCGATGGCCCGGCTCATTGAGACCTCGCTCGCATGGAGCACTTTCGACTTGGACGAGGCCGAACAGCTGGCAGCCGACGTGCACACCGAGGCAGTCGAGGGTGGCAGACCCGAACATTGCGCTGCCAGCAGTTGGCTGCTCGGCCAGTGCGCGTTGTCGCGGGAGGACGGACCACTCGCCGCCCGTCACCTAAACATCTGCCTGAGCGAACTCGCACAGTCTGAGACCAGCACTCCACCCTTCCTGCCGGTGATCACGCCCAGCCTGCAACTGGTCCCGATCGCCGGACGGTTGGTCCCCTGCGTCGAGGAGACCCTGCTGTTGGGCCGGCGGGTTGGCGTCGTCCAAGCCAAAGGCTACGTGCTGTCCGCAATCGGCTACGCGGCCAGGCTTTCGAGAGACACGCAGTCTGCGATATCCGTCATCACGGATGCAGCCGAACATTTCGCCGAGTTAGGAGATGACCTGGCTAGGGCGCAAACACTTCACCAACTTGGCTGCATTCTGCGCGACTGTGGCGACCACAGCGCGGCCGATGAGGCCCTGTCCTTGGCGCGGGAGCTTCGGCTCGGCCTGGGCGACCGACGCGGCGAGCTGCTGACCGAGATTAATATCGCCCTGCTCCGCGCCATGGGTGGTGATATCGACCGCGGCCTGACAGACGCTCGGCGTTGCCTTTCAGGGTTCGAGTCCGCGGGAGATCAGGTGGGGATGGGCGCTACGCTGACCATCCTCGGTGCCGCCGAACTGATCTCCGGGGAGGTCCGGGCAGCGCGGGAAATGTACAGGCAGGCAGCGGAAAAGGTCGCCCCATGGCGGCGACACACTGGCTGGCAACGGTTGATGGTGGCAGAGCTTTCCAACGAGCTCGGCGACCCGCATCGGGCGGCCCGCGAAATTGACAGGGCTGGGGCGATTTTCGACCGAACGAGATGCCTCATCGCCGGTCAGCGGCTGGCCGCACTGCGTAGGCGGGACTCGGATGATGATGTTGAGACGGCGTTGAGTGCTCGTTGAGTACGGTTCACTAGCGTGATTCCTGGATCTGACAAATGGATCTGACAAACAAACAGCAATCAGGAGGAACGCATCGTGACAACGACGCAGACTAGGCCGACCCGCATCGGCGAGGCCACCATCGCCGAGTTCGCCGCCGGCCTGCGCGGCAAGGTCGTCCGGCCAGGGGACGCGGACTACGACCACGAACGCAGCATCTGGAACGGGGCCCACGACCGGCGCCCGACGCTCATCGCACGCTGTGCGGGTGTGGCAGATGTGATACGCACGGTCGATCTCGCGCGTAGCGAGGGGTTGCCGTTGTCGGTTCGCGGCGGTGGCCATTCGATCCCCGGGTTTTCCACCGTCGACGACGGTATCGTGCTGGACCTTTCGCTGATGAAGGGGGTCCAGGTGGACCCTGCCCGCCGCCGCGTCGCGGCACAGGCAGGGTGTACCTGGAAGGACGTGGATGCAGAGACCCAGCAATTCGGGCTTGCGGTGACCGGTGGCCTGGTGTCCTCGACCGGCATCGCCGGCTTCACCACCGGCGGCGGCATCGGCTGGCTCGTGCGCAAGCACGGGCTGGCCAGCGACAACCTGGTCGGCGCCGACGTCGTCACCGCCGACGGGCAGTTTATTCACGCCAGTGCCGACGAGCACCCCGATTTGTTCTGGGGACTGCGCGGCGGCGGCGGCAATTTCGGTGTGGTGACGTCCTTCGATTATCAATTGCACGAAGTGGGGCCCATCGTCCTTTCCGGCCTGGTTTTCTACCCCGCAGAAGAGGCGGAGCAGGTGTTGCGCGGCTATCGGGCGGCCTGCGCGGCGGCCCCCGATGAGCTGACCACGCTGGTCAACATGACCATGGCGCCACCGGTCCCGTTCCTGCCAGAATCAGTGCACGGCAAGCCAGTCATCGCTGTGGGAGGGTGCTGGTCCGGCGATCTCGATGACGGCGAGGCCGCCACCGCGCCCTTCCGGTCATTGGGCACGGTCATCGCCGATGTGTTCGCGGCCAACCCGTACGCGGGGTGGCAGCAGGCGCTCGATCCGCTGTACCCGAGGGGCGTGCACAACTATTTCCGCTCGGCATTTCTGCGCGCCGCCGACGACGCGTCCGTGCGCGTGCTGCTGGACTCGTTTGCGGCATTGCCCAACGCCATGACGCAGATTCACCTGCACCACCTTGGCGGCGCGGTCGGCCGGGTTCCGGCCGAAGCAACGGCCTTCGCACTCCGCGACCAGGAATTCATCGTCAATGTTGTGGCGCGCACGCCGACGGCGGAAGGCTTCGCGGATGTCGTCGAATGGGCCCGGCGCGTGACGTCCGCGCTCGGTCCGGATGTGGCATCCTACGTGAATTTCACAGGTGAAGCGAATACGACGCTCGTCCGGGCGTCGTACCCGGCGGATACATACCGGCGGCTCGTGGAACTGAAGAACGAATACGACCCCACCAATCTATTCCGGTTGAACCAGAACATCGCCCCCACGGTGTGACAGCACTGCCTGCGTGAGAAGTGGATGATCGACCGAGGATCCGGAAGCAACCTGACAGCCCGCGCCAGATGCACCTCGATTCCCAGCAAACCCCTAACCTGAAGTTCCGTGAGTTGAGGCAGGAAGATCCCCGGGTTTCCGGGGATCTTCCTGCCCGTCTCGTGGGAAGCAGGCAAGGAGCGAGCCACAAAGCAGCAACGGCAGGAAACTCACTCCGGTGTGGACAACGTGCACACCCCTCTTGGCCGGACAAACGGGAACCAGCCCTCCCCCAAGCCACCGGTAAACCCGGATTCCGGAGAAAAACATCTTAAGGAAATCCCCGCAGGTCATGTCGTCAACAGGACCCCACAGCATGAATAGGTACAAGGCCAACCACGTCCACCAGAACAACCCAGAAAAGGAGACCCGAATGACCCCCACATCCCAGCACGCGGAGGGCCCACCAGCCAGGGCCCTGAACCCGCCACCCACACAACTTCACCGGCCGCCGCGGCGGCCAGGCCACAGACCGCGACAAGCGTTCGACAAGCGTCAGAGGGACCCGACCAGGGTCAATGTACACACCTTAAAGCAAAACCCCCTCTGGCGAGGGGGAATGCTGTGCCCGAGGTGGGACTCGAACTGCATTCCCTCCCCCGCAAACACTGGGCAACCGCGGAAACATGCGGATTCCGGCCCGATCCGACCCACATACGACCCAGTCCGAAGCCCAAAGTGTACTTTGTACACACTTCCTTTTTTGCCACATTCCAGGCAGCCCGAAGCGCTGCGTGGGAACCAGCGAAACGGCCAGCCAACTATGCTGAACTAAGTTCGCTCCTCCATGAACCAACCGGCTGGTGTAGGCGCCGAAGCCTCCCACGAGAGGATCACTGTCCCGCCTCAAATATGTAGGCGCCCAATTTTCATCGCTTCCGGAGCCCACGAACTACCGCATCCCGATTGCGGGGATGCCGGTCCAGGCGAGTTCTGACAAGCTCGAAAACGCTCCGGTCGATACTGTAGCCCGGCCTGAGCGCAACATGATCGACTCGCAACCCGCCTGTTGGTAGACAACTGGGTGCACCATGGTCGTGGGTGCGGTCAGCGAGGACCTTTAACAACCGTGACCGTCCGGGGTGCCTGGAATGAAAGGAACCGGATCCATTCGGGCTCGGGATCATGCAGTTGTATCCCAGGAAGCGCGGCGGCAGTTTCCTGGACGATGACAGCCGCCTCGAGTTCGGCGAGCTTGGCGCCGAGGCAGCGGTGAATGCCTGACCCAAACACCAGGCCCGGGGACGCAGACGCCTCCCGCAGGTCCGCCTGCCCAACAATGTGCGCGCGTTCTTGCCCGGACGGTGAGGTGATCTGGTTGCCGGTAAGTTCGAGGAGGATCTCGCTGCCGGCAGGGATTACAGTGTCACCGAGGTTTGTGTCGTGGGCTGCCACACGGCGCCAGGTGGGGACGGATGATTCGGTGGCCAGTACGTGCCGGACCATAGTTTTGGAGCCGGCGTCGGACGCTGCGTCGTTCCAGCCCACAGGGGCCGACCCTTTAAGGAGCCGGAACAGGGTGGTGCTGATCAGCTGGGTGGTTGTTTCCTGTCCGGCGATCAGCAGGAAGTAGCCGAGCGAGCAGATTTCAGGGGTGGATAGGCCGTGTTCGGCTAGGGATTTGAACAGATTGCGTCCTGGGGCGGTCCTGGATTCTGCTACGAGTTTACGAAGCCAGACGTAGAAGTCTGCGGCGCTGTGGGCAAGTTCGAGTTGCCGGGCCTCGTCGGGCCAGCCCCAGAACAGCTCCATGGAGTCAAGGCCCCACCCCTTGAGATCCGTAAGGTCCCGGACGGGCAGTCCGAGGAGTTCAAGCATTACCACCGCCGGAGGAAACGCCGCGACCGTCTGCACCAGGTCCACGTGACCCGAGGATCCAAGCTGGTCCGCGGCGTTCTTTGCCGCTTCCTGGGCCAGTCCACGGATCCGTGGTTCCATGGCGGCGACGGTGGCGGGGGTGAAGAATCCCGCGACGACCTTGCGGATCCCGGCATGCGTGTCGGTGTCGTTGCTGGCCAGCACCGGCGGCAACGCAAAGCTCACGCGCTGCAGCACACGAAGGGCAGGCCCTTCCAGAGGAGTTACAGCGACCAGGGAATTCGCAGGACTGAAGTCGGCAGGCCGGTGCAGGACGTCCCGCACCGCGTCCGGGTCACGCACTACCGTGTACGGGCAGCGCGCCTGGCCGGAGCCAACCAGTTGAGGCGCGATGGATCCAGCCAAGGACACCAGCGGGTTCATGCGGGTAGTCCGTTCAGCCAGGCCGCCGCTTCGGCCCGGAACGCTGCCGGGGGCAGTTCCGAGGCCCGCTCGGGAATGGCACCGAGCAAGGGCACCTGCATCGATCCGAGAACCTCCCGGTTGCCGCGGTGGACAAACTCAGGGGCGGACGGCCAGCTCCCGAGCACCAGGCCAAGGACCCGAAGATCCCGCGCGGCCAGCGCTTCGAGGGTCAGAGCGGTGTGGTTCAGGGTGCCGAGGGCCGGCCGGGCGACGAGCACAAACGCCGCCGCCAGGAGCGAGCCCAGGTCGGCGAGCGTGCTGCCGTCGGAATCCAGTTCCACCAGGAGTCCGCCTGCGCCCTCAACCAGAACGTGGTCATGGGAGCCGGCGAGCTCGCGGACCCTCCCGGCGTGGACTGCCAGCCGCGGGAGCGGCGCACCGTCGACGGCGGCAGCGGCGACGGGCGCCAGCGGCTCCTTCAGGACAACGCCGGATTCCGCCGTCACGGCGCCGGCGAGCCGGACAATTTCGGCCACGTCGGAATCGCCGGCAGCGGCTCCCGACTGGCACGGTTTGTACACCGCGACGCTGCGCCCCGCTACCATCAGGGCGGCGGCGAGGGCAGCGGTCGTGATGGTCTTGCCGACGCCGGTGTCCGTTCCGGTGACCAGGATAATGCCGGGCAGGTTCATGGAAGTTCCTCCAAAATGCGGCGCAGCACTGCGCAGCTGTCGTCGATGTGCTCGGGTGTCAGTGTGGCTCGGGCGGTGAGCCGCAGCCGCGAAGTCCCGTCCGGAACGGACGGCGGACGGAAGCAGCCGATCCGGACGCCGGCGGCTCGCGCGGCATCCGCCGCTGTCAGGGCGGATTCGGCGGACGGCATGGCGACCGACTGGACGGCCCCCGCTGTCCGGTCGAGGGCTGCGCCGCGGGCGGACAGGGCACGGGCGAGCCCGGCGGCAAGCGCCGCAGCGTTGGTTCGGACGCATCCGGCCCGCCAGGGCTCATCGCGGATGATCCGAACTGCGGCGAGGGCCGCTGCGGCGGAGGCGGGCGCCAGACCGGTGTCGAAGATGAAGCTCCTTGCCCGGTTGACGAGGTGTTCCCGCAGCAACGCGGATCCCAGGACCGCTCCGCCCTGGCTGCCCACGGCCTTGGACAGTGTCGCCGTCACGATCACGTTCGGATGCCCCGCGAGAGCTGTCCCGGCCACCGAACCGCGGCCCTGGAAGGTGCCGGTGCCGGTGACTCCGAGGCTGTGTGCCTCGTCGATGAGCAGCACGGCGTCGTATTCCTCGGCCAGGGTCAGCAGGTCAACGAGCGGTGCTTCGTCGCCGAGGACGCTGTAGACGGATTCGACGGCGATGAGTGCGCGCGGCTCCGACCGGCCGGCCAGCAGGCGGCCGGCTTCCTCCACGCTGTTGTGCGTAAACGATTCGGTGCGGGAGCGGCTGAGCCGGAAACCGTCGATCATCGAGGCATGGCAGTGCTCATCCGCGACGATCAGGGTCCCGGGGCCGCCCAGCGCAGTGATCACACCGATGTTGGCCAGATACCCGGAGGAGAACACCAGCGCCGATTCCATCCCGGCGAGCATGGCCAGTTCCCGCTCGAGGTCCAGGTGCAGCCGCGTGGTTCCGGCGACCAGCCTCGAGGAGGTTGCACCCGCACCCCACTGCCGGACGGCCGCCGCCGCTGCCTCGATGACCCGCGGGTCGGCGGCGAGCCCCAGGTAGTCGTTGCTGGCCAGGTCGATGAACTGTTCGTCGGCGGCACGGGGGCGCGGTCGGCGGACCAGGCCCCGGCGGTTCCGGACTTCAGCCTGCCGGTCCAGCCACTTGATCATCGAGACGCTCATCCCAGCCCCCTGGACTGTGCCGGGAGGCATTCGTGGACTTCGGCGACGGCGGCCGTCATGCCCGTGGTGATCTGCTCAACGTCCGCCGCGGTGCTGATGTATGGCGGCATGGTGTAGACGAGGTTCCGGAACGGCCGGACCCAGACGCCGTGCCGGATGGCTGCGGCGCTGACCGCGGTGACGTCCACGCCGTCCTGCAGTTCGATGACCCCCACCGCTCCGATGGTGCGGACGTCCCGGACGCAGTCCAGTTCCAAAGCCGGGGCCAGCCCGGACGCCAGGCCAGCGTTGATCCGGCCAACGTCGGCTCGCCAGCCGCCGTTGGCGATGATGCCAAGGCTGGCATTGGCAACAGCGCAGGCCAGCGGGTTGCCCATGAACGTGGGGCCATGCAGCAGCGCCCCGGCCTGGCCGCCGGAAACTGTCGCGGCCACGTCGTCGGTGCAGAGCATGGCGGCGAGGGTCAGGTATCCGCCGGTCAGGGCTTTGCCCACACACATGATGTCCGGCACGACGCCGGCATGATCGGCCGCGAACAGTTCGCCGGTCCGCCCAAAACCGGTGGCGATCTCATCGAAGATGAGCAGCAGCCCATGCCGGTCCGCCACCTGCCGGAGCACCGTCAGGCATTCGGCCGGGTAGGCATGCATGCCGCCGGCACCCTGGAGGACCGGTTCGACGATGATCGCGGCCAGCTCCCCGGAATTTGCGGCCGCGATCTCTTCGAACTCCGAGACCCATGCCCGTATGCTTTCCGGCGTGGCGAAAGCCGCAGCTGGCGGACGCGGCGCAAAGACGTTGCCGCCGAGCAAACCCGGGAATGCGGAGTGCATGCCTTCTACGGGGTCACAGACTCCCATCGCCGCGAAGGTGTCCCCGTGATAACCGCCGCGGATGCTCAGGAACCGCTGCCTCTGAGACTGCCCTAGAGCGGTCTGGAACTGGACCGCCAGCTTCAGCGCCACCTCCACGGACACCGAACCCGAGTCAGCGAGGAACACCCGCTCTAATCCCGGCCTCCCGGGTGCCGCCGGCGCCAGGTCCACCAGCCGCTCGGCGAGTTCCACGGCCGGGGCGTGTGTGAGCCCGCCGAACATCACGTGGCTGAAACTCTCCAGTTGCCGCCGTGCGGCGGCGTCGAGCACCGGGTGGCGGTAGCCGTGGATTGCGGACCACCAGGAGGACATTGCGTCAACAACCTCATGGCGTGTGCCGTCCTCGCCCCGAAGCTGCAGCCGCACGCCGTCGGCCGCTTCGACCTCCCACAATGGAAGTTTCGGGGAGGCTGGTGCGTAGGGGTGCCACAACCGTGCGCGGTCCCGCTGGATCAGGCCCGTCTGCGCGGAATCCTGCGTCATTGAACCGGGCGTCATGGTGCGAGCACCCCGTGGCGGGAGCATTCTGCTGACCAGCCCAGCGGTGTGACCTGTACTTTCATGCGGCGCCGGCAGGCGGCGCAGTAGCGCGGCGGTTCCAGCTGCAGCAGTTCCTCGCACTGTCGGTGAGCGTACGACGGCGGCAGCGCACCACCGGCGTACATCCCGCCGCAGTGCCCGCAAAACTCAGCGGTGGCCGAGCTGGTGGTTGAGTCTGCCGAAACCGCGAAATTAGAGCCGATGGTTGGGCTCGTTGATACCCGGTTCACAGTGTCTTCTGGAGTTCCTTGATGGGCATGTTCAGTTCCACCAGGAGGTTAAGGTCGGCGGTGGCGGGGCGGCCCAGGGTGGTGAGGTAGTTGCCGACGATGACGGCGTTGATGCCGCCCATCAGGCCCTCGCGGGTGCCGAGGTCACCGAGGGTCAGTTCCCGGCCGCCGGCGTAGCGGAGCACGGTGCGGGGCATGGCGAGTCGGAAGGCGGCAATGGCGCGGAGGGCGTCCTTGCCGTCCATGAGGCCCTGGTTTTCCAGCGGTGTCCCGGGCCGGGGGTTCAGAAAGTTCAGCGGGACCTCGTGGGGTTCCAGGGCTGCGAGCTGCGCGGCGAGTTCGGCCCGCTGTTCGAGGGTTTCTCCCATGCCGATCAACGCCCCGCAGCAGAGTTCCATGCCGGCGGCCTTGACCATGGCGCAGGTTTCGAGGCGTTCTTCGTAGGTGTGCGTGGTGACGACTTCGGGGAAGTAGCTGCGGGCGGTTTCGAGGTTGTGGTTGTAGCGGTGCACGCCCCATTCGGCGAGCTGCTCCACCTGGCGCTGGGTCAGCATGCCCAGGGAGCAGGCGATGTTGATCTCCACTTCTTCGTTGATGCGGTCGATCGCGAATTTGATCTGGTTCATCAGCTTGATGTCCGGGCCGCGGACGGCGGCGACGATGCAGAACTCGGTGGCACCGGTAGCCGCGGTCTCCTTCGCGGCTTTGACCAGCTCCGGGATGTCCAGCCAGACGCCGCGGACGGGCGAGTCGAACAGGCCGGACTGGCTGCAGAAGTGACAGTCCTCGGGGCAGCCTCCGGTCTTGATGGAGATGATGCCTTCCACCTCGACGTCCTCGCCGCAGTGCTTCAGCCGTACGTCGTGGGCCAGTTGCAGCGCGGCGGGCAGGGCTTCGTCCGGCAGTCGGAGGATTTCGACAAGTTGAGCCTCGGAGAGGCCGATGCCGTCGTCGAAGACCTGCCGGCGGGCAGTATCGAGAATTGCATAGCTCGTGGCCGTGGGAGGTGCCTGAATCGTCATTGATTGTCCTTTTCGCTGGGTTTCGTGGATATGCCTCACCGGCGACAGTAGTTTCCGGCTGATTGCAGGATTTTGTGCGTTCCCCACAAGAAGGGGGGCGACAGTTTGTTTCGCCCGGAGAGGCCGCCGGCCGGGGCGCCTAGGGCCAATAGGGCATGCCTGATCGATTAGGGTGGCCCTGCATGTCCGTGGCCTAGGCGAGCGTCAACCGCAGGGGCACAGAGTCCCAGCCACGAAGGGTGTTGTTGTAGTGGCGTTCGATCGCCGAGGCCAGTTCGATGCTCCTGATCCGGGGCACCGGCTGTTCCAGCAATGACGCCGCCTGGAGGCGGGCTGCGTGCTGGCCCACGCACTGGTGGATGCCCATGCCGAAGGACAGATGTCCGGACGGGTCGCGGGAGAGGTCGAACTCGTCGGGGTTTCCCAGCGGCGCGGATCGCGGTTTGCCGCCGCGAAGCACAGCATGACCCTGCTGGCTTCGGGGATTGTGCTGCCGCCGATGGTGACATCGCTGAACTTCAAGGCGTCGCGCTGGCACTTGGCGGTGGCCCACTCGGTGTATTCGGCGGCCTTGCACCTGCCCTGCTCCACCAGCTCGTTGTCAGGACCCAACGCGTTGAAGGTGTGGTCGGCATAGGGCACCAGGTTTTCGCGGCCCTCCTTGGAGATGCCGGAAGCCTCGGGGAAGAAGTTCACCGGAAGCTTCGAGCCGATGTCGCGGTGCCCGTCGACCTCGACCGCCCCGCCGGGGGTGGAACCGGCCAGCAGTCCGTCGATGATGCCGCCGGCCATTGCCCACAGGTTGTCCAGGTGTTGGTCGCGGCGTCGCGACCAGACCGAGTGGAGGGACCAGGGCGCCCAACATGCCGGAGTCCCATCCCGTTGTCGCCATCGAGTGGCACACTGGACTTCATGCGTGAGTTCGTCGTCCTCGGCACCGCCTCGCAGGTCCCGACCCGCACCCGAAACCAAAACGGGTACATGCTGCGGTGGGATGGCGAGGACTTCCTCTTCGACCCCGGAGAGGGTACGCAGCGGCAGATGATCCACGCCGGAGTTACCGTCTCCCAGATCACGCGCATCTGCCTCACGCACGTGCACGGCGACCACTGCTACGGTCTGCCCGGCGTCCTTTCCCGCATGGCCCTTGACAAAGTCAACCACCCCGTCCACCTGCACTATCCTGCCACCGGGGAGGACACCGTCCGAGCTCTCGTGTCCGTCGCGTCCTCGGGCATAGATCTTCGGCTGCATCCACATGGGGGCTACGGGGGCGGCGAACACGAGGGCCGCCGCCAAAGGACTTCAGAGCCGATCGCCCCGGGCCTGGAGGTCCGGGCGCTGAATCACCGCATCGAGGCCTATGGCTATCGGTTTGTGGAACCCGACGCGCGCACACTCCTTCCTGACCGGCTCGCGGCAGTCGGGATTGCGGGATCCGACGTCGGCCGCCTAATGCGCCAAGGAAACCTGGGCGGCGTGAGTCTGGAGGAGGTAAGCGAGCCGCGTCCCGGTCAACGCTTCGCCTTCGTCATGGATACCG
The DNA here is from genome assembly GCF_040676555.1 of Arthrobacter sp. LAR12-1-1.1. Classification (NCBI taxonomy): domain Bacteria; kingdom Bacillati; phylum Actinomycetota; class Actinomycetes; order Micrococcales; family Micrococcaceae; genus Arthrobacter; species Arthrobacter sp. LAR12-1-1.1. The sequence continues at coordinate 16,507 of NZ_JBEGIG010000001.1, read as the reverse complement.
CGCCCTGCCAGGGCGCGGAGGAACTGGCGGAGGGCGCTGACCTGCTCGTCACGGAGTGCACATTCAGCGACGACGACGCCGAGTTCGCCTCGCAGTTCCGCCATCTCACAGCGGGGCAGGCGGGCGAGCTGGCCGCATCGGCGGGCGCGGGGACTCTCGTCCTCACCCACTTTTCTTCGCGCTACGGGGACGTTGCCCCTCTCGCCGAGCAGGCCCGGGGTCGCGCCGGTCAAGCCAAGGTGGTTGCCGCGAACGACCTTGACCGCATTGCCTTTCCGCAACGTCGTTCGTCCTAACGACGTCTGCGGGAATTACACCTAAGGATCGTGCAGAGCCCAGTCCCGGGGACAACCTATTGGTGGGCGGGCGGGAAGCGCCTCCAGAGCGACCCGGAGCAACCGGGGTGGGAAGCAGATCCAGGCCGGGCGCGGGAAGACTTCGCTGACAAGGTGCCTACCGGGAACAACAAGGCTCCGGCGGTCATGATACCGAGTGCGCCGCCGAGCTCAGCGCGGGGATTCCAGCCGGCCGGCAGGACTCACGCTCGGCATGGCAGGGCTAAGGACGGAGATGTGCAGGTTCTTTGGTAATTTTCTCGATGTCGGCCGCGGTGACTTCGATCAGCTGATGCGCCAACTCCGCCAGGGCGCGTGCGGTCGCCAACTCGTCCCCGATCTCCGGGACATCAGAGTCCACCGGATTCAGCCTGGCCCACCCGACACCCTCCAGTTCCGCCCGGTTCCCGGCCCTCAATCGCGCCGTGGCCCACGTTTGGTTTTCATGTTCGTCGATAACGATGTTCACCGACCAGCTTTTCTCTTGCATGGTGCCCGCCTCCTCGATCCGACTTCCACCATCCCAAGCTCGAGGCAAGCCGTCAAGGTCCGCAAATTTCCCCGCAAACCGTGCGCCAAAGGCCCTGAGTTGCCCCGCACGACGAGGCAACTCACGCGGGACCGCAGACCTCATGCAGACCGAGGACGCCAGAGTCGGGCGCCGTCCATCAGCACTGGCTTCCTGGTCCGGGGGGTTGGACCCCGGTGGCGATCCGCCGCGGCAGCATCAGACCTCATACAGTCTGGCGAGGTCGAACGGAGTGGCTCCGCGATCGTGCCACCGGAATGCCAGCCAGGGACATCGTCCGTGCCCAGGCGAGGGCGCTTGCCGTGTCCAGGCCGGCAACGATGCGGCGCATGCAGGAGATCCCGCATGCGGACGTGAACTGCTAATACGCCTCGGCCGAGCGTCCCTTCAACCCCGCGCTGCAGGGCGGGCCGTTGATCGTGCTGTCGTGCGATTACAGCTGCGCCGTCACCGCTCCCCCGAGGCCAAGGCTCTGGGCATCGGCCTGGGCGATCCGTGGTTCAAGGTCGAACCCCGCGCCAGAGAAAGGGCCTCGTCGCCGTGTCCAGCAACTACGAACCCTACAGGGACATCAGGCAGGCAGCGGCCTGATCGGAGTGCAGATCCGAGGAGCAGCAGATGTAGCGTGCCGCCGCTTTCCTTCCATACGTGCAGGTGCCAGGGCTCCTTTGGTGCCGTGGAAATCCAGGGTGTAGTAGTTCGCGGCGGGAATGTTGTTTGATCTGTTTGTCCCCGACCCAGCTTGCCCGTCGCGATCGGCGCTACGGTGGGAGGCCGTGGTCGCCACGTTCCCCGCACCGGTCCCCCGGCATACCGTTGCTGATCCTGGACACGGTCACAGGGCTACGTGTTGAGGTCCCAGTGGACACGGATTGCCCCGGCAATCGGTCCGGCAGCGACATCGAAACGGAGAGCAAAGAGCGCGGTCCCTGTCTCTTCGATGACCGCGGGAGTGCCTTCGTCGTGTGAACTGGGATGCCTCGTGAGTTGGCCTAAGGCCGCCCCCATTTCGTCATTTTCGGGACTTCCTTGACGGGCAGTGTGACAAGTGCCATAGTCTTCGTATGAACCTGTTGGACAGCTGGACAGCTGCGCAAGATCGAGTCGTACGCGTTGGCGCGGCTGAAGCGGTCTTTGCATCCCTCCGCAGTGCTATCGAGGGCGGCAAGATCCCTGTCGGCACCCGCCTCGACTCGGAGGCATCGCTGGCCAAACAGTACGGTGTGAGCCGCACGATGGTCAGGGAGGCGCTGCGTTCCTGCACCGCATTGGGACTTACGGCCACCCACACGGGTAAGGGCACGTTCGTGATCGCTGACAAGGTGGCCCAGGACCTCAAACTCGGCAAATATTCGGCCAGCGCCCTCGTTGAAGCCCGCCCCCACGTGGAAGTGCCGGCCGCGGGCCTCGCCGCCCAACGCCGCAGCAGCGAAGACCTGGAGGCTCTTCGGGAAATCCTTCGGGAAATGTCCGAGGAAGACGATCTCCAGCAGTGGGTCCTTTTGAACACTGAATTCCACGTGACCATCGCCCGGTGCAGCGGCAATGGCGTGTTCGAATCATTCCTGTCAGACATCTGCGACGCCATGGCTAACCAATCAAACACCCTTAACCTCGTGGCTGACCGGCGCAAGGAATCGGGTCAGGAACACGCCCGCATTTTCGCTGCCATCGAGAGTGGATCAGCCGAGGAGGCATCCCAGGCCATGAGAATGCATTTGCACGGAGTTGAATGCGCCCTGGGCACCATCGTCCCCGGAAGCGGAAACTCCAGGGCCGGCCATACGCGCTAGATCCTAAACCCCGGATTTCACTCACCATCCCCTGCCGCTGCAATCGCCGCAACCCCCGCGCGATCTCCTTGCCGGGAACAACCATGCCCACCGTGCCGGCTGCGGCGTCACTCAGTCCTGCCCCGGCCCCAGATTTTTACCGTCCAAACCCGTCAACGAAGCCCTGTGAGGACCCCATGACTATCGCCCATACCGCCCCGGACACCCGCTCCGAACACGACCTCCTGGGCGACCGGGATGTTCCCGCCGACGCCTACTGGGGCGTCCACACCCTCCGGGCCGTGGAGAACTTCCCCATTACCGGCCAGCCGCTGTCCTCCAACATGCACCTGGTCCGCGGGCTGGCCGCCGTGAAACTCGCCGCCGCACGCACCAACCAGGAACTCGGGCTCCTCGACGCCGAGCGCGCCGCGGCCATCGCGGAAGCCTGCGCCGACGTCATGAACGGCAAGCTCAGCGAACAGTTCGTGGTGGACGTCATCCAGGGCGGGGCCGGGACGTCGTCGAACATGAACGCCAACGAGGTGATCGCCAACCGGGCCCTGGAAATCCTCGGACACCCGAAGGGCGACTACGCCCGGCTGCACCCCAACGACCACGTCAACCTCAGCCAGTCCACCAACGACGTCTACCCCACCGCGGTCAAGCTCGGCACGATCTTCGCGGCCCGGGAACTGCTGGAAGCCCTCACCGAACTCGAGGACGCCTTCGCCGCCAAGGCCCTCGAGTTCCGCACGGTGGTCAAGATGGGCCGCACCCAGCTCCAGGACGCCGTCCCCATGACGCTCGGCCAGGAATTCGGCACCTACGCCGTCACGATCGGCGAGGACCGGCTCCGCCTGGCCGAAGCCGACCTGCTGATCCACGAAATCAACCTCGGCGCCACGGCGATCGGCACCGGCCTGAACGCACCGGCCGGGTACGCCGAGGCCGCCTGCCGGCACCTGGCCGAGATCACGGGGCTGCCGCTGGTCACGGCGGTGGACCTGATCGAGGCCACCCAGGACGTCGGCGCCTTCGTGCACCTCTCCGGGGTGCTCAAGCGGGTCGCCGTGAAACTCTCCAAGATCTGCAACGACCTCCGGCTTCTCTCCTCCGGCCCGCGCGCCGGATTCGGCGAAATCAACCTCCCCGCCGTGCAGTCCGGCTCCTCGATCATGCCCGGCAAAATCAACCCGGTCATCCCGGAAGTGGTCAGCCAGGTGGCCTACGAGGTGATCGGCAACGACGTCACCATCACCATGGCCGCAGAAGCCGGCCAGCTCCAGCTCAACGCCTTCGAACCGATCATCGTCCACAGCCTCCACAAGAGCATCTCCCACCTGGAAGCCGCCTGCCGCACCCTCACGGCCCGCTGCGTCCGGGGCATCACCGCCAACACCGAACACCTCCGCCTCACGGTGGAACAGTCAATCGGCCTCGTCACCGCCCTGAACCCGCACCTGGGCTACGCCACGGCCACGGCCATCGCGCAGGAAGCCCTCGCCACCGGCAAGGGCGTCGCGGAGCTCGTACTCGAACACGGGCTGCTCACCGCCGAGCAGCTCACCGAGCTCCTCAGCCCACAACGCCTGGCCAACCTGAGAAAATAACCGCCGCACACCCACGACCCCGCCCGACCAGGGAGCAAGGGGCACACCGTCGTGCCCAAAATCCCGACCGACCACAGAGAAACGGAACTCGATGACGAGGGCCGTTCCAGCACCGGGCCACCAACCCGGCCTCTACCCAAGGACTGAATATGAAAAACAAATCAACGATGTGGATCCTGGCAGCGCTCCTGTTCGGAATCGTCAGCGGTCTGCTCTTCCACTGGCTGCTCCCGGTGGACGCGCGCGAATCTGTCGTGGCTGTCCTCGACACCGTGACGCACATGTTCCTGAACCTCATCAAGATGATCATTGCCCCGCTGATCTTTGCCACCCTCGTCTCCGGCATCGCAGGAGCGGCCAAATCCGCCGGCGTGGGCAAGCTCTTTGGCCGCTCGATGATATGGTTCCTGTCCGCCTCCGTCCTGGTGGGCGCCTTCGGCTTCATCACGGCCCATGTACTCAACGTCGGTGACGGGCTCCACCTGATGCCGGGAGGTGGCGCGGGGATGGAAACGAAGCCCCTCGACTACCAGGCGTTTGTTACCCACATCATCCCCACGAGCGTCTTCGCCGCCCTGACAGAAAACAACCCCCTTCAGATCCTTGTCTTCGGCGCTCTCTTCGGCATCGCCCTGCTGAACCTCCGGAAGATGGGCCGCTCCTCCATAGCGGATGCCATCGACGAACTGATGGGCGTCATGCTGAAGGTCACCGGATATGTGATGAAGGCGGCACCCGTCGGCGTTTTCGCCGGCATCGCGGCAGCCTTCACCTCCAAGGGTCTCGACGCGTTTGCCACTTACGCGTCGTTCATCGGCGGATTCTACATCTCCCTCTCCGCACTCTGGGCGATCATGATCGCCGTCGCGGTCGCCTTCCTCGGACGGGCCGCCTTCCGACTGGTCCGGATAGTGCGCGAACCCATGGTCATCGCGTTCGCCACCTCCAGCAGTGAAGCCGCCCTGCCCAAGCTCATCGAAGGCCTGACCAAGTTCGGCATCGACAAGCGCACCACCGGCTTCGTGCTGCCCCTGGGTTACTCGTTCAACGTGGACGGATCCATGATGTACATGACCTTCGCGTCGGTCTTCCTGATCAACGCCTACGGCATCGACATGGACCTTGGCCAGCAGATCGCGATGACCGCAATGCTCCTGCTCAGCAGCAAGGGCATGGCCGGCGTGCCCCGCGGGTCACTCGTCGTCGTAGCCGCCGTGGTCCCTGCCTTCGGCATCCCCGCCGCCGGAATTGGAGTCCTGCTGGTGATCGACCAGCTCCTGGACATGGGGCGAACCGCCACCAACATCCTGGGAAATGCCATCGCCACCGCGGTCATCGGCAGGAACCACGACAAGTCCACGTCCCTCCTCGAGGCGTCACGCGCCGGCACCTCCGACGACGGCCAAGACACTGAGGACAGCCGGCAACCCGAGCTCGTTTCGAGGCACTGACCGGCACCCGGCCGGCCAACCAATTATCAACCTGCAAACCGACCCCCACACCGGATGAAAGGCCATCGCCAATGACCGCTGACTTTGAAGTCCAGAGCCCGATGGACGTGCACCGCATTGAGCGGACGGAAAGAGCGAGAAGCGCACCCATCAAGTCACAAATCATCGACTACCTGCGAAGCCATGGTGCAAGCAAAGTAGCTGACATCAGCGACGGCATCGCGTCCTCGCGGGGCGCAGTCAGATACCACCTGGCAGGGCTGGAGAAGGCCTCGATCGTCCGTTCCAACATTTCCCCCGGAGCGAGAGGTCGGTTCACGCCCTTCTACGGCATCGCTCCTGAAAAAGCGGAGTCGGACTCCTAGCCGGGCGGCGCTGGCTACCATGTTTGCGGACGACGGCGGGACCTCCCGCCGTCGTCCTCTGTGCTCTTGCGGCCGGAATCTCATGCCGCCCCCCCCAACAAACCGGGCGTTGACTCTAGGACCGAAAGATGCCGCCGTATTGAGTCGGGCATCCAGATCCCCGGTAAAAGCACTGGATTGCATTATGGACGGTGGGGCGTAGGACGAGGCTTCGGGCACGTCGTCAAAACCGGCGAGGCTGATGTCTTCGGGACCCTATTTTCCCCTTTCCCGGAAGGCCCGGAGCATGCCCAATGCCATGTGGTCTTTGGCGGCGAAGACAGCCTGCAGTCTGGCTCGTGGGCGGGTTGTAGGCCGGCGGTATAGCCGGAGTCGGCACCAAGCTCTCCCCCAGGCCGCCGGTAAACAAGAAATCCGGAGAAAAATCTCCAAGAAATCCCCGCAGGTCATGTCGCCGACAGGACTCCACGACATGAATAGGTACAAGACCAACAACGGCCAACACAAGAAAGCCAGAAAGGAGGCCGAATGACCGCACATCCCAGCAGGCGGAGTGCCCACCAGCCAGCGCCCTGAACCCGCCGTCCACACAACTTCATAGGCCACCGCGGCGGCCAGGCACCAGGCCGCGATAAGCGTCAGAAGGACCCAACCCGGGTTAATGCCCACATGCTAAGGCAAGGACCCCCTCGAACTGCATTCCAGCCCCGCGAACAATGGGAACTCCCGGAAACATGCGGAATACGGCCCAGTCCGATCCACATACGGCCCAATCCGGAGCCCGCAGCGTGGACTATGTACACACCTCGATTGGCCGTCCCAACTCCCCTCCACCGGACCACCGCACCCAAACCGTAGGGCGCTGCTCGCCTTTTAGTACTGACGAAATTCGGCTGCCTGGAAGTCGGCATGATCGCCCTGCGTGTCGGCAGACGCCAGCACGGTTGCGCCCCACTCACGGATGGTGTTGTTATCCAGGTCACATTGCGTCTATCGTTGTCGGGGGCCACAGCGTGGTGGCCCCGATTTAGAGCGGAGAACTTTGTGAACGAGAAGCTGCGGGTGCTGGTCCGCGTGGACCTCGACGGCGCCAAGGCCCACGTCAGGGTCCAGGGCCACGTGACGGCTCAGAGCGTCCATGGCTGCCTGTATGACGTGGTCAAGCGCGCCAGCGCACTCGCCTCCGGACTGGCGCTGGAACTGGATGTGACCCGTGCACACGTTGACCCCGACGCGATGGGAGAGCTTCAGAGGTGCGCAAAGTCGCACCACCTGCCGGTGCACGCCGACCCGCTCCAGCGCGACTATCGGATCAGCATCCTGACGCCGGGCCACGCGACGTCCGCGGCCCCATCACTAGTCCTGGCAGCCTGACAAGCCCGCACCAGCTGCCGCGGCAAGCCCCGCGTTAGCTCACAATCCAGTTCCGCGCGCCTGAATCCTCCGCCCATGCAGCGCGCCTATTGTTAGCATGCGACGTGAGCAACGGGACGATACGCCTACCGATCCTCGCCGCCGCGCAAGAGAAACAAAAGCCTTAGGTCAATGCGTCTCCCGATAAATATGTGGGATACGCACGAACGCTTGGCTGACGTCTTGAGGTGAGTCCTTGCGGAGCCAGACTCGACTGGCCATGCCCGGGTCAGTCCAAGATGAGGAGGGGCGGGGCTGTCAGCGGGCCCAGTCCTGGCGGGTTCTTTCAGCTGCGTCCTGAAGCAGGGGCAGGTACACGCCCAACAGCGTGTCCATGCTGGTGGCAACAACAGGCTAAGCAAGCCTGTGCGCGGCCGTTTCGTCAGCATTGAACTCCACTGCGGGCAATTTTTTGCCGTCCCCGGCCGACGCTGAAGCAGCAACTCCGTGTTTACCCGGGGGATTCGTTAGGCTGCGAGGCGTCAAAGAAGCGATAGTCCGAAGGAGTCCGTCTGGCCGCAGCTTCGCGTGCTTTGGCCTGGATGAAGTCCCTGTCCTCGCCGGTCAGCACGGTTTCGCCGTGTGCGTCGGCGTCGGCGTTTTCGCCGGTTTCCTTGTTGATAATGGCCGTCAGGGTGCGTGGCAGGACCACGCATCCCGGGTTATCCATCAGCCACTGCTGGGTGGCGGGATCGAGCCGGTTCCATTCTTCCTTGATGTGCATCTCAGTCACTGCTGCCTTTCAGGCATCCGTTCGACGAAAGAACCCCTCAGGCGTTTGCTGTCAGGGGCCCTGGCAGGTGCGAACACGTGGTGCGGCCGCGCAGCCTTGGGGTCGCGTCCAGTTGTCCAGTTATTGTCCGGCTGCGGTCTCGTCCTTCGGTTTGCTCCGGGCTTCGCGCTGGTGGTGCTCCAGCTTGTCTTCCGCATCGCGGCGGCGCTGGCCAACGGTGCGCATCTGGTTCGTGGGCGGCCTTCGGTGATCGACTGGAGGGGCCGTCTGCTCGTGTTCTTCCTCGAAGTCAGGAGCGGATCGGTCCGGACGGCGCCCCTTGTTCTCGCCCATACATGCATCGTCCCATCTTGACCGGGTGCTTACCAGAGCAGCGGCCACACCCTGTCGCTGCGAGCCTACGAGCAGCCCTAGTAAGGAAGGAACTGCGGCGCATAAGCCGAGTCATACAATTTTGATGATCTGGGCTGTGATGTTCGATCGGGGATTGTTAAGGGCAGATGGGCCAGTGGCGGTGAATTCCAGAGGGTGGTCCGGACGAACCACACCGCCGCATTGGCCACAAGGCAGCAGCGCAGCGGCTAGATCCTAAAGAGTCCGGCAAGCCTTAGCCGCAGGACAATGCGGTGAGCCACCGGATATCAGCCCACCCCGGCGGTGGCCAGCGGCGGTATTCCGATCAGCCTGCGGCGGGCAGTGCGTCCGGGATGCGCGGCTTGGCGTTGCCGGCGAAGGTGAACTTCGCGTCGTCGCCTTCGCCCTCCACATCCACCACCACGATGTCGCCGGAGTGCAGCTCGCCGAAGAGGATCTTCTCGGAGAGCTGGTCCTCGATCTCGCGCTGGATGGTGCGGCGCAGCGGCCGGGCACCCATGGCGGGGTCGTAGCCGCGGGTCGCCAGGAGCACCTTGGCCGCGGACGTGAGCTCGATGCCCATGTCCTTGTCCTTCAGGCGCTTCTCGAGCCGGCCAACGAACATGTCCACGATCTCGATGATCTCGTCCTGGGTCAGCTGCGGGAAGACCACAACATCGTCAACACGGTTCAGGAACTCGGGGCGGAAGTGCTGCTTGAGCTCCTCCGTGACCCGGGCGCGCATCCGGTTGTAGCCGGTCTGGGAGTCCGTGCCGGACTGGAAGCCCGTGGCGACGCTCTTGGAAATGTCCCGGGTACCGAGGTTGGTGGTCATGATGATCACGGTGTTCTTGAAGTCGACCACGCGGCCCTGGGAGTCGGTCAGGCGGCCGTCTTCCAGGATCTGCAGCAGCGAGTTGAAGAGATCGGCGTGCGCCTTCTCCACCTCGTCGAACAGCACCACGGAGATGTCAGGGTCCGTGCCAACGCTGTACAGCGGATCTTCGACCTGGAGGCAGAACAGATCAACGGGCAGCGCTTGCCCCTCACGGCCGGCCACCTCGTGGGCGCACCGGCATGAGCGTCAGCGTTGATACCAAAGCAGGCGTCCCGCACGTACTGGCGGGGCGCCTGCAGGTCCCGGCATACCGGGGCTTCGCCACGGATAACTACACCGGGCTCACCCCGAAATCATCGAAGCAGTTCAGGCAGCCAACGAAGGCCACGTCACCGCATACGGCGAAGATGTCTACTCAGCAGCGCTTCAGGAGGTCATCCAGTCCCACTTCGGGACAACTGCTACCGCATATCCGGTCTTCAATGGAACAGGGGCCAACGTCCTTGCCCGCAAGCCCTGCTCCCGCGCTGGGGCGCTGTCATCTGCGCAGCAACAGCGCATATCAATACCGACGAAAACGGCGCCCCGGAACGGGTTGGCGGAATAAAGCTCCTCCCGATCCCCACACCGGATGGCAAACTCACCCCGGAATTGATCGACGCCGAAGCTTGGGGGTGGGGAGACGAGCACCGGGCGCAACCGCTGGCCGTATCGATCACCCAAACCACCGAACTCGGCACCTGCTATACGCCGGAAGAAATCCAACAGATCGCTGAACACGTCCATGCGAAGGGAATGAAACTGCACCTGGGACGGAGCAAGGCTGGCCAACGCTGCAGCACATCTCGGGCTTCCTTTGCAGGCATTCACCACCGACGCCGGTGTCGACGTCCTGTCTTTTGGCGGCACCAAAAACGGGCTGCTGTTCGGCGAAGCCGTTATCTGGCTCAACCCACAGTCCGACCCAGGCATGAGCTACCTGCGCAAGATGAACATGCAGCTTGCCTCAAAGATCCGTTTCGTCTCTGCGCAGCTGGTAGCCCTGCTAACGGATGGGTTGTGGCTGCGGTCCGCCAGTCACGCCAACGAGATGGCTCAACGTCTCAGCGAAGGAATCTCGGCCATTAACGGCGTCTCACTGACGCAAGCAACACAGTCCAATGGCGTCTTTGCCGTCCTCCCACCCGGGGCAGCCGCGAAAGTCCGGGAATCCTTCCGCTTCTATGACTGGGACCAAGCACGCGGCGAAGTCCGGTGGATGTGCTCCTGAGTATGTCAGCCCGATTCAGGACCACTGAGACGGCTTGAATCAGGACCACTCAGGCCCCTAGTCCCTGGCCCTGACACCCTGCCCATCTCCTTCTAAATCGCACTTCGAGTCGCGGTCTTGCGAGCAGGCCCCCGGGGACGACTTAGCGATACTGGTCAGTTGCCGTTGTTGCGAGAGTGGTTCAGTCGTTCAGATGGCACTCTTCAGCTACGGGGCGTGGATCCTGCTCGATTTCGTCGTGCCGGGTAGTTTCAGCTTCAATGGCTACATGCCTCCCGTCTGGTCATTGCGCCAAAGCCTTCCCTCTGACGCTTCATGGATTGCCGAGCTCCGCGCCCAGGTCATGCGTCCCGATCTCGAGCGCCTCGGACGCTGGGATCCGGTGCGCGTCAGACAGCGCTTCCTCACGGGCTTTCACCCGGCGCATACGTTTGTTATCGACGTCGGAGCCTCCGCGGCCGGTGTGATTGCGGTCCGCCCCGAATCGGATGAGCAATGGATTGAACACTTCTATCTGGCCCCCAAGTATCAAGGGCAGGGTCTGGGGACCGCGGTGCTGCGCCACGTATTGGAGGCGCAGCGCGATCACCGGCCTTTCCGGCTCACCGTCCTCCAAGGCAGCCCGGCGAGACGCCTCTACGAACGCACCGGATTCGTCCACGAGCACGAGGATTCCATCGATGTGTTCCTCGTCGCCGAAACGGACCAGAAGGTCGTGCCCAGGAGAACCCGCTCCCGCTGAACGACCCGCTTATTGGACAGGCCAATGGTCAAGCAAACTCTCAACAGTCCCCCGCAATTAGTGCCTCCGCCGCCTGCCGCGGGGATGCCGGCCGCCGGTCAGTGGCCGGTGCGCATCCGGTCACGTGCGCACCTCACAACGGCGGACAAGTCCAGCCCGTAGGTCGGCCCGTCGCCGGAACCGTACTCCTCGAGTCGGCCCGCACCGCGCTCGAGGAGCCGGATCGCACCAATGCTGTTCCCCCGGGCGGCGTGGGTGAGCCCGACGCAGATCTGGGCGAGACCTTGCCAAAGGTTGCGTTCTTCGGCCGGCCCGGCTTTCCAGCGGGCCTCGAGTACCTCATGAGCGGCGAAGGGCCGGCCTGCCTCCACCAGACTCCGGGCCGAAACCAACGTCTGCGCCGGCGGCAGCGGCTCCTCCGAGACCGGCTCGACGCCAACGCTCCCGTACGCCAGCGGCCGGCCAAGAGCGTCACGCGGCCGGGCCTGCCGCGGGCGCCTTGCAGCATCCCGATCCCTATCACCCGTCATTGCCGTCTCCGCCCTGAGCGTGCCCGGAGCCTACCGACCTTCATACGCCCAATCCTAAGACCCGGCGCTTCGAACATCCGTTCCGCCGCAAATGGATGCCACGGGACGGCGGCCGCGAGAGAAGAAATGATCACCGCTGGTCGCGGCGCAGGGGATGATCATTTGGAACCTCGACGAGCACGATGCGCACTCCATCGGGGTCCGCGATCCACATCTCCACCAGCCCCCACGGCTCCTGCTGCGGCCTGCGGATCACCGGTACCCCGGCCGCCAGCAGCCGCTCGTGCTCAAGCTGCACGTCGCGAACCTGAATCCAGATCGACAAGGCACTCCCCGGTGGATCAGCCGACCGTCCACTGACCTCGAGAAAACCGTTTCCCAGGAAGAACACCAGACCCGGCGCATCACGACTCCCGAACTCCCGGTAGATCGCCAAACCCAACGTGTCCCGATAAAACCGGTGGCTCCGCTCAGGTTCGGACGGATGAAGCAGGATGCGGCTCCCAAGGACTTCCATGTTCTCCATCCGGCCCCCCACTCACGCACTTCGCCCGCCCCGCGTCGGTGAATTCCTGGTGTGGCGTTCAAGGACCCCTTTTGGGCGGCGAGCTGCCCCACACCGACCGGGGCGCCACGGCCCACGCCGAATCTGCTGCACCGACCGTTCCGCAAACAGAACTGCGAAACCGCCAACTCAGCTGCGATTTAGGGGCCAAACGAAGTTGACGGCCACACTCCTGTGTGACTGTTAAACAGGAATTGCGATAAATCGCAGCTGAATTGGCGGTCTGCGGTCCAGTTTTGGGAACCCCTGCCGGGCATATCTAAGGGCGACGTCCCGAACGAAGGCTGCCTGACGGCCAGCTCGGACTCAACAAGGGTTCATGACGCCGAGTTCATCTCGTGGCACGGCTCATGCGCCGACTCCCGAGGCTCCCTGGGGCGCGGGCATACCTGCGACCATTCCGGCCCACAACAGGTCGGTAGTCGCTAGGGTCAGGTAGTCCACGGATGTTCCATCCAGGAGGTTGCCCGCCGCCAGCATTGCGGCTCCGTGCAGGCTCACGAAGCAAACGAGAGCGAGCCTCTCGGAGTCGGCTGGCGCCAGCTCCCCGGCGGCCTGGGCTTCAGCGATGAGCGCTCTGGCGACCCATATACCGTCTTCGCCGATGCTGCGCAATTCATCGCTGGCATCAGGATGGTGCTTGGTGGAGTGCATCACGGCCAACAGGACCGGGTGAGAGACCGCGAAGTCCACATAGGACCTAGCGATCCGGACAAAGCGTGACCGATGGTCTCCGGCCGCTTCAGACGCTCCCATTATCCCGGCATTCATGCTGCGGAAGCCGTCAAAGGCCAGGGCATCGAGAAGCGCCTGCTTGTCACGAAAATGCCTGCCGGGTGCCGCGTGGCTCACACCCAGATCACGCGCGAGCTGCCGCAGCGAAAGTCCCTCGACTCCTGCTTCCTCGACGGTTTCCGTGGCACGTGCCAGCAACGCCTCCCGGAGCCTGCCGTGGTGATAGGGCTGATCGATCATCCGACCAGTATATCCGCAATGTAGTCATTGACAACAATGGTGTCCCTGCCTACTATGTTGGCATTGGCTACATGAGTAGCCGCGACACGGATCGGATTCGACATGACCATGAGCTACACCGGAACCACGGCACTGATCACTGGGGCGAGCTCCGGGCTCGGTGCCGAGTTTGCCGCACGATTTGCGGCGCGCGGGGCCAACCTTGTGCTGGTCGCACGGCGGACCGACAGGCTTGAGGATCTCGCCCGAAAGCTGCGCGACGCGCATGGCATTTCAGTGACGACGCTCTCGAAGGACTTGAGCCGTCCGGGAGCCGGGGCTGAAGTCCGCGGAGAGCTCGCCGGCCGGGGCATCCGCATCGACACCCTGATCAACAACGCGGGCTTCGCCACGAGCGGCCCTTTGGTCAAGGAAGACCCCGCGGTCATCGCCTCGGAGATCTCCCTGAACGTGGCCTCTCTCGTCGAGACCACGCGGGCATTCCTCCCCGAGATGCTCGCCGCCGGGAGGGGCGCGCTGATCAACGTGGCCAGCACTGCAGCTTTTCAGCCGGTGCCTGGGATGGCGGTTTACGGGGCAACCAAGGCATTTGTCCTGAGCTTCACCGAGGCCCTGGCACACGAGACGAAGGAATCCGGCCTTCGTGTGCTCGCGCTCTGCCCGGGGGCTACCCGCACCGAGTTTTTCGATGTCCTCGGGAGCCAGGCCGCTGCCGTCGGCCGGCTGCAGAGCGCCAGCGAGGTCATCGACACCGCCCTGCGCGCCCTCGATCGCCGCACTACACCGGTAAGCGTCGTCTCAGGCTTGGGAAATCGCATGCTTGCCGGAATCGCCCAGCGCCTCCCCCGAAACATCTCCCTCGCCATGGCGGGCAGAGCCGTACAGGACTAGTGCTGCAGTCGCTTTTCGCTTCACCCTGTTGGTCTTCGCCACGCCCGTATTTTCACAACCCACCGAGGATGTAGCAATGAATCAGACTCCCGATGTACTTCGCTATGCCGCCTTTGCCACGAGCCCTGGCGGAGGCAATCCGGCGGGCGTGGTCTTGGACGCAACCCGTCTCGACGCCGCGCAGATGCAGGTCATCGCGGCCGATGTCGGATATGCGGAGACGGTCTTTATCACCGGGGCGGCGATTGACGGAGACTCACGTCGAAACCGCGTGCGGTACTTCTCCCCGATCGCCGAGGTGCCCTTTTGGGGCCATGCCACAATTGCCCTGGCTGTCGCGCTGTCGAGGCTGCACGGTGCGGGGACCTTTACGTTCGATACTTCGGTGGGGCTGGTCTCGATCGAATCTGCCGGACAGGGCGCTACCCTGACGGCATCCTTCACGAGCGTGGAGCCTCGCGTCGCCGAGTTTCCGGCAGGTGTTCTGGACACTCTGCTCGGGTTGCTGGGCGTGGGTCGGGACGAATTGCACCCCGCCTACCCTCCGCTGCTCGCCTTTGCAGGAAACTGGCATCCAATACTGGTCTTCGCTGACCGAAGGACCTTTGACTCATTCGGGTTCGACCCGGATCCCATGCGTACGCTGATGGACGCCCAAAACTGGGCCGGTACCGTAACGACACTCTGCGAGATCGGAGCGGGCGAGTTTGACTCGCGAAATCTCTTCCCGGCGGGCGCCATCACTGAAGATCCGGCGACGGGTTCGGCTGCCGCTGCTTTCGGCGGATACCTCCGCCTGCTATCGCTTGTGGAACCACCCAGCCGGGTGGTGGTGCTCCAAGGGAGCCACGTCGGCCGCCCGAGCAGACTCACCATTAATATTCCACCGCTCGGCGGGATCGCAGTGCGCGGAGAAGCCGTCGAAATCGCTTGAGCCGTTTCGTCGGCGGAAAGCAGCTGATTTTGGTCCCGCTGAACCGGGCATCCGCGCTTTCTCATGATCCCGTCCGTTTTACAACCGCTTCACGACGCGTGCCCTGCAGGCAGAGCTGACCACCTATGACTTCGAAGGCAAACCCCAGCGTCCGAGTAAGGAACAGCTGAAGGAAGCTCCTCCTGAGGTAAAGCAGTTCAACTCCTAGCGGACCATCCGCAACATCGGCAAAGAACGTCGAGTAGGACCAGCACGAAATCGATCGGCGGTTTCAGCCTCTTGATGGGGGTCGTTTCCACGGCGAAAAGTGGTCCCCGTTCAAACTGCGATTGCTGCCGCTAAAGTGGGCTCGAATCGGATTTCAGTCGGCTGGGGCACAGCCTGGGCTTTTGGCCACACGAGAGCCTGGTCTGAGTCACGCTGGAAAAAAACCGCATGGGCGCCAACACCGGCTGAACCTGCCTTCCAGCTCGGAACATGCAAAGTACTACGCCGGCGCGTCGCCGGGCACCTCGGAGGCGACGCCGAGGCGACAGCATCAGCATTCGCCAACTACGCGGACGCCACGACGGCCGGGGACCTTCGCTTCCGGCCAGCCTCTGCCGCTCACTCTCGCGGCTAATACTGCCTTCTGTCGACGCGCCAGAGGAATCGAGACGACCACGTTAGAAGAGCACGCTCAGGTAGTCATGTCGAAACCGTGCATCCGGTTATGGACGGGTATGACTGACTACCCAGCAGGAACGGCGACGGAAGAAGACTACTGTCACGCACACCTCCCTGCCGCGGACGCTTCTGGAACAGTCCACGTAGCACGGACCGGACGTCCCGCCAGAGTGCCCGGAAAGTCATGTCACACAGACCTCGTGGTTGCATGAACTCGTGTCAGGAGAATTAGGCACGGAGGGAGCCGCCCACCAGCAACGGCATCCCGCGTACACGGTGTGGACAATGTGCACGCCACCTCTGCCAGACAAAAGGGCGCCAAGCTCTCCCCCGGCTCACAGGGAAGGAGCGAATCGGGGGGAAAGAATCTCCAAGAAAGTTTCCCAGGTCATGTTGGGCCGCCTCGGAGTTCTCGGACAGTGGACCCCCTTAAAATCGGGGGACTACTGAAATGAGGAATGTGCAGAATGCCTGCATCACGTCGCCGGTTCAGCCAGGAGTTCAAGGACCAGCTGTGCGAGGAAGTCGTCT